>CAVUVO010000035.1:0-19324 GCA_963744945.1 uncultured Alphaproteobacteria bacterium | reverse complement strand
GCCTCACCATATCGAGCAACGCGTCGCAACTTACAAGGGCGCCTGGGATGGTGCTGCCCTCGCATCAGGGTGTTCTAGCCGCGGGGTTGCGAGCTTGGCAAGGCTCTTAGGGCTATGCCTGACGGGGCGCACCGGATGTGGGCCTAGACCTAGGTTTAATCGAGCGGCTGCAATAGGCCTTCCCTGATCAGCCGCCGCACGAGAACCAACTTGCCCGCATCGTCGAGGTCGCCTGGAAGATCGCGCACCCGGAACCGTTCCGTCGTCAGGGCATGGCGCACCGCGGCTCCAGCATGCAAAGGCACGGCAATCTCGTGGCGATGGAAACGCAAGATGAGCAACTCTTCGTCCTCCTCAATCAGATAGGCAAGGAATGGCCTGCAACCGACAACACTGTCGAGGCCGATGTCGCCGATTTGCGTCAGCGCCCTCATCTGATGTCGCAGAAATGGGGGACGCCGGTCGATGAAGCGTTCCGCGAAGCCCCTACGGATTTCGTCGGCATCGACTTCCCTGGCGAGGCGGCCGGCGAGCTCGGCGAACGTGTTGCGGAAGGCGCTGCGGTCGCAATCTGGCCGGGCGAATGCTGGCGGCAGCGCCGCGCGGACTTGCCGGTCCGATGAAGCGAGCCTTTCGACTGCTTCATGCAGGAAATCGAACCAGGTCCACGACAAGATACCGGTCGTGACATGCAGGGATGTCTCGTCCGTCGATATCGCCTCGTGGACCAGGCCGCGCGGGAGGTAGAGCGTGTCGCCGGCCCGGAGCTCGAACTCCTCGCTGACCGGACCTGGATTGTCCTGCCGCGCGTGCTCGCCGTGGCCTTTCAACGCCAATTCGACCGGGGTGCCATAGAGCTGCCACCGCTTCGATCCCGCTAGCTGAAGCACGAGGACGTCATGGGTATCGAAATGGGGATGGAAGCCCTGCGCCCGCGCCGGCGTCAGGTAGATGTTCGTCTGGAAGGGAGCGCTGAACTCAAGCTCCAGCGCCGCGCATAGGCTCGCCAGAGGCGGGTGCCGTCTGTGCAGGTGATTTAGAATGATGGTGCCGCCGGCCTCGTGAAGGCGGAAGAGCTGATCGACTTTTATCCGATCGTCGCCATACACATAATCCGAGGCCTTGATCTTATTGGCGGCGTTGACGACGGCCACGTCTTCGCGCGTCGATCTAACGGTCGTGAGAAGACGATCGACGTCGTCGAGGGTCAGAAGCTCGTCGAAATAATCTGGCCGGTTCCGCCGAACCAATAGCCTTTGCGACTCGAAATAGGCGTTGAAGAAGTCTTCCTTGCTGACCGGATCGATTAGGGTTTCAAGCGACCACGCTTTCATATTCGATCCATGGCACAAGCGCGCACGCGACCGTCTATGCTGGATGACTCCAGATACCCGGCCGCACGCGCGGGATACGCACCCCGACGCGGGCTAGAGTTAGTCCGCGTCCCGCTCAGCCTCGCCCTTGTCGGCTTCGGCGTCGGCCTTGTCCTTGTCGTCCTCGGCGTCGCCTTTGTCTTTATCCTCGGCGTCGGCCTTGTCCATATCGTCCTCGGCGTCGCCCTTGTCCTTATCGTCCTCGGCATCGCCCTTGTCGGCTTCGGCCTTGTCCTTCTCTTCGCTGTCGGCGGCCATGGCCGAGCGGCCGGCGAGTGCGACAGTTCCGAGCGCGACGCCAACACCGGCGAGGAGTGTACGGCGTGATAGTTTTGGCGAGGTAATCATGTCCTCGTCGGTTAGGGTCAATCCCACCTTCTTATCTTCTGACATTTCACTTGTTCCCGCGTTGCATTCGTATCATCGACACAAAAAGTAGAATGTTACTTTCACCTTTTACAGTATGATCAAATTTCGCCCGACACAAGTTCGATGTGCGCGAGCTCTGCAGCTCGATGAGAGGGTCTGATGACGCCCGGCACTCAAACGACGGGGAGCGAATCCCCAGATGGGCGCGGCGAAGTGAAACCTTGAACCCCGACAGCACACCGGCTAAGGCCCACGCCATGATGCACCACCGTTTCCGCATGGTCTTTGCCGCCACGGCGTTGGCGGCTGTCGCTTTCGCCGCACTGGCCACGCAGCACGCCGTTGCTGCCGAGTTCAAGGCCGGTGACATTTCCATCGAGGCGCCTTGGTCGCGGGCGACGCCGGGCGGGGCGAAAGTTGCCGCGGGCTATCTCACCATAAAAAATGGCGGCGCCACGCCAGATCGGCTCGCCTCGGCGACGGCGGATATTGCCGAACGAGCCGAGATCCATGAGATGAACATGACCGACGGCATGATGAAGATGCGCGAGGTGCCTGGCGGCGTTGCGGTGCCGGCCGGTGGCAGCGTCGCGCTCGCGCCCATGGGCTATCACCTCATGTTCCTTGGCTTGAAAAAGCCGCTGAAGGAGGGTGACACATTCGCCGGCACGCTCACCTTCGAGAAGGCCGGCACGACAGCGGTGACCTTCGAGGTCAGAGGGGTAGGGGCCGCGGCGCCCGACGCCGGCGCTGAGCACCATCACTAGATGCCGCCATTAACCATGCCTTAAGCAAGTCGCCCCCTCGCGCACAACTTATGGTAAATTGTTTCTTACTGATGGTGAGCGCGCTGAGGAGTGCCCCCCCGTATCCTTCAGCCCGGCAAGCAGCTATGCCGGCGTTCATCAGCAGGTGATAGCGGCCTATCCCTCGGCCCCCCAAGCCGCATGCCGCTAAAGCTTGGGCCGGAGCTCACCCTCCGGCCCCTCTTTTTTTTCCGCTCCCGACATTCGACCAAGGACGCCCGTATTGCGCATGCCGCTCGTGACCTTCTGGTAACGGATTGGTCCTAGTCTTTCGTCGCGTAAGGGGAGCCTGCTCGGGTCACATCGAGTGGGCGCGATGGAGGTCTCCAATGTACAAGTCATTGATTGCCGCGACGGCGGCCATCGGATTCCGCGCTGATATCGGCTGCCCCGGCAGAAGCCGGTCGCGGCTCCGCGGTCGGCGCCGGTCTCGCAGGGTTTGGGATCGGGGCAATTCTCGGCAGCGCGCTTTCTCCGCGCGAAGTCTATGTCGTTCCGCCGCCACCGCCACCGCCCGTCTACTACGCCCCGGTGGTTTACGCTCCGCCGGCCTGGACCCCGGCCTGGTACGACTATTGCGGGCGGTATCCAGGCTTCGACCCGCGCACCGGCTACTATGTCGGGCCGGAGGGGCGCCCCTATTTTTGCCGCTGAGGCCTTACGCTAGGCCCGACCGACTTTCGACGCTTGCCGAGACTTTGATTCCCACGGCGCGCCGGGGGAACACTTTGGCCGTCTCAATTGTTTCCGATCTGGCTTTTCATCTCGGAGGCAACAATGAGAGCGCAAGATGTTTTCATTGGCGTCGTGTGGTTGATGATTGCGAGCCTTGTCCTTGGCTACTTGATAGCCCACTCGACTGGAGTGATGTGAGGCATGTGCTACGGCCTCAGCTAGGCCCGGTGCGTAATTTCAGCTTACGCCTTTTCCGCATGAGATATGCATAACGCGCGGCACGCACAGCCGCCAAGCTGGCGAGGCGCCTCGTCCTGGCCAGTAGGGTCGCTTGGCAATTGGCAGACGATGTTGAGGGGGCAGGATGCCTGATGATCCTCGCCCAATCGCTGCCAGGCGTAGTTGAGCGCGTGGTCCTCAGTACGGAAGAATCGGCTGAGCGCCAATCCGCCGGTACAGCCCCGTTCGCTCAAAGGTGTCGAGAACCTGTTTCTTGAGTCCTGTAAACAGCAGCTCGATACCCGCCTTGTCGAGGCGGTCGGCGAGGTGGGAGAGCATTTCCTCGCCGGTGGCGTCGATTTGGTTGATGCCGTCACCGACCACGATGACGTATTTGAGATCGTCCATGAGTGCGATGCGCTCCATGATCTTGTCCTCAAAATACGCCGTGTTGGCGAAATACAGCTGGCCGTCAAAGCGAATCATCGAGATTTCCTTGCAGGCATCGAGCCTGAACCTCTCGGCGTCACGCAGCGTCCCGTCCGGATGACGCGCCAGCACCGCAACACGCGGTTTCATCGTTCGATAGAGATAGAGAATCAGTGCGAGGCCCGCGCCCAAGAGGATGCCCTTGTCGAGGTGGGGCGCCAACGCGAGCGTGAGCACGAAGGTCGTGACGGCGACGATGCCATCATGCGGGTGCGCCTGCCACGCGTGCTTCATGGCCTTGAAATTGATCAGACCGACCACCGCCATCATGATGATGGCAGCGAGCGTAGCCTGTGGCACGTAGTAGAGCAGCGGTGTGAACCAGAGCAGCGTGACCATCACGATCATGCCGGTGACGAGGGAGGAAAATCCGGTCACCGCGCCGGCGTTGATGTTGACGGCAGAGCGTGAGAACGAGCCGGAGGTCGGGTAGCTCTGAAAAAAGCTGCCTGCAACATTGGCGATACCCTGGCCGATCAACTCCTGATTGGCGTCTAGTCGCTGGCGCGTCTTCGCCGCCATGGCCTTGGCGATCGAGATCGCCTCTAGGAAGCCGATAAGCGAGATGGTGATAGCTGCCGAGAGCAGCTGCAGCACGATACCGACATCGAACCGTGGCAGCTTAAACGCGGGCAATCCCGCTGGAACCTCACCAACGACGTTGCCACCACCGTTCATCGTGATTTGGCCGTCGGATTCAAGCGTGCGGATACGATAGATGCGACCGTCGGTGATGCTGCCGTCCGGTGCGTGTCCCAACAGGTAATAGAGCCCGCGTTGGTTGTCGCTGCCCGGCACGAACTCGAAGCGAACGCGTTTGACCTCCAGCAGATCAGCGTCGGCGGACTTGGTACGACGTTCATAGCGCAGCTTCAACAAGTCGAGGCTATGCTGTGCAGACAATGTGCGCGCGTCGTGGGGGCCGTACTCGGTAACGGCTTTGATGAGATCTTCATTGGCGGAAGCGATCTGCTTGTCGAGTTGCGGTAACTCCTGCTCGAGCGCAGCGCGATCCTCGACCACTTGGCGCACAGCCGGGCTATTGATTTCGCTGAGCCCGGCGGACTGAACGTGCTCAAAGCCAATCGCATAGGCAATCGTCGCAGTCACCCCCACGGCGACGAGCACGTTTGGAATTTGCGGGTTGATGCGCCGAAGTCCCATGAGGATCGCGAACGCTCCGACCGCCATGGCGACCGTGGGCCAGTGGGTGTAGCTCGCCGCGGCCCGGATAGTGTCAAGGACAGTCTCGTAGTGATGAGCGGCCTTCTCGACGCGCACCCCGAAGATCTTGTCTAGCTGTGAGGTAGCAATGATGATGGCCGCCGCATTGGTGAAGCCGAGCACGACCGGGTGCGACAGAAAGTTCACAAGCACGCCGAGGCGCAGCAGCCCGAGCCCGATTTGGAAAAGTCCGACGAGAAGAGACAGCAGGATCGCGTAGGCGATAAAGCCCTGACTGCCGGCGACGGCGAGGGGCTGCAGCGTCGCGGCGGTGAGCAGCGAAACCACTGCAACCGGACCGGTCGCGAGCTGGCGCGAGGAACCGAATAGTGCCCCGACGATCGGGGGCAGGAAAGCAGCGTATAGACCGTAATAGGCTGGCAGCCCTGCGAGTTGGGCGTAAGCCATCGACTGCGGAATTAGAACGAGGGCCACGGTCAGCCCGGCAAGGATGTCGGAGCGCAGCACGCGGGGATCACGCAGCTCACCAACCCAGGCAAGAGACGGTAGGAGCCGGTGGAGGCGCGAGCGTGAGGAGGTGGACCGCAAACTTTGCGAAGTCGCCATGATGCCCCTCAGGCCCACATATTCACTGTTCCCGCGGCACCGAGGAGACCTCCCGCCAGCTGAGGTATTCGACTTGTACTAAGTGAAATGCCTTTCCCCAATGCGGGTCAGGCGCAGAAAAGCGATCCACTCATTCTGCAAATAATATAATTATGATCTTGCAGATGATATAATGATAATTGGCATATCGGTCCATTTCGGCGACCGTGGAGCATCGGGCGACGCGCTCCATCAATGACCGCGCTGCGGCTCTTCGAGCGGCTGCTGGTGCCTTCTCATTCGTCGCGATCTGAGAGACGAATTGCACCCGAGCGGCCACGCAGCTTCGTCAAAGCTTTGAGAATGGCGGACTCAACACTGAAACAAGCAGGGCCTCTGACGGCAACGCGTGAGGCCGTCAGAAGCGCTGTTTTCAAGGCCTTGGCTGGCGCGCCCGGCAGGGCTCGAACCTGCAACCCCCAGATTCGAAGTCTGGTGCTCTATCCGTTGAGCTACAGGCGCGGAGCTCTCGTCTTGCTAGCAATAGTCCCAATAGCCGCGTGTCATTGAAGGATCGGCCCAGTACCAACAGGTATTTGGCGCCGGGGCGGCGGCTGAGTACGCCGCGGCGCCGAGAATGGTGCCCAGCGCCACGCCACCGATCACGGTGCCATAGTATGGGCGCCTGTTCCATTTCCGATAGGGCCGGACCACCACGACCTTCTTGTTGTAGTAATGCTTGTTCCAATTCTTGTTGTTGCTCTTGTTCCAGTTCTTGTTCTTGTCCTTGCCGGCAACGACGATCACGCCGTCGGTCTTGGCGGCTTCGCTCGGCAAAGCCTGCTTGGCGGGCGCCGCAGCCGTCGCGTCGCTCTGGACGCCCGCTGAAACCGGGCTGACCGGCATGGCGAGGCCGAGCGCCAGGCCGAGCACTGCCGCGGCAACGGCGATTGGCCCAAAGCGAAGACGCGACGAATTCAGTTCAATCCCCATAGTAATCCTCCGGGTTCGATGCTTGGCTGGTCACGTGATTACGCGAGGTTCTACCCCTGGCGTCATAGGTTCGACAGAGGGGGCCCCACCCCAACTACCGGAACTTGGCTACGAGGCGAGCAAGGCGACATTGTGATGACTGAGCTGGCTGAAAACGAGGCAACGGAGAAATTTCGCTGGGCAAAGCGCCCTGCGCGCTTGGCAAAGCTTCCTACCCCCAAATCCTTCTTTACCTGCCCTAAGACCTTGCTACAGTGAATTTATCGAACCATTGCCGCGGCCGAGCACGTCGAGAGCCTAAAAGGTAGGCGAGTGCCGCGGACATAAGGGTCAAACATCGTGACTGGGCCGAGCGGCAGTGCCCGCGCGGCTGCCATGCCTCCGCCGGACGTAACGTCCAGGCGGAGCGAGACCAACGACTGCGGGGAGGGCGGCGGCCCAGCATCAGTCGTGGCCCGTGCGCTGTGTGAAGCGCCGGTTGAGGGCCTATTGGGGGCAGCCCAGGGCAAGAGCGATGCGGGTGCGCGCGCGAGGCGCACCGCAGTTCCGGTTTATGGGGCGCTCGACCTCGGCACCAACAATTGCCGGCTCCTGGTGGCAAGACCTTCCCGCCGTGGCTTTCTCGTCATCGACGCCTTCTCCCGCATCATTCGCCTCGGCGAAGGCGTGCTGCGCTCAGGCCATCTTTCCGATGCCGCCATGAACCGCACCATCGACGCGCTCAAGATCTGCTCGGACAAGATGCGGCGCCGTGGCGTGTCGCGCTCGCGTCTGATCGCTACCGAGGCGTGCCGGATCGCTGCCAACAGCAGCGAGTTCATCGACCGGGTGCGCCGCGACACCGGTCTTGCCATCGAGATCGTGAGCCGGGAGACCGAGGCGAAGCTCGCCGTGTCGGGCTGCGCCTCGCTGATCGACCGCAATTGCGATTGGGCGCTCGTCTTCGATATCGGCGGTGGCAGCTCGGAGCTGATCTGGCTCGATCTCACCAAGCTCGATCGTCCCTGGCGCCGCTCCATCTACGACCGGCTCGAAGTGCAGAGCTGCATCGCCGGCTGGACGTCCTTGCCCATCGGCGTGGTCACCCTCGCCGAGCGCCATGGCGGACGCGAGGTCGGCCGCGAGAATTACGAGGCAATGGTGTCGGACGTGACGCGGGCGCTCACCGATTTCGAAGGCGCTTACCGTTTCCGCAGCCGCATCTCCAATTCTTGCGCGCATTTCCTCGGCACCTCGGGAACCGTCACCACCATCGCCGGCATTCACTTGGGCCTTCCCGCCTACGACCGCAGCCGGGTCGACGGCTGCTGGCTCGCCGCGCCGGATGTGCAAAGCGTGACCAACAGCCTCATCGGCATGAGCTATGCCGAGCGCGTGGCGCAACCCTGTATCGGCCAGGAGCGTGCCGATCTCGTGCTCGCCGGCTGCGCCATTCTCGAAGCCCTGCTCAGGATATGGCCTTGCCAGCGCTTGCGCGTCGCCGATCGGGGCTTGCGCGAAGGCATCCTCGCCACGTTGATGGCCGAGGACGGTCACGGCTTTTCGCCGCGCAATCGCCATGGGCCTTGGCAGCAGGGCACGCCCGCCCCACGCTAGACCTCGATGCGGGCTTCAGCCTCGGCGACCTTGTCTCTTGCGTCGCCGATTGGACGCCTTGGCGCCGAAAGGCTCGCGCCGGCACCCTTCGGCAACCGCATGAAGATGAAGGCCGACGCGGCGGAGATCACGCCAACCACGACGAAGGCCGTGGTGAAATCGCTCGCCTGCACCGCCATGTCGGCGCGTCCGTGACGCTGAATCTCGAGCACCAGCGCGCCGACGGCGACACCAGCCGACATCGACAGTTGCTGCGCGACGCTGGCAAAGCTCGTCGCCGCGCTCATCGCCCGAGGCTCGATGTCGGCATAAGCGAGCGTGTTGATGCTGGTGAATTGCAGCGACTTGAAGAAGCCGCCGACTAACAGCAGCAGAAGGATCAACCCATGCGGCGTGATCGGCGTGAACATCGCCGGCACGCCGATGAAGATGGCGCTCACCAGCGCGTTGATCACCAGCACCTGTTTGAACCCGAAGCGGCGCAGGATCGGCGCCGCCGTGGTCTTCATGGCGATGGCGCCGACCGCGGTCGAGAACGTGAGCATGCCGGATTGAAAGGGCGTGAGGCCGAAGCCGAGCTGGAGCAGGAGCGGCAGCAGAAAGGGCGTGGCGCCAATGCCGACGCGGTAGATGAAGCCGCCCACGACGCTTGCAAAGAACGTATCGATCTTGAGCAGGCTGAGATCGAGGAGCGGCGCGATCGCGGTGCGGGCGTGACGCACATAGAGAAAGCAGCCGACGAAGCCGACAATGAGCAGCGCCGCAACCACCGCCGGGGGAAAAAGTCCCTGGCCGATGGTGGTGAAGCCGAAGGCGAGACCGGAGAGCCCGACGCCGGACAGGATGAAGCCCTTGACGTCGAGCGGCGGCAACTCCTCCTCGCGGAAATTCTGAATGTAGTAGGTGGCAAGGATCACGCCGAGGACGCCGATGGGGATGTTGATCCAGAAGATCCACCGCCAGGAGGCGAAGGTGGTGATGAAGCCGCCGAGCGGCGGCCCGATCACCG
Organism: uncultured Alphaproteobacteria bacterium; assembly: GCA_963744945.1. GTDB lineage: Bacteria > Pseudomonadota > Alphaproteobacteria > Rhizobiales > Methyloligellaceae > Methyloceanibacter. Next base: position 10,025 of record CAVUVO010000035.1, on the reverse strand, counting down.
GACCCATCAGCGCCGGAATGGTGAGCCAGGCGAGGGCGGAGATCAGCTCCGACTTCGGCACCGTGCGCAGGATGACGAGCCGTCCCACCGGCACCATCATGGCGCCGCCGATGCCCTGCACGATGCGGAACAGCACGAAGTCGAACAGCGACGAGGCAAAGCCGCAAGCCGCCGAGCCGAGGGTGAAGACGACGATCGCCGCCCTGAACACGGTGCGCGCGCCGAAGCGGTCGGCGGCCCAGCCGCTCAAGGGAATGAACACGGCCAACGACAGCAGGTAGGAGGTGAGCGCGAGTTTAAGCGCGATCGGATCTTCGCCGAGGTCGCGGGCGATCGCCGGCAACGACGTCGCGATCACCGTCGAGTCCATGGTCTCCATGAAGAGAGCGACCGCGACGATAAGGGTGACGAAGTAGCGGGGCATGTGGCAGGTGTTAGAGGGACGATGTGTCGGACATGGGGCCACGCGCCCCATAGGGTCAAGGGCTTGGGCCGATGTGCCTCATTAACAAATGGTAAGTCAGGGCAAAGGCGGCGGCGGTAGCCGCAACCTCACCGTGAAGCTCCGTACGGCGAAGGGGCGGAAGGTCGCCTCGACCCGCTGGCTGCAACGCCAGCTCAACGATCCTTATGTCGAGGAGGCGAAGCGGCGTGGTTACCGCTCGCGCGCCGCGTTCAAGCTCACCGAGATTGACGACAGATACCGCTTCCTAAAGCCCGGCATGATCGTGCTCGATCTCGGTGCAGCACCGGGAGGGTGGAGCCAGATCGCGGCGGAACGGGTCGGCTCGGCCGAGGGGAAGGGGCAGGTGCTCGCCGTCGATGTGAGCCCGATCGAGCCGCTTCCCGGCGTCGAGGTGCTGACGCAGGATGTGAGCGCGGACGATGCGCCGGCGGCGATCCGCGCCGCGCTCAAAGGCGGACGCGCCGATGTCGTGCTCTCCGACATGGCGGCGCCCGCCACGGGGCACCGGTCCACGGATCATTTGCGCGTGGTGGCGCTGGTCGAGGCCGCGCTCGATCTTGCGGAAGGCATGCTGAAGCCGGGAGGAACGTTCCTCGCCAAGGTGTTTCAGGGCGGCGCCGGCGGCGAGCTCGTCACCCGGCTGAAGCGCTCCTTCGCCAAGGTGCATCATGTGAAGCCGAAGGCGAGCCGGAAGGAATCGCCCGAGGTCTATGTGCTCGCCACCGGGTATCGCGGTGCCGAATAGCAAAGGGCCCCCGCCGAGGCGGAGGCCCTTCGCTTAGATCGTGCTGCGCGGGTTAGTAGTAACCGACGCAGGCGTTATAGCGCGACCACCAATAGGGGCTGCCGGTGGCATAAGCCTGCTGGCGCAGCCAATAGCAATCGCCGCCATAGGCGTAGTTGTCGTAGTAATAGTCGGGGCCGTAGATCCACACCCACGCGCCGTTGCGCCAGACGCGATGACGATTATTGTGGTTGTTGTGGTTGTTGTCCCGGCCACGCTCGGCATAGCGACGGTGATCGCCGCGGTTGCGGTCGGCGTAGCGGCCGCGATCGCCGCCATAGTCACGGCTGGCGCGCGGACCGGAGCGGTCTATGTTGCGGCCGGCGTAAGAGCGCTGGCCGCTATAGTTCCGGCCGCCGCTACGATTGGCGAAGTTGCCGCCGCCGCGCGGGCCGGCGCCGACGCGCGGACCACCGCCGCCGCCGCCTCTGATGGCAGCACCGCCGCCACCTCCGCCACCGCCGCTATAGCGACCGCCGCCACCGCCATGGCCGCCACCACCACCACCGCCACCCCGCCGCCGCCTTGGCGGACGAGTTCAACGGAGCCTGGTGTGGTGCCGATGACGTTCTTGAGGTTGATTGGGACCGACGTCGCCGACGCCGGACCGTGCGCGGTGGCCAGCAGGAACAGGCCGCCCGCCAAAGCGGCCACGGCCGCCATGGTTGCTCTCATCACGTATCTCCTTGTTCATGGGACGGGGGCCGGGGATCATCCACCGGCACAACGCCGCTCCTCTTAGAAATGCATGAAGGAGCGGCCAGTTCCGGGCAGAAGCGGACACGATGTCGTGTGCGGTTTAGCCCTCGTCGCCCCGCAACCGCGCATTTTCGGCCTCGAGCGCGGCGATGCGCTCGTTGAGCGCCTCGATCGCGGCTGCGACATCTTCGGCAAATACCATTTGCGGGATGTGCTGCGGGCAATTCGCATCCCAGGCTTCGACCGTGAATATGATCGCGGCTTCAGGACGCGCCCTGTAGTCCTCCGGGAACAGACGCGCGATGAGCTCGGGGTCGTTCTCGATCACGCGCGCTTGCCCCCAGATCTTCACGCGCTTGCGATGCAGGTAGTCCATGAGGAAGAGCACGGCGCGAGGGTTTTCGGCGAGGTTGCCGGTGGTGATGTATTGCCGGTTGCCGGCGAAGTCGGCGAAGGCGAGCGTCGTCTCGTCGATGACGCGCAAGAAGCCCGGCGGTCCGCCGCGATGTTGGACGTAAGGCTGCCCGTCCTTGCTCGCGGTCGCGAGGTAGAACGACCGCATGCCGGCGATGAACTTGGCGAGAACAGCGTCGATCTTGGTGTCCCAGCCGCCGTTCTGCTCGAGCCGCGCATAGGTCGTTCGCGAGCCGCGCCGCTCCTGCACGGCTTTCACCGCAGGCGAAAAGGCGATGTCTGTGGAGGTCCCTCTTTTTGATTCGTTCGATTCAGGCGCGGATCGCTGGATAGGGCTCGAGTGACACGTCGCTCTCGTGCTCGAGCGCGTGGGCATGCAGATGTCAGCTGCCATGTCGCTCTCCCTGATGCAGCCTCTTTAGGGCTGGCTCTAGGAGGCTAAATGGTGCATTCCGCCCACGGAGAGTATTGCCTATTATTCCAATTGATATTTCTAGATTTCGGAATAATGGAATGGACCGCTTCGCCGCCATGCGCGTCTTTATTGCTGTCGCCGACGCCGGGAGTCTTTCGGCCGCCGGACGCCGGCTCGGCATGCCGCTCGCCACTGTCAGCAGGCATTTGGCGGCGCTCGAGGAGCAACTCGGCCTGCGGCTCTTCACCCGGACCACCCGCCGCCTTGCGCTCACCGAGCCGGGCCGAAGCTATCTCGAAACCACCCGCCGCGTGCTCGACGAGCTTGAGGCAGCCGAGCGCGGGCTTGGCGGCGAGCATGCCGAGCCGCAAGGCGAGCTTGCGCTCACCGCGCCGGTGGTGTTCGGCAGGCTGCATGTGCTGCCTATCGTGATCGCGTTTCTCGCCGCATACCCCAAGGTCACCGCGCGGATGCTGCTCGTCGATCGCGTGGTCGATCTCGTTGAGGAGGGGCTCGATATCGGCGTCCGCATCGGCAACCTTCCGGACTCCTCGATGCGCGGCGTGCGAGTCGGCGCCGATCCGCTATGTGGCTTGCGCCAGCCCGGCCTATCTCAAGAGGCGCGGCACGCCGGCAAGCCCGCGGGACCTTGAGGCGCATGACTGCATCAGCTTCAGCACCCTCTCCAGTGCCGAGCGCTGGAGCTTTGGCGGACGGAAGCCGCAGCGCGTGCGGGTCAAGCCGAGACTGACGGTGAACACGGCCGAAGCCGCCATCGATGCCGCCCAGGCAGGACTTGGTGTCACGCGCGTCCTCTCCTATCAAGCTGCCGGGCCCTTGGCTGAGGGGTCGCTCCGCCTGATTCTCAAGGCCTACGAGCCGGACGCCTTGCCTGTCCATATCCTCCACCGCGAGGATCGCCTGCCGCAGGCCAAGGTCCAGAGTTTCATCGTCTTTGCCGCGCCGCGGCTCAGGGCCGAACTCGGCGGCCGGCTCCTCCCGTTCATCATGATGCGGCAAGAAGCAACCGCGCCGACCTTCCCAAAGCCCGGGCAAGCTGCTAAAGGAAGCCGCCAACCGGTGGGACGAGTTCTCATCGTCGATGAGGTTGGCCGATGCCCGAAGGGCAGTCTTCAGAGAACAGCAAGTTTCCCCACGATTCCGAGGTCGCGCTGACCTTCGACGACGTGCTCATCCGGCCGGCAGCCTCCGACGTGCTGCCGAGCGCCGTCGATGTCAGCTCCCGCGTGACCCGCTCGATCGGGGTGCATATCCCGATCCTGTCCTCCGCCATGGACACGGTGACCGAGGCGCGGCTCGCCATCGCCATGGCCCAGTCCGGCGGCATCGGCGTGATCCACCGCAACCTCGACCCCGACGCGCAGGCCGCCCAGGTGGCGCAGGTGAAGAAGTTCGAGTCCGGCATGGTGGTGAACCCGGTCACCATCCATCCCCAGGCCACGCTTGCCGATGCGCTGAAGCTGATGGCCGACCATCAGATCTCCGGCATCCCGGTGGTCGAGCCGGCGCGGAACGGCGGACGCGACGGCAAGCTTGTCGGCATCCTCACCAACCGCGACGTGCGCTTCGCCACCAATCCGCACCAGCCGGTCTACGAGCTGATGACCAAGGAGAAGCTCGTCACGGTGAGAGAAAGCGTCGGCATGGAGGAAGCCAAGCGCCTCCTCCATCAGCATCGCATCGAGAAGCTGCTCGTGGTCGACGACGAATATCGCTGCATCGGCCTGATCACGGTCAAGGACATCGAGAAGGCGAGAATCCATCCCCATGCCTGCAAGGACGAGCAGGGGCGCTTGCGCGTGGCGGCGGCGACGAGCGTCGGCGATGAGGGCTTCGCCCGCACCGAGCGGCTGATCGATGCCGGCGCCGATCTCATCGTGGTCGATACCGCGCACGGGCATCAGGCGCGCGTGCTCGATGCCATCGGCAGGATCAAGCGGCTGTCCAATGCCGTGCAGGTGGCCGCCGGTAATGTGGCGACGCGCGACGGCGCCATGGCGCTGATCGATGCCGGCGCCGATTGCGTCAAGGTCGGCATCGGGCCGGGCTCGATCTGCACCACGCGCATCGTGGCCGGCGTCGGCGTGCCGCAGCTCACGGCGCTGCTCGAGGCGGTCGAGGTGGCGAAGAAGCACGACGTGCCGGTGATCTCGGACGGCGGCATCAAATATTCCGGCGATCTCGCCAAGGCGCTCGCCGCCGGCGCCGATTGCGTGATGATCGGCTCGCTGCTCGCCGGCACCGATGAAAGCCCGGGCGAGGTCTATCTGTACCAGGGCCGCTCCTATAAGGCCTATCGCGGCATGGGCGCGGTCGGCGCCATGGCGCGTGGCTCGGCCGACCGCTACTTCCAGCAGGACATCAAGGACACGCTGAAGCTCGTGCCGGAGGGGGTCGAGGGGCAGGTGCCCTATAAGGGTCCGCTCTCAAGCGTGCTGCACCAGCTGATTGGCGGCTTGCGCGCCTCGATGGGCTATACCGGCGCCCGCAATCTCGCCGAGTTCGCCGAGCGCGCCGAGTTCATCCGCATCTCGCCGGCGTCCTTGCGCGAGAGCCACGTCCACGACGTGACCATCACCCGGGAATCGCCAAACTACCCGCGCGAGGGGTAGAGCGACTCGACTGCTACTCCACGCCGAGCTTCTTGATCCGGTCGATGATGTCCGGCTCCAGCGTCAACGCGTGCTGGATCTCGCGGCTGCCGTCGGTAGGCTTGCCTTTGCGGCTCTTCACCAGGCCGACACCGACCAGCGCGGACGCGTCGTTCTCATGGATCTTGAGCGTGGTGGTGAAATCCTCGAGCGCCTTGTCGAGATCGTTCTTGAGCACATAGATCCAGCCGCGATCGACATAGCCCTTTGCCTTGTCCGGCTCGAGCTTGATCACCTCGGTATAGTCGGCCACGGCGCGATCGTAGTCCTTCTTCTGCCGGTAGATGTCGGCGCGCTTCGAAAAGCCGATGGTGGATTTCGGATCGAGCTTGACCTTCTGGTCGAGCTCTGTGATGGCGCGGTCGATCTCGCCCTTTTGGCTGAACACGACGCCGCGCAGCAAATAGAAGTCGCCACGGCTCGCATCGAGGCGGATGGCCTCGTCGAGATCTGTGATGGACTTATCGTAGTCCTTCTTTGCATCGTAGGCCGCCGCGCGCATGAAATAGGTATTTGGCTGCTTTGGGTCGAGCGCCACGGCCGCAGTCAGCTCGGCGATGGCCGCATCGAAATCACCGGTGGCCGAGAAGCCCAAGGCGCGGTTCCCGTGCGCGGCGATGAGCTTGTCGGTGTCCTTCGAGCCCGAGGCAAGAAAGGCGGCGCAGCCGTCGAGCACGTCCTTGATCGAGCCCTTGCCGGTGAAGCACGGATTCTCCTCGGCGCTTGCCGCCGATCCGGCGGCTGGCGCCGCGGGAGTGGCGGGATCGGCCGGGGTGATCACCGGCGCCTTTGGGCTGTCGCCCGGAGCCGGATCTTCGGCAAACGCCGGGCTGGCGAGGCCTGCGGCGAACGCCAGCGTGGCGGCGATGATCGCGGCCCGCGGCGCCACGGCCCTACGCTTAAGCACATGCATTTCTTCCTCCATAGGCCTGGGATTTTGTGAAATTTGGCCTTCTTAAAGCTGTCCCTGGGCCTAACGTCAATTGAAGTTCCGGTAATGAAGTGAATAGGTCCCGGGGGCGCCGGGCGGGTCTTGGGGTCTCAAGTCCTGGCCCACGCGCCCGGAAATCGACAGTATAACGGCGCCGGAGCCCGTCACGCTGGCCGGCCCGCGGGGTAAGGGGAGATTTCAATGTCGATGCAGGCCATGCTGATGCCGGTGTTCGCGCAGGTCGCGCTCACCTTCGTGCTGCTGTTCTGGATGCAGTTCCTGCGCTTGCGTGCGGTCAGGCGCGGACTGGTTCCGGCCTATGCCGTCGCGCTGCGCGAGCCGAACTGGCCGGCGCGTGTCACTCAGATCGGCAACGCCTACCACAATCAGCTCGAGACGCCGCTCCTCTTCTATGTGCTGATCCTGCTCGCGATGGTGACGCAAACCGCCGATTCCATCCTTCTTGTCCTGAGCTGGCTGTTCGTGGCCTCGCGTTTCGTGCACGCCTATATCCATCTGACGACCAACCGCATCGGCGCCAGAGCGCCGGTGTTCCTCATCGGTGCCATCGGCTTGGCGCTGATGTGGATCATCGTTGCCGCCCGCCTCACCATCGCCTTCACCGGATGACCCCTGCGGCTCGGGCCAGCGCGGCAATAGAGGTCCTCGCCGACATCGCCGCGCGGAAGCGGCCGGCGGCGGACGCACTCAAGGATTGGGGACTTGCTCACCGGTTTGCCGGCTCCGGCGACCGTGCGGCCATCGGCAATCTCGTCTTCGATAGCTTACGCAAGCGCGCCTCCTTCGCTTATGCCATGGGGGACGACAGTCCACGGGCGCTCGTGCTCCGCACCCTCGTTTCAAGCTGGGGCCTCACGCCTGATGACGTTGCGGTGCTCGCCGATGGCGGCCGTTTTGCGCCGCCGCCGCTCACGCCCGAGGAGATCGAGGGGTTGAAGCGCGGGATCCCCGCGGATGCGCCGGTCTCCATGCGCGGCGACTTCCCGGCCTGGCTCGAACCGCAGTTCGAGCGCGCCTTCGGCATCCATGCGGCGGAGGAGGGGGCTGCCCTCGCCGCTCGCGCGCCCGTCGACCTCAGGGTCAACACCCTGAAGACCACGCGGGACAAGGTGCTGCACGCGCTTCGCCGCCTCGATCCTGCCGCGACTCCGCATTCGCCGCTTGGCGTGCGTATCGCGGCAGGCCTTGGCCCAAGCCGCAGTCCCGCACGTCGAGGCCGAGCCAGCCCACGGCAAAGGCTGGTACGAGGTTCAGGACGAAGGCTCGCAAGTCGCGACGCTGCTCGCCGGCGGCCGGCCCAAGCAGCAGATCCTCGACCTTTGCGCCGGCGCCGGCGGCAAGACGCTCGGGCTTGCCGCAATCATGGAGAATACCGGGCAGCTCTATGCCTACGACGCCGACCGCATGCGGCTTCGGCCGATTTTCGAGCGGCTGAAGCGGGCAGGGGTGCGCAACGCCCAGGTGCTCGATCCCGGCGACGCGGAAGTGCTTGCAGGGCTTGAGGGCAAGATGGACCGCGTCGTCGTCGATGCCCCTTGTACCGGCTCGGGCGTGTGGCGCAGGCGCCCTGACGCCAAATGGCGGCTCTCGCCGCAGATGCTGGAGGCGCGGCTCGCCGAGCAGCGCGCCGTGCTCGATCAGGCCGCACACCTGGTGAAGCCTGGCGGCAGGCTCGCCTATGTCACCTGCTCGGTGCTGCCGCCGGAGAACCGGGATCAGGTCGAAGCCTTCCTCTCCCGCTTCCCGCAGTACAGCATCGTGCCTTGGCCGGACTTGTGGAGCGCGGCTTCGCTGTCTGCTGCACCGCCGCAATCGGCCGACGGCTCCGGCAAGACGCTGCTGATGACGCCGCGGACCTTCGGCACCGACGGGTTTTTTGTCGCGGTATTGGAGCGAAAGTGAGGGCCTCGCGTTGGTCGCTGGTGCGCCGTCGTACGGTGTCCGCCACGCCCTGAAAAAAGATTGGGACGTGACGCTCTTACCTCTTGAAATTAACTAGGGAGTCACTGAAATAACCCGCGCTTTTGACGGACGCAGAAAGGGCGGTTGTCGCCTGGATCGTCCATCGAGTCACCGAAGGGGGATGTAGTCCCGATGAAGATGAATTTGCTTCTCGGCGAGGCTGAAGAGCCACCCAGTCGCCAAACGGCGACATCTCAACTTTCCACCAAACCACATCGTTTCATCAGCCCCCCCTCGCCAGCGCTCCCGCCGCTGGGAGCCGTTGTCACGCGCCTTGAGCGCTTTCCGATCGGACCGGCCACCCGCGCCTTCCGCAAGCGGTTCTATCCGGAGGTCGAGGCCACCGAGTGGAACGACTGGCGCTGGCAGGCGCGCAAGCGCATCCGCACGCTCGCCGAGCTCGAGCGTCTCTTCGTGCTGTCCGACGACGAGCGCGACGCGGTGGTGCGCCACCAAGGATCGCTGCCGCTCGGCATCACGCCGTATTATGCGAGCCTGATGAGCCGCGACGACGCGCTCGAGCCGCTGCGCCGCACGCACATCCCGGTCGGCACCGAATATCTAAAGACGCCTGGCGAGGCCGACGATCCGCTCGGCGAGGACGGCCATACCGCGGCACCTGGTCTCGTGCACCGCTATCCGGACCGCGTGCTGTTCCTGGCCACCGGCTTCTGCTCGACCTATTGCCGCTACTGCACGCGCTCGCGCATGGTCGGCGAGCCCGGCGGCGACTATTCCTTCAGCCGCCCGCAATGGGAGGAGGCGCTCGACTATATCGCGGCGCATCCCGAGATTCGCGACGTGCTGATCTCCGGCGGCGACCCGCTGACGCTCTCCGACGAGCGGCTCGACTATCTGCTCGGGCGCTTGCGCGCCATCCGCCATGTCGAGTTCGTGCGGCTCGGCACCAAGGTGCCGGTGGTGCTGCCCATGCGCGTCACCCGCTCGCTGACCAGGATCCTGAAGAAGCACCATCCGCTGTGGATGAGCCTGCACTTCACCCATCCGGCCGAACTGACGCCCGAGGTGACCGAGGCCTGCACGCGGCTCGCCGACGCCGGCATTCCGCTCGGTAGCCAGACGGTGCTGCTCAAGGACATCAACGACAGCGTCGACACGCTGAAGACGCTCTATCACGGGCTGCTCAAGCGGCGCGTGCGGCCCTACTACCTCTATCAATGCGACCCGATCTCCGGCTCGTCGCATTTCCGCACGAGCGTCGATAAGGGGCTCGAGATCATGCAAGGGCTTGCGCGGCCATACCACCGGCTACGCCGTGCCGACCTATGTGGTCGACGCGCCTGGCGGCGGCGGCAAGATTCCGCTTCTGCCCGACTATGTGCAGGGCCGGGACGGCGACGACCTGATCCTGAAGAACTTCGAGGGCAAGACCTATCGCTACACCGACCCGGAAGGCACGGTGGGAGCGGATCGGACGGCAAGCGCCGAAAACCTCTGATGCGTATCGCACTCGTCTACGATCTGCGCGACGACTACCGCGCGCTCGGCTTCTCCGAGGAGGAGATCGCCGAGTTTGACAATATCGACACCATCGACCAGCTCGATGGCGCCTTGCGCGCGCTTCATTGCGAGGTGGTGCGCGTCGGCCGCGGCCAGGTGCTTGCGGCGCGGCTTGCCGCAGGTGAGCGCTTCGACCTCGT
>CAVUVO010000034.1:0-45426 GCA_963744945.1 uncultured Alphaproteobacteria bacterium | reverse complement strand
CAAATCGAGTGGCGCTGCTAACACGCCACCACAAGCTATTGCGACTCCTCACGAATCTTGTCTTGGGGGCTTGCTTAGAGCGTGCAAACTCCACATAGTCATGGTTAACGTGGCGATTCGGTGAGCCCAGCCAAGGGCTTAATGAGGGGGAGGCCGATGCTGTCCGAACGAGCTTTTCGCGCTCAGTTGGTGACGCAAGGTCAGCGTGAGCTTTACGATTATTGGCGGAAAACCGCGGGTTTTCGCGCGATGCCGGCGCGGTCCGACATCAATCCTTTCAGCGTCCCGAAGCTTCTTCCCTGCATCGGCCTGATCGACCTGACCGAGGGACTTGCCGAGGCGCAGTTCAGATTGGCAGGCACACGCCTCCGTGACGTCTACGGGGAAGAGATCACCGGCAAGCGGATCGACCGGGTCTTTGCCGGCGCTTGCGCGGATTATTGGCGGGACATCCACGCCAAGGTCGCGGGAGAGGGTTCGCCGCTCCACGGCGTGGTCCGCGGACCTGCACCAGGCCGCGACCATATCGTCTTGTTCTGGCTGCGATTGCCGCTCTCCCAGGACGGGTCGAAGGTCGACAGGATCCTCTGCTACGACACGGCGGCCCCAACCGAGGCTATTCGCGGGACGGACGGACGACGCCCTCACCAGGCGCCGGCGCAGCGGCCACAGATGTGGACTGCGCGGCGGCGGGCGCAGTGCGGCTAGGCCGGAACTTCGCGCGGCGCATCAGCCCAAGCTCGGCTTTGTACGCCGTCATCAGCCCAAGGTGACGATTGAGCTCGTAGCTCCAATGGCCGGCAAGCGCACGCCGGCGCTCGGCACGCAGGGCGCGCCGCAGCTTCGATAGGATCAGCAGGCTGCCTTCCGAAGTTTGATCTTCAAGTTCCTGCGGCCAAAGCGCAATGAGCCGCGGCAGATCGCGGGCTCTTACGTAGCAACCCGCGCCGGCCTCGACCATGGTGCCGAAAATGGCGGATGCGTCCGGATCGAGTTCCGCTCCGGGCCGCCTCTTCGCATCGAGACGCTTCTTCGCCACCATCCGCCGACCTCCTTTGCGTTTCGCGACAAGCATGCGCGCGAAGCGAAGGGGTGAGGACTAGGCGGGGACAGCTCCATTCGAGGTGCGCCCGAGCGCCTCGCGAGGGGCAGACGCCGACACCCCGAGATCAGTTATCCCCGCGCCCAACGCTGCCCCATAGAGTGTGATAGGTATTTATTCCTATCAGCGGTCTTGAGGGGCCGGAAGGGAGATGCGGCGATGAGCTTGGTGCGAGCGATCGAATCTACGATGCATATCGGGGGCCCGGCGCCGGGGTTAGACTCGGCACGTCGCGCGTGCGGTGGGCAATCGAGTCAGCGGTCGCCACGGTGTTTGAGGTCGGCATCGAGGAGCTTCGCGCACCGACGCGAGGCTCAGCCCGGGCGGCATTTGCCCGGCAGGTGGCGATGTATCTCGCCATGTCGGCGCGGAGTGAGCCTCACCGAGGTCGGCCGCCTTTTCGAGCGGGACCGCACCACCGTCGGAGAGTCCGCCTCGCGCTCACCCGTCTTGCGCGACATTACGGTCTCGATGTGGCTGACGAGACACGCCGGCGTCGAAAGGGCATTCGCCATTGGGGAAGCGAGGACTACCGGCCGACGCTCGATACGTGGCAGGGCACCGGCGATCAGTGAACCGTGGGAGCGTTCTCGATGGCCTTCCGCGCATCTTTCCGGATCCTCTCCACCATGGCGAGGAGGCCGTTCGAGCGCTGCGGCGTCAGGTGCTCTTTCAGATGCAGGCGGCTGAGCACGGCATTGGCGTCGATGTCGAGAATGGCATCGGCGGATTTGCCGGAGTAGAGAGCGAACAGGATGGCGATCAGACCGCGCACGATATGGGCGTCGCTATCGCCGATGAAGCTCAAGCGAGGAGCGCGCGTGTCGGGCTTGACGGTGGTCGCAAGCCAGACCTGGCTCACGCAGCCTTGCACCTTATTGATGTCGTTGCGCTCCGCCTCGGGTAGCGGCTGAAGCTTGCGCCCAAGCTCGATCACGTAGCGATAGCGATCTTCCCAATCCTCGAGAAGCTCGAAATCGGCAACGATCTCATCGAAATTGACCTGCGAATGAACTTCATTCGCGGCCGCGGGTCGCGTCGTCTCCATGACCTCAATATAGGTTGATTTGCAGGGCTATGCGAGACGTTGGTGACGCAGGGGCGCGCGCGTCAGGCGGAAAAAGGGCGGGACCACCCTTCGCGCGCGCCCTCGGCAGATCTGTTGCCTGCCGAAATTTTGGACTCGATCCTACGTCCCGGGAGCGTCCGAACCGCCCCAGGCCGGAAGCAGGTCGTCCGGGCTCAACGTATTCTGCGAGCTGACGGTTTCGACGCTTGCCGGCTCGACGGTGACAGGCGCCGCGCTCCATGAGTTGATGCTCGCCTGGGCGATGCCGGCCTGGTCGAGGCTCGACTGCTTGCCAAAATCCTCCGCGGGTGCGGCGCTGTCGATAGTCGCCAGGCGTCTCGGTAGCGGTCGGATCGGCGGCAGTGTCGGCGGCGTTCGGATCGGCGGCAGTTGCAGCGTCGCCACCGCCAAATCCCGTGCGTCCCTTGACGAAGCTCATCAGCATCTCGGCGCCGAACCGCGCCTTGTGCACGAACACGTCGAAGGCGTCCTTGCCGGTCGAGCAGACAGTCGGGTTCCGCTCGCAGAACCCGCTCACGTCCTTCACGGCGGCCTGCGCCGTTCCGTAGACCTGGCTCTGCTGCTGCGCGTTGGTCGGCAACAGAAGAACGAGGACGACGAGCCAAAAAATGGTTCGAAGAAGAAACATCTCAGTGCCCCTTTTCAGAATTGCCGGCGGCGAACCGCCAGCTTCCTTCCCACAATTGGAGGCACTATAGCGTCGAGCCAATAAGCGACTTTCACTACCGAGCGTCACTTTCGGCGAGAAATTGTGTTTAAGTTTAAGAGATGTCTAAGACAGCCGGCCGGCGAAAGCTTCTGCTAACGCATCTTAATGCGCTGAAAGAATTGCATATAAAGCACTAACAGGTCTCGTGTGCTTTCCTCGTCTCTTGCGCATTCCGTTTTAGGCTTCCTTAAGCGCCCCTTGGGAATAATCGACGCCAACGACAATCGGGGATCAGCGGCAGTTGGCCCGCTCCAAAATGCGCATAAAGGTCAATCGTAGTCTGCGCGCATTGGGCGCCTATTTCGCCTCGCTCGTTCATCCTTCGGCGCGTGACGACGTCATCGGCGCGGCGCGTCAGCAATCCTTCATCGCGGCGCATCTCTTGGCAGGGCTGCTCGCGCTCTGTGTGCTGCCCCTCTATCTTTCGCTGACCGGCACGCCGACGCTGCTCGACGTGGTCGCCTTTCTCTGGTTCCTGACGCCGATCGGCGTCGCCATCTTTCTCTCGCGCACGGGCAAATTCGGCGCGGCGCATCTGATCTCGGCGGCGAATTTCACCGGCCTCATCACCTTCTCGGCCTGGCTCACCGGCGGCATCACCTCCTTCCTCATTCCCTGGATGGTCGTGGTTCCCTTGGAGGCGGCGCTCTCATCGGACCGGCGCGTGGTCGCCTGGGCTGCGGGGCTTGCCTCATTTGGTCTGATCGCGCTCGCGGCCGGCGGGGAACTCGGCCTCGTGCCGCAAGGGCCGACCTTCCCGGTATCGGCCAATCTGCTCGGCCTGTTCGGCGCCATGAGCGCAACCATCTACGCCGCCGGTCTCGCCATCACCGTGCAGCTCGTCCATCGCCGATCGGAAGATGCGATCCGCGTCGGCGAAGAGCGCTACCGGCTGCTCGCCGAGAACGCGACCGACATGATCACGCGTCATGACGAGAAGGGCCGTGTCCTTTTCGTGTCGCAGGCCTCGCAGCAGCTCCTGGGCGAGGCGCCTGAGAAGCTTACCGGCGACGGCCTGTTCGAGCGCGTGCATGTCGCAGACCGTCCTGCCTATCTCACGGCGCTGTCGCGATGCAGCGCGAGCGGCGAGCCGGTTACCGTCGAATTCAGGATCCGCCATCAAGACGCCTCGGGGCTCGAGCGTTACAGCTGGGTCGAGATGCGCTGCCGGCCGCTGCAAACGTCGCGCGGCGGTGCGTTTCCGCCCGGCGTGCTTGCCGGCACGAGAGACATCTCCCTGCGCAAGGCGCAAGAGGACGAGCTCACGCGGGCGCGCGACGAGGCGGAGAGCGCAAGCCGGGCCAAGACGCAGTTCCTTGCCAATATGAGTCACGAGCTCCGCACCCCGCTCAACGCGGTCATCGGCTTCTCGGAGATCCTCAACCGGGAATTGTTCGGCGCGCTCGGCGAGCAGCGCTACCGCGACTATGCCCGCATGATCCATGAAAGCGGCGAGCATCTCTTGCATGTGGTCAACGACATTCTCGATATGTCGAAGATCGAGGCCGGCAAGCTCAAGCTCGTCAAGGAGCCGTTCGACGTGGGCTCGCTGATCGCCTCCTGCACCGAAGTGATGCGGCACGCGGCCGAAGCGAAGCACCTTTCCCTCGTTACCGAAGTAGCGCCGGGCATGCCGGAGCTCATCGCCGACAAGCGCGCCTGCAAGCAGATGCTGCTCAACGTGATCTCAAACGCCATAAAATTCACCGACGCAGGCGGCTCAGTGCGCGTCGCGGCGCGGGAAGAGAACGGGATGGTCGAGCTGATCGTCGCCGACACCGGCATCGGCATCTCGGAGCAGGACCTTCCCAAGCTCGGCAATCCTTTCGTGCAGGCCGACAATGCCTATAACCGGAGCCATGACGGCGCCGGCCTCGGCTTGTCGGTGGTGAAGGGGCTCGCGCGCCTGCATGGCGGCAGGCTGGAGATCGCGAGCAAGCTCGGCCATGGCACCACGACCACGATTCTCTTGCCGCTAGGGCGCCCGAAGAGCGAATCGGGCGACGGAATTGGTCAGGGCAAGACCGTGACAGCGGCTTAGATGCCCCAATTGCCAGCCTTCCCGCCCCGTTTATTAACTTTTTAGCTTCGACAGCGAAGATTGCATCGGAGGGACTCTCGGGGGACTCTCGATCAAGCGACCTATTGATTCGGCCCTGAGCGATGAGCGATGAGCGTCGTGGCGACACGCCTTGTATTCCTGGCCTTTCTCGGCCTGACAGGCTTCATCACCTATAACGCGCTCTATTTGCAGGAGCAGCGTAACGCCTCCGTCTTGCCGACGGGGAGGGCGCCGAAGGTGCCGTTGCCGACCGGACCGATCCATGTCAGCACACCGCCAGCGCCCAAGCCAGCGGCGGTGACCGCCAACCTTCCGCCCTTGCCGGCGAAGGCGGCGCCCCAGCAGCTCGTCACCGCAATTCAGCGCGAGCTTGCCGCGCGAGGCTATGCGCGCGGACCTGCCGACGGAAAATTAGGGGACGAAACAAGAAGGGCGATTGCCGCCTTCGAGAAGGAACACGGACTGCCCGTCACCGGCGCGCCATCCGACGATCTGTTGCGCCGCATCCTTCTCGGTGAGGCCGTGGCGCCGGCGGCAAGCACGGGATCGGTTGCGAGCAGTGCGCCGCGCGCCAAGCCTCTCCCGCCGGCAAGCGACGAAGAAACGGTGAAGCAGGTGCAGCAGATTCTCGCCGACCTTGGCTACGCACCGGGGCCGGTCGACGGAACCATGGGAGATGAGACCCAGCGCGCCGTCAGTGCGTTTCAGCGCGACCGCAAGATCGCACAGAAT
Source organism: uncultured Alphaproteobacteria bacterium (assembly GCA_963744945.1). Classification (GTDB taxonomy): domain Bacteria; phylum Pseudomonadota; class Alphaproteobacteria; order Rhizobiales; family Methyloligellaceae; genus Methyloceanibacter. The sequence continues at coordinate 39,731 of CAVUVO010000034.1, read as the reverse complement.
GGACGCGTCACGCCTGAGCTGTTGCGCGAGATCAAACGCGTGACGGGACGCGATCTTGCAGGCACGCCCTCGCGTCCTTGAAGAAGGGCGCTGCCGATGCGCATCAAGAGCGAGATCTGGGTCAAGGCCTATCTGCGCAGCTGCCAGGGGCGGGGCGTTGCCGCCGTGGTGGTGCGTCGCGGCGACGAGAGCGCCGGCGCGATCTATATCTGCGTCAACCGGCTCGACCGAACCGTCTCGCTCTACGGTCCCGCTCCGGCGGGGCTCGATGGCGGCGACAGCGAGAGGCGATGGGTGCAGTGCTTTTCGGCGGGCGTCGTCGCCGAGGAGGAGGCCGCGAGCTACCTCGCGCGTCAGATCAAGTTCGACTCGGATATCTGGATCGTCGAGATCGAGGACAGAGCAGGTCGCCATTTTCTTGGCGATGCGATTGCAGAGGAGTAAGGTGATTTGGCGGATTTAGCACTTCGTTAACCCTACCCGCGTCTTAATCAGAAGAGACGCGAGCGGCATTTAAAGGCGCGTCGCATTCGGCAGGGTACGAGGAGACCGAGCATGGCGACCATCCTGGAATTTCGTCGGACAGCGGAGCCCGCGCCGCGAGTCATGGAACTCAAGGATCATGCCTTCGGCCAGATCATCATCTTCCCAGGTGTGCGCATCGAGCGCCGCGCCTATGAGGGAACGCCTGGCGGAACGGCCGGCACGTCGCGCAAGCGCGCGCAGCGCGGCCGGAAGAAGCAGCGCTAGGGCTGTCTCGCCCTCAAGCTTTGCGGGCGAGTAAGGGGCACTTCAGCTTTTCAGCGGACTGCAGACTGTTGCCTTGAGCGCATCTTCGGCGCGCGCCGCACGGCTCGGCCCGGCAAGAGGGGCGCGAACGATGGCGACGCCTTCCCGCACCGGGGACTTGATGACGAACAGCTCGTCGGCTCCCTCCGGCGCATCGACGCCAGCTTCGGCGACGGTCTGTTCGCCGGTGGCGATGACGAGATCGAGCTGTGCACTCCTGATGTCGGCGCCAGGCACGGTGTAGAAATTCTCGCCCTCCGGCGTGTAGAAGGCGATCATCCACAGATCGTTCGGCACCGCTCCCTTGAGACGCACCGGACCTTGCGCCAGGTCGAAGCGGCAAAAGGCGTAGCGAACGTCCGGCGCCATCATCGGCATGACTTCGGTTCCGGGACTGAGCGGCGGAATCTGAATCATCGTGTTGGCCGGCCCGAGGGGCACGAGCCTCGCCCAGGCGTTCTTCGGCGCAAGCCCGGGGAGCGCGAGGACGGCGACAATATGGATGAGGCCGGCAAGCACCAGGCAAAGGAGGAGATAGAGCAGCGGGGATCTCAGTTGCATGATTTGCGCTCGATCTTGGGGAGACGATCGTCGGCGATCTGCCCGATGCCGGAAGAGTCGATCTCGCGCGGGCTGTAGACGCGCAACATCAGCACGAGGTTGCGTTCGGGGCCGGTTCCGCTCGGCAGCCAGTTCTCGGGCCGCGCATTGCTGGCCAGCGTGATGCGATAGCTGCCGTCGCTGTGGCGGACGGCCTCCTCGCTGTTGAAGCTGTAGCGCTGGGACGGGTTCTCGATCAGCGATCCATGCTCGTCATAAACGGCAAGCGACCACCAGCGTGCATTGAGCGCTCCGCCCTCGATCGAATATTCGCAATCCGAGGTCAGGGTGTCGCCCTCGCTGTCGGTGTTGGCGGTGAAGTAGCGCGCCGTCGTCGAGGTCAGCGGAAGCCTGCCGCTCCGGGCAAGATGCGCCTTGGTATAGGGATCGGAATTCGGGTTTCCCTCGCTCATCCAGCTTGCCCAAGGCCCTACCCGTTTGGTGGTCAGAGGGGAGCCATGCTCGATCATGTATCGCGCAGAGCTGATGCCAAGCAGAAGCGCCACGGCGAAGACGGCGATGAGCTGAAGCAGCGTGCGCATCGAGGAGAGCGCCCCGGTGGAGGCCGACCTGAAAGTGACGTGCGAAGCGGAGGGGCTGGCGATGAACTTGTCAAGCAAGCGCGCACCTTCGATACGAGACGGGCTCGCCACTGGCTTATGGGGGAAGGGTCGCGCCGGTCTGGCTTCCGCCCGCTACCGGCGTTGCTGCCGCCTGCCCGGGTGAGGCTTCCGCCGGGCTCGCGCCTGGCGGTGCCGGTGCGACGCTCGGCTGGCTGTCGCTTGCGGTTTGGGTGGGCGTGGCCGCCGGCGCCTCTGCGCGGTTCTGCGGCGTGGTGTCGCTTGGTTGAAGCGCGGGCGCCTCTTTGAGCCTCGTGCTGAGGCTCTCCAGAATCTGCCGCGTCATGCTCGACATGTCCTTGACGCTTTCAGCCGTGGGGGGCGCGATAATGGCCTCCGTTTCCGCGTCCGTGTTAGTAGCGGCGGCGGCCTTCTGGATGGCGGCGAGGCGTTCCTGCTCGGCCACCTGAACCGGGTGCGGCGCGATGCCGGGGATCGGGGGAATATTGTCGGTGTCGTGCGCCATGACCAAAAAGTTGTGCCAGGTCTGGGCTGGGAAGCTGCCGCCGGTGACGCGGGACATGGGCGTGAAGTCGTCATTGCCGAGCCAAACGCCGACGACATACTGGCCGGTGAAGCCAATGAACCAGGCGTCGCGATAGTTGGAGCTCGTTCCCGTCTTGCCGGCCGAATAGGTGAAGTCGAGCTGCGCGGCTTTGCCGGTTCCGTTCAGCACGACGCCCTGAAGCATGGTGTTCAGCGTCTCGACCACCTTACGGTCGAAGATCTGCTTGCGCGCCGGCTCGTCGGTCTCGTGCGAGTAAAGCTGCCCTCCCTGGAGGGTGTGGATCTCCTCGATGGCATAGGGACGGACTTCGAGGCCGCCAGCGGCGAACACCGCATAACCGCCGGTATGCTCGAGCGGCGTCAGGCCGCTATCGCCAAGCGCCATGGAGCAGGTCTTCTTGAGGCGCGTGATGCCCATCTTGTTGAGGTTGGCGAGAACCTTGTCGCGGCCGACATCGAGGGAGAGCTTCACAGCGATGGTGTTGATCGACTTCGCTAGCGCGTCCGCCAGCGTCATGCGACCGCGGAAACCGCCTGAGTAATTCTTCGGCGACCAGCGGCCGCAGGAGACATAGCCGTCGCTCACCGTCGAGGTCGGCTTGTAGCCGTTCTCCAGAGCGGTGAGGTAGACGTAGCCCTTAAAGGAGGAGCCAGGCTGGCGAAGAGCGTGGGTCGCGCGATTGAATTGGCTCTCGCCATAGTCCTTGCCGCCGACGAGCGCGCGCACCGCACCGTCAGGCTCCATGCCGACCAAGGCGCCCTGATCGAATGACCGGGCGCGTCCATATTGCGCGAGCGTCTGCTGGAGCGATTGCTCAGCCGCCTTCTGCAAGCCGATGTCGACGGTGGTTCGGGCGGCGAGGATGTGCTCCTTGCGGTTCACCATGATGCGCTGCACTTCCTCGAAAGCCCAATCGAGGAACCAGTCGGGGCTGTAGTAATCGCTCCGCTCGACGATCTTGGCGGGGCTCATGCGCGCGCCATAGACCTGGCCCTCGGTGAGGTAGCCAGCTTCGACCATGTTGGTCAGCACCTCGTTGGCGCGGGCGCGCGAGGCGGCCATGTCGATATGCGGGGCGTAGCGCGTCGGCGCCTTGAACATGCCGGCGAGCATTGCCGCCTCGGCAAGCGTCACATCGCGAATTGACTTGCCGAAATAGAACCGCGCGGCGGCCTCGACGCCGTACGAGCCGCCACCCAAATAGGCGCGGTCGAAATACATCTTGAGGATTTCGCGCTTGGTGTAGTGGTTCTCGAGATAGACGGCGATGAAGGCTTCCTTGATCTTGCGGGAGAGCGCGCGCTCAGGCGACAGAAACATGTTCTTGGCGAGCTGCTGGGTGAGCGAGCTGCCGCCTTGCACCACCGCATCGGCGCGGGCGTTCTCGGCGAGCGCGCGGATGGTGCCCATGACGTCGACGCCGAAATGGTCGAAGAACCGCCGGTCCTCGGTGGCGAGCGTCGCCTTGATCAAGAAATCGGGGAGTTCATCGAGCGGCACCGAATCGTCGCGGAGCAGTCCGCGCTTGCCGATCTCGTTGCCGAAGCGGTCATAGAAGGTGACGCTGTACTCGTCCGACAGGTTCATCTTGCCCTGGGCGAGGTCGAAGGCGGGCAGCGCGAAGGCGAGGACCACGAGCATTCCGCCGGTGCCGAGGGTCAAACCCTCGCAGGCGAAGTCATTCACGGCGCGGAGGATGCCTCTCGCCTCGAAGCGTCCGAAGAAGGTGGAGTAGGCGCTCCACCAGTCCTTGAATCCAATCCAAGCGCGATAAAGGCCCGAATTGATGGACGAATCGATCGCGAGCCAGTCAATGAACTTGCGCCGGCGATTGCCTTGTAGGAAGTCCCGCACTTTGCCCCGGCCCTTAGCGCTTATGCGCCGGAAGCCGGCCTCTCATGCCCAATATGCCGCCCGTCTGCCGCCCGGAGGGGCAACCGCTTGCGCAAACTACACCTTGATTGAGGCGTTTTGTAGAGGTTTGGCAGGGGCCTAGGGGCGGCTCGCGGTCGCGGGGCCCGCGCCATTTTTTGCCGTATCGGGGAGGGGGGACACTGGCAGGATGCGTTGCACGGCAGAGGCCGGGATGGTGATCACGCCAGAGGCCTGATCCCAGTCGTTTGCGCCGTTGCTGGCGCCAAGATTTGGCGCGAGCACCTTGGCGGTGGCGTCGTCCTGCATGAGGAAGCCCACCGAGACACAGAGGTGAGGGCGGCGCGGCTCGATCTGCTCGAGCCACTGCCAGCCGGGCACCGGTTGGCCCGAATTCGAGCCACTCGATCAGGACGAGCGGAGGGCAGGAACTGGCGGCATCCATGATCGGCCTCGTCGCGGGGTTGTTGAAGTCAGGCGGCCGCGATCATTGCCAAAAAATGCTCAAGAAGCCTGTGCCCGCCCCCGCAAATTTTCGCAAAAGTTCCGGCGCGCCATTAACCGGGGCGCGGACGGCCCGGCTCACTTCTCGACCGCATAGCCCTTGTTTCGCATGCAGTTGACATAGTCCTCGTCGACTGCGCCGGGCCGCATGCGGCTGACGATGGCGAGCACGGACTTGATGCCCTTCTCGCGCGTCTGCTCCTTGCAGGCCTGCGAGGCTTGTGCGAGCGCCTGGTCATCCGGCTTCACCGGCTTCTGCTCCGCTGCGGTGGAGAAGGTGCGTGGGTTCGGACCGGCGAGGCTACAGGCCGAGAGCATGAGGCTGAGCGCCGAGACGGCGGCAACCGAGAGAGTGAGACTTGCCCGCATCGCCTCGCGCTGCGTCTCGCTACCAAAGGAGCGGCACAAAGCGGTAGCGCACACGCTCCGCATATTCGGCATAGCCTTCGAGCCCGGCCTTCAGCATACGCTCCTCCATCACGGCGCGGAAGGCAAGCATCAGCACCAGGAGCGGCGATACCAAGAGCCCCCACCAGGATCCGAGCAGGAGCGGCACGCCGGCGGCGAACAGGATCACGCTCGCATACATGGGATGGCGCACATAGGCGTAAGGGCCGGTGCTCACAACCTTGTGCCCGCGCTCCTTCTGAAGCTTGACCACCGGTGCGGCGAAGCTGTTCTCCTTCAACACCTGCCAGGAGAGCCAGAGGCCGAGGCAAAGCAGCACGAAGCCGAGCACGTTCAGCGCCGGCGGCACGCTCGACCAGCCGAACCGCTTGTCGAAGGCCATGAGCAGGTACCAGCCGAACCAGAGCGGCATGAAGGCGGCCATGAGCAGCTTGTCTGAGCGCGGCTGCTCGCGCTGGAAGGGCGGCCGCAGGCGCTCGGCGAGGAGCTCCGGGTCGTGACGCCCGAGCCAGCTCAGTCCCCAGACGCTCGCCACCGCCATGAGGCCGAGGAACGCCCAGGCGCCTGGCCAGCGCAGCGTACCCGCCGGCACGAACAGGAGAGCGGCGAAAATGCCGAGCCAGATGAAGCCCCGAAGCCCGGGCGGGGCGTTGCTCTTGGTGCGATCGGGACGGGGATCCATCATGATTTCCTTATAGTCCTTGAGATACGAGTGAAACTGCGGCGGAGTTTCACGATGGCGTGACCGCCGCAAGCGCCGCTCGTCAAGCTCACGCGCGCGCCTTAGCATCGAACCCGACTTTGCGACCGGCTTGAGGCGGAATTCTGAAGGAGGCTCCCAAGATGAGAATGCGCTTCGGTTTCTTCATCGGACTTACGGCGCTCGGCGCCGCTTGGGCGCTTCACCCGGGAGCGGCAGCGGCCGCCGATTGCAGCAAGGGCAGCACGGAGGAGCAGGTCGCCTGCCTCAACCGCACGGTCGCCGAGCTCACCGCCAAGCTCGAGACGCTGACCAAGGACGCGCTCAAGTGGAACGACCGCGTCGCGCTCGTCAACGAGGACATGCGTCTCTATCCACGCTGCCTCGACAACCCGGGCCCGAACTCCGCCAACATCACCGATGTGTTCGCCAATTCTTGCGCCAAGCTCCCGGCCCAGACCTGGATGATCCGGAAGTCGTACTGATGCCGCGCTAGGCCCTTGCGAAGCAGCGCGCGCGGCCTTTCGTCTTAACCTTAACCACGCGCCGAGAATCCGCTGGCACTTGGGCGGGCACGAAGCCATCTTCGCCCACGGTGATCACAAACCCTGCGATCACCCCTTTGGTAGGGAAGCCCCGGTCGACTGGTCGGCCGGGGCTTCTCATTTCAGTCTGGCAACGAACCCACGCCGCCCGCCGGCTCCGGGGCGCGGCGGCGCCATGACGAAGGGGGCACCCCCACCATCTTCTTGAAAGCGCGGCTGAAGGCCGCTTCGGAGCCGTAGCCAGTCTCGGCGGCGACCTTTGCAATATTGGCGGTGCCGCCGGCGAGCAGCCCGGAGGCGATCTGCATCCGCCATTTGGCGAGATAGTGCATCGGCGGCATGCCGACGAGGCCGGCGAAACGCTCCGCCAGCACCGAGCGCGACAGGCCTACGTCCTTGGCCAGATCCTCGATCGTCCAGTTGCGCGCGGGCTTTGCGTGCATCAGCGACAATGCCTTGCCGACGAAGGGATCGCGCAAGCCGGCGAGCCAACCCGCCTGTTCCGGCGGCAGCGCCTCCAGGTGCCGGCGCACCACCTCGATGAACATCAGCTCGCTCAGCTTGGCGAGCACGCTTTCGCCGCCGGCGCGCTTGTCGGCAGATTCCATCATCGCCACGCGGATGAACTGGCCAAGCCAGCCTTGATCGCCACCTTGCGGGACGGCGGTCTTGATGATCGGCGGCAAATTGTCGAGCAGCGGATTGAACGGTTGTGCATCGCAGGCAAGGAAGCCGCAGACGAACCTGGCCGAGGCCGGTCCGTCGTCGCCGCCAAGATTGATGAGGAAGGGCAACTGGCTGCCGGGCACGGCGTCATGGGCGCTCGGTGCGCCGGGATCGGCGCGCATGCCGGGACTGCTCGACAGGACATGCTGGTCGCCCTTGGTGAAGACGATCACCTCGCCGGCTTCGACTTCTACCGGTTCTTCGCCGATGAGGTTGGTGAAGCAGCGGCCTTCGGTGACCACGTGATACGCGATCAAATGCCCGGCGCCGGGCAGGATCTTCGGCAGGATATTCTCGCGCGGCGGCTGCTCGGCGACCCACGGCGCCGTGGCCACGATGTCGAAGAACGCGGCGCCGGTGAGCCTGACCGTTCTCAGCACATCGGAAAGCGCATCGGCACTCATCGGCACTCTCTCCGCCGGACGTCCGGTCCACCCAGATGCTTCGTCAATGCCTCTCCAATCCCGGACGCGGTGTCAAGCATTGCAGACGGCCGATCATGGCAGCCGCGGCCGATCGTCCTAGATATCCGCCATTCAAAGAACCTCGCGCGGGCCCGGCAAAGCCGCCGCAATCGCCACCCTCGAAAAGGGAATTGAACGATGAACATCCAAGCGACCCCGCCTGTAGCCGTCGATCCCGCCGAAACGAGCGACATCGACAACACGATTCCGATCGAAGCGTGGAACACGGTGTTGTTCGAAAAGTTCTGCCGCTTTCGCCATGTCCTGAGCCATGGCCTGGCGGGTCACAGCGACGAGCTCTTCCGGCGCAGATCCTATCCGGCGGGCGACGCGCGTGCTCGATGTCGGTTGCGGTTTTGGCGACACGACCCGGAGCATTGCGGCACAGGTCGGCCCAGGCGGGGAAGCCGTTGGTGTCGATTGCGCGCAGAATTTCATCGACCTCGCTACAAGCGAAACTGCCGAAGCATCGATCAAGAACGCTTCGTTCTTCGTCGCCGACGCGCAATGCGACGATCTTCGTGGTCCTTACGATCACGTCTTCGCCCGGTTTGGCACGATGTTTTTCTATCTGCCGGGACTTGCGCTGCGTAACATCCGGCGCGCGCTCGCGCCCGGCGGCGAGTTGTCGATGATCGTGTGGCGGCGGCGAGAAGACAATCCGTGGGTGCACGAGGCCGAGCTTCGGGTGAGGCAAATTGTACCCGTGGTCGCCCACGAAGAGACCGACCAGGTGCATTGCGGTCCAGGACCGTTCTCAATGTCAGGGCCGGACATGGTGAGCGACATGCTGCGAGCCGCCGGATACGACCACATCGCTTTTGCGCGCTACGACGCCGAGATCTGCATCGGCCGCAGCTTGGACGACGCGGTCGAGTTTGCCTTGGCGCTCGGACCGGCAGGAGAGATCATCAGGCTGGCGGGACAAACGGGCGAACGGCTGAAGGGACAAGTTGTCGCCGCGCTGCGCGAGACCCTTTCTGCTTATCAGCGCGCCGATGGTATTTGGACCGGCTCGAGCACCTGGTTTGTCACCGCCAGAAATCCTGCGCGCTGACAATCACGGACGCGGTGTCAAGCATTTCGGACGGCCGATCATTCGTGCTCAGCGCGGCGATACCCAGATACGGCCCTTCCAAAGAGGAGGAGAGTCATGGATCTTTATGTCATACGCCGCCCGAGTGCATGGGCGAACTTGCAAGAGCTCGAAGCCGCAGGCGCCAAGTCGGCCAGAATCGGCAACGACGAGATGTCCGACCGCGTTCGCTGGATCCGCAGCTATGTGGTCAAGGAGCCGGACGGCCGCATCGGGACCGTCTGCATCTATCAGGCGAAGGATCCCGAGTCGATCCGCGAGCATGCGCGTCGCGTCGGCATGCCAGGCGACCAGATTTTCCCGGTGGTCACCACCGTCATCGTCCGCGACGACCCTGCGGATGCAAGCGCCGCCGCCTGACATCAATCGGCCAAAGAAGGACCAGTACAATGAATGTTCAAACACCCATGCCCGCCACACCAGACCTCGCTACGATCAAGAACCGCCAGCAAGTAGCCTGGGGCTCCGGCGACTACGCCATCATCGGCACAACGTTGCAAATCGTCGGCGAGACGTTGTGCGAGGCCGTCGATCTTCGCAGCAACCAGCGTGTCCTCGATGTCGCAGCCGGCAACGGCAACGCGACGCTTGCCGCGGCGCGGCGCTTCGCCGAGGTGGTCTCGACCGACTATGTGGCCACGCTGCTCGAGCGCGGACGCGAACGCGCCGCGGCCGATCGTCTGCCGGTCACCTTCCAGGAAGCCGACGCGGAAAATCTGCCCTTCGGCGATGCGAGTTTCGACGTCGTGCTTTCGACCTTCGGCGTGATGTTCACGCCGAACCAGCAGAAGGCGGCAAGCGAGCTCGTCCGCGTCTGCCGCCCCGGCGGAAAGATCGGATTGGCCAATTGGACGCCGGACAGCTTCGTCGGCCAGGTGTTCAAGGCCATCGGCAAATACATTCCGCCGGCGCCAGGCATGAAATCGCCGATGCTATGGGGCGACAGGGCGCATCTCGATACGCTGTTTGCAGGTGCCGGAACGATCGCGGCGGAGCAGAGAGAGTTCGTCTTCCGCTACCGGTCGCCCAATCATTGGGTCGAGGTGTTCAAGGAATATTACGGACCGATGGTGAAGGCGTTGGCCGCGGTGGATGCGGATGCGCGCAAGTCGCTTCTTGCCGATCTCCAGACGATCGCGGACAAGTTTAACGTTGCCGAGGACGGCACCGCCGTCATGCCCGGCGACTATCTCGAAGTGGTCGTCACCAAGAAGCGCTGACCCGAAAAGCGCTGACCCCGACCCAAGCCGCGCCTAGGGTCGGGATAGGGTCCGCGCTTCAGTTCGATTTGCGAGGCACTTCGCCCGGCGGCGGCTCGTTCCGCTCGTCGATTGCCTGCTTCAGGCACCAGTCGGCCATCTTGAGATGCTCTTTGATCACCTCGGGATGGTCGGCCTCATTGGCGCGCTGCACGAATTTTTTCGCTTCAATGACATAGTCCATCGAACCCTCCTCGCGATCAGCCCCTTGGGCGATATGGGGAGGGAAGGGGCTGGGGGGAATGGCTGGCATTTTCGGCTCCGACAAATAGTGAGCGGTACCGTACGGAGAACGAATTTTCGAAGGCATAGGAATTTATTCTTGACAGCGTCGCGCTCGGGGGCTAGGGTTTGGCTATAACGCGACAGTTGCGTTGAAGCGCCGAGTGTTCCCGGGTCTGCCGGAAACGAGCCTCGGCGCTGTTGGTTTTCAGTGCCGCCAGGCGCCGCCCTCAGGGCCGGCGCCTTTTTTCATGGCGGCAGCATCAGGGCCTCACCCGGATCGGTTCAAGACAGACGCGCCAAGGGATCGGGCGTCGCCGGTTGCCAGTTCTTGCCACGGCCTTTGCGTGGCGAGGGCGCATCGTTCCATGCTAGGTGTCTTGCCGCATCTGGCAGGGAACGGCCCTCATGTCGACGGTGGTTTCGCTACTTCGCTCCGCTTGCGCCGCCATGCTGCTCGCCGCGTTGCCGGCAGCCCACGCGGCTGCACTTGAGTGCGCCGACAAAGAAGTCTCGGCACGCGGCCTTGGCTTCACGCCATCGCCTGAGAAGTCGATGGAGGCGGCCAAGACCGAATGGCTGAAGAAGGCGACAGAGGTCTTTAGCGACGCGACGGTCGAGACGGCGAAGGATCCCAAGGTGATGTGCGCGAGCCAGGGGCTCTACAGCAACTGCACCATCACTGCCGTGCCTTGCGGTAATACACCGGCGACGCCGAAAGCAAACTAACCACGATCCACTCCCTCACCCGACTCGCCCGAGCGAGGCACGGACGAGCCACCTCTCCCCAAGGGGAGAGGGAAAAATCGAGGCCTTCCCACGGATGTTCGTCGAGCGGACGCTGTCGCTGGCGCTGGTGACGGAAAGCTGGTCGCTCTATCTCGACGGCTGGCCGCGCAGCGGCACGATCGTACTGCCGATCCAGCCGGGTACAGGCGGTGACCGCGGTGAGGGTCTACGATCCCGACGACTCACCGACCATCGTGAACAGCGAGACCTATTCCGTCGATGTGCTGTCCGAGCCGGCGCGGCTCGTACTGTCGGCAGGCGCCGTGCAGCTCTCGCCGGCGCGGCTTCTCAATGCCTTCGAAGTTGCGTTCACCGCGGGCTATGGCGACGAAGCGAGCGACGTGCCGGCGCCGATCCGCCACGCGCTGAAGCTGCTCGTCGCTCATTGGTTCGAGCATCGCGAGCCGGTGGTGGTCGGCGCTGCCCCGCCAGAGGTGCCGGCGACGGTAGCAGGCCTGCTCTTGCCATACCGGCGGGCGAGGCTATGACCGAGTTCAGCCCAAGCGATCTTCGCCACCGGCTGACGCTCGAGCAACTCTCCCGCCTCGAATTCGGCACCAGCCGGAGCCGCGCCTCGCCCTGGCTTGTCCCAGCTTTGCACGCTCGTTTACCTGGAATTAACCATGCGGTCAGAAAGGTTATCGCGGCGGCTTTGAAGGCGGCCGCCAAGGTCTGATCATGGGGCGGCACGAATCGCATTGAAGGGCGCCCCCCGCCACCCCATATCGTTAACAGTGGTTGATGGAGACCTGTCATGACGGCAAGTACGGGTTGGTCGTTGCAACGCGGCATCTACCAGGCGCTGGCGAATTCTTCGGAACTCGGCGCGTTGCTTGGCGGCACCCGCATTTACGACGATCCGCCGCAAGCCGCGAGCTATCCCTTTATCAGCCTCGGCCAGAGCCTCGTTCGCGACTGGAGCACCGGCACCGAGGACGGGGCAGAGCACCTCTTGACCCTTCATGTGTGGTCGCGCACCGGCGGCAAGAAGCAGGTGCATGACATCATCGAGGCGATCAAATCGACCCTGCACGACCAGCCGGTGACGCTGGTCGATCACGAACTGGTCAATCTCCGCCATGAATTTTCCGAGGCGCGCCCAGATCCCGACGGCGACACGTTTCACGGCATCGTGCGCTACCGCGCCGTCACCGAGCCAGCACAGGCTCAAGCAGCTTAGGTTCTATCTCCAAAAGTCAGCTTGTCTCTTGCCGCCCCCAATGGGTCGCGATCTGCCTTCGCTTGCGCTATAGGATGCGCCTCGCAAACGGGGCGGAGCTCTGCGCAGACGATGGCACCTTGGACGACACTGACCGAGTTCTTCGAGCGCCTCACCAACCACGAGGCGCGCGCCGGAAATTTGCGCGAAGAGGAGATGCGGCTCGCAGCGGCGGCGCTGCTGGTTCATGCCGCGGTGATCGACGGCGAGGTCGCGGCGGAAGAGCGCCGCAAGCTGAAGTTCTTGTTGCAGGAGCGCTTCGCGCTCGGCGATGAAGAGACGCGGCGGTTGATGCGCGAGGCCGAAGCGCGCGAGGAGGAGGCCGTCGATCTCTACCGCTTCACCAGCGTGCTTTGCGCCGGGCTCGATCAGGAGGGTCGCCAGCGCATCATCGAGATGCTGTGGGAAATGGCGATGGCCGACGGAGTGGTGCATGAATTCGAAGCCAATCTGGTGTGGCGGGCGGCCGAGCTGCTTGGCGTCTCGACCAGGGACCGCGTGCGCTTGAGAAAGATGGTGGCGAGCCGCGTGGGCATAGAGCCCGAGAGCTAGCATCGTTGGGGACCGGGGACAGGCCGGCCGCGGATTTTGCAAGGGTGGCGTTTGCGCCGCCCTTTTTGTTTGCGCGCTTCAAACAAGAGGATCTCGCATGACGGCGCAGAAGGGTAAGGACCTGCTGCTCAAGGTCGATACCAATGGGGCAGGGAGCTTCGTCACGGTCGCGGGGTTACGGGCGCGCACGCTCGCCTTCAACGCGGCGACCGTCGACGTGACCGACACGGAGTCGGTCGGGCGCTGGCGCGAGCTTCTCGACGGCGCCGGCGTCAAGGCCGCGCGCATCACCGGCAACGGCATCTTCAAGGATGCGAGCACCGATGAGACTGTGCGCCAGTATTTCTTCAATGGCACGGTGCGGAACTGGCAGGTGATCGTTCCGCAGCTGGGAACGGTCGAGGGGCCGTTTCAGATCGCGAGCCTCGAATATGCCGGCCAGCACGACGGCGAGGTCAGCTTCGACATGGGACTTGAGTCGCGCGCAAGGCGCCGGCGTAACATTGAGGGAGGCAGCCATGGTCAATCGGAATCGTGGTGAGATCGAGGCGATCCTCGACGGCAAGAGCTATCGCCTGTGCCTCACGCTCGGCGCGCTCGCCGAGCTCGAGCATGCCTTTGGCGAGGATGACATGCTCGCCGTGGCCGAGCGCTTCGAGGCCGGGCGCATCGCCGCGCAGGACGCGATCCGAATTATCGGCGCTGGAACCCCTCATCTGCCCTGCGCAGCAAGTCGGCAATTCGGGGCCGGTCTATCGCTACGACCAGAGCAACACACTTCGTGTGACCTTGAATTCAAGGGGAACTCACCTCCATCACGGGAAGAGGGCTTGCGGATGCACTGGCCCAATGGGCGGTCGGCGATCTGTCGATCGTCTCGCTGATCCGCGCTCTCACAGAACTGGGCCTTGATCGCCGGCGGCTTCGGCGTTTGCGACCCTTGGGGCCAAGATCGACCGGACGGGCTCCGCCGCCAAGAAGACCGGCGAGACGGTTTCCGACATCGCCGGCCGCGCGCTCCGCCGCTGAGCGCCGCACGCCCACGTTAGGCCGGGCGCCTCGTTTCCTTGATCCACCTCATCCTAGACGGAGGCTTGAATGCTGAACCTTGCCTGGCTTATTACCGGCGGCTTCGCCAAGGGGTACCGCACCCAGATCCTCGGGATCACCACGCCGCTGTCGACGATCGCGCTGTGGGCGGTGGGCGACACGTCGCTCGCTGACCTGGTCGCCCAGGCACCCGTGATCTTCGGCGGTCTTGGCCTTGCCGCGCTCGGCGCAAAGGTTAACGACGCGAGCCAGCCAGCTCCCCAAACCATCAAGTCCACCAAGACAAAATGAGCATTTGCGCCCCATTCATGCGAGGTTCATGGAGACTCAATTAGCCTTGTCACTTCAATGACGAGCAGCGGAACCTAAGTTGCCATGCGGCGGGTCATCAAAGAGGCGGCCGTTGCGGCCGTCGCCGGCCTCTTGTTGACGGCAGCCGTGGAGGCGGCCGAGCCGAACTGCTTGCCTTGGGCCTCGGCGGCGCCGGTCATCAAGAAGAACTCCTTGCTTCCCGGCAATGTCATTTACCAGATGGTACAGTCGCGCACCGGCGGGCAGATCATTCATGCGAGCCTTTGCGATCAGGGCGGCAAGTTTTTCTATAAGCTCGTCGTGCTGGGCGCCAAAGGCGATGTCAGCAACATCACCGTTGACGCTCTAACGGGCCAACCTTAGGAGGACTTGGGGCGCGTCAAGCGTTCCTTGGAGGGTGAAGAGGTTGCGGCTTCTCGTCGTGGAAGACGATCCAGACCTCAACCGTCAGCTCGTATCCGCGCTGAGCGATGCGGGCTACGCGGTCGATACCGCCTTTGACGGCGAGGAGGGGCACTTCCTCGGCGATACCGAGCCCTACGACGCCGTCGTCCTCGATCTCGGACTCCCCAAGAAAGACGGCTTGAGCGTGCTCGAGCAGTGGCGCCGCGACGACCGCAAGATGCCGGTGCTGATCCTGACCGCGCGCGAGCGGTGGAGCGACAAGGTCGCCGGCATGGATGCGGGCGCCGACGACTATGTGGCGAAGCCCTTCCATATGGAGGAGGTGCTGGCGCGGCTTCGGGCGCTGTTGCGGCGCTCCGCCGGTCATGCCTCGAACGAGCTCGAATGCGGTCCGCTCCGCCTCGATACCAAATCGGCGCGGGTGACGGTCGACGGGCAGGCGGTCAAGCTCACCTCGCACGAGTACCGGGTGCTCGCTTATCTCATGCTGCATCGCGCCCGCGTGGTGTCGCGGACTGAGCTGGTCGAACATCTCTATGAGCAGGACTTCGACCGCGACTCCAACACGGTGGAAGTTTTCATCGGACGCCTGCGCAAGAAGCTTCCAGTCGACATCATCAAGACCGTCCGGGGGCTCGGCTACCGCCTCGCGGACGACGCCGATGAGGCCTAACTCTCTCGCCTTTCGCCTGTTCGCCTCCGCCGCGGCGTGGACGCTCGTCGTCCTTCCCGTGACCGCCTTCCTGCTGCTCTCCCTCTACCGCCAGGCCGTCGAGCGCAATTTCGATGCGCGGCTCAACGTCTACCTGACGAGCCTCGTCGCCTCGACCACGGCGGAGGGCGCCAAGACGCCGACAGCGCCTGCCAATCTCGGCGAGCCTGCCTTCACGATTCCCTTCTCCGGCTGGTATTGGCAAATCAAGACGCTGGACGCCGAACAGCCGCTCTTCATCTCAAACTCGCTCCTCGATCAGCAACTGAAGCTGCCGAGCCAAGAGGGCGTCACTCCCGACCAGACCCTGACAAGACGCGCTTATGCGCCGGGGCCACAGGACCAGCGCCTGCGCGTGGTCGAGCGCGAGATCAGGCCCGCCGGCGCTCAATCCACTCCCTATTCCTATGCCATTGCCGGCGACGCGGCCGAGATCGAGCGCGACCTCGCCGAGTTCCGCATGATGCTGATCGCAGCACTCGGCGTGCTCGGGCTCGGTCTCGTAGTGGCGACGCTGTTCCAGGTCCGCTTCGGCCTCGCGCCGTTGCGCGCCATCCGGCATGACCTCGCAGCGATCCGCTCCGGCGATGCCGAGCGGCTGGAGGGCGAGCTTCCCACCGAGATCAGGCCGCTCCAGCAGGAGCTCAATGCCTTGATCCAATCCAACCGAGAGATCGTCGACCGGGCGCGCACCCATGTCGGCAATCTCGCCCATGCGCTCAAGACGCCGCTCAGCGTCATTACCAATGAAGCGCGGGAGAAGGACGGCCCGCTTGCCGGCAAAGTCATCGAGCAGGCGGAGCTGATGCGGAACCAGATCACCCATCATCTCGACCGGGCGCGGGTCGCGGCGCGCTCAGGCGCCATCGGCGACATCACTGACGTCGATGGCGTGCTCAATGGGCTCAAGCGGGCGCTCGACCGCATCTATGAAGGCCGGGCTCTCGAGCTCGACGTTCGTTCGGATGCTGGGCTCAAGTTCCAGGGCGAGAAGCAGGACTTTGAGGAGATGGTGGGGAATCTCCTCGACAATGCCTGCAAATGGGCGAAGTCCCGCGTGTGGGTGACCGCAACGCGCGCCGGCGGCGCCAGCAATTTCGAGGTTCTGGTGGACGACAACGGACCAGGGCTGACCGAGGCAGAACGGGAGAGGGCCGTGAAGCGGGGTCAGCGGCTCGATGAGACAAAGCCTGGGTCCGGGCTGGGGCTCTCCATCGTTGCCGAGCTTGCTCATCTTTATAAGGGCCGCTTCGAGCTCGAGCCCTCGCCGCAAGGGGGCTTGCGTGCGCGCCTGGAACTGCCCGCGGCCTAACCCCCTCGAACATCACGCTTTGTTAAAAGTCGTCTGCGACAATTCTATTCAAAGTGTGCGTCTTCCTATCGGGCGCAAGGTTGCTTGTCCGGTCAGGACGGAAGTTGATGCGTATAGCGTTGTTGCGTGCGGCGTCCCTCGCGACGCTTGCCTTGGTGCCCATTCTCGCCACGGCTTGCGGGTCGAACCAGGGTGCCGGCTCCCTTCTCGGAGCCTTCTCCAGCCCCGCGGCCAAGACGGCGGAGGGGAAGTCGCGTGCCCGTGCCTCGACCGGCAGCGGCGCCGTGATCGGCGGCATCGCCAGCAAGAACATCGGCGGAGAGATGAGCACGCGGGAGCGCGGTATCGCCGCCGACGCAGAGTATCGCGCCCTAGAGTTTGGGCAGTCGGGGTCAAAGACCGCCTGGGCCTATCCAGCCATGAACCATCGCGGCACGATCGTGCCGGGTCGCCCCTATAAGAAGGGCGATCAGTACTGCCGCACCTATACCCACACCATCACTCGCGGCGGGTCGCCTGCGATCGTCAAGGGCGTCGCCTGCCGCGAGGATAACGGCACCTGGCGCGGCGTCAGCTAGACGGCTTCCTCATCGCAATTTGCCTCCCGGCCCCCGGCGTAAGGCCCAAGATTTCCTCCCATTACGCCGATTTCATCCAAGCCTCCCTCCCAAAGCTTCCCCCCTTCACGCCTTTCCCCTATGGCTAGCCTCCCTGGACACAAGGAGGTCCGTCCAAGGTGCTGCTCTGGGCGATCTTTGCCATTTTGACGGCCGTGGTGCTCTACGCCCTGCTGCGTCCGCTTGCCGGCGACAACGGGGGGGAAGGGTCGCGCGCGGCCTTCAACGCCACCGTCTATCGCGATCAGCTTGGCGAGGTGCAAAGCGACCGCGAGCGTGGCCTGATCGGCGAGGGCGACGCAGAGGCGGCGCGCATTGAGATCGCGCGGCGGCTACTCGCCGCCGATGCCGAGACGCCGGCCGAGCAGGGCTCCGCAACTCCTTCGCCGCTTAGAGCCTTGGCCATCGCGCTGGCATTTGGGCTGCCGCTCGCCGCGCTCAGCCTCTACCTCATCTACGGCTCTCCACGCCTTCCCGACCAACCCCTCATTGCCCGCCTCCAAGATCCGGCGAGCGACAAGAACCTCGAAGTGCTGGTGGCGCGTGTCGAAGCGCGTTTGCGTGAGCATCCTGAGGAAGGC
This sequence comes from uncultured Alphaproteobacteria bacterium, assembly GCA_963744945.1. Classification (GTDB taxonomy): domain Bacteria; phylum Pseudomonadota; class Alphaproteobacteria; order Rhizobiales; family Methyloligellaceae; genus Methyloceanibacter. The sequence continues at coordinate 21,869 of CAVUVO010000034.1, read as the reverse complement.
GAGGGGTGGGAGGTCATCGCTCCCGTCTATATGGGCTGGCGCCGCTATGCCGACGCCGCCGAGGCCTATCGCCAGTCGATCAGGCTGCTCGGCGAGTCGCCGAAGCGCCTTGCGAGCTACGGCCAGGCGCTGGTGCTTGCCAATAATGGGGTGGTCACCGAGGACGCCAGAAAGGCGCTCGAGCGAGCGCTCGTGCTCGACCCTAAGCTGATCGAACCTCGCCTTGTGCTGATCATCGCCAAGGAGCAGGACGGCCAGCTCGCCGCCGCCATCGAGGATTGGCGCGCCATGCTTGCGAGCGCTCCGGCCGACGCGCCCTGGCGGAAACTGGCTGAGCAGCGGCTCGCCGAAGATGAGGCCAAGCTCGCAGGCAAGGCGGTTCCTGCCGGACCGGGAGCGGCTCCCGGTACGGCACCGCAAGGACCAAGCCCCGACGATGTGGCCGCGGCGCAGACCATGAGTCCGGCCGACCGCCAGGCCATGATCGAGAGCATGGTACAAGGCCTTGCCGACCGGCTCGACCAGAAGGGCGACGATCTTGCCGGTTGGCTCAAGCTCGTCAGAGCCTATACCGTGCTCGATAGGAAGGACGATGCCTTGAAGGCGCTGGAAAAGGCCAAGACCCAGTTCAGCGGCAATGCGGCCGCGCTGCAACAGCTCGATGCCTTGGCGGCGGAGCTTGGCTTGAAGTCGTGAGCACCGGGGTGAATTGGAGACGGACTGAATGACACGAAAGCAGCGCCGCGCCGTTCTGATTGGCACCTGCCTTGCCGTGCTCGGCGTCGCCGTGGGTCTGGTGCTGTTCGCTCTGCGCGACTCGATCGTGTTCTTCTATACGCCGAGCGAAGTCGCCGAGAAGCACCTGGAGACCGGCCAGCGATTTCGTCTCGGCGGGTTGGTCGAAAATGGCAGCGTCAAGCGCGGGGAGGGGACCACGGTCGGTTTCGTCATCACCGACAAGCGTTCGACTCTGCCTGTGACCTTTACCGGCGTGCTGCCGGATCTCTTCCGCGAAGGCCAGGGCGTGGTCGCCGAAGGCGTGCTAAACTCCGACGGCGTGTTTCATGCCGACAGCGTGCTTGCCAAGCACGATGAGAACTACATGCCGCCGGAGGTCGCCAAGAAACTGAAAGAGCAGGGCGTGTGGCGCGGCGATGAACAGGCCGGCGCACCGCAAGGTTCAGGGAAGGTCAATTAGGGCATGATCGCAGAGACCGGCCATTACGCGCTGATCCTCGCGCTCGCGGTGGCGATCGTGCAGACCGTGCTCCCGCTCTGGGGCACGCGGCGCCACGACGCGCAGCTGATGGCCGTCGCGGTGCCCGCCGCGCAGATGCAGTTCCTGCTCATCGCGATCGCCTTCTCGGCGCTGATGATGGCCTACATCACCTCGGACTTCTCGCTGCACAATGTCTGGGCCAACTCGCATTCGGCGAAGCCGCTCATCTACAAGATCGCCGGCGTGTGGGGGAACCATGAAGGCTCCATGGTGCTGTGGGTGCTGATCCTCGCGCTGTTCGGCGCGGCGGTCGCGACCTATGGCACGAACCTGCCGCGCGAACTGCAAGCCAATGTGCTTGCCGTGCAGGGCTCGATCGCCGCGGCGTTTCTGCTGTTCATCATCGTCACGTCCAACCCCTTCATCCGGCTCGACCCGGCACCTCTCGACGGGCAGGGCCTCAATCCCGTGTTGCAGGACCCGGCGCTCGCCTTCCACCCGCCGTTCCTCTACACGGGCTATGTCGGCTTCTCGATGGCCTTCTCCTTCGCTGTCGCCGCGCTGATCGACGGGCGTATCGACGCCGCCTGGGCGCGCTGGGTGAGGCCGTGGACTCTCGCCGCCTGGATGTGCCTCACCCTCGGCATCGCCATGGGGTCGTGGTGGGCCTATTACGAGCTCGGCTGGGGCGGCTTCTGGTTTTGGGACCCGGTGGAGAATGCCTCCTTCATGCCGTGGCTTGCCGGCACGGCGCTGCTCCATTCCGCCCTCGTGATGGAGAAACGCGACGCGCTGAAGGTGTGGACCATCCTGCTCGCCATCATCACCTTCTCCTTGAGCCTGATGGGCACCTTCCTCGTGCGCTCGGGCGTGCTCACCTCGGTGCATGCCTTCGCCGTCGACCCGGCCCGCGGTGTCTTCATTCTCGCCATCATGGGCATCTTCATCGGCGGGGCGCTGACGCTGTTCGCCATCCGCGCGCCGCTGTTGTCGCAAGGCGGCCTGTTCGCGCCGATCAGCCGCGAGGGGAGCCTGGTGCTCAACAATCTGCTGCTGACCACCGCGTGCGCCGCGGTGTTCGTCGGCACGCTCTATCCGCTCGCGCTCGAGTCGCTCACCGGCGAGAAGATCTCGGTTGGGGCGCCGTTCTTCAACTACACCTTCGTGCCGCTGATCGTGCCCTTGCTGATCGCGGTGCCGTTCGGGCCGATGCTCGCCTGGAAGAGGGGGGATATCGCCGCCGCCGCCCAGCGCCTCATGGCGGCTGCGGTCCTCGCGCTGGTCGTCACCGTCGTGGCCTTTGCCTGGCAGCAGAAGGGGCCGTGGCTTGCGCCTCTCGGCCTTGGCCTTGGCATCTGGCTCATCGCCGGCGCGCTCTCCGAGATCGCCTTCAGGGTGAAGCTGTTCGACGGCTCCTTGGCTGAAGCCGGACGGCGTCTCGCCAATCTGCCACGCTCGGCCTATGGCGGCGCGCTCGCCCATGCCGGACTTGGCATCGTGGTCATGGGCATCGTGGCGACGACGGCGTGGCGGAGCGAAAGCATCCTGGCGATGACGCCGAAGGAGTCCGCCGACATCGCCGGCTATCGTCTGACCTTTGAAGGAGTCGCTCCCAGAGAGGGGCCGAACTATCGCGAGCGCGTCGGGCTGTTCAAAGTGGCGCGTAACGGTCAGGCCGTGGCCACGCTCGAGCCGTCAAAGCGCGAGTTCACCGTGGAGCGGAGCGGCACCACCGAGGCCGGCATCCACGCAAGCTGGCGCGGCGATCTTTATGTCGTGCTCGGCGATCAATTGAAGGACGGCGCCTATAGCGTGCGGCTCTATTTCCATCCGCTGGTGCGGTTCATCTGGCTTGGCGCCGTGATCATGTTCATCGGCGGCGCCTTGTCCCTGTCAGACCGGCGCCTCAGGGTCGGCGCACCGAAGCGAGCAACGGCGGTTGGCCAAGGCCTCGCCGCAGCGAAGTAGATGCTGGACAGCTTCCCAGCCCGCTGCTCAAACCTCGGCTCTCTCGTCTTGGGGGCGCTTCTCGCCGTGACGATCAACCTCGTCACGCTTCCGGTCAAAGCCGTCCAGCCCGACGAGGTGCTGCAAAATCCGGCGCTCGAGGCTAGGGCGCGGCACATCTCCGAAGGCCTGCGCTGTCTCGTCTGCCAGAATCAGTCGATCGACGATTCAGAAGCGCCGCTCGCCAAGGACCTCCGCGTGCTGGTGCGAGAGCGGCTCACGGCTGGCGACACGGATCAACAGATCGAGGACTTTGTCGTCGCCCGCTACGGGGAGTTCGTGCTGCTGAAGCCCCGCTTCACGGCCCACACGCTGCTCTTGTGGTTCGCCACGCCCGCGGTGCTCCTCGTTGCCCTGCTGATCGTGGTTCTGGCGTATCGGCGGCGGGCGGCCGCAGCTTCGCCTCCCTCCGGGCTCAGCGAGGCCGAGGAGCGCAAGCTCAAGAGCCTGCTTGACGACCGCTGATTGGCGCAGGCCGGCCCGGTCACCATATACGGTCCGTGGGCCGGCGGTTCGCGCCGCCTCTGGCTTGTAAGGGCCGCCAACCTTACCGAAATTTAATTCCCCAGAAACGGCGGCGTAATTGCTGGCCACCTATATTTTCCGCGCAGAAGCCTCGTGCATAACCGAATGCGAGGCTCGGGATTTTGGCGGATTTCCAGATCGCAGGAGAGAGGTGACTTATGAACAATTCTGACCAGAGCTCCGTGACCGACAAGGCCTCGCGGAAATTTGCCCGCCGGCCGGTGGCGGTGACGGCTGCTGCCCTGATTGCGGCTGGGGCCTTGGGTGTCGCGCTCGGCCAAGACATGCGCTTCGCTTCTGCCGAGCCGGCGCAGCCCACGACAACGACGCAAGCGCCGCAGACCGTGCAAACGCCTTACGGCGCAGCGCCGCTGACCTTCGCCGACCTCGTGCAGAAGGTGAGCCCGGCTGTTGTCAGCATCAACGTGAAGGGCGACTCGAAGGTCGCCGAGAACGACATGCCTGGCATCCCCGGCATGCCCGACATCCCGGAGGACAACCCGCTCTACGATTTCTTCAAGCAGTTCCGTCAGGGCCAGCCGAACGGTCATGGCGGCCGTCCGCCGCGCCCGAGCCCGACGATGGCGCAAGGCTCTGGCTTCTTCATTTCGCCTGACGGCTACCTCGTCACCAACAACCACGTGGTCGAGGACGCCGAGGAAATCTCGGTGACGATGGAGAGCGGCGACAAATACCCGGCAACCCTGGTCGGCTCCGATCCGCGCACCGACGTGGCTCTGCTCAAGGTCAAGGCCCCGCAGCAATTCCCCTACGTCAATTTCTCCGGCAAGGACCCCCGCGTCGGTGACTGGGTGCTCGCGGTCGGTAACCCCTTCGGCCTCGGCGGAACGGTGACGGCCGGCATCATCTCGGCACATAACCGCGACATCGGCTCAGGCCCTTACGACTACCTCCAGATCGACGCGGCGGTGAACCGCGGCAATTCCGGCGGCCCGTCCTTCAATCTGGATGGCGAGGTCATCGGCATGAACACGGCGATCTTCTCGCCCTCCGGCGGCAATGTCGGCATCGCCTTTGCCGTGCCGGCCGCGCTTCTCAAGGAAGTTGTCGGCCAGCTGCAAGAGCACGGCACCGTCGATCGCGGTTGGCTCGGCGTCGTCATCCAGAATGTGAGCGACGACATCGCCGACTCGATCGGTCTCAGCGAGGCCAAGGGCGCCATGGTGACCAAGGTTGCCGAGGACGGCCCTGCCGCCAAGGAAGACGTCAAGGCCGGCGACGTCATCGTCGCGGTGAATGGCGACAAGATCGACGATTCGCGCGACCTTGCCCGCAAGATCGCCGAGCTGCACCCCAACACCGCGGTGAAGCTGTCGATCGTCCGCTACGGCGACAAGCACGACGTCGACATGAAGCTTGGCACCTTCCCGAGCGGCAAGAAGCTTGCTGCGCTCGAGGATGACAAGCCCGCCGACACCAGCGAGCAGCTCGACAATCTCGGGCTGTCGCTTGCCCCGGCCGTCAAGGTTCCGGGTGCAGGCGAGGACGGTGTGGTGATCACCGATGTCGATCCCAACAGCGACGCCGCCGACAAGGGCCTCAAGGCCGGCGATGTCATTCTCCAGGTTGCCGGCGAGACCGTGTCGCAGCCTGGCGATGTCGCCAAGGGCGTCAAGAAGGCGATGGAAAAGGCCAAGGACAAGGACAAGGTCAACGTCCTCGTTCAGGTTAAGACCGGCGATCAGACGCGCTTCGTTGCGCTTTCCCTGAAGAAGGCAAAGGTTTAGCGCCTTCAACGCCGGAGGGCGGCGCGGTTCCCCCCGCCGCGCCGCCCACCCTCGTTATCCATTTGCGAGGAACTCCATGACCTCGCTGTTGAACGAAATAGAACTCGCCGCTAGGAACTCTCCAACCATGCGCGTGCTGGTGATCGAAGACGATCAGGAGACGGCGAGCTTTCTTCGCCGGGCTCTGAAAGAGCAGGGCCACGTCGCCGAATATGCCGCGGATGGGCAGACGGGCCTCGAGCTTGCGCGCGCCAATGCCTACGACGTGCTCATCGTCGACCGGATGCTGCCGAAATGCGACGGACTGACCGTGATCGGCTCGCTGCGCGCCGAGGAGATCAGAACGCCGGCCCTCATCTTGAGCGCGCTCGGCGAGGTCGATGACCGGGTCAAGGGTCTCCGTGCCGGCGGCGACGACTATCTCACCAAGCCCTATGCCTTCAGCGAGCTGCTCGCCCGCATCGAGGCTCTCGCCAGGCGCACCTCGCCTGAGGAGGGCAGCACCCGCTTCGTGGTCGGCGACCTCGTGCTCGACCGGCTGTCGCACAAGGTGACGCGCGCCGGCGAACCGATTATTCTCCAGCCGCGAGAATTTCGCTTGCTGGAATATCTTATGAAACATGCGGGTCAGGTGGTGACCCGCACCATGTTGCTGGAAAACGTATGGGATTATCACTTCGATCCGCAGACCAACGTCATCGACGTGCATGTCTCGCGGCTCAGGTCAAAGATCGACAAGAACTTTGCGACGCCGCTGCTGCACACAGTCCGCGGCGCCGGCTACACCATCCGTGACAGCGCTCACTAAGCTCTTCCGCACCACGACATTTCGCCTGTCGCTGACCTATCTTGCGCTGTTCGGCGCGGCGGCGGCCGTGGCCATCTTCTATATTTATTGGAACACCACCGTGCTGCTGACCCGGCAGCTGCACGACACCATCGACGCAGAGCTGAAGGGCCTTGCCGAGCAGTACACCGCCGGCGGACTGAACCGGCTCGTGCGCACGGTGGCCGACCGCAGCGAGACGCCGGGCAACAGCCTTTATTTCGTTGCCGATCCGGAAGGCCGCCGCCTCGCCGGCAATCTCGCCAGCATCACCCAGCAGCTCTCCAACAGTCTCGGTCCGGTCGAGTTCGAATATAGCCGGCCCGCGGAGGGCGGCATCGAGACGAGGCTCGCCTTCGCCAATGTGTTCCGGCTGCCAGGCGGCTACCGTCTCATCGTAGGCCGCGACATCGAGGACCGCCGCGAGCTTGCGCGCGTGATCCGCTCCGCCATGTTGTGGGGGCTCGGCGTCATGGTGCTGTTCGGCATCGGCGGCGGCTATCTGGTGAGCCGCAATCTCCTCGCCAGGATCGACGCGGTCGCCGCCACGAGCCGCACCATCATGGAAGGGGATCTCACCGGGCGCTTGCCGGTGAACGGCTCCGGCGACGAGCTCGACCGCCTGTCGGAGAGCCTCAACCTCATGCTCGCCCGCATCGAGCAGCTGATGGCCGGCTTGCGCGAGGTCTCCGACAATATCGCGCACGATCTCAAGACGCCGCTCAACCGCTTGCGCAACCGCGTCGAAGCGGCATTGCACGAGCCTTATGGTGAGCCCGCTTATCGCGAGGCGCTGGAGCATACGATCGAGGAGGCAGACGGGCTGATCAAGACCTTCAACGCGCTCCTGTCGATTGCCAGGCTCGAGGCTGGCGCCGGCGGCGACAACAAAGAGAGCCTCGACGTAGCCGCGCTCGTCCGCGACGTGGCCGAGCTTTACGAGCCTGTGGCCGAGGAACGTGGGATCGTATTGAGGGCCGAGCCGGTCGAGCCCGTGTATGTGCACGCCGATCGTCAATTGCTTGGCCAGGCCATTGCCAATCTGATCGATAATGCCATCAAATACGGTGCGCCTGATCGAGCCCAAGGCGGCAACGGATCGGAGCCAGAAGTGAGCGTGACCACCGAGGCGAGGGGACCAATGGCGGAAATCGTCGTTACCGATCGCGGACCAGGCGTGCCGACCTCGGACCGCGAGCGCGTGCTCGGGCGCTTCATCAGGCTCGAGGCCAGCCGGTCTGAGCCGGGGAGCGGCTTGGGCTTGAGCCTCGTCTCGGCGGTGGCGCGGCTGCATGGCGGATCGCTCAGGCTTGAGGACAACCAGCCCGGACTGAAGGTGGTGTTGTCGCTGCCGGCCGACACCCACGCCCTCGTCAACGGAGCGGCGCATCAGGCGTCCGGACAAGAGCTAAGGCCGGCGTGACGGCGTTCTTCGAGCGCATCGCCGAGCATCCGGCGATTTGCGACAAGGCGCGCGGCGCCGACATCATCGACAGTTTGACCAGGGCGCTCGGCGCGTCTCCAGAGCTTGCGCATGCGGCAGAGCTTCTGCGAGACGAGCCGAAGGTGCGTGACCTGATCGCGGGCGCCTTGGCGTGCGCGCCTTATCTTGCGGCGATCGCCCAGCGCGATCCTGCGCTGCTCGCCGACTGCCTCGATGCGCGATCCCGACGTCCATCTCGAACAGGCGATTGCGGAGCTTGCGGCGGCGGCCGAGGCGGCGAAAACGCCGAAGGAGGCCATGGCCGCCTTGCGCCGCTACAAGCGGCGGATCGCGCTTCTCGTTGGCCTTGCCGATCTCGGCGGCGTGTGGCCGACGGAAGCGGTGCTTAGGGCCATGAGTGTCGCTGCCGAGGCTGCCGTCGATCAGGCTGTCAGGTTTCTGTTTCGTCAGGCGCACGCAGCAGGCCAGATCGCCGGCCCTCTGCCGGCAACGCCACGCGGCTATTTCGTCATCGCCATGGGCAAGCTCGGCGGGTACGAGCTCAATTATTCGAGCGACATCGACATCATCGTCTTCTACGACGCCGACGAGGCCGGGCTCGCGCCAGGCCGTCGAGCCGTCGACCTTCTTCGTGCGGCTGACGCGCGAGCTGGTGCGGCTCCTCCAGGAGCATACCGGCGACGGCTATGTATTCCGCACGGATCTGCGGCTTCGCCCGGACCCTGGGGCGACGCAAGTCGCGCTCTCCACCGACGCAGGCCTCACCTACTACGAAAGCTTCGGCCAGAACTGGGAGCGCGCCGCCCTGATCAAGGCGCGCGTCATTGCCGGCGATATCGACGCGGGCGAAGAGTTCCTGCGCCAGCTCGCGCCCTTCATCTGGCGCAAATATCTCGACTTCGCGGCCATCGCCGACATCCACGCCATGAAGCGGCGCGTGCATGCCCATAAGGGCCACGGCAAGATCGCGGTCGCGGGCCACGATATCAAGCTCGGGCGTGGCGGCATCCGCGATATCGAATTCTTCGCGCAGACCCAGCAGCTTATCGCCGCGGGCCGCCATCCAGAGCTCAGGCTGCGCGGCACGATCGAGACATTGCGGGAGCTGGCGAAGGGGGGATGGATCGAGCCGAAGGCCGCGGACGACCTCACCCACGCATATCTCTTCCTGCGCCGGGTCGAGAACCGGCTGCAGATGATCGGCGATCAGCAGACCCACACGCTGCCGGACGAGCCCGAGGAATTGCGCCGGGTTGCCGCGCTGTCAGGCTTTGCCGACGCCGATGCCTTCGCCGACGCTCTGGTCGCGGAGCTCGCCAAGGTCGAGAGCCATTACGGCGCGCTGTTCGAAAAGCTGCCGCCGCTGCCCGAGGCAGCTCCCCGCATCGTGCTGCCGAGCGACGAGGGCGATCCCGCCGCCCTTACCGCGCTTGAAAGCCTCGGCTTTCGCAATCCCAAGCAGGCCATCGCCGCCGTCCGCGCCTGGCAGTCCGGCCGCTATCCCGCAACGCGCAGCGCCCGCGCCCGCGAGCGCCTCTCCGAATTCCTCCCCTCGCTGCTCGATACGTTCGGCCGCACCGCCGAGCCTGACCTCGCGCTCGCCACCTTCGACAAGGTCATGGCCGAGATGCCGGCCGGCGTGCAGCTCTTCTCGCTCCTTGCCGCCAATCCAAGCCTGTTGCGTCTCGTCGCCGACATCATGGGGACCGCGCCGCGGCTTGCCTCTGTCCTTGCCCGCCGCCCGCGTTTGCTCGATGCCGTGCTCGATCCTGGATTCTTCGGCGCGGTGCCGACGCCGGCCAAGCTCAAGGAGCTGGTGCAAAGATCGCTGGCACAAGCCACCGACTATCAGGACGCGCTCGACCGGGCTCGCATCGTCGGGCGCGAGCAGGGGTTCCTCATCGGCGTCCGCGTCATCTCAGGGACGGTGTCGGCGTCGCAGGCGGGCGCCGCGTACGCCACGCACGCCGAAACCCTGATCGAGACACTTGCCGGCCGCGTCGAGGCTGAGCTCGAGCGCCAGCATGGCCGCGTGCCCGGCGGGCAGGCCGCCGTGGTGGCGATGGGCAAACTTGGTGGCCGGGAGATGACCGCGACCTCCGATCTCGACCTCATCACCGTCTATGACTTTGCCGGCGATGGGGCGCAGTCGGAAGGTGCCAAGAGCCTCTCAGGCAGCCAATACTATATGCGCTTCACCCAGCGGCTGATCGCGGCGCTTTCGGCGCAGACCGCTGAAGGCTCGCTCTACCAGGTCGATATGCGGCTCAGGCCCTCCGGCAATCAGGGGCCGGTGGCGACCAGCCTCGCAAGCTTCATCGACTATCAGCGTAACTCGGCCTGGACCTGGGAGCATCTCGCGCTCACTCGCGCCCGCGTCGTCTCAGGCCCGCCCGAGCTTCGCCAGATCATCGAGCGCACCATCTCCGAGGTGCTGCGGCGTCCGCGGGACCGGGCGCAAGTCGCCGCCGACGTCCGCGTCATGCGCGACAAGATCGTGGAGGAGAAGGGCACGCACGACATCTGGGACCTCAAGAATGTGCGCGGCGGTCTGATCGATATCGAGTTCCTCACCCAGTTCCTGCAAATTGTCAGCGCACACGATCATCCCGAAGTGCTCGACCAGAACACCGTGGCTGCGCTCAACAAGCTGCTCCAGGCGAAAGCGCTCGACCCTGGCGATGCGGAGATCCTCATCCCGGCGGCGACGCTCTACCACACGCTGACGCAATGCTTGCGGCTCTGCCTCGACAAGCCCTTCGTACCTGACGAGGCGCCGCGCGCGTTGAAGGATCTCTTGGCGCGGGCGTCCGACATGCCGGACTTCGCCACGCTCGAGGCCATGCTCAAGGATACGCTCGCCGCGGTGCACGCGCTGTACGAGCGTGTCGTTGCTTGAGGTTGAGGTGTTGGGCTAGGCGGAAGCCGCCTCGTCCTCGTCCGCGTCCTCGGCGGTTGCGGCCTTGATGGGCAGCGTGCAGGTGACGGTCGTGCCTTCGCCCTCGCGGCTCTTGATTTGCAGGCTGCCGCCATGCAGCTCGACGAGGGCACGGGAGATGGCGAGCCCGAGTCCGCTGCCCTGATGGCTCTTGGAGAACTGGTTCTCGACCTGCTCGAAGGGCCGGCCGAGCTTCCTGATGTCGGCGTCGGGGATGCCGATGCCGGTGTCCTTGATGGATATGCGCACGAGGCCGCGGCTCCGCGACAGGTGCACGTCGACACTGCCGCCGTCGCGGGTGAACTTCACCGCGTTCGACAGGAGATTGAGGAATACCTGCTTCAGAGCGCGGCGGTCGGCTTCGACCACGAGCTTCGAGGGGCCGTGGCGGGAAAGAATGATGTCGCGTTCGCCGGCGGCCTGGCCGACCACCTTCATGCTGTCCTCGACGATGTCGGCAACGTCGACTGAGTCGATGTCGAGCGCCATGCGGCCGGCCTCGATCTTGGACATGTCGAGGATGTCGTTGATCACTTCGAGCAGATAGCTGCCACTTTCGCGAATGTCGCGCGCATACTCCTGATATTTGGCGTGGCCGAGCGGGCCGAACAGGCCTTGCTCCATCACCTCGGAGAAGCCGATCACGGCGTTGAGCGGCGTGCGCAGCTCATGGCTGATATTGGCGAGGAACTCCGATTTGGCGCGGTTGGCGGCCTCGGCCCGGTTCTTCTCCACCGCGTATTTCTCGGCAAGGTCGACAAGCTGCTGCTTCTGCTGCTCGAGCTCGCGGCGCGATAGTCTGAGCTCGGTGACGCTCGAGCGCTGCTGCTGCTCGCTATCGGCGAGGCGCTGCTGGCTCTCCTTCAGGGCGGTGATGTCGGTGCCGACGCTGACGAAGCCGCCATCTCTCGTGCGCCGCTCGTTGATATGCAGCCAGCGGCCATCCTCAAGCTGGGCCTCATAGGTGCAGGCATCTTCGCTGTCGCTGCCGTCGACCTTGATGCGCTTGCGAATGACTGGGTCTGCGGCGGAGGCAATGACGGTCTCATAGCTGGTGCCGGAGCGGATGGCAGCGTCAGGCAGGCCGTGGAATTGCTGGTACTTGCTGTTGCACATCACCAGGCGGTTCTGGTTGTCCCACAGCACGAAGGCTTCCGAGATGGTCTCCACGGCGTCGCGGAGCCGCGCATTGGCGTCGAGGGAGGGGGCGGCCTCCTGATGCTCCAGGGCGGCGATTGCCGTGAGCAGAGGCTCTGCCGTCTCCTTGTCGCGAGTGATGTGACCGCGCAGCCGCATGCCGATCCAACGTCCGTCGGCATGGCGCAGGCGGAAGCTCTGGTCGAATTCGCGTCTGCCGTCGCGCAGGTGGCGATCGACGGAGGCGCGGAGATCGTCGTCGGGATGCAGCGATTGGGCGATGGTGCGGTAGGCCATGGTCTCATCGAGCGGCATCCGGCCGAGGATGCGATGCATCGCGCCGGACCAATGCACGTGTCCGCGCGCGAGATTCCAGCGCCAGACGGGGCAAGCAGACAAAGCCTCGGTGAGGTGACCGCTTACGTCGTCTTCTTTCCGGGCTGCCTCCGCCGGAGCGAGATACCAGACGCCGCCGCCAAGGAGCGCGAGCACGAGCCCGGTGCAAATCAAGAGCGTGATCTCGAGGCTCGCGTCACGCCGCCAGCTTGAGAGCGCAGCGTGCACGGGCTGAAGGAAGGCGACTTGCGCATTCTTCTCCGGCAAATCGCGGACCGTGACGAACGCGTCGGTGCCGTCGGTGAGCGTCATCCGCAAGACCCCGGCGCTTGCGCCGAACGTTGTGAGCGGCTGTTGTGGCCCCAAGACCGCGAGCAGGCTCGCGCTCTCGGAGGTCATCAATGGCGCCCGCGCCTTGATATTGCCGTCGGCATCGGCAAGGAGCGCCGTGCGCTCGTCCTGGGTGGCGCCTTTGGGCAGGCTCGCGGCGAGCGCGGCTTGCCAATTGCCGTCGGGCTTCAGCGCCTCATCCTTGAGGCGGACCGCGGTCAGGTCGGCCATGAGAGCAAGACGCTCTTCGGCGAGCGAGAAAGCTGATTGCCGCGACTGAAGCGTCTGGGTGACGAGGCCGATGGCCGCGAGCGAGGCGAAGATGGCGATGAGAACGGGAACCGTGCGCCGTAGCAACTCGGTCTTAGGCAGATAGCGGCCGATGCTCTCGCGGAGTCCTTGCCAGATTGGCGCCGCGATAGCGAATAAAGGCTGCTGCGCGGAATTGATCCGCGACATTCGGTCCCCCTTAATGGGTGGTTCCCCTGCTCGAGCCGGAGAACTGCCGCATCTCCAAATCGCCCCCTATTGAAGGAGTCGGAGTTCCTGACTGTCCAAGGAAAAATTGTGGAAAATTAGTTAATAACTGATTGACGTATTGACGAATCAGTCGGCGCCGAGGGTTTTTGTGACAATTTCGTAGCTGTCTGTGGACAATTGGCTCGAGGCGAGCTGCCGCAAGGAGCTCTTGGCCAAACCTTGGCGCCTGGGCTCGAGCGTGCGCCAGCTCTCGAAGGCGCCGAGCAGGCGCGCCGCCATATGCGGGTTGAAGCGGTCGATCTGGAGCGCCGAGCTCGCCAGGAACTCGTAACCCGCTCCATCGGCGCGGTTGAACCCGGTCGGATTGCCGTTGACGAAGCTGCCGATCAGCGCGCGGATGCGGTTCGGGTTCTTCAGCGAGAACTTGGGATGGGAAAGCAGGCCTTGCACGATCTCGACCGAGTCGGGCCGCGTCGCTCTCGCCTGCACGGCGAACCACTTGTCGAGGACGAGCGGCTCGTCCTGCCAGCGGTCATAGAAATCGGCGAGCACCTCGTCGCGTGCGTCGAGATGCGAGAGAATCGATAGCGCGGCGATGGCGTCGGTCATGTTCGTTGCGTCGCGATAGTGGCGGAGCGCGCGGTCGATCTCCGCCCGTTCTCCCGTGCCGGCGAGAAGATCGAGGATGGCGCTGCGCAGCGCCCGCTTGCCGGCGCTCTCGGCGTCCGGCGAGAAGGGGCCGCTCATGGCGGCGCCGTCATAGATCTCCGCCAAGGCCGGCTGGATCTTGCGTCCGATGGTGGCGCGGAGCGTCACGTAGGCTTTGCGCACCGCATCGGGGTCGACGTTCTTGCCGAGCTCGCGTGCGATGTCGGATTCGCTCGGCAGCTTGAGGAACTCGGCGCGATAGGCGGCGGAGAGCGATGTTTGCGTCGCCGTCGTGCCAAGCGCTTGCGCGAGCCGTATGGCTTCTTTGCCGGTGACCGGCTCCGCGCCCCCTCCGTCGCGCGCAGCGGCAGTCAGCAGATTCGTGGCGTAGCTCTGCGCCGCCTGCCAGCGGTTGAACGGATCGGAATCGTGCATCATCAGGAACTCGATCTGGTCTGGATCGAGACTGATATTGAGGCGGACGGGCGCGGAGAAGTCGCGCAGCAGCGACGGCGTCGGCGCCGTGGGGACATTGCGGAAGGTGAAGGTCTGCTCGCGCTCGGTTACCTCAACCAGGCCGTCGGACAGCTTCGTGCCGTCGGCAAGCTCGAGCGGGAGATCGTCGCCATTGCTGCCGAGGAGCCCGAGCTTGAGCGGGATCGGCATCGGCTCTTTCCGGGCCTGACCGGGGGTCGGCGGCACGATCTGGTTGACCGACAGCTTTGCCTGCTTCGAGCGCGCGTCGTAGTCGAGCGAGCAGGCGAGTTCCGGCGTGCCGGCCTGATTATACCAGAGCATGAATTGCGAGAAGTCGCGGCCCGACGAATCGGCCATGGCCGCCACGAAATCCTCGACCGTCGCCGCCTCGCCGTCATGGCGGTCGAAATAGAGGTCGAGGCCTTTGCGGAATCCGTCGCGGCCGAGCAGAGTCTGGAGCATGCGGCAGAGCTCGGCGCCCTTCTCGTAGACCGTCGCCGTGTAGAAATTGTTGATCTCGATATAGGAGGCGGGCCGCACCGGATGGGCGAGGGGACCGGCATCCTCCGGGAATTGATGCGACTTCAGCATGCGCACGTCGAGGATGCGCTTCACCGGGCCCGACCGCAGGTCGGCGGTGAATTCCTGATCGCGGAACACGGTCAGCCCCTCTTTGAGGCAGAGCTGAAACCAATCGCGGCATGTGACCCGGTCGCCGGTCCAGTTGTGGAAATATTCGTGCGCGATGACGCCTTCGATGCTGTTGTAGTCGGCGTCGCTCGCGGTATCGGGACGCGCCAGCACGAGCTTGTCGTTGAAGATGTTGAGGCCCTTGTTCTCCATGGCCCCCATATTGAAGTCGCTCACCGCGACGATGTTGAACACGTCGAGATCGTATTCACGGCCGAAGCGCTCCTCGTCCCAGCGCATGGCGCGCTTCAAGGACTCCATGGCCCAGCCGCAACGGTCTTCCTTGCCGGGCTCGACGTAGATATTGAGCGCGACCTCGCGGCCCGAGGCGGTGGTGAAGCTGTCCGGCACGCGCGCGAGATTGCCGCCGACCAGCGCGAACAAATAAGACGGCTTGGGATGGGGGTCGTGCCACACGGCAAAATGCCTTCCCGTGCCGGGAATGGCGCCGGCCGAGACAGGGTTGCCGTTGGAGAGCAGCACCGGCGCAGATGCGGCGTCGGCCTCGATCCTCACCGTATAGACGGCGAGCGCGTCGGGGCGGTCGATGAAATAGGTGATACGGCGGAAGCCTTCCGGCTCGCACTGGGTGCAGTAGGTGTCGCGCGAGCGGTAGAGGCCCGACAGCGCCGTGTTGGCCTCCGGATCGCATAAGGTGACGGTTTCGAGCGTGAAGGGCCGCGCCGGCACCTTGGGGATGGTCAGCGACTTCTCGCCGAGGCGATAGTCGTCGAGCCCGAGCGGCCTGCCGTCGAGCGCGAGGCTCTGCAGCACGAGGCCTTCGCCGTCGAGCACGAGAGGGCGGTCGCCTGGCGCTGCCTTCGGATTTGGCCGCAGGAGCAGCTTCGACTTGACCCTGGTCGCCTTCGGGTCGAGGGCGAAGTCGAGCTCGACCGTCTCGATCAGATAGTCCGGTGGAGCATAGTCCTTGAGAAGCTTGGGTTGCCTGGCCAGTTGATCCATCGAATGCACCACCGTCTCTTTCTCTGCCGCTCCCCTTAGAGGGTCAGCCATGCAAAGCCAAGGCCGACGTCAGGGTGGGTCTCTTCCTGCGGGGTGACGCGGGGCTGTCCTTGCCTTATGACCCGTTGTCCATGCAGCGCAAATCCCCGGCCAGCCCCGATCGTTCCGTGAGTTTTTTCAGGCCCTCAGGCCGGGCGGCTCTCATTTTGAGTTTGCTTGCGATCGCCGCCGTCAGCTTCGCGCTCTATCTCCGCTACAACATCATCCAGAACACGCCGATCGGCCTCGCTTGCGAGGCGGGCGAACAGAGTCTCACCTGCACGGCCAGGCTCGCTGCGATCCATCTCTTCGTGCGGAGCATTTTCGGCTGGACGGCGGTCGCGGCGGCGCTCCTTCAGCTTTGGCGGCCGAATGTCATCGTATTTGGCGTTGGACTGATCTCGGCGGCGTTTGGGCTCGTGCTCTACAACACCCGCCTTTCGGCGTTGGCCGTGGCGCTGCTCGTGCTCAGCTTCGCGCGGGCGTGGCCCGGTACGCGGTAAGCGCCAGCACCAACAGAAGTCCTCCGAACCAAAGCGCCTGCCAATTGGCGATCCCTTCGTTGAACACAACGAATAGGCCTGAGCCTACAAGCACGCCGGCGGCGACCCACTCGGCGATGCCGGGAAGCGGGGTGGCTGGCTCCTTCACCAAGGCGACGATGGCGAGCGCCACGACCGGTCCAGACAGCAGCGCAAGCTGAAAGTCCTTGTAGCGGGGGTCGAACACGAGCCCGAGCGCCACATGGATGGCGGCGACAAGCGTCGCCGCGAACAAGATCGCGAGCAGCAGGCTCCAGTCGCTTAGTCCTTGCCGGAGCGGCGGGTTGAGCGCGACGGCGAGGCTGCCGAGCGGGGCGCTGCGTGCCACCGCGCCTGCGGCGGCCATCGGCACGAGCAGCGACAGCACGATCATCCCCGCCGAGCGCAGACGGTCGCCAGGTTCCGGCGGCTCCATCGGCAATCCGAGAACCGCCCAGCCGAAGACGAGCCCGGCGCCAAGCGCGATGGCCGCGATGGCGAGGTCGCGTCGCCAGCCGTCCTCGCTCGTCTCGTCCTTGCGCCGCGCGAGCCAGGCGGTGGCGAAGACGAGAAAGGCAGCGCCGATGCCGAGCGCAGCCTCGATCCGCCATCTCGCATGATTCGACACGGGCTCGCCCCAGCGGAACTTCAGCTCCCGCGCGCCGTCGTCGAACAATCCCCAATAGCCGCCGACGGTGCCTTCCAACAGCCGCTTCCAAGGCTGGTCGAAGGCCTCGATCAGATTGACCTGCCAATTGCCGGCCTTCGCTGCTTCCACCACGCCGCTCAGCACCAGCGCCTGATTGGCGGGCGAGGGGAGCGCGCCGTCGCGCATGCGGCCTTCGCTCGGCCAGCCGACCTCGCCGATCAGAATTTCCTTTCCCGCCAAAAATCTTTGCCACCTTCTCCCGCACCTCGCCCACATGCGCGACCGCCTCGGTTGCCGCGACCGGCTCATCCTCCCAATAGGGCAGGATGTGGATGGTGATGAAATCGGTGGCCTCAGCGAGCTCGGGCGCCTTCAGCCAGAACTCCCAGACATCGGCATAGGTGACGGGAAGGCCGGAGCGGCGCTTCACCTCCTCGAGATAGGTCTTGATCCGGTCGGCGCCGAGCTCGCCGCGGAGCAGCGTCTCGTTGCCGACGATGAAGGCCTCGATCACGCCGGGATGCCGTCGGGCGAGCCGCATGGCGCCTTCGATCTCCCGCCGATTGTCGGCGAGGTTGCGGCCGATCCAGATGCCTTGCAGCACCTTCAAGCCGTGCTTGCCGGCGATCCGCGTGATCTTGCCTTGCGCCCGCGCCGCCGAATAGGTGCGGATGCAGGAGGTGACCTCGGCGAGCTTTTGCAAATCGCTCTCAATCTGCGCGTCGGGAATGCGCAGCGGCTGATCGAAAGGCGCCTGACTGCCGTGGAACGGAGCGTAGGACAGGCAGTTTAGCTTCTGGCCTTGGGCGAGCGGGGAGGGCGGCATGGCGACCGGACGGCCCATCGCGTACCAGAACAGCCCGATGGACGCTGCCACCAGAGCGAAGAGGAGAGTGAGCCGGATCATGAGAAGGTCACGCCATTGTCGGAGATGCGACATAAACAACTTTGTGCACTGCGTTAAATCAAAGGCTCTGGTTTGTGCGAGTGCGAAGTGATATGGAAAGAACTGCCGTTAGACTGCCAAAATTTGACTGTCTAATAGGCAAATCGATCATCGCGTCGGCCGTTGAGCACCCAAACATGCGATTCGCTTTTTGTTCCGCCGCTCTGCTAGCAGGCGGCCTTTTGTTAGCGTCTATCACCGCCGCCTCCGCCGAGAGTCAAGGGGCCGAGCAAAAGCCTCCGGAGCAAGGTGAGCAGAAGCCGCCGGACCAGGCGGAGGGCGAGAAAAAGCCCGAGGACCAGAAGTCGGCCGAGCAACAGGCCGAGGAACGCATCAAGCAAGAGATCGAGCAGTACCGCGAGGCAGCGGCCAAGCTCTCGCTTTCCGCCGGCTCCGCCGAGTGCGTATGGACCGGGCGCAGGATCACGAGCCTCTTGTGGCGCGACGACGTCGACACGGCCCGGCGCTACATCGACCTGTACGACCGCTTCGGCTGCTCGGCCGAGCATCTGAAGCTGACGTTTCGCTGCGTGATTCGTCAGGGACCGATCGATCCAAAAGCCGCGGACCGGCTTGCCGCCCGCGTGCATGACTGCTGGCTCGATCCCGAGGGGACACCGACCGCCGCGAGCCGTTCAATCAACGGTTCTCCGGCCAAAAGCGGAACTATTCCGAACTAACAAGAGTTATCAGGGGACTAGGCTCTAACTTTAGAGCGAGCAGGCCGGATCAGGCTGAAAGACTCCCAGAAATGCGCAGTATCGGTGTCGTCCTCGTGGTCGCCTTTGCGACCCTCCTGCATGCAGCGGGCTGGTATCTTCTGCATGATCGGGTCTCGCCGCCCAACGTGGTGGGACAGCTTGCGAGCGTTTCGTTCTCGCCCATTGCCGCGGGACATGATGGCGAGAAGGACGTCACCACCGAGGAGCAGATCAGGTCCGACCTCGCGGTGATCGCGCCGTACACGCGCGCGATCCGCACCTATAGCGTCAGCAACGGGCTCGCGGCCGTGCCGGAGTTGGCATCCGAATTCGGACTGCATGTCACGCTCGGCGCCTGGATCGACGAGTGGGAGGAGCAGAATGAGCGGGAGATGGAAACCGCCGTCGAGCTCTCCAAGCGCCACCGCAACATCGACAGCATCATCGTCGGTAACGAAACGCTGTACCGGAGCTCGGTGTTCAATCGCGGGCCGGGCGTGCAGGATCTGATCGCCAAGATCCAGAAGGTGAAGCGCCAGGTCTCGGTGCCGGTGACCACCGCCGAGGTCTGGAACATCTGGCTTGAGCATCCCGAGCTTGCCTCCGCCGTCGACTACCTCGCCGTCCACATCCTGCCTTACTGGGAGGGACTGCCGAGCTCGGTCGCCGTCGATCACGCCATGAAGATCTATGAGCGGCTCCGCCAGGCCTATCCCGGCAAGCGCATCGTGATCGCCGAGTTTGGCTGGCCGAGCGCGGGTCTCAATCGCCTTGCCGCCGTGCCCGATCCGCTGGCTCAAGCCGAGATCATCCGCGACTTCGTCGCAGGGCGGACGCCATGGGCATCGACTACTCGATCGTCGAGGCATTCGACCAGCCGTGGAAGACCTTCGAAGGCAGCGTCGGCGCCTATTGGGGCATGTTCGATACCGAGCGGCAGCCGAAATTCGAGCTTGCCGGCGCGGTCGAGACGCCGAACTGGGTGCTGAAGACCGTTGCCGCGCTCGCCATCGGACTTCTCCTCTGCATCCCGATTTTCGCCAGCCCCGGCATTACGCCGCTCCAGGCCGGCGTGTTCGCCGGTACGGCACACGCCATCGGCGCCTGGGGCTCGAGCGTTTTCGACTATTGGGCGACGCACTATTTCGTCCTCGGCTCGCTCATCGCCATGATCGTCGGCGCCGTTCTGCTGGTGCCCCTCATCGCCATCATGAAGCAGCGGCTCGACGAGCTTGCCGAGATCATCTTCGGTGGCGGTCCGAAGCGCCTGCTGGCACCGGGCCATATCGTGCCGGATCGGCGTCCCTTCGTGTCGATCCACATCCCTGCCTATCGCGAGCCGCCGGAGATGCTGCGCCAGACGCTGGACAGCGTCGCCAAGCTCGATTGGCCGAATTTCGAATGCATCGTGGTGATCAACAATACGCCGGAGGCGAGCTATTGGCGGCCGATCGAGGAGCATTGCGAGCTGCTCGGTCCGCGCTTCAAATTCGTGCGCGAGGATCAGCTCGCAGGATTCAAGGCCGGCGCGCTCCGGCTCGCGCTCGAGCATACCGCGGCGGAAGCAGAGATCATCGGCGTGCTCGACGCCGACTATGTGGTGCATCCCGATTGGCTGAAAGATCTGGTGCCGGCCTTTGCCACGCCGACCGTCGGCCTCGTGCAGGCGCCGCAGGATCACCGCGACGGCGGCCGCAGCGTCGTGCACGCGGTGATGAACCGCGAATATGCCGGCTTCTTCGATATCGGCATGGTGCAACGGAACGAGGTCAACGCCATCGTCTCGCACGGCACCATGTGCCTTATCCGCCGCAGCGCGCTGATCGACGCCGGCGGATGGTCGAGCGATACCATCGTCGAGGATGCCGATCTCGGTCTCACGCTGCTCGCGCGCGGCTGGCGCACCCATTACACGCGCCGCCGCTATGGTTGGGGCCTGCTGCCATCAGACTTCGCCGCCTATAAGCGGCAGCGCCACCGCTGGGCCTATGGCGGAGTGCAGCTCATCAAGAAGCATTGGCGCGCCTTCATCCCGGGACGGAGTCACATCACCACGCAGCAGCGCACCGAGTTCCTGTTCGGCTGGCTTACCTGGCTTGGCGCCGAGAGCCTCGGCGTGGTCATCGCCGTGCTCAATCTGATCTGGATGCCGCTCGTGGTGCTGCTCGGCATCGCCGTGCCGCAAGCCGTGCTCACCATTCCGGTGCTCGCTGCCTTCACGGTCATGCTCCTGCATTTCATGGTGCTCTACCGCACCCGCGTGCAGTCGCCGATTTTTGCCTCGCTCGGCGCAGCCTTCTCGGCCATGGCGTTGCAGCTTACGGTCGCCCGCGCGGTGGCGGACGGGGCATTCAAGGATGGCGTGCCGTTCTTCCGCACCGCCAAGGGCTCCTCGGGGTGCGCGTCACAACGCTTTCCGGCCTTTTGGGAAGCCGTGCTTGGCGCGCTGCTCCTCATTGGGTCGCTAGGCCTCTATCTCACCAACGAGCAGCAGGTGACCGAGATCTACATCTTCAGCGCGGTCATGCTGGTGCAGAGCCTGCCTTTCATTGCCGCCGTGGTCGTCACCCTGTTCGAGCGCTCGGCGCTCAACGATTTCGCCACTTGGCGCCGACTGGCAGCCACTCTTACCACCTACCGCCCGCGGCTGCCGCGCGGCCCTCAGCCCACCGCGGGACCCCCGGCGAGCGGGGATATCGGCATCCTGCCCTAGGGCATTGCAGGCATTTACTTGCCCTTGTGGGCGCATTCCCTCTAGTGCTTTTCCCGGCGGCATGGCTTTGGCATAGTGCCTGCCGCCGCATCACTGGCCGGGCTCAAGCCCGCGGCATTGGGGGGAACACACATGACGTCTGCAAATCTTTTGATCGTGGTACTCGTGGGAGCCGTCGTTGGCGCGTTGGTCGGGTTGGCGCTTGGCGGCGCGCTCACCGGATTTTATCTCGCGGTGGTTGCCGGCTTCCTTGGCACGATCGTCGCTGGCGTCGCCCGCAACGAGATCATGAAACGTTCGGGCGCCGGCCCCGACGATTCGAAGATCCCCAATCTCGTGCTGATCTATTCGGCGGTCGCCTCGCTCGGCGGGAGTTCCCTGGCGGACGAGCTCGTCCGGCTCGGCGGAATCGATTCGCCGGTCTGGCTCGGCACGCTCGCGGGACTCTTCTCCTGCATCCTGCTCGCGATGCTGATGATCACCTACTACATGAACCCCGAGACGGGAAAGCCTTACAAACGTAAGTAAATCA
>CAVUVO010000033.1:0-68769 GCA_963744945.1 uncultured Alphaproteobacteria bacterium | reverse complement strand
CCGGCTGGTTCTTTCCCGGCGGCGGCGTCGAATGGAACGAGACAATCGAGACGGCGCTTGCCAGAGAGCTTGAGGAGGAGGTCGGCGTGCGCCTTACCGGGCCTGCCCAACTCCATGGGATCTTTGCCAATTTTGCCAGCTTCCCGGGCGACCACATCGCCCTTTTCGTGGTGCGCGACTGGGAGCGGAGAGGGGACTACCATCAGCGCGGCGAGATCGCCGAGGCTGGCATGTTCACTCCGCAAGACGTGCCGGACGAGACCGATGCAGGCACGCGCACGCGGCTCGCAGAGATCTTCGACCGATCGCCGATCAGCCAGCTCTGGTGATGCGGACTACGGGTTGGTGGCGAGACGCTTGGCGATCTTCGCGACGTGATGCCCCTGGAAGCTCGCGAGGTTGAGCTCTTTCTGCGACGGCAGGCGCGAGCCGTCAGGCGCCGCGATGGTGCCGGCGCCGTAAGGCGAGCCCCCCTTGACCTCGCTGACCTCGGCGAGGTCCGGAGCAGAATAGGGGAGGCCGACCACGATCATGCCGTGATGCAACAGCGTCCAGTGGACCGAGACGATGGTGGTCTCATTGCCGCCGCCGGTCGAGGTCGAGGTGAACACGCTGCCGACCTTGCCGATCAGCGCGCCCTCCACCCAGAGGGGACCGGTCTGGTCGAGGAAGTTGCGCATCTGCGAGCTCATGTTGCCGAAGCGGGTCGGCGTGCCGAAGATGATCGCGTCGTAATTGGCGAGCTCCTGCGGGTCGGCGACCGGCGCCGGCTGCTCGACCTTCATGCCTGCGCTGCGCATGATCTCCTCAGGCATCAGCTCAGGCACGCGCTTGATGCTGACCTGCACGCCGTCCACGGCGCGCGCGCCATGGGCCACCGCATAGGCCAGAGTTTCGACGTGGCCGTAAGAGCTGTGATAGAGAACGAGCAGTCGCGTCGTATTCGCCATAGATCCTTGCTCCCCGCAACTCGCAAGGGGGGAAACCGAACCTCCCCTCCACCGTCAATATAGCAATCTAGATGAAAAGCGCGCGCAGTGCGCGACAACAACTCACGGAAATCGCGTCTCAAATTGACACAGCGGAAGACGCTGGACCATAAAACCCCCCCATGTTATGGCAGCGCCGCCATGCGGCCAGGATACCAAAGAGCCACCAATCTGCGACGACGAGGGCGCGCGCGCTTCGCGCTTTCGCTTGCCCCTCGTCGCTGACGCCTCACCTTCGCTCACTCTTCCATAGCGTCCGGTGCCCACGTCGCGGCTGAGGGACCGTCCTTCATCAGCCGTTTCGGGAGTGGCTCGCATGCACAGTTCAAGCTTTGAAATCCGCAATGAAGTCGTGGGCGACGAAGCCGCGCTTTCGGAGCTTTCGGCGGAGGCCTTCGGACCTGGCCGCTTCGCGCGCACTGCCTACCGCGTCAGGGAGGGCGTCCCGCCGGTGCCGTCGCTGAGCCTGACGGGTTGGCTCGACGGCAGGCTCGTTGGCGGAATCCGGTTCACCGCCCTGACCATCGGCGGGGAAAGAAAAGCGCTTCTCCTCGGTCCGCTCGTCGTGCACCCGGCATACAAAGGCAATGGCTACGGCAAGGCGCTTGCCGGTGAGGGGATCGCGCGCGCCCGGGCGCAAGGCTTTCGCCTCGTCGTGCTCGTTGGCGACATGCCCTATTACGGCAGGTTCGGCTTCGTTCCAGTCCCGCGCGGGCAGATCGTGCTGCCGGGGCCGGTCGATCCGGCGCGGCTGCTTGCGCTCGAGCTTGTGCCCGGTGCGCTCGCCAACGCCGCCGGTCTCGTACAAGCCAAGGCAGCGTAGCGACGCGCAGGTCAGGGCTTGCCGCGCTGAAGCGCCTTCAATCCCTGCACGCTCTCCTGCAGATCGGGCGCGATGGCGAGCGCCTTCTTATATTCGGCGATGGCTTCGTCGCGACGGCCGAGCGCGGCCAGGTTGTCAGCTTTGACATTGTGCACATAGGCGCTGTTGGGATCGAGCGACAGCGCCTGATCGATATCGAGCAGGCCCTTCTCCGGCTGGCCCTTTTTCAGGTTGGCCTGTGCCCGTCCGACAAGAGCCTTGGCATAGCGCGGCTGGAGCTCGATCGCCCGGTCGTAGTCGGGTAGAGCGCGGTCGATCTCTCCCGTGCTCAGATGGAGAGAACCGCGACTGTTGTATCCGGCCGCATGTGCAGGGTTGAGCTCGATAGCGCGATCAAAGTCGGCGAGCGCATGGTCCTTGTCCTTCATGCTGGCATAGACCGTTCCGCGATTGAGTAGAAAGACAGCATTGTTGGGGTCGAGTTCGAGGGCACGGTTGAAATCGGCAAGCGCGCTCTCGGGCTCGTCCTTGAGCTGATGGACAAGACCGCGATTGGCGTAGATCGGCGCCTGATCCGGGGCGAGCTCGACGGCGCGATTGAGATCGGCGAGCGCGCGGTTAAGTCCCCCCGATTGCGAAAGGCAACGCCCCGATTGGTGTAGGCGATGGCTTGATCCCGTATAGCGAGCTTGCCACCCTCGATCAGATTGGTGCAGGCCATGATGGCATAGTCGGGAGGGCCGCTTGCGCAGGTCTTGAAGTCGTCATCGGCGTGCGCGGCTTCGGCGCCGAGGAAGAGCAGGGCTACGGCAAGGACGATGCGGGACATGTGGCGCCCCTTTAGCTCGCGGCTAATGCCCCTCGCGGAACCAGGTGATGGCCATCATGCCGAGTAGCAGCGCGAGCGCGAGGAACCCGGTGAACAGCGGGAACAGGCGGACGCCCTCGACGTGATAGGCGTCGCGCCGGTGCAAGCCGAGCCAATCGCCGCCATGCATCACATGCCCGCTCCGCATCATGACAAGGCGCGGCAAGGGCGATGCGTCCGCATCGGTGCGGCCCAACCAGAAGCTGCCGCCGCCGGTCTCGTTGAGGAGAGGCGAGAGCGCGGTGTCGGTCGCGGTGACGGCGGAGAGTTCCTTGGCGTTGGCGTTGCCGATGGTAACGACGCTGGCAAGCTTGCCGGACGAGATGCGGTAGACGCCCTGCTCGCCGGCGGTGATCGACTTCCGCCACAGCCCTGGTGCGGACTTGTCGAGGGTGATGGTTTCTTCCTTGCCGGAGGGCGACGTCACCACGACCGGATCGACCTCGTCCTTGACCGAGCGGCGTTCAAGGGTGAGCGTCTGGCCGCGGCCGGTTGCCTTCAGCATCTCCTCCTCGAGGTCCGGCTCCTTCATCAGCCAGTGGGCAAGCCGGCGCAACAGGTCGGTGTAGGGGCCGCCACCCTCATAGCCGCGCGCCCAGAGCCAGATATGATCGGAGAGGAGCAGGGCGACGCGGCCCTCGCCGCGCTGGCCGAGCACCAGCAGCGGCTTGCCTTCGGCCCCCTTCATCAGCACTTCGGCGTCGCGCGGATCGGCTTCGACCACGCGGAACCAAGACCCCCAAGATGGCTCGTCGCCCTTGGAGCCGGAGAGGTCGCGCGTCACCGGATGCTTCTCGCCGAGTTCTGTAAGCTTGGGCTTGAACGGCTCCTCCACCACGCGCCCAGAGGGCACGGCGGGGAGCACCTGACCGAGAGGCGAGCGGTAGAGGCTGAGCGCCGAGGCGTAGTCGTCGCCGGCGGAAACGAGCACGGCGCCGCCGCGCTCAACGTAGTGGGCGACATTCTCCAGATAGAGGAGAGGCAGCACGCCGCGGCGCTGGTAACGGTCGAAGATGATCAGATCGAACTGATCGAGCTTCTCCTGGAACAGCTCGCGGGTGGGGAAGGCGATCAGCGACAGCTGGTTGATCGGCGTTCCGTCCTGCTTTTCCGGCGGCCGCAAAATGGTGAAATGCACGAGATCGACCGCTGCGTCGGATTTCAGCATGTTGCGCCAGGTGCGCTCGCCGGCATGAGGCTCGCCGGAAACGAGCAGCACGCGTAGGTTCTCGCGCACACCCTCAACGGTGAGGACCGCGCGATTGTTCACGGTGGTGAGTTCGCCGGGCGCGGCTTCGGCCTCGATCTCGACGATATTGGGTCCGGCGTGATTGACCTTGACCGGAATCTCGACCTTCTCGCCGACGCGCACGCTCTTCGTGCTCGGCGCTTCGCCCTGGCGGGTGATGGTGAGTGTCACGGACCCAGCGTTGCTCGGCGTGCTCTCGGTGACTTTCAGCTCGACGGGCTGCACGCCGCCGACAAGGCCGAAGCGCGGCGCCCGCAAGATCTCCAGCCTGCGGTCGAACTCACCCGGCTTGCCGGTGATAAGGGCATGGACCGGTGCGTCGAAGCCGAGCGCCGCGGCGTTCTGCGGCACGTCATGGACGTTGCCGTCGGTGAGCATGATCACGCCGGCGAGACGGTCGGGCGGCACATCGGCCAGGCCCTTGGCGAGGTCGGTGAACAGCATGGTGCCGTCGCGGTCGCTGTCGCCCGAGGTCGATGTCGAGTTGACCCAGCGCACGTCGAGATTGGGGAAGGCCTTCAGCCGCGTCTCGAGGTCCTTGCGGATGGTCTCGGTGCGCGGGTCGCGTCCGGCGATGGTCTGGCTCTGGCTGTCGTCAACCACCACGGCGAGGACATCGTTCAGCGGCTCGCGGTCTTCCTGCTTCAAATGCGGGTTGGCGATGGCAAGCAGCAGCATCGCGTAGGCCAGCGCGCGGAGAACCGCGCCGCGGCGTGCGCGCCACAAGAGCAGCGCGAACAGCACGACGCCGACACCGGCCAGCGCCCAGAGCACGGGCCAGGACACGAAAGGAATGAATTCGATCGACCAGCTCATGGCGCCCTACTGACCGAGACGCTCGAGCAGGGCAGGGACGTGCACCTGATCGGCCTTGTAGTTGCCGGTGAGCGCGTACATCACGAGATTGACTCCGGCGCGGAACGCCATCTCACGCTGCACCTCGCCGCCTGGCACCGCGGCGTAGATCGGCCGGTTGCTCTCATCGAGCGCCCAGGCGCTGGCGAGATCGTTGGAGGTGACGACGATCGAGCTCACCCCATCGGTGCGGCGCGAGCGCTCGCTGCGGTCGGCCTCGTCCTCCGGCTCGGCTTCGACCCACAGCGTGCCGCCGTCGAAGCGGCCTGGGAAGCTCCGCATCAGATAGAAAGACTTGGTGAGCACGTGGGTTTCCGGGACAGGCTCGAGCGGCGGAACGTCGAGCTGGCCGATGAGCCTGCTCAACGCCTTGCTCTGGGTGTTGGCGCCGGGCATCGCCGTGTCCTGGTCGCGTGTGTCGAAGATGATGAAGCCGCCTTGCTTCATGAAGGCGTCGACCTTGGCGAGCGTCGCGTCGGAGAGGGGTTCGGCGTCCTCGCGCACCGGCCAGTACAGAACCGGGAAGAAAGCGAGCTCATCCTTGTCGATGTCGACCCCCATGGGCTCGGCGGGCTCGAGCGCGGTGCGGGCGGTCAGCACCTTGCTTAGTCCCGCTAGGCCCTGCCGGCTCACCTCGTCGATCTGCGGGTCACCGGTCATCACATAGGCGAGGTGGGTTTTGAGCGAGGCCTTAAGCGCGAAATCCTCGTTGCTGTTGGCGGCAGGAGCAGACCCTTGCTGCGTGGGCGCCTGCGTCTGCGCGTCGGCAGGTCCGTGCGGCACCGTCAGGAGGCCAACGGCGAGCAGTATCGCCGCGGCTTGCGGCGCGCGGCGGCCGAAGCTCCAGCCAGAGCTCATCAGCACGACGATGAGAACGTCGAGCGCGAACAGCGCGAGCACGGCGAGATAGAGCCAGGGCTCAAGTGGCATGGGCTTGCGCATCACATAGC
This sequence comes from uncultured Alphaproteobacteria bacterium, assembly GCA_963744945.1. Classification (GTDB taxonomy): domain Bacteria; phylum Pseudomonadota; class Alphaproteobacteria; order Rhizobiales; family Methyloligellaceae; genus Methyloceanibacter. The sequence continues at coordinate 63,035 of CAVUVO010000033.1, read as the reverse complement.
CGCTCACCTCCGCCGCGCCTTCGATTGGCTTGAGCGGCTTGAGCACGGTCTTGCCGGTGATGATGTTGAAGGCGCGCGCGGCACCCGAGGGACCGTAATAGCCAGGCGGATGCTCGGGGCTCGGCTGCGCCGTGTCGATCTGGTCGGCAGAAAGCGGGGCGGCACGAGCCGGCGGCGGCGTCAATTGACCATATCCGTCCAGCGTCTGGATCGGCGGCAACGCGCTTGTCGGGGCGGCGGTTTGGCTCGCGGCCTTAGAGGGTTCCGCGGCAGCCTGCGACTGGTCGCCAGAGGTCACATCGACCTTGCTCGGTCCCATGTTCACCGCGCGCCGAAGCATTTCCACGAACAGGCCTGACAGCGGCAGGTTCGACCAATCGGAATTCGCCGTCACATGGAACAGCACGATCCAGCCTTCGCCCCGGCTCGACGCGGTGACGAGGGGCGTGCCGTCGGCGAGCCTCGCCCAGATCTGCGCATCGGTGGACATGGTGGGATCGGCGAGAACCTGGCGATTGACCTTCACGTCATCAGGCACGGAAAGTCCGCGGAACGGGCTCGTCGACTCGAAGGGCGCGAGCGGCTGCGGCGTGCTCCAGGAGAGCGAGCCGCCTAGCTGGCGTCCGCCGCGGCGAAGCGCTACGGGAAGCAGCTCATCGCCGCCTTGCTCGAGCCGCGGGCCGGCGAAGCGGATCAGCACGCCGCCGGCCTTGAGCCAGTGCTCGAGCTCCTCCTCGGTGCCGGGGACAAGCTTGCCGATGTCGGCGAGAACGATGGTCGAAACCTTGTCCTCGATCAGCTCGTGCACGCCCATCGACACATTGGCCTCGGCAGGGGTCACCACGTCGGCGTAAGGCGAAAGGGCGCGCTGCACATAATATAGAGGGGAGAGTAGGGGCTGCGCGGCCTCTCTCGATTCGCCCGAGATGATGCCGACCCTATGCCACTCGGAGCGTGCGTCGAGCAGGTAGACGGCGCCGGCGGATTTCTCACCGCCGATCTCGATGCGCGCCACCTGGTTGCGGATTTCGAGCGGCAGATCGAAATGCGCTTTCGTCTCGCGCGCGCCTTGCGGCAAGGTGAAAGACGCTTCGCCGAGAGGCTCGCCGCGTCCGGTGACGGCCTTGACCACGCCGGCGCGCGGACCTTCGACCCCGCTCAAGATGCGCGCGGTGAGCCCGCTGCGTTCGCCTGCGGTCTGGTCGAGCGCAAGCGCCGCGTCATCGCGCTCTGGCCGCAGCATGACGACGTTGCCAGAAGACCCGGCGAGCTTGGCAAGGGCTTCGGGAAGCGCCGAGCCTTCGCCATAGTCGAGGCCATCGGAGAGCCACACGACGCTGTAATCCGTCTTGCCGCCAAGCTCGCGCCCCAGAGTCTCGGCGAGTGCCTTGCGGTCAGGGGCGTAAGGCTGCGGGCCTAGTCCCGCCGCGCGCTCGCGCGCCTGCTCGGCGGAGATCGGGCCGATCAGCGGATCGCCCGGCGCGGTCGGGGCAAGCACCACGGTCCTGCCGTCGCGCATGGCGCGGTCGATCGCGGCGTCGATGGCTTCCCGCCGCTCCGGCCAATGGGAGGCGGACCCCCAGCCATTGTCGACGACAAGGAGGAGAGGTCCGGTGCCGGCGAAGCTCTCGCGGTCTGGATTGAGCACCGGCCGGGCAAGCGCGAGCACGATCAGCGCGGCAAGCAGCATGCGCAGCGCCGTCAGCCACCAGGGGCTGTGCGCCGGCGTCTCTTCGGTCGATTTCAGGTCCTTCAACAGCCGCGTCGGCGGAAATACGACGTGGTGCGGGCTTGGCGGCGTTAGCCGCAACAGCCACCAGATCGCCGGCAGCACGGCAAGCCCAAGCAGGATCCAGGGCTGGAGAAAGCCGATGGCGCCGAGGGTCATCATGGCTGCGACCCCGCGCCGACGGCAACGGGCGTCGACGGGCGGAAGCGATAGTCACGCTCGAGACCTGCCAGGCGATTGTGGATGGCGAGCACGACTTCTTCGGCCGGGCGGTCGGTGTGGTGGACCAGGAAGGACCAGTGCAAGCGCTTTGCCTCGGCGGCCAGCGCGTTGCGGTGCGCGGTGAGCCGCTCCTTATAGCGCTCGCGCAAGGTCTCGGCGCGTCCGGCGATGACGCGGTCGCGGCCTTCGCTCGCGCTGAATTCGGTGCGGCCCTCGTAAGGCAGCGTCTCTTCGGCGGGATCGAGGATCTGCACGAGGTGGCCGCGCACGCCTTGCCCGGCGATCGCCTCGATGCGCGCGGCGGTCTCCTCAACCGGCTCGAGGAAATCGCTGAACAGCAAGCACTCGGAGAAGCGGCTGAGCGTTGCCGGCGGCGGCAGGCTCGATCCCTTGCTTGTATCTCTCACCAGGATCTCGGCGACGCGGCGCGAGGCGTTGCGGCCGGTGTAAGGCCTGTTGCCAAGAACGCCGACACGCTCGCCGGCGCGGGCGAGAAGCTCGGAGAGCGCAAGCCCGAGCACCACGGCGCGGCTTTCCTTCGACGTCCGCGACAGGCTCGAGCGGAACTGCATGGAGGGCGACAGGTCGATCCACAGCCAAACGGTGTGCGCCGCCTCCCATTCCCGCTCGCGCACGAAGAGATGGTCGGAGCTTCCCGAGCGCCGCCAGTCGATGCCGGCGCGGGAGTCGTTGTAGTCGAAATGACGGAACTGCCAGAAGGTCTCGCCAGGTCCCGCGCGCCTGCGGCCATGGCTGCCGTGGGTCACGGTATGGGCGACGCGCTGCGCCTCGATCAGGAGCGCCGGCATGCGCGCGGCAAGCGCGTGAGCCTCGGGCTCCTCGGCCGGAAACGGATGCAGTCCTTTCGCCTCGCGATTGGCCAAGCTCGGATCACCCCAGCGGCTTGACGAGCTTTGCCACGAGGTCGCTCATCTGCAAGCCTTCGGCGCGGGCGGCGAAGGTGAGCGCCATGCGGTGCTTGAGCACGGGCTCCGCAAGCTCGATCACGTCGTCGATGGAAGGGGCGAGCCTGCCGTCGATCATGGCCTTGGCGCGAACCGCGAGCATCAGGGCCTGGCTGGCGCGAGGGCCGGGGCCCCAGGCGATCATGTCCTCGAATTCCTGGGCGATGCCGGTGCCGGGACGCGCCGAGCGCACGAGCTTGAGAATGGCGTCGACCACCTGGTCGCCGACCGGCAGTTGGCGCACCAGGCGCTGCGCCATCATCAGCTCATCGGCCGACAGGATGGTCTTCAGCGAGCGGTCCTCAAGTCCGGTGGTGGCGAACAGCATACGCCGCTCGGCAGCCTCATCGGGATAGGTGACGTCGATCTGGAGGAGGAAGCGGTCGAGCTGGGCTTCGGGCAGGGGATAGGTCCCTTCCTGCTCGAGCGGGTTCTGGGTCGCGAGCACATGGAAGGGCCGGGGCACGTCATGGCGCACGCCGGCCACGGTCACGTGATGCTCCTGCATGGCCTGCAACAGAGCCGACTGCGTCTTGGGGCTCGCACGGTTGATCTCGTCGGCCATCAAGAGCTGGGTGAAGACCGGACCCTTGACGAAGCGGAAGCTGCGCCGTCCGCCGGTGCCTTCCTCCAGCACTTCCGATCCCACGATGTCGGAGGGCATCAGGTCAGGAGTGAACTGGATGCGCTTGTTCTGGAGCCCGAGAACCGTGCCGAGGGTCTCCACGAGGCTCGTCTTGGCGAGGCCAGGAACGCCGATGAGGAGCGCGTGGCCGCCGGACAGAAGCGTGATCAGGGCAAGATCGATGACGCGTTCTTGGCCGAAGATGGTGGCGGCTGTCGCCTCGCGCACGTCGTGGATTTTGGCGCCGATCTCGTCAATCCGCTCGAGAAGCTGAGTTTCCGTGGAGGCGAGTGTTGTCATGGGTGTGGTTTGGCTCGAAATTGGTCAGGAGTGGAGACTATAGGGCTAAAGGGCCGCGGGAGAGGAACTCTTTGAGTTAAAAATTGGTCACAATAGTGTTTGATCTCCCGTTGGCCCGATAGGTAAGGGGTGGTGATTACCGGCTCAAGATGGGAAGGCAAGTCAAAAAGAACGTGCTGGACGCCCTTGGCGAGGTTCGCGGCAAATCTATGCTCACGGAGCGCAGGACGCCCCAAGATTGCGGGGACATTGGCCTCAAGATCGCGCGCGACGGCACCTGGTATTACCAGGACAGCGCCATTGGACGGCGACCCCTGGTCAAGCTCTTTGCCTCGGTGCTGCGCCGCGAGAAAGACGGACGATATTACCTCGTGACGCCTGCCGAGAAGGCGCTGGTCCATGTCGAGGACGCACCGTTTCTCGCCGTGGCGATGGAGGTGAAGGGCAGCGGCAAGCGGCAGCGCCTGACCTTCCGCACCAATCTCGACGAGGTGGTTGAGGCAGGCCTTGAGCATCCCTTGAGCTTTCGCACCGAGAAGAGTGGCAGCTTCACCCCGTTCGTGCTGGTGCGCGCCGGCCTGCAAGCGAGGCTCACGCGCCCCGTCTATTACGAGCTTGTCGCTGCCGCGGCGACCGAGACCAAGGACGGCAAGAAGGAGATGGGGGTGTGGAGCGGCGGCACTTTTTTTCCGTTTCCGGAGCCACCGCCGCCCGGCAAGGATTGAGCCGGCGCCGCTCGCTTTATAGGCACGCCGCAGCTATGGTGCTGGCCCGTTCCCGACCGAGGCGCAATTCACGATGCTCCGCATCGCCCTTATCGACATCTTCATGTTCTCCCTGCCATTCCTGATCTATGGCGCCTATATGATTGCCGCGAAGGGCGCCGCGCCCGCGGACGTGTGGCAGGGCGCGCCGTTCCTCTGGCTGATCGCGGCGGGATGCGGACTCTTGCTCATCACCATGGCGGCTGTGATCCAGTTCTCCGGTGGCAAGCCAGGCGGCACCTATCATCCGCCGAGCTTCCAGGATGGGGTCATCAAGCCCGGAACCATCGACTAAGCGGCCACGAACTCGAAATGATCGCGCAGGATCTTGAGCGCCGCTCCGTGGCTCCGTCGCTTGCCGGTGCTGAGTGGCTAAAGCAGCGGGGAACGCTCGCCGTGCTTGCTGCGCTCAATGGCGATGGCGTCGAGACGCGCGCCGTTGGCGGCGCCGTGCGCAACGCGCTCCTCGGGCTCCCTGTAACGGAGATCGACCTTGCTACGACCGCGGAACCGGACAGGGTGATCGCGCTCGCTGAGAGAGCAGGGCTGAAAACGGTGCCGACCGGCATCGACCACGGCACCGTGACGGTCATCGTCGAGGGCAAGCCCTTCGAGGTGACCACGCTCCGCCGCGATGTCGAGACCTTCGGCCGGCACGCAAAGGTCGCCTACACGACCTCCTGGGAGGAGGACGCCAAGCGTCGCGACTTCACGCTCAATGCGCTCTACGCCGATCGCGAGGGCAAGGTGTTCGATCCGATCGGCGGCTATGGGGATTTGCAGGCCGGCCGGGTGCGCTTCATCGGCGAGGCCGAGGCGCGCATCAAGGAAGATTATTTGCGCATCCTCCGCTTCTTCCGCTTCCACGCTTACTACGGCAAGGGCGCGATGGATGAAGAAGGGCTGCAGGCGGCGGTCAGACTGCGTGCCGGGCTCGAGCAGCTTTCAGCGGAGCGGGTCGCCGGAGAGATGCGGCGCATTCTCATCGCGCCGGGCGCGATCGGCGCCGTCGAGGCTCTCTTCGACCATGGGCTGCTGACGACTGTGCTTGGCGGCGTGCCGCGACTTGTCCGCTTCGAGAGGCTGGTCGCGATCGAAGAGGCCAACGGCTTGGCGCCGAGCTCTGCGCTTCGGCTCGCGGCGCTTGCGGTCTTCGTGGAAGAGGATGCCGCCAGGCTCGCCGACCGCCTGCGGCTGTCCAACGCCGAGCAGGCCGTGCTTGCGCTCGCCGCGCTCGGCGTCGACGCGGCGCTCCCGGGCGAGGAAGCGGCCAAGGCTCTACTCTATCGCCTCGGTCCTGACGCCTACCGCTCGCGCCTCCTGCTCGCCTGGGCGGACGCAGATGTACGTCCCGAGGATTCAGGGTGGCGCAACGCGCTTGCGCTTCCCGAACGATGGCAGGCGCCGGTCTTCCCGATCGGCGGCAACGATGTGATGGCGCTCGGCGCGCTCAAGGGCCCCGAGATCGGTGAGGTCCTGAAGGGGCTCGAGCGCGACTGGATCGAATCGGGCTTTGCGCTCGACCGCGACCAGCTCCTCGCCAAGGCCAGCGCGTTCATCGCAGCGCGACACTAGTGGATGGCGATCCAGATCACGCCGATCAAAGTCGCGGCGAGAGCGAGCGAGAGCGGCATGACCGCGATCTCGAGCATGACGTCGCGTCCGCGCATCGGCCCGGTGGCCGTGCCCACCTCGCTCCTCAGGAATTCGCGGAAGCTCGTGTCGCGCTGACGCCAGCGTGGGTCCTTCAATGCATAGGTCGCCGTGAACAGGAACAGCCCGAGGAAGAAGATGAAGAACAGGGTGACGACCACGAGGTCCCAATCCACTTCCGGCCCGCGGGCAAAGCTCACCCAGGTCACGGCGATGAACCAGAGCGTGGCGGCAAGGGCGACACCGATGGCGGCGGGATGGACGCCGGTCTGGGGCTTGCGCAGGCCGGGCTCCTCTCATCATCAGTGACACGTTGAGAGTCTGCGGAATCGCTGAAGCTGCGGTGTTCGTTTGCAATACGGTCTGACATGACGGCCTCCTGACATCAGACGTTGGAGGCGGTCGGTCGGGTCCAGCTCGGCCGGCCGTCATAGTGATATGGGGACAGAACGCGCGCGCCAGGGAGCCGCCGCCGGGGCATTTGGACGCGGGAGCCAACCTGCCGCGCCGGCGCTAGAGCCGCTCGATCAGCGCCATGGCCGCGGCCGGAGCGCGCAGCTTGCCTTCATGGATGAAATAAATGAACACGTCGCGAGCGGCCTTCGAGGCATCCGCCGGGGCGAGCAGGGGAAGGTCGTCTGGCGCTTGACCCTTTGCCCAAGTCTTGGCGCGGCCGGCCCAGGCATCGAGTTCGCCCGGGGGGTATGCGGCGGGAAGAGCGTCGTCACCTCTCTGTAGCCGCGCATAGACCACGTCGCCGGCGAGATCGGCGATGCTCGGCCAGCCCTCGGCATCGACATAAACAATGGCGACGCCTGAGTTGCGCGCAAGCTCGATGAAGCGCTGCGTGTTGAAACTCGCGTGGCGAACCTCGACGACGTGGTTGAGCTTCCGTCCATCGAGATCGCGCGGCAGCAGGTCCAAGAATTTGCCGAAATCCTCCTCGTCGAAGCGCTTGAACGGCGCGAACTGCCAGAGGATCGGTCCAAGCTTGTCGCCGAGCTCGGCCAGCCCCGAATTCACGAAGCGCTCGACGAAGCGTCCAGTCTCGGCCAGCGCCTTCTGCTGGGTCACGAGCCGCGGGCCTTTGACCGAGAAGACGAAACCGTCAGGCGCGGTGGCGCCCCAGATGCTGAAGCTCTTCGGGCTTTGCAGGCGGTAGTGCGTGGCGTTGATCTCGATCGAGGTGAGCTTGCTCGTGGCGTAGGCAGAGCTCGTCGGCCTGCTTCAGGCCCTTTGGGTAGAACACGCCGCGCCACGGCGCATAGCTCCACCCGCCGACCCCCACGCGGATGTAACCGGACGCGGCTCTCGATTTCGAGGACTGTTTCGGCTTCGCCATCAGGCACAAAGTTAGACGCAATCCACTGACTCGGTCATGCCCGGTCAAGCCGGGCAATGACGAGTACCGGACAGCGCTAGCAAAAGAAAAGAGCCGCGCCTCTTGGGCGCGGCCCTTCATTTAAGCGAAACGCAACAGGGACTGACTAGAAGTCCATGCCGCCCATGCCGCCGCCGCCCGGCATCGCGGGAGCGGCTCCTTGCTTCTTCGGCTTCTCGGCGACCATGGCCTCGGTGGTGATGAGGAGGCCGGCAATGGAGGCTGCATCCTGCAACGCGGTGCGCACGACCTTGGCCGGATCGATGACGCCCTGCTTCACCAGGTTGCCGTATTCGCCGGTCGCGGCGTTGTAGCCGAACGCATAGTCGTCCTTGTCGATGATCTTGCCGGCGACCACGGGGCCGTCCTCGCCCGCATTCTCGGCGATCTGACGCGCCGGCGCCTGAAGCGCGCGGCGGATGATGGCGATGCCGACCTTCTGGTCTTCGTTGGCGGCCCTGAGCCTGTCGAGCGATGACTGGGCACGGATCAGCGCCACGCCACCGCCTGGCAGGATGCCTTCCTCGACCGCGGCGCGGGTTGCGTTCAGCGCATCGTCGACGCGGTCCTTCTTCTCCTTGACCTCCATCTCGGTAACGCCGCCGACCTTGATCACGGCAACGCCGCCGGCGAGCTTGGCGAGACGCTCCTGGAGCTTCTCGCGGTCGTAGTCGGAGGTGGTGTCCTCGATCTGCGCCTTGATCTGTGCGACACGCGACTCGATGTCGGCCTTCTTGCCGGCGCCGGCGACGATGGTGGTGTCATCCTTGGTGATGGACACCTTCTTGGCACGGCCGAGCATGTCGAGCGTGACACTCTCGAGCTTGATGCCGAGATCCTCGGAGATCACCTGACCGCCGGTGAGCACGGCGATGTCCTGCAACATGGCCTTGCGACGATCGCCGAAGCCTGGCGCCTTGACCGCGGCAACCTTCAGCCCGCCGCGCAGCTTGTTGACCACGAGCGTGGCAAGCGCCTCGCCCTCGACGTCCTCGGCGATGACCAGGATCGGCTTGCCGGCCTGCACCACCTGCTCGAGCAGGGGAAGCAGAGACTGCATGTTGGAGAGCTTCTTCTCGTTGATCAGAACGTAGGGATTCTCGAGCTCGACGCGCATCTTGTCGGCGTCGGTAATGAAATATGGGGAAATATAGCCACGGTCGAACTGCATGCCCTCGACCACTTCAAGCTCGGTCTCGAGCGACTTCGCCTCTTCGACGGTGATCACGCCGTCATTGCCGACCTTCTGCATGGCCTTGGCGATCATGGCGCCGATCTCGCGGTCGCCATTGGCGGAGATGGTGCCGACTTGCGCGATCTCTTCGCTGGAGGTGACCTTCTTGGCCTTGGCGCTCAGCTCGGCGAGCACGGCGGTTACGGCCATGTCGACGCCGCGCTTCAGATCCATCGGGTTGGCGCCGGCCGCGACCGACTTTGCGCCTTCCTTGACGATGGCCTGCGCAAGCAGGGTCGCCGTGGTGGTGCCGTCGCCGGCGGTGTCGGAGGTCTTCGAGGCGACCTCGCGCACCATCTGCGCGCCCATATTCTCGAACTTGTCCTCGAGCTCGATCTCCTTCGCCACCGTCACGCCGTCCTTGGTGATGCGTGGGGCGCCGAACGATTTCTCGAGCACGACATTGCGGCCCTTGGGGCCGAGCGTCACCTTGACCGCATTGGCCAAGATGTCGACGCCGCGGAGCATGCGCTCGCGGGCGTCCTGCGAAAATTTTACTTCCTTAGCTGACATGGATCTCAACTCCAATTCTGTCGTCGCCCTGAGGTGCTCGCGTCGGAGCCTCGAAGGGCAGGGGGGAATGCGGGATTATCCTTCGAGGGCTGCCTGCGGCCGCCGCCTCAGGATGACGATATTCGTTAAGCGGCCTTCTTCTTGGCGACGGCGCCTTCGAGCACGCCCATGATGTCGCTCTCTTTCATGATCAACAGCTCCTCGCCGTCGAGCTTGACCTCGGTGCCTGACCATTTGCCGAACAGCACGCGGTCACCAGGCTTCACGTCGAGCGGCTGGACCTTGCCCTTCTCATCGGGGGCGCCGGGACCGACGGCGACGACTTCGCCCTGCTGGGGCTTCTCCTTCGCGGTATCGGGGATGATGATGCCGCCTTTGGTGCGATCGCCCTCCTCGATACGGCGTACGACGACGCGGTCGTGCAACGGACGAAACTTCATATGAACCTCCTCGGAAACGTTTGGAATATTTGAGCTTTGGGGGATGCGTCTCGATGCTCCCCCGCGCGTATTTGGAGTCGCATATTAGCACTTTCAAGGGCCGAGTGCTAACGCGTTAGCAGTGACTCAAATCTGCTGCTAAAGCGCTGATTTGTCTTAAGAATCATTCTGGACGCGAATCGCCGGCAGAATTAAGATTCAAGGTCGGGGCAAAAGCAAGACGAGCAGGGATTCCATGACCGACACGGCTTTCCTCCGCCAGATCGAGGGCTTTTCGCTGACGACCGCGGAGATCATCTACCGCCTTCCCGATCATCAGAGGCTGCTGCAGAGCTATATCTGGCAGGACTACGATCTTGCGCCGCGCTTTCCCAAGCTCATCGAGTTCCTCGATTTCTGGGCGGCGAATCTCGACGGCCCGCTCTATCGCGTGCGGGTCGCGCATCGCGGACTGATCGCGCCGACGGAGTTCAATTTCGTCGACGGCGTGCTCCGGCTGCACTAGGCCGACGGCGCTTCCCCTTGCTCGTCCTGCCCGGACTTGATCCGGGCATCCATTCAGGCCGGGACCATCGATACGTTGATGCTGTGAACGGCGCAGCTCTCCGCGAGATCCGCCTTTGTGCCTGGATTGAGGGCGTTGACGTTGCTCTTGGCGCCGGTCGCGGTCCAACGGCTCTTATACGCCAGAATAACGCCCCTCGGCACATCGGCCGAAACGGATAGCCGCAGGGTGATCGCACCGGTTGGATTGCCGATCTTCACGCGCGTCCCATTGGCAAGCCCACGCGACCGCGCTTCGTCGGGATGCACGAAGGCCTCATCCTCGCCGAGCTGCTTCAGGATCTTGGGGTCGTTGCCGAAGCTGCTGTTCATCAGCCATTTCGACGCCGGGGAGAGAAGGCGCAGCTCCCCGCCTACGGGCCGCGCCTCGGCAGAGGCGAAGGGCGCGCGCGGCAGGCCTGCGTCGATGAAGGCGCTGCCGGCCAGCTCGATCTTGCCTGACGGCGTTCGATAGTCGTGGTGCTCGAATTGCACGACCGGCTTGACCGGGTCGTCGATGGTCCCGGCTTCAGCCAGCGTCGCGAAGGTCAGGCCCGGCTTTGCCTGGTCGAGCAGCGTGGCGATCATGCTGGCGTCCGTCTCGAACAGCTCCGGATCGGTCAAGCCCATGGCGGTGGCGAGACGCCTGAAGATTTCCTGATTGGGCAGCGACTTGCCTAAGCGGCGGAACCGCCTTCACCTGCGCCGAGATGCTGGCGTTGAAATAGGACATCACCACGTCGTCGAACTCGAGGAAGCTCGCAGCCGGAAGCACATAGTCGGCGTAGTTGGCGGTCTCGGTCTGGAAGAGATCGAGCGTGACTTGCAGCAACGTATCGCGCTCGAGCGCCCGCCGCAGGCGCCGCTGCTCGGGGCTCGACACGGCGATGTTGTTGTTCCAGGTGATGAGCGCCTTGGTCTCGGGCGACTCGAGCCGGCCGGCAAGATCCATATGGCTGATCGTCTGCGCGGACGCCGGTTTGAGGTGCGCTGCCGTCAGATAGCCCGCATCGACGCCTCGCGTGTCCCAGCCGTTGAGATAGAGGAAACCGGCGCCGTATCTGCCGATGTTGCCGGTTGCTGCCGGCAAGGTCGCGACTGCGCGCATGGCATTGCCGCCGAAGGATTGGCGCTGGAAGCCCTGACCCATCCACAGCAACGATGGTCCTTCCGCGTAAAGAAGCGCCGCGTCCTCGATGAGGCGCGCCGGCACGCCGGTGGTTGCTTCACCCCAGGCCGGAGTGCACGCATCCAATTGAGTTTCGATCTCCGCCCAACCTTTGGAGTGCGCGGCCAGGAAGGTCCGATCGATGCGGCCCGCCGCCCGGATGACATGCAGCATCGCGAAAGCGAGCGCGCCGTCGGTGCCGGGGTAAAGCTGCAAATGCATGTCGGCCGCCGCCGCCGTCTCGTGGCGGATAGGATCGACGACGATCTTGGGGACGGCCGTCTCCGACAGCCAATATTGGTGCACATGCGGCGCCGAGGTCGATGGATTGGCGCCCCAGATCATCACGCAGTGCGAGCCGTCAATGGTGCGCGGGTCGAAGCCGCGCGTCGATTCTCCGTACATCAGCTGGAGCGCCACGTGCCCCGCTTTGTTGCACACGGTATCCGGGTCGACCTCGGTCGCGCCGATGCTGTTGAAGAAGCGCAAGGGGAAGGTGCCGGCGATCAGCGAGCAGGTTCCCGTGTAGTGGGTCTGCAGAATTGAGGCCGCACCGTCGTTGCTGCGGATCGCGTTGAGACGATTGGCGATATCGGCAAGCGCCGCGTCCCACTCGATCGGCTCGAAGCGGCCGGCGCCTTTCGGCCCGACCCGCTTCAAGGGACGCGTCAGGCGAACGCTCGGATCGCGCCAGACGCCGTTATAACCAATCGAACATTTGCCGCACAACGCGCCCCGGCTGACGCTGTGCGCGGGATCGCCAACCACGTTGACCGTGCCATCGGCCGCAAGCTTCACCACCACGCCGCAGGCATCGTAGCAATCCCGCGGGCAGGTGGTGCGGATCGTGTTGGCGTCCATCATCTCGCCCGCCCGGCATTCACACCGGGAAGGAAACCGGATCGGCGAATGAGGCGAGGATCTTGCGCGGCCCTTCGACATTCATCCGGCCGTGCCCGGTCAGGATGTTGTCGAGCACGAGAACATCGCCCTTCTTCCAGCGGAACAGAACCGAGTGATCCCAGGTGGCCCGGCGGATCTCGGCCATCTCATCGGCAGGAATTGGAGTTCCGTCGCCGTAGAGGATTTGCACCGGCATGACGTCGAGCGCGTAAAGGATCCTGAGGCCCATTTTCAGAGAGGCGTTGTGGAGCGGATTCTGGCGCGGCCTGACCTCGTCGAGATCCCGCAGGATGCTCGTCCGGTGAAAGGCCTGAAGGTTGAGCACCTGCTCTCCGGTGTCGGGATGGCGAGGCAGGGGATTGACTACGTTTTCAGTGTGCAGGATGCGCCCGTTCGGATGCCAGCGGCAGACCATTCCCCGCGACGTCACCATGGCCTCGATCTCATCGCGGTCGCGGGTGCCGAAAGCCTCGTTCCAGTCCCGGTTCATCACCGGCGCCCAGCTTGGGCGCTGCTTGGGAAGACGCCGCCGATAGCAGACCTTCTTTTCTTCGAGCTTCGCCCGGATACCGGGGTCGAGGGTTATGGCCGCCGCGCGCGAGTCGAACAGCGGCGTCTCGCCGTAGCGGCGCGGTTCGACCAGGCAGAAGAACGAAATCATGCGGGGTCGTTCGTTTAGGAAGCTGTTCTCGTTGTGGGCGAGAATGGGATAGGCGTCGGGGGTGTCGGTCGAGGTGTATACGCTTTCGGCGACCTTGCTTCGTGGGCTGGTGTCGAACGCGTTCTCCGCCTCGGGTTCGTAACCAAGCGCGCCGATAATATCGGCGAAGCCTGCCGGCTCGTTCACCTCGAAGCCGCGGAGGAGAACGCCGCCGCGCTTCAGCATTTCATTCCGAAGCCGGTCGCGTTCGGCGGTCACGAAAGCGCGGAGGTCCGCCAGCGATCGCGCCCCGTCGGCCTCCACGACGCTCGGGAGCGCCTCGCAGTTGGTTGGGCGGGTCAATTCCGAAGGTTCGAGACTTCGCCAGGTGGCCATTCTTCTTCCGATGCTAAGAGTTCGCGAAACGATCGGATTGCCGATAATTCTGCGTCGCAGGCGTAGGTCGTTCAAGTCGCAAACTCGACCCGAAACGGGCTGAGTTGCCGCAGGGGTAAACGTTGCCGCTGGCATAGTCAAAGCTCTGGGAAAGGGGCCCGCCGGGAGCGGCTCGAACCGCCCCGGCAGGCCCTTAATCAAGTCTCTCGCATCGCCCTATTGGCAGAAATGCGGCTGGCCGTCATAGCCCATGAAATAGCCGGTGCGGGCGTTGAAGCTCCGGTAGCGCTGGGCGCAATAGTCGTACCATTCGGGCGACCAAGGCGCCGGACCATATCCGGCGGCAACCGGCGCATAAGCCGCCGGCGGCGGAGGCGGTGCGTCGACGTAAGGATCCACATAGACGGGTGCCGCAAGGGCGCTGCCGATGGCTGCACCGACGCCGAGGCCGATGAGGCCGGCGCCCCAATAGCCTGGTCCGCCCCATCCGCCGCCGCGCCATCCACGGCCGCCATAGTAGCCATGACCGCCCCAACCATGTCCGCCCCAGCCGCGCCCGGCTTCGGCGGTGGCGGGGAGGGTGAGGGCGCTTAAGCCCACGAGAGCGGCAAGCGCGAGGCCCTTCAGAAATATTCTCGTCATCGCGTTCGTCCTTGGTCAGATCCGCATTCAGGATGCGGACGCAATTCGTCAGGGTTTTGGGAGGACGAGCTAAGCGCGCTTTTGCGGCAAAACGGGGCCAGCAAAGTGTCCCCTTGGTTGCAGTGAATTGCAGTTTGTTTCTGCAACAATTTTCGAAGCGTGCAGAGACGTGACCGAGCAATAAAAAACCGCCGGGCACGAAGCCCGGCGGTCGGTCAAGCGCAGTTTCGCGCGAGAACTAGGCGAGCTGGACGTTGGCAGCCTGCTTGCCGCGGCCGCGACGATCGTCCTCGATCTCGAAAGAGACCTTGTCGCCTTCGTTAAGCGCCGGCACGCCGGAACGCTCGAGAGCAGAGGCGTGTACGAACACGTCCTTGCCGCCGTCTTCCGGCTGGATGAAGCCGAAGCCGCGCGAATGATTGAAGAACTTCACTGTGCCATTGACACGAGCCATGGGGGGAATTCCTTTCCCGTTCGAGTTTCAAACAACGGGCCGTGGACCCAAAAGAGCCCTGTGGCGTCTTGAGATTTCAGGAAAGGTTGTCGTGCTCGTAATCGGCGCGATGGTTCACTTTGCCGTCAGTCCAAGTCCGCGCCCAAAGCCTTGAGCGCCCGGTGCCGATAGTATGAGCAGAACCCGTATTTTTGGCAAGATTTAATCGGGCCGTTTTGTGCGCCGCCGCAACGGATATTTCTTGTCTTCATAGAGTTGGCGGATGCCAACATGGTCGAAGCGGTCCTCGTTAACCTCGAGGATCGCGGCGGCGAGACCGGCCTGCGAAAGCTCTTCCACGGCGAAGCGAATGGCGGCGGCGGCGCTGGGGAATCGGCGATAGGCGACGGGCTGACGCATTCCAGGCCGGCCCTTGGGCGCAAACAGCTCGGCTGGGGCACTATAGTCGAACGAGCGGGCCACGCGTCATCTGCTCCTTGGCGCGCCGGGTGCCTCCGGTTCGCGCTGAATACTTCCAGCGAACCCAAGGCCCCCTTCAGGCTCGCATTTCCTAGCTTCGCACGAAAAACGCGCAAAACCAAACCGCAGATGAACGGACACCTCAGCTCCGGTTCAGCGGCAGCGGCCTACGACGACGGCACATCACGCGCGCGTCGAGCGCGTCCGAGGCTCGGAGGCCGTCATGTGGAAGTTCGTGGTCGTGCTGCTCCTCACCGCGTTTGCCATCCTCGTCGCGCAGCTCGTGTCGGACGCGCCGGTGATCCAGACGCGCGTCGGCGCGGCAAATGCTGCGCAAGTCGCTTATGCTTATGCAGGTATCCGGGGGTGAGGGGGTAGGACTTCTCCCTCATGCTGAGGAGCGGCCGCAAGGCCGCGTCTCGAAGCATGAGCTCACCCTTCGAGACGGCGCGTTCCGCGCCTCCTCCAGGGTGAGGAGCCCTAAGGCCACATCACCAAGGGCGGCATGGAGGACAAGATCGCCTCGACATTGCCGCCGGTCTTGAGCCCGAAGATGGTGCCGCGGTCGTAGAGCAAATTGAACTCGACATAGCGGCCGCGGCGGATGAGTTGCTCCTCGCGGTCTGCCTCGGTCCACGGCGTCAGCATGTTGCGGCGGACGATCTCAGGATAGATGCCGACAAAGGCGCGGCCGACGCTTTGCGTGAAGGCGAAGTCCGCCTCCCAGTCCCCGCTATCGAGATAGTCGTAGAAGATGCCGCCGATGCCGCGCATCTCCTTGCGGTGGGGCAGATAGAAATATTCGTCGCACCATTCCTTGAAGCGCTGATAGTCGGCTGACTTCTGTCCTTCGCACGAGGCGCGCATCGCGGCGTGGAAGTCTACCGAGTCCTTATCCTCCTGCGTCCGCCGCCGCATCAGCACCGGGGTGAGGTCGCCGCCGCCGCCGAACCAGCCTTTGCTGGTGATCACCATTCGCGTGTTCATATGCGCGGCCGGCGCGTTCGGGTTCTTGGGATGGGCGATGAAGGAGATCCCCGAGGCCCAGAACCGCGGATCCTGATCGGCGCCGGGAATCTGCGAGGCGAACTCCTTGGGGAAGGTGCCGTGCACGGTCGAGGTATGGCAGCCGACCTTTTCGAATACGCGGCCGGACATCAACGACATCACCCCGCCGCCTCCAGCCGTTCCGTCAGGCTCGGCCCGCGTCCAGGCCTTGCGCGTGAAGCGCCCAGCCGGCTCTCCGGCATAGAGTGAGCAGCCCTCGGCTCGATCCTCGACAGCCTCGAGCGCCGCAAGCATGTCGTCACGCAAAGCCTCGAACCAAACCCGCGCCCGCTCCTTGCGGGTTTCGAGCGATGCCGCATCGGAGGCGAAGGTCTTGGTCTCTCTCGGCTTTGCTTGCGTCATGGTCACGGGCCACGCCTTCATCGAGGGTTCTTTGGACACTGCTAGAGGTCACTGGGATGACGGGGGAGGTCAAGTCCGGCCTTGACCGAAGTCAAGGTTTCGGCGGCTCGGAATGCTACGCCGGTCCTGCTCTGAAGGTTTTTGTGCACTGCGCCAATTTGACCGGGGTGTGGTCCTGGACAAGCCCAAACGCGGGTGCAAGAAAGCAATGAGGAGCCATGCTGGCCGTAAGCCTCGGCCGGCAGAGGAGAGGCAAAAGCTTTAAGGCCCAAGATATATCGACGCCGGCCCTGGGGGGCGGACGCTGAACGTCTGTATTCCGCGAAGTCCGGTCGAACTTGGCCATTGGCGATTAGGAGCTCTGGCAATTGGCCGACAGCACACAAGCTACTCCCGCGCAGTTTCCCCTCCCCGATGAAGAGGACCCGTCCCGGCGCGACGTGATCATGGTTGCCGCCGGCGGGTTCGCCGCGGTCGGACTCGGCCTCGGACTGTGGCCGCTCTTGGACATGATGAATCCGGACGCCTCGGCTCTGTCGATGGCGACGACGGAAGTCGATCTTTCTCCGGTGGAGGAGGGCCAGGCGATCACGGTGATGTGGCGCGGCAAGCCGATCTTCATCCGCCACCGTACCAAGAAGGAGATCGAGGAAGCCAAGACCGTGCCGCTCGACGATCTCATCGATCCGGTCGCGCGCAACGCAAATCTGCCCGAGGATGCGCCAGCCACCGACGAGAATCGCGCAGGCAAGGATCGCGAGACCTGGCTCGTGATGATCGGCATCTGCACCCATCTCGGCTGCATTCCGAAGGGGCAGGCGATCGGCGACCCAAAGGGAAATTACGACGGCTGGTTCTGTCCGTGCCACGGCTCGCAATATGACAGCGCGGGCCGCGTGCGCGTCGGACCTGCGCCGCAGAACATGGCGATCCCGCGTTACGCCTTTACCTCAGATACCAAGATCAAGATCGGCTAGCTCGCGATAATGGCGCACCCGTCTTCTTCCTATGAGCCGTCAACAGGCATTGAAAAATGGGTCGATGAGCGGCTGCCCATTCCGCGGCTCGTGCATGACCAGTTCATGGTCTTCCCCACGCCGCGCAATCTGAATTATTGGTGGACCTTCGGCGGCA
Organism: uncultured Alphaproteobacteria bacterium; assembly: GCA_963744945.1. GTDB lineage: Bacteria > Pseudomonadota > Alphaproteobacteria > Rhizobiales > Methyloligellaceae > Methyloceanibacter. The sequence continues at coordinate 45,460 of CAVUVO010000033.1, read as the reverse complement.
TCCTCACCTTCATGCTCGTGTCGCAAATCGCGACCGGCATCGTGCTCGCCATGCATTACGTTGGCACGCCGGACCGCGCCTTCGACAGCATCGAGCACCTCATGCGTGACGTGAACTGGGGGTGGCTGCTGCGCTATACGCATACCGTCGGCGCCTCGATGTTCTTCCTTGCCGCCTACATCCACACATTGCGCGGGCTCTATTACGGCTCCTACAAGGCGCCGCGCGAGGTGCTGTGGATTCTCGGCGTGCTCATCCTCCTGCTGATGATCGCCACCGCCTTCATGGGTTACTCGCTGGTGTGGGGGCAGATGAGCTTTTGGGCGATCACTGTGATCACCAATCTGTTCTCGTCGCTCGATGCGGTGGTTCCGGGTATCGGCACGCGGCTCGTGGAATGGATCTGGGGCGGCTTTGCCGTCGGCGGCCCGACGCTGACGAGGCTCTATAGCCTGCACTATTTCTTCCCGTTCGTGATCGCCGGAGTCGTGATGCTGCACATCTGGGCGCTGCACATTCCCGGCAACAACAATCCGACCGGGATCGACGTCAAGAGCCCGCGGGAGGCGATTCCGTTCCACCCCTACTACACGATCAAGGACGGCTTCGCGCTCGCGCTGTTCGCGTTGTTCTTCGCCGGCTTCGTGTTCTACGCCCCGAATTATCTCGGCCATCCCGACAACTACATCCCGGCCAATCCGTTGCAGACGCCGGCGCACATCGTGCCCGAATGGTACTTCCTGCCGTTCTACGCAATCCTGCGCGCCATCCCGAGCAAGCTGTTCGGCGTCGCCGGACTGATCGGCTCGATCGCCATCCTGTTCTTCGTACCCTGGCTCGACACCTCGCGGGTGCGCTCGACACGCTACCGGCCGATCTACAAATGGTTCTTCTGGGCGTTCGTCGTGACCTGCTTCGTGCTCGGCTATCTCGGCTCGCAGCCGCCGGAAGGCGCCTATCTCGTGCTCGGCCGCCTCTTCACCGCGTATTATTTCCTGTTCTTCCTCCTGGTGATGCCGGTGGTCGGCTGGATCGAAAAGCCGAAGGGACTGCCGGGAAGCATCACCGAGTCCGTGCTCGGGCCGCAACAGGCCAAGCCGGCCTCGCCGAAGCGCGCGCCGCAACGCCGTGCGCCGGAGCCGGTGGCATGAGGATGCATCCGTCCCTCGGACTCGCGCTTGCCGCCGGTCTCGTCATCGCGCTTGCTCTCTCGCCGCGCACTGCTTTCGCTGCGGATGAAGCCAAGCCCGCAGAGGAAGCCAAGCCGGCAGCCGAAGCTTCGAGCCACGCACCTGAGATCGAGTCGCAGGATTGGACCTTTACCGGTCCGTTCGGCGCCTATGACAACGCCCAGCTTCAGCGCGGCTACGCCGTCTACAAGAATGTTTGCGCGGCCTGCCATTCCTTGCGGCTTCTGTCCTACCGCAATCTCGGCGAGCCTGGCGGACCAGGTTTCTCGCCGGAAGCCGTCGCGACGCTCGCCGCCGAAGCGCAGGTGACCGACGGTCCTAACGACAAGGGCGAGATGTTCCAACGGCCTGGACGTCCGTCCGACCGGTTCCGCTCGCCCTACGCGAATGATGCCACGGCGCGGATTGCAAATCGTGGCGCGCTTCCCCCAGACCTCTCGGTGATGGCGAAGGCACGGCCTGGCGGCCCCGACTATATCTACGCGCTCCTCACCGGCTATCATCAGCCGCCGGCGGGCTTCGAGCTTGCTCAGGGCATGCACTACAACACTGCTTTTCCCGGGCATCAGATCGCCATGCCGCCGCCGCTCATCGACGGCTCGGTCCCCTATACCGACGGCACCAAGCCAACGGTCGACAACTATGCGCGGGACGTGTCGGCCTTTCTGATGTGGGCGGCAGAGCCTAAGCTCGAGGAGCGGCACATGCTCGGCGCGCGGGTGATGGTTTTCCTCACTGTCTTTGCCATTATCATGTTCCTGGCGAAGCGTTCGGTGTGGGGGCGTCTGCACGGCAAGGCAGCGCATACGGCTTAAGGGTCCGTCCTCGAACTTGACCGGATGAGGATCGCAGCCGAGGATGGCGCTGGTTTCAGTCCCTCCCGGTTTCCAGCCCATGCGATCGATCCTCCTTGCTCTCATCGCGGCGCTCTGCGCCCTCTCCGTCTCCGCCGCCGAGCAGGACCGTGCGCCGAAGGACATGGTGCTGCTCACCGTCAGCGGCACCATCGGCGAGAGCAATCGCGGGCCGCTCGATCCAAAGAAGGACAGCCTGCTTGCGCTGAACAAGATCGAATTCAACAAGGCCTTCGCCTTCGACCGCCCTACGCTGCTTTCGCTCGAGCAGGGCACCGTGACGGTGCAGCCGCGGGAATTCGACAAGCCTGCGACCTTCAAGGGGCCGCTGCTCCGCGAGGTGCTCGGGCATATTGAAGCGGCGAAGCTGAAGGTAACCGTGGTCGCGATCAACGGCTTCTCGGGCTGGCTTAGCCCCGAAGATATCGACCGCTCGGACTGGATCCTCGCGCTCGAGGCCGACGGCGTGCCGCTCGGCATCGGCCAACAGGGTCCGCTCTGGCTGATCAATACGCGGGCCGAAGGCGAGAAGCCCGGCGAGGATGGACGAGGCCGCTGGGTCTATGCCGTGTTCTATATGCGGGTCGGCGAGTGAGAGGGATGACATGACAAAGGCAGTGCTTGGCATCATCGGCGGTTCGGGCCTCTACGATCTACCCGGGCTCGAGAACGTGCGCGAGAAGCGCATCGAGAGTCCCTGGGGCGAGCCGTCAGCCGCCTTGCGCGTCGGCGAGATCGAGGGGCTGCCAATCGTGTTCATGTCGCGCCATGACAAGGGACACAGGCTCTCGCCCACCGACATCAACTACCGCGCCAATATCGACGTGATGAAGCGGGCAGGGGTCACCGACCTCATGTCGCTGTCGGCCTGCGGCTCGTTCAAGGAGGAACTGCCGCCTGGCACCTTCGTGCTGGTCGATCAATTCGTCGATCGCACTCATAACCGGGCAACCTCGTTCTTCGGCACGGGCTGCGTGGCGCATGTGTCCATGGCGCACCCGGTCTCTCCCCGCTTGCGTATTCACCTTGCCCAGGCCGCGGAAGCCGAAGGCATCTCGTTCGCCCGCGAGGGCACCTATGTGTGCATCGAGGGGCCGCAATTCTCCACGCTCGCCGAGAGCATGACCTACAAGAATCTCGGCTATTCGGTGATTGGCATGACCAATCTGCCCGAGGCCAAGCTCGCCCGCGAGGCGGAGATCTGCTACGCGACCGTCGCCATGGTCACCGATTTCGACTGCTGGCATCCCGACCACGACGCGGTCACCGTCAGCGACATCATCAAGGTGCTGTTGGCCAATGCCGAGAAGGCGGCGCGGCTTGCGAGCAGGCTCGCCCGCGACTTCCCGCGCGAGCATGAGCCGTGTCCGATCGGCTCCGACCGCGCGCTCGACACCGCGATCATCACCGCGCCCGAAGCGCGCGATCCGGAGCTCGTCAAGAAGCTCGACGCGGTTGCCGGCCGCGTATTGAACAAGGCGTGACGGCCGCTAGTCAGCCGCGCTTCGTTCCACTATAGGCACTGGAGCCGACCCCCGGCTTGAAGCCCAAGAGGAGGTCCTTGCATGAGCCTGACCGAAGAGATCGATCTCAAGGACCTCGTGCGCACGATACCGGACTATCCGAAACCCGGCATCATGTTCCGCGACATCACCACGCTGCTCGGCCATGCCAACGGCTTGCGCGCCTGCATCGAGCGGCTGGTCGCGCCGTTCACCAACCGGCGGATCGAGTCGGTTGCCGGCATCGAGGCGCGCGGCTTCATCCTCGGCGGCGCTGTCGCCGATCGCCTGCGCTGCGGCTTCGTGCCGATCCGCAAGAAGGGCAAGCTGCCGGCGAAGGCTATCGGCCAGGAGTACGAGCTGGAATACGGCATCGACATTATCGAGATCCACGAGGATGCGCTGAAGCCAGGCGAGCCGGTGCTGCTTGTCGACGACCTCATCGCCACCGGCGGCACGGCGGAGGCTGCGGTCAAATTGCTGCGCAGGCTGAATGCGGAGGTGGTTGGCGCGGCCTTCGTCATCGACCTGCCGGACCTCGGCGGCTGCGCCCGCCTCGCCAAGCTTGGGGTCGAGTGCCACACGCTGATGGCGTTTGAGGGCGATTGAGCAGAAGCCCATGAACATCGACGGCAAACACTACCGTACCATCTGGCTCAACCCCGACGGCTGGTCGGTCGAGATCATCGACCAGACCAAGCTGCCCTTCCGCTTCGAGACCGTGACGCTGCGGACGCTCGAGGACGCGGCGCAAGGCAATCTCCACCATGCAGGTGCGCGGCGCGCCGCTGATCGGGGCAACCGCTGCCTATGGCGTCTGTCTTGGCTTGCGCGACGACCAGTCCGACGAGGCGCTCGAGCGCGCCTGCGAGACGCTCGCCGCCACCAGGCCGACCGCCATCAATCTCCGCTGGGCGCTCGACGAGATGCAGAAGGCGGTGCGCAACCTGCCGCGGGATGCGCGCCTCGCCGCCGCCTACGCCCGCGCCGCGCAGATCTGCGATGAGGACGTGGAGAATAACGGCCGGATCGGCGAGCATGGGCTTGGCATCATCCGCGCGCATGCCGAGAAGAAGAAGGGCGAGCGGGTCAACATCCTCACCCATTGCAATGCAGGCTGGCTCGCCTGCGTCGACTGGGGCACGGCGCTCGCTCCGATCTACCGCGCCTATGACGAGGGCATCCCCGTCCATGTGTGGGTGGACGAGACGCGGCCGCGCAATCAGGGCGCGTCGCTCACAGCCTTCGAGCTTGGCGCGCATGGCGTGCCGCATACGCTTATCGCCGACAATACCGGCGGCCATCTGATGCAGAAGAAGCTCGTCGATCTCTGCATCGTCGGCACCGACCGCACCACGGCGACCGGCGACGTCGCCAATAAGATCGGCACCTATCTCAAGGCGCTCGCCGCCCGCGACAACGGCGTTCCCTTCTTCGTGGCATTGCCCTTCTCCACCATCGATTGGAGCCTCGATGATGGCAGCGCCATCCCCATCGAGGAGCGCGGCGGCGACGAAGTGAAGTTCATGACCGGCAAGCAGAAGGACGGCTCGATCGCCACGGTGCAGATCGCCCCGGATTGGAGCCCAGCGGCGAATTTCGGCTTCGACGTGACGCCTGCCCGCCTCATCAGCGGTTTCATCACCGAGCGCGGGGTCACCCCCGCCACCCGCGACGGCCTCGCCACGCTATACCCGGAGCACGCCAAAAAGCGCGCCGCGTGAGATGGAATATCGAGAGCTCCTGACGGTCGCACTCGACTTCGCCACGGCGATCCTCCTCGGCGCACTGGTCGGTATCGAGCGCGAGAAGCGCAAGAGCGAGGAGGACGACACCCACCACATCGCTGGCTTGCGCACCTTCATCCTGCTCGCGCTGTTCGGGGCGGCGGCGGGCTTTCTCTCGCGCTCGCTGGCGGCGCCGTGGATTTTCGCGGTTTCCCTGCTGATTGTCGGCGCCTTCGTCGCAGCCGGCTACTACGTCACCTCCAGGACGAGTCAGAACGGCAAGGGGCTGACCACCGAAATCGCCGCGGTCATCGTGTTCCTGCTCGGCGCCATGGTCATGTATGGCTACGAGCCGCTGGCGATCGGGCTCGGTGTCGTTACCGCAGCGGTGCTCGCCTACAAGCAGCCGCTGCATGGCTTCGTGGAGAAGCTCGGCTGGGACGACGTCTATGCCGGCATGCGGCTCCTGATCGCGACTTTCATCGCGCTGCCGCTCCTGCCAAATGAGCCGGTCGACCCTTGGGGCGCGCTCAATCCGTACAAGCTTTGGCTGCTGGTGATCCTGATTTCGAGCCTGTCGCTGGTCGGCTATGTGCTGACTCGCCTGCTCGGAGCCTCCCGCGGCGTTGCTTTGACCGGGCTTGTGGGCGGCCTTGCCTCATCCACGGCGGTCACCTTGTCCTTCGCCAAAGAAGGCCGCGAGACACCACAGAATGCCAATGCGCTCGCTTGCGGCATTCTTCTCGCCTGGGCCGTGATGTTCGTGCGCGTGCTGGTCCTGGTGGCGGTGGTCAACCGCCCACTTCTTGCGCCTCTGCTGGTCCCGTTCCTCGCCATGGCGGTCACTGTCGGCGCCTTCGCCGCGTTCTACTACTATCGTGACGGATCGGCGAACGCGCATACGAGCGCCAAAGGCGGAGTCGCGGTAAAGAACCCCTTCAGCCTGACCGCCGCGGCGAAATTCGGTGCGCTGTTCGCCGTGATCCTGCTCGCGGTCAAGATCGTGCAGGAGACGATGCCGCCGAGCGGACTCTACGCGGTCGCGGCCCTCTCCGGCCTCGTCGATGTCGATGCCATCACGCTGTCGATGGCGGAGCTTGCCCAGAACGGGCAAATCCGTACAGCAGTCATCGCCATTACCATCGCGGCGCTTTCCAACACCTTGGTCAAATGCGGGATGGTCGTGGTCTTGGCAGGGCTCGCACTCGGCAAGCCGATCCTGATCGCCACCGCCGCCACGCTGCTCGCAGGCCTCGCAGCCGCATTCCTGCTGTGAGGAACGCGCCGTTCTCCAGAGCTTGGCTTCGCGCCGGCTACGCTAGAGCGACCGCAGCGGCGACCCCGAGCAGCGCGACCGCGGCCGGAACGAGCCAGAGCGCGATAATCATGCTCGTGCTGCTCCTTCGCGGGCGGCTGCCGGAACGCCGATCATGCTTCTCGTGCCATCTCGGGCCGGGGCCGCGCATGTAGTGCAGCTCGGGCCTATAGCCGTCTAAGAGTTTCCCCACTCCCGTAAACTCCCTCGAAACTTCAATGCCCACCCGCAACCTACGAGTATTCATGAGAAATTGTTGCAAATGGGTTTAGGAGCGTGGCGAAAGCTGGGTGATTTTTTGAAGGCCCTGCCGCGATGTCCGGAACCTGGGCAAATGCCTCTTTGTCTGCCCAGGCTTCAAGCAGTCCGCAGCCTTGTCATGTCCGCCAGCCGGCGTGGCCGGAATGACGGAGGAGCGTGCTGGAATACGCCTCGTCAGCGTCATCGCGTCGCCTTATCGTGACACTTGCGTCTTGCCGCGAGGAGTGGAACAACGCGGCCCATGCAAAGCAAATGGAACGAACTCCGCGCCCGCGACGCGATCGAGACCTATGCCGAGAAGGGCGTCTCCGAGGATCTCGCGCTCCGCGTCTACACCACGCGCCTGCTCGGCCGCGATCCGCTTCTCGTGCTGCATGGCGGGGGCAACACCTCGGTCAAGACGCGCGCCAAGGACGATCTCGGCGTCGAGCACGAGGTGATCGCGGTCAAGGGCTCCGGCTGGGACATGGCCGATATCGAGCCGCAAGGCCTGCCCGCGGTGAAGCTCGAGCCGCTGCGCAAGCTCCGCGCGCTCGATGCGCTCTCCGACGAGGCCATGGTCAATGTGCAGCGCCTGAACCTGCTTGACGCTGGCGCGCCCAACCCTTCGGTCGAGACGCTGCTGCACGCCTTCCTGCCGCATAAATTCATCGACCACACCCATGCCGCCGCGGTGCTGAGCCTGGTCGATCAGCCTGATGGCGAGGCGCTCGCCCGCGAGGTCTATGACGGGCGCATGGGCATCGTGCCCTACATTGCGCCGGGCTTCGGGCTCGCCAAGGCCGCCGCCGAAATCTACGAGCAGAATCCGGACGTCGAAGGCCTGATCCTGCACAAGCACGGCATCTTCACTTTCGGCGCGACGGCGCGCGAAGCCTATGAGCGCATGATCGAGATGGTGTCGCTCGCCGAGGCGCGGCTCCGCCAGGGGCGGCCGGTGGTGTTTCAGTCGCGCGACCTAGCCGACGAGCTTGCAGAAGTCGCCGAGGTGGCGCCGATCATCAGGGGCGCCGTGGCGCTGCCCGCCGACAAGCCTGGCGGCGAGCCGACGCGCTTCGTCATGACCTTCCGCACCGGGCCCGAGATCCTCTCCTACGTGAATGGCGCGGAGCTTGCCGAATACAGCCAGCGCGGCGTGGTCACGCCGGACCACATCATCCGCACCAAGAACACGCCGCTCGTGGTTTCGCCGCCGGAGCCGGGCAAGCTCGACGACTTCGCCCGTGAGGTTCGAGAGAAAGTCGCAGAGTTCGCCGCCAACTACGATGCCTATTTCGGCCGCGAGAACGAGAGGGTTGGCGGGATCAAATCCAAGCTCGACTCGGCGCCGCGCGTGGTGCTCGTGCCGGGTCTTGGCCTGTTCGGCATCGGCCGCACGGCGAAGGATGCCGACATGGCCGCCGATCTCGCCGAGAACACCGTGCGCGTGGTCACCGACGCCGAAGGCATCGGCCGCTACGAGCCGCTGCCGGAGAGCGATCTCTTCGAGCTCGAATATTGGAGCCTGGAGCAGGCCAAGCTGAAGGGCGCCGTGGTCAAGCCGCTGACCGGGCAGGTGGCGCTCGTCACCGGCGCCGGCGCGATCGGCACCGCGACCGCAAAAGCGCTCGCCGCGGACGGCGCCGCAGTTGCCATCCTCGACATCGACGGATCGCTGGCCGAGAAGGCGGCGAAACCGATCAAGGGCCTCGGCTTCGAATGCGACGTGACCAAGCCGGCAGAAGTTGCCGCCGCCTTTGCCAAGACCTGCGAGCGCTTCGGCGGCGTCGACATCGTCGTGTCGAATGCCGGCGCCGCCTGGCAGGGCCGCATCGGCGATGTGTCCGACGAGCTGCTCCGCCAGAGCTTCGAGCTCAATTTCTTCGCCCATCAGACCGTGGCGAAAGAGGCGGTGCGCATCATGCTGAAGCAGGGCACCGGCGGCGCGCTCCTGTTCAATCTCTCCAAGCAGGCGGTGAACCCCGGCGCCAATTTCGGGCCCTACGGCCTGCCCAAGGCCGCCGCCATGCTGCTCATGCGCCAATACGCGCTCGATTACGGCAAGGACGGCATCCGCTCGAACGGCGTCAATGCGGACCGCGTGCGCAGCGGCTTGCTCACCGACGCCATGATCGCCGAGCGGGCGAAGGCGAGGGGCCTGTCGGAGGCCGACTATATGGGCGGCAATCTGTTGGGGCGCGAGGTGCTCGCCGAGGACGTGGCGCAGGCCTTCGTGGCGCTGGCCAAGGCGCGCAAGACCACCGGCCATATCGAGGCGGTGGACGGCGGCAACATCGCCGCTGCGCTGCGCTGAGTTGCGCTGTCATGCCCGCGAAAGCGGGCATCCAGTAACCACGGCCTGCATGATTACCGCGGTACTGATTACTGGGTTGCCCGGTCAAGCCGAGCAATGACAAGAAGGTGCGGACTGGCACTTCGGCGGGGCATGACGAGCCCTGATTGGACCTTAGACATGGATAGCGATCTGGCGTGGCATTTGATCGGCGTGTCTTTTCGCGTGGCCGGAGAGCTGCAAGAGCTGCTTCCGCGCCTAAAGGAACAATGCAGCGCAGAGGAGTACAAGGGTCATGCGCGGGCGATTGCCGGCGCCATCCACGGCGTCAACACCGCACTCATCGATAGGGCGCTCGCTGCGCACCCGGAGCTGAAAGACCGGATCGAAGTGGAGCTTGCGGAGTTCGGGCGCATTAGGTGATGGTCTTAAGGAGATCTTTGCGGCAACATCGACCGTGACACTCAGCCTTTAATTCGCAAATCTGAAGTGCAGGACGTCGCCGTCCTTGACCACGTAGTCCTTGCCTTCGAGGCGGAGCTTGCCGGCGTCGCGGGCGCCGGCCTCGCCGCCGAGCGCGACGTAGTCGTCGTAGGGAATGGTCTCGGCGCGGATGAAGCCCTTCTCGAAATCGGTGTGGATGACGCCGGCGGCCTGCGGCGCGCGGGTGCCTTCGGTCACCGTCCAGGCCCGCGCCTCCTTGGGTCCAGCGGTGAAATAGGTGATCAATCCCAAGAGCTTATAGCCTTCGCGGATCAGCCTGTTCAGCCCGGGCTCGGGAAGGCCGAGCTCGGCGAGATAGGTCTTGCGCTCGTCTGGCGACAACTCGGCAAGCTCGGCCTCGATCTTGGCGGAGATGATCACGCAGCCGGCGCCTTCGGCCTTGGCGCGCTCTTCGACAAGCCGCGAATGGGCGTTGCCGGTCGCGGCTGAACCCTCATCGACATTGCAGACATAGAGCACCGGCTTGGCGGTGAGCAGATTGAGCGCCTTGAAGGCGGCGCGCTCCTCGTCGGAGACTTGCGCCATGCGCGCAGGCTTGCCTTCGCGCAAGAGGACGAGCGAGCGCTCGACCAGCTCGAGAGCCTTCTTCGCCTCCTTGTCCTGCCCGCGCACCCTTCGCTCGAGGGTGGAGATGCGCTTCTCCAGGCTGTCGAGATCGGCGAGCATCAGCTCGGTCTCGATGGTCTCGGCGTCGGCGATCGGATCGACGCGGCCCTCGACATGGATGATGTCGTCATCCTCGAAGCAGCGAAGCACATAGGCGATGGCGTCGACCTCGCGGATCACGGCGAGGAACTGATTGCCGAGGCCTTCGCCCTTCGAGGCGCCGCGCACGAGCCCGGCGATGTCGACGAAGGTGAGCCGGGTCGGGATGGTCTCGGCCGACTTGGCGATCTTGGCCAGCGTGTCGAGGCGCGTATCGGGCACCGGCACCTCGCCGACATTCGGCTCGATGGTGCAGAAGGGATAATTGGCGGCGGCCGCTGCCGCGGTTTCGGTCAGCGCGTTGAACAGGGTGGACTTGCCGACATTGGGCAGTCCGACGATGCCGCATTTGAATCCCATATCAGGAAACCATCACGATGCGCCGAACCAGCGGCGAAGCTTGCCGAACGGACCCTCGGCGGCGGCAGGCTTGTCGCTCGCGGCACTTGGCGTATCCTTGCGCTTGCGGGGTGCAGGCTCCGGCCGCTCATCGGCAGTTTCAGCTTCCGTATGCATGGCGTGGGCGACGAAGGACTGAAACTTGTCGTTGGCGCCGTCGGCGAGCTCAGGCGCTGCCTTGGCGATGGCGCCGAGCAGAGGCTCGAGCCATTCGCGGTCGGACTTCACGAAGTTCTGCAGCACCCAGTTCTTCACGAGATCCTTGGAGCCGGGATGGCCGATGCCGATGCGCACGCGGACATAGTCGTTGCCGAGATGGGCTGTGATCGAGCGCAGCCCGTTATGACCGGCAACGCCGCCGCCGGCCTTCACCCGCACCTTGCCGGGGACCAGATCGAGCTCGTCATGGAAGACGATCACGTCGGCAGGGTCGAGCTTGTAGAAGCGCGCGGCCTCGCCGGCGGCGCGGCCGGACTCGTTCATATAGGTCTGCGGCTTGAGCAGCAGCACCTGCTCGCGCCCGAGCTTGCCTTCGGCAGTGAGGCCGGAGAAGCGCTTGCGCCAGGCCGGAAAGCCATGCTCCGAGGCGATGGCATCGACCGCCATGAACCCCACATTGTGCCGGTTGAAGGCGTATTCAGCGCCCGGATTGCCGAGGCCGACAAAGAGCTTCATCTCTTCATCCCGACAGAAAGAACGGAAGGCTGCAAGAAGGCGAAGGAGACTAATCCTTCTTCTTCTTCGTCTCCTTCTCCTTCTCTTTCTCTGGAGCAGCCTCGGCAGGAGCGGCAGCTTCCTCAGCGCCAGGTTCGGCTGCAGCGGCGGCGGCAACGCCAGGCCCGGCTTCCTCGGCGGCACGGCCGACGATGGTCGCCACGGTGAAGTCGCGCTCGGTCGTGGTCGGCTTGACGCCCTCGGGGAGGGTGATGGCCGAGATATGCACCGAGTCGCCGATCTCGAGGCCGGTCAGGTCGACCTCGAAATGCTCGGGGATGGCATCGGCCGGGCAGCGCACCTGGATCTCGTGGCGCACGACGTTCAAGATGCCGCCGCGCTTGATGCCGGGGGAGGCGGCTTCGTTCAGGAAGCGCACCGGCACTTCGACGGTGACCAGCGAATGCTCGCCAACGCGCATGAAATCGACGTGGATGGGGAAGTCGCGAATGGGGTCGAGCTGCACCTGACGCGGGATCACCCGCGTTTTGGCGCCGTCGAGGTCGAGCATGAAGATCGTGCTCTGGAAGTGACCGGTGTGGAGCTGCGTGTTGATCGCCTTATAGTCGACGTCGATGGTCAGCGGCGTTGCCTTGTCGCCATACAGGATTCCGGGGATACGCCCCTCGCGGCGCGACGCGCGAGCGCCGCCTTTGCCGGTGCGCGCCCGCGTCCAGGCCTTGAGTTCCAACGCCTCAGCCATGAGATTTCTCCAATAAAAACAATCAAGGGCCTGAGAAGGCCCCAAAGTTGACCAAGAGCCCGCTAGAGCGGAGCCGATGCAAGATTGAGGGGGCTTATAAACGGCTCCCGAACTCAAGGCAATCCGCCAATCGGCCCCGCGCCGGTACTTTTGCGGCTTCGGCGTATCCTTAAGTCCGCCACGGGTGCTCGGGCAATTCGGTCACGCCCAGCACCTTGACGCCGGCCTCGGCCACCGCGTGGTCGTTCTCGACCGTGCTGCCGCTGACCCCGATGGCGCCGACCAGCACCCCGTCCTCATCGACAATGGGCACGCCGCCAGGGAAGGTGATCAGCCCCTCATTGGAATGCTCGATGCCGTAAAGCGGCTTGCCCGGCTGGGACAATTGACCGAGCAGGCCGGTCGCCATGCCGAAGAAGCAGGCCGTCTTCGCCTTCTTGATGGCGATGTCGATGGAGCCGACCCAGGCGTCGTCCATGCGCATGAAGGCCTTGAGATTGGCGCCGGAATCGACCACGGCGATGCACATCTGCGTCTTGAGCGCGATGGCCTTCTTGCGCGCGGCCTCGATGGCTTTTTCGGCGTGTTCCAAATTGACGTGCATGGTCGCTCCTCGGGTTGGATTTCAGGTGGTCGCGCTTTCGGCGTGGCGGTCTCTAAACGCGCGAGGCGCCGAATTGGTGGCAGGGAAGATGCCGTATGGACGCAGGGGGTCAAGCCCCAGACAGACTGTCATATTCGGCGTAGGATGAACGTCCCGCCCATTTTCGTACCAAGGAGTTCCCCATGCCGCAGAGCGTCTACAAAGTCATCGAAGTGATCGGCACCAGCACGAAATCCTGGGAGGAAGCCGCCAAGATCGCGGTCGAGCTCACGGGCGAGCATCTGCGTGAGCTGCGGGTGGCCGAGGTCGTCGAGCAGGACCTGGTCATCACCGACGGCAAGGTGGAAGCGTACCGCACCAAGTTGAAAGTCTCCTTCAAATATGAAGGGCATGGCTGACGCGCATCAGCCTTCGGGTGCCCACCCGTCTAATAGAACAGGCTCGACACCGACTGCTCTTCGGCGGTGCGGGCGATTGCTTCGCCGAGCAAGCCAGCGATCGGCAGGATGCGGATATTGTTGGCGCTCTTCACCGCCTCGCTCGGCTGGATGGAGTTGGTGATCACCAGCTCCTTGATGCGCGAGTTCATGATGCGGGCGACGGCGCCGCCGGACAGGACGCCGTGGGTGATGTAGCCCGACACTTGCGTCGCACCGTGATCGAGCAGCGCTTCGGCGGCATTCACCAGTGTGCCGCCGGAATTGACGATGTCGTCGACGAGAAGGCAGGTGCGCCCGCCAACGTTGCCGATGACGTTCATCACCTCGGAGTTGCCGGGGCGCTCACGGCGCTTGTCGACGATGGCGAGCGGCGCATCGATGCGCTTGGCGAGCCCGCGGGCGCGCACCACGCCGCCAACGTCAGGCGACACCACGATGAGGTTGTTGGCGTCGAAGTTCTGCTTCATGTCCTGCACCATCACCGGCGCGGCGAACAGATTGTCGGTCGGGATGTCGAAGAAGCCTTGTATCTGCCCGGCGTGCAGATCGAGGGTGAGCACGCGGTCGGCGCCGGCGCGGTCGATCATGTTGGCGACGAGCTTGGCCGAGATCGGCGTGCGAGGACCTGGCTTCCGGTCCTGACGGGCATAGCCGAAATAGGGGACGACAGCGGTGATGCGCCGCGCCGAGGCGCGCTTCAGCGCGTCGATCAGGATCAACAGCTCCATCAAATGGTCGTTGGCGGGCGCCGAGGTCGATTGAAGGACGAACACGTCCTCGCCGCGGACGTTCTCCTGCACCTCGACGAAGATCTCCATGTCGGCGAAGCGGCGGACGATGCATTTGGCCAGGGGTAGCTTGAGATAGGCCGCAATCGCCTCGGCGAGCGGACGGTTGCTGTTGCCTGCAACCAGTTTCATCGAACCCCGCTCCTTAGGCACCAGAGCCTTGCATCAGCCGGCTCTCATCGCGAGCCAGCGGGCACGCGCATTTAGCAAGGCTAAAGGCCCGATGTAAACTCACGGCCGCAAGCGGCTTGTGGACGCAGTTAAGTGTTCTTGGGGAGGAGCTTGACGATGCCGTCGGCGGCGGCGCCGGCCGCGGCGTCGGCGATGGCCCCCCAGGGGCCGTTCAGCGAGCCTTTCGGGATGGTGTTCTGCTGCGACACGGTGCCGACCCTCTTGCCGCTCGGGTCGATCACCTGCCAGTCGATGCGGATGCTCTGCTTGCCACCGGAGGCGTCCTTCAGGCTGACGATGCCTTTGACCGTGTAGGTATTCTCCGATTGGACGCTGGTAAGCTTAACCCCCTTGGCATAAAGGCGCTTCTTGATGGCCGCGGTCAGCGACTTCATGCCGTCGCCGGGGGCTCCTGAGACCGGTGAAACCATCGCCGTCACTGGCCCCTTGGCCACGCGGGGGGCAGGGGCGGTGGCGGTCGTGGTGGACGGTTTGGCGCCAGCGCTTGGGGATGTCCCAGGGGAGGGTGGCGGATCGGAGGCAACCGGAGGCGGCGCAGCGCTGCCGCCCGATAGGGTCGAGGCAATCTGCGGGGCGATCTTGGCGGCGAGGCTGCGGATCGCGGCGCTGTCGACGCCGCTCCACGGGTCGGCGCCTGAACGGCCGGGCACCACCTGCTCGCCGGAGACGCGGCCGACTTTGCCTCCCTTGGAATCGTTAATATCGAGAATGTAGGAAATCTTCGCGCCCTTACGCTCGCTGGTGGCGAGAAGGTATCCCTTGATGGTGTAGGAGGAGCCGGTGCCGTTCGGCGTGATGGTCAGCTTGTTGTTCTTGCCTGCGGCGACGAGCTGCCTGGGCGAACTCCTCAGTGACATTCGCAGGCGCGCCGACGATGGGGGCAAGGTCCAGGCTCTTGGAGCGGCCGAACAGCCTGCTGGTGGCGTCGCTGAAAATGCCGGCACTGGCGCTTTCCGCCAACGCACCGACAAACAGGAGGAAGACAACCGCAGCGGTCAACGCCGTGGCTGCGGCACGCCTGGTCCGGCGGCGCACGCATATAGGAGTCGCGCCCAACAAATACTCCCTCTGTTGGCCGCGAAGCCCCCTTCGCGACTGCGGTCTATTACCCGCGGCGGGGCTTCCAAACCTCGGCCAAACAATAGATTACCAGCACGGCTGGCGTCCAGCTTAAGGATGGATGAGCGCTTCCCCGACCCGACTATGGTGAATGAGGATCAGGTGAGCACGATGGCGGAAATTTGACGTCCGTAGTCCTCCTCACCGTGGTGCTGCGACCGGCGATAGCTAAATAGGCGGGTTTCGTCGCAATAAGTGCAAAGTCCAAGGTCCGATACGGTGCCGACGCCGGCGCGCGACAGGCGCTCCGCCACATAGCCGGCAAGGTCGAAATGAGGCTCGCCCGAGCTGTCGTCCGTCACAAAGAAGACCTCGCTTCCGGGCTCCTCGGCGAGAAAGCGCTCCATGTAGTCGGCGCCAACTTCATAGGCCCGTTGCGAAATCGACGGGCCGATGACCGCCACCGTGCGCTCGCGCTCGGCGCCGAGTTCTTCCATGGTCGCGAGCGTGGCCTCGACGATCCCGGAAAGGGCCCCGCGCCAGCCGGCGTGGGCCGCGGCGATGACGCGGGCTTGCGCATCGCAAAACAGCACCGGCGCGCAATCGGCCGTGAGCGCGCCAATGGCAAGGCCAGGGGTGCTCGTGACGAGGGCATCGGCTTCCGCGGCGCCATTTTCCCAAGGCTTGTCGACGACCACCGCCGCGGCGCTGTGGATCTGGTAAAGCGTGAGCAGCCGGTCGGGTGGGACGCCCAAGGTCTCGGCAACCAGGGTGCGGTTCTGCCGTACGGCCTCAGCGTCGTCGCGAGAGCCGAGACCGCAATTGAGCGAGCCGTAAATGCCCTTAGAGACGCCTCCCCGGCGGGTGAAGAATCCGTGGCGGATGCCGTCACAGCTCTCAAGGGTCGAGGCGCAAAACATGGCCCTGTCGGGTGTCACCATGGCCGGTCGGTTCAAGATAGGGCGAAATGCTGATGACCGAAAGGTGGCGGCGGTGGAAGCCCGGCGCTTGTAAGCGCGAGCGCCTTGAACAAAACGCCCATCTGCCTCGGATCGACGAGCCGCGCGGCGCCGGAGGCGATGGCTTCGGCTTGGGTGGGCGTGGCGCGCTGAAGCAGACGCTCGCGGCGCGCTGCCAAGCCGAGCTTGAGCAGGAACTCTCCTTGCGGCATCGGGCCATGGGTCATCAGCCCGGCGGCGACCGCCTCGCGTTTGAGATCGGCGAAATCGACATGGGACGAGAGGTCGGCTGCCCCGGGATTGGCAAGCACATCGGCGAAGCGATGTCCGCGCACGGCTTGCAGCGTGTCGCCGAAGCCGGACTCCGCGTGACCGTAGTCGACCATGAGGGCGGCGAGCGGCGCGCGCTCAGCACGGCGCCCAAGCTCGCGCATGAGCGCCTGCGCAGCCGGTCTTATTTCCAGGATGGCGTCCTCCGGTGCTGTGTGCGGGAGATGCCGACCCTCGTCCTCTGCTTCGCCATCAATAAAGGTGAAGCCGCCTCGGCCGTCGCTCGCGATCAACCGCTCGCGCCAGGCCTCGCCGCGGCGGATGAATTGCCGGATGGGCAGCGCATCGACGAATTCGTTGGCGAGCACGACCAGCGGACCTTCCGGCACCGCGTCGAGCGCCGCATACCAGCGAAGCGGCACACCCGCATCCTTGAGCGTCTTGCGCTGCGCCTCGACCATGACCGGGCTCGTCTCGATCAACGCCACGGAGACGCTGTCGAGGAATTTCGGAACGCCGCGCCAGGCGCGAGAAGCATCGGCCATCAGAGTACCGCGCCCAGGTCCGAGCTCGGCGACCGTCACGCGAGACGGCTCGCCCATGGACTGCCACACCGCCACCGCCCAGAGGCCGACGAGCTCGCCGAAGATCTGGCTGATCTCCGGCGACGTGATGAAGTCGCCCTTGCCGCCGATCGGCTGGCGGGAGGCATAGACGCCAGCAGCTTCGTCGGAGAGGCAAGCCTGCATGAACTCTTCGACCGTCAGAGGTCCGTCCCTGGCGATGCGCGCATGCAGCCGCGTCGCGAGCGAAGCGTCAGGAACAGGCTCGCGGGCAAGCGCGCTCATTGCGCTGCGATGGCCGGCTTTGCTTGCGCGCGGCGGACCAGCCAGAGGCCAAGCAGGATCATGGGAATAGAATAGACGATGCCCGGCGTGAGCACACCGATGTCGAGCGGATGTCCGAGATGCGGCTCGCGGAAGAACTCGAGGAAGCTGCGGAACAGCCCATAGAAGATGAGGAACAGCCCGAAGATCGTGCCGGGACGGGTGAGCGCCTTGTAGCGATAGGTGGCGATGGCGAGGATGGTGAACAGCAGGATGCCTTCGAGCGCCGCCTCATAGAGTTGGCTCGGATGGCGCGGGGCGTCTCCGGCGCCGGGAAACACCATGGCCCAGGGCACGTCGCTCACGCGCCCCACCACCTCGGAATTGATGAAGTTGGCGATGCGGCCGAAGAACAGTCCGAAGGGGGTCGCCGCCGAAGCGATGTCGCCAAGCGACAGCGAATTGATGTTCTTGGCGCGAGCGAACAGATAAACGGCGATGACGACGCCGAGCAGTCCGCCATGGAAGGACATGCCGCCATTCCACACCGCGGGAATCTCGAGAGGGTTCGCCCAGAAATAGCTCGGCTCGTAGAAGAGAACGAAGCCGAGCCTGCCGCCAACCACAATGCCGAGCGTGATCCACAGCAGAAAATCGTCGGCCTGGCTGATGGTCATCGGCGGCTTGCCGTTCCACAGATCCGGGCGCGACAGGAGATAGCGCCCGTAGAGCCAGCCGAGCAGAATGCCGGACATATAGGCGAGCCCGTACCAGCGGACGGCGAGCGGTCCGATGGAGAACGCGACAGGATCGATGATGGGGTAGGGAATGACGAAGAGCGGCATGGAACCCCGGGACGCGGCGGACGGGCCTGGACCCTTCACCGCCAGACTTTGGCTGTCAAGGCGACGTGGCGCGCAAGCGGCGCCTGACGCTTGATCGAAGCGCCAGACAACCCCATAGTTCAGCGGCTTAAGCCAATTGGAAGGTGCTTTCATGACGCAGACAACCGGCCGGTTTTTCGACGAGCTCGGCAAGCTCATCACCGACGCTGCCGGCGCGGCGCAGGGCGTGCGCAAAGAGGTCGAAAGCGTCGTGCGCGCCCAGGCCGAAAACATCCTGCGCGAGCTCGATATCGTTCAGCGCGAGGAGTTCGAAGCGGTGAAGGCGATGGCGCAGAAAGCGCGGGAGGAGAACGAGCAGCTCAAGCAGCGTGTGGCTCTGCTCGAAGAGGTGCTCGAGGAGCTGGAAGCCGAGATCGAAGAGCCGCCGACGCCGCGTCCGATCCGCAGGCGCAAGCTGAAACGAAGCTATTGACTGGCGTGCAGGAGTTGCCATCGCGCGCGGGGAGCGAATTGGACTCCGCAAGCGCTAGTCGGCAAGGCGTCATCCACAACTATCTTTGGAGCGTCCACAGCAATTTGAGTTGCCGACTCCTGGCGCCGTTGGTGGATGGACTCGCTCCGATATATAACTGATTCACAATCTGATTCGCGGCGGCGTGACGCGTGCGCGGGAACTCTGGAGAGGCCACAGAGACACGCATGGCAACGACACAAGCTAACTACGACCAATTCACTAACCCGGTGGACATGGTGGAGCATATCGCTACCATCCACGACTGGGCGTTTGAGCGAAGCGCTCCCGACGAGCTGACGCTTTCGGTCTCGGGCTCCTGGTGCGACTATCATATGTCGCTCACCTGGCGCGACGATCTCGAGGCGTTGCATCTCGCTTGCGCTTTCGACTGCAAGGTGACCAAGCCCCGGCTGAACGAAATCTATCGGCTGATCGCGCTGATCAACGAGCAGCTCTGGCTCGGGCATTTCGATCTGTGGAAGGAGGACGGCATGCTGCTCTACCGCCATGGATTGCTGCTGGCCGGCGCGCGCACCCATGTCGGCCAGTGCGAAGCGCTGCTGCGCGGCGCGCTCGAATCCTGCGAGCGCTATTATCAATCCTTCCAGTTCGTGCTGTGGGCCGGCAAATCGTGTGAGGATGCGCTCGCGGCCACCATGCTCGAGACGCACGGACAAGCGTGAGCCTTCACCTCGGCGGTCCGCTCCTTCTCGTGGGAGCGGGAAAGATGGGCGGCGCCCTTCTCGCCGGATGGCTGCGTGAGGGGCTCGACCCTGCCTCCGTGCACGTGCAGGACCCGGCACCGGCGACCGAGGTCGCCGCGCTGATGGCGAGCCACGGGATTCCATTTCGCGAGACCCGGTTGCCGTCCGCCCCCGCCGTGATCGTGCTCGCGGTGAAGCCGCAGATCATCGACGACGTGCTGCCGACGCTTGCGTCGGCGATCGGGCCTTCGACGGTGCTGCTGTCGATCGCTGCCGGACGCACGCTTGCCAATCTCGCATCGCATCTGCCGCAGGGCACGGCCGTCGTGCGGGCGATGCCGAACACGCCGGCCTCGATCGGGCAGGGGATGACAGTCGCCTGCGCAAGCAGCGAGGTGACCCGCGATCAGGCGCTTCTCTGCGACAGGCTGCTCGAAGCGGTGGGCGACGTGATCTGGATGGACGACGAGAGCCTGATCGATGCGGCCACGGCGGTGTCAGGCAGCGGCCCGGCTTACGTCTTCCTGCTCGCCGAATGTCTCGCCGAGGCTGGCGTCGAAGCTGGGCTCGACCCTGAGCTTGCCGCGCGGCTGGCGCGGGCGACCGTGTCCGGCGCGGGCGAGCTGTTGCGCCGTTCGGATCTTTCCGCGGCAGAGCTCAGGCAAAACGTCACCTCGCCGAAAGGCGTGACCGCCGCGGCGCTCGAAGTGCTGATGGGCAAAGACGGCTTCGCCGATCTTCTGAAACGCGCCGTGGCGGCAGCCGCCAAGCGTTCCCGCGAGCTGTCATCGTAAGCAGAAACCAGAACCTGAAATCAGAAGCCGGAAATCAGCTTCCGGAGGCCGGAACCATGGTTCCGGTTTCCGGTTTCTGTGCTTCTGGTTTCCGATTTCTGATCTATGATCGATGGCAGAAGGAGACGCCCCATGTTCGAGGAGTACAGCAAACGCAATAGAGCAATTCAGGCGGCGCTCGAGCTCGCTGCGGAGGGCGGCTGGAAAGCCGTGACCTTTGCCGCGATTGCCGACCGTACCGGCTTGAGTCTTGCCGATCTCCGCCGCGACTTCATATGGAAGACCGATCTGCTCAGCGCCTTTCAAAGCGAGGTCGACGCCGAGGTGCTGGCCAAGGCGAAGCTGCCAGGCGCTGCCGAACAAAGCCCTCGCGATCGCGTGTTCGACATGATCATGACGCGGTTCGAGGTCATGTCACCGTACAAGCCCGCACTTCGCCGTATCTCCAGCGCTCTCTGCTGCCATCCGGCGGAAGCCGCGCAGCTCATTCCATCGTCGATCGCCTCGCAATACTGGATGCTAGCCGGCGCCGGCGCCAAGCTTGAGTCCCGGCACCGGACTTCGCGTCGCGGGTCTTGCCTCGATCTACGCGAAGGTGTTTCGCGTCTGGCTCGACGACAACTCGCCGGGCCTCGACCGCACCATGGCGGCGCTCGACCGAAGGCTCAAGGTCGGCGAGGAGTGGCTCTCACGCGTCGAGTCCACATGCGCAAGCTTGTGCCGCTTCGCTTGCGGATTCATGCCGCGCGGATGGAAGCGGCGCGACGCCCGCGACACCACTGCGGAGCAAGCGCCGCCCGGCACCGCATCGGAGAACCCGGCCGGCGCTTGAGGATTGCTTACTCGGGGAGCGGATCGTCGTCGTCGGGGCCGGAGAGATTCTCAGGCCCTTCTCCGGGCAGCTCGGCGTCGATGGCGTCGGGCGAAACCGGCGTGTCCGGATCGTTGGGAGCGTCCAAGACCTGGCCTTCAACTTCGACAGGCGGCGGGTTCAAGTTCCGCTGGCGCCCGATGACCACGCCACCGCGGCCGATATCCATCTCGATGGCAGAGCCAGGAGCCTCTTCCTGCTGAATTTCATCCTCTAGGGTCTGCTGCGCCAAACCGTCGCCCATCATGGAACCCGCGACGAGCACCGCCAATCCGACTGTCTTGATACGCATGCACGTCCTCCCATTTGCCGGCGGCCCAAAACGCGCGCGGACTTTGATTGCGGCTCGCCGCTAGTTGGTTTCAGGTTCCAGCTGCTCCTCGCCCTCGACCGAATAGGGGGCCTCGGCGGGTACGTCGGTCGTCCCGGTCTGCTCCGTCGTGCCGGTGCCGCCATAGCCATCGGAGTCGAGTCCGCTGGTGATCGGATTGGTCAAGAGGCCGGGCATCACGAGGGTCGGCGCTTCGCCGCCTCCCGTCCCATCACTGTAATCCGACGATTGTGCGAAGGCCGTGCTTGCGATGCTGCAAGCGATCAGCGCCAGGGCCGCGATGAACGATTTCGGCATATCCCTCCTCCCCCAATGACTCGCAATAGGGTACACGGGCAGGGCTCAAACTGGAACCTTCAGAACAGCCCTTAATCCGCCTAGCCTCGACTCGCTCAAGGCGATGTCTCCCCCATGAATGCGGGCGATGTCGCGGGCGATTGCCAGGCCAAGGCCGGTCGACTTGGCATCCTGATTGCGGGCGTCGTCGAGCCGGTAGAAGGGCCGAAATACCTGATCGCGCTCATTCTCAGGGATGCCCGGCCCGTCGTCCTCGACCTCGACCACGAGCGAGCCATCCTCTCGTCCTGCACTCACCGCCACATGATCGGCGAAACGCACGGCATTGTTGACGAGATTGGCCACGGCGCGCTTGAAGGCATGGCGCCTGAGCGGCACCACCAGAGGCGCGTTGCCGACATCGATGCGGATGTCGGACTTGCCATGCGACTGGTTACGCACCTCGGTGAGGATCTCGCTGATGTCGGTACGCACGATCTCCTCGCCGGAGGCGCCCTTGGCGAAGGCGACATAATCTTCGAGCATGGCCTGCATCTCGTCGACATCGGCGCGCATGGCGTCGAGCTCCGGCGATTCCTCGAACATCGCAAGCTGAAGCTTGAAGCGGGTGAGCACGGTGCGGAGATCGTGGCTCACGCCGGCGAGCATGGTGGTGCGCTGTTCGACATGGCGCTCGATGCGGTCGCGCATCTCGATGAAGGCTTGCGCCGCTTGGCGCACCTCGCGCGCGCCGCGCGGCCGGAAATCGGGAGGGATGGGCCGGCCTTTGCCCAGACTGTCGGCGGCTTCGGCCAGGCGCAGGATCGGCTTGATCTGGTTGCGCAGAAACAGGATGGCGAAGGTGAGCAGCACGAGCGAGGTACCGAGCATCCACAAGAGGAAGATCTGCGAATTGGAGGCATAGGTCTGGCTGCGCCGCGCCAGTACATGCATCACGGCGTTGTCGAGCTTGATGCGTATGTCGACGAGGTTGGAGGTGCCGACGGTGTCGATCCAGAACGGCTTGCCGATCTGCCGCTTTATCTCATCGGACAGCGTACGGTCGAGCAGATCGAAGAAGGGCCGCGAGCGCGTTTGCGGCAGCTCGTCGTTGGGCACGATCTTGACTCTCAGTCCGAGGTCGTCGTTGGCGAGCTTGACGAGCGTCTGATAGTTCTTGTCCTGGGGGTACGAATTGTAGATGCCGATGAGCATGGCGATGTTCTGCACCGTGGCGGTGGAGAGACGCCGCGTCACCGTTTCCCAGTGACGCTCGAGAAACACGAAGGTGAGGACCGACTGAAGCAGGACCATCGGGGCGATGATGATGATGAGCGCCCGGGCGTAGAGTCCCTTCGGCATCCATCCGCGGACCCAGGTCGCGAATCGCCCATAGACGAGCGCGCGCCCTTACGAGCAGGGACTTGAAGTCTGGGATTGCGACGCTCATTCGGGATACAGAATGTAGCCTTTGCCACGCACGGTCTGGAGGTAGACTGGGTTGGCGGGATCCTTCTCGATCTTGCGCCTGAGCCGGTTGATTTGCACGTCGATGGCGCGTTCGCCGCCATTCTCCCCGTCCTTGGCGAGCTCGTGGCGGGACACCGACATGCCGGGCCGTTGAGCGAAGTAGCGCAACAGCTCTCTCTCGCGCTCGGTGAGCCGGACCGTTTCGTTGCCGCATTTCAGCTCGCCGCGGCCGATATGAAACACGAAATTGCCCATGCGCACCTCGCCGGTCGCAGGCGCCGCGCTGCCGCCGCGACGCAGCACGTTGCTCACGCGCAAAAGAAGCTCGCGCGGCTCGAAGGGCTTGGTCAGATAATCGTCGACGCCGGTCTCCAATCCCTCGATGCGTTGTTCAGGCTCGGCGCGCGCCGTCAGCATCAAGATCGGCACTTGCGACTCGCGCCTGAGCGAACGCGCGAAATCGAGGCCCGATTCATGCGGCATCATAACGTCGAGGATGAGCAGGTCGAAGGAGAGGCTGCGCATGGTCGCGCGCGCCGAGGCGGCATCGATGGCCGTGGTCACGCGGAAGCCGTGCTCCTGGAGATAACGGGCGAGCAGGTCGCGGATACGGCTGTCATCGTCGATGACGAGGATGTGGGGGCAATTGTCGTCCGGTGCCCGGCTGCGATGCAGTTTGATCGTTGCCGTCATCGTCATGACACCTCCGCTTTCCCGTCATCTTCGACAGGCGCAGGCGATGATGACATGATAGAGGAGACTTTGGGCCGTTCTTCGGCATTGATCATGGCTTGCAGGAAGCGGCGGACGATGATTTCGGCATCGGGGCCGGCGGCCTTCAGGGCCTCGGTGAGACGGACAAGTTGCGGCGCGGCGAGCCGCTTGGTCAGCGCCCGGCCGGACGC
Organism: uncultured Alphaproteobacteria bacterium; assembly: GCA_963744945.1. GTDB lineage: Bacteria > Pseudomonadota > Alphaproteobacteria > Rhizobiales > Methyloligellaceae > Methyloceanibacter. The sequence continues at coordinate 21,465 of CAVUVO010000033.1, read as the reverse complement.
CGTCGGGTAGAGCAGGCGCTCGCGGCGGTCGACACTGCCGGCCCGCTGCACGATGTAGCCCTTGTCGATGAGCTGCTTCAGCACGCGCCCCAGGCTCTGCTTGGTGATCTTCAGCACGTCGAGGAGATCGGCGACGCGCAAGCCGGAATGCCGGGTGACGAAGTGCAGCACGCGATGGTGGGCCCGGCCGAAGCCGAAATCCTGCAGGATCGCATCGGGGTCGCGGGTGAAATCGCGATAGGCGAAGAACAGCAATTCGGCGTAGGCCAGGAGCTCCGCGTCGGAGCGGCGCGCGGCCTTTGCCGGCGCGGCGGTTCCGGCGCGGCGCTTCGCCTCCAAGGGCTCCGTCAGCGGGTCATTTATGTCAGTCATGTTGACTTAATTTTTGGCCTGCGTTAGAGCTTCATTTATGTCAGTTATGTTGACTTAATTCCGGCATTGATACTCTGCGCGAGCCGCTTGCGCAATTCTTGTGCAGGGCTTCTCAGGGGCATAATAAGGCCCTCGATCCGGGCCGGGCTCAAGCGGAAGGCCCTTGGTCTAGGAGGGGAGTTTGTAATGGCAGCGGCGTCCCAGCCTTACGATCAGCGCGACGGCTACATCTGGATGAACGGCGAGCTCATCTCGTGGCGTGACGCGCGGGTGCATCTTCTCACCCATGCGCTACATTATGGCAGCGCCGTGTTCGAGGGCGAGCGCGTCTATGACGGCGAGATCTTCAAGCTCACCGAGCACAGCCACCGCCTGCATGAGTTTGCCAAAGGCCTCGACTTCGAAATTCCCTATTCGGTCGCCGAGATCGATCAGGCCTGCCGCGATGTGGTGCGGGCGAACAAGCTGGTGGACGGCTATGTGCGGCCGTTAGCCTGGCGCGGCAGCGAGCAGATGGGCGTCGCGGCACAGGCGACCAAGATCAACCTCGCCATCGCCGCTTGGGATTGGGGCTCCTATTTCGATCCGGCGGCGCGCACCAAGGGCTTGCGTCTCACCATCGGGAATTATCGCAGACCTGACCCGCGCACGGCCCCGGCCAAGAGCAAGGCGGCCGGCCTCTATATGATCTGCACCATCGAGAAGCACCGCGCCGAGCGTGAGGGCTATGCCGATGCGCTGATGCTCGACTGGCGCGGGCAGATTGCCGAAGCCACCGGCGCCAACATCTTCTTCGTCAAGGACGGCGTGCTGCATACGCCGCTTCCAGATTGCTTCCTCGACGGCATCACGCGCCGCACCGTCATCGGGCTTGCCAAGCAGCGCGGGCTCAAAGTGATCGAACGCGCCATCATGCCGGAGGAGATGGCGGATTTCTCCGAATGCTTCATCACCGGCACTGCCGCCGAGGTGACGCCAGTGGCCGAGATCGGGCCGTACAATTTCACCATCGGCGACATCACGCGCACCCTGATGGACGACTATTCGGCGCTGGTGCATCGCGCCAAGGCCGAGCCTGCCAAGGTCGCCGCGGTAGGCTAGCGCAAGCGAGCGGGCGATCCGTGCTAGGATTGCCCCATGGAAGCGAAGCTCGAGACCCTCGCCAAACATCCCGAATTCGACGCCGATTTCCGGCAGCGCTTGCAGGCGCTGCTCGCCTGGCGGCGCGATGTCAGGCGCTTCAGGCGCGATCCGTTGCCGCCGGGAACGATCGAGCGGCTGATCGGCATCGCTTGTCTGTCGCCGTCCGTCGGCCTGAGCGAGCCATGGCGGTTCGTCATCATCGACGATCAGCGCCGCAGGGCGGCGATCCGCGCCTCTTTCGAGTCCTGCAATCAGGATGCGCTCAAGCAACAGGAGCCGGATCGCGCCTCGCTCTATGCGCGGCTGAAACTCTCGGGCCTCGACGACGCGCCGTGTCAAATCGCCGTGTTCGCCGACCGCGCAACGGCGCAAGGTCATGGGCTCGGGCGGCTGACCATGCCCGAGACGCTCGACTACTCCGTCGCCATAGCCATCCACACGCTGTGGCTTGCGGCGCGGGCGGAAGGCGTCGGCGTCGGCTGGGTGTCAATCCTCGATCCGGGGACGATCGCCGAGATCCTGGAGGTGCCGCGAGATTGGACTTTCATCGGGCATCTTTGCATCGGCTATCCGGAGGAGGAGCACGATACGCCCGCGCTTCAGCGCGCCGATTGGGAGCGCCGGCACCCTTCGGCGGGGACGATCCTTTATCGTTAGGGATCGCGCGAGGCTTGAATCCCCGCCCATCAAGTTGCACTCTGTCCTTCGATGCACCGTCTGGGGGAGGGGCGCATGCGCAAATCTTCGGTTTGGCTCGTCCTGGCCTTGTTGCTGGCGACCCTGCTTGCCGCCGGCCCGGTGAGCGACGCCAAGGCAGGCGCCGTCATGGCCGGCAACATGGCCGGCGCCATCCAGCATCAGCCTCTGGTGCAGCCCGTCCTCGTCTGGCGCGATTGCCAGAGGATTGCCCGCTGCTACGGCTGCCAACCGGTGTTCCGCTGCCGGTCATGCACCTATCAGCGGCAATGCCCGCGGCGCGGACCTTGCCAATGGGCCGATGTCTGCGTGTGGGGGCCGTATCTCCCGCTCGCGCCGCGCGGCGTGCCTGTCTACTGAGGAAACGCTACTCCGCGGCGTGCTTCTTCCAGCGGGCGGCGGCGGCGGTGTCGCTCGCACTGGCCTCGACCCAGCGGGCTGCCTTGCGGTCCGCTTTCGCGCTTCCAGAACGGCGCGCTGGTTTTGAGATAATCCATCAAGAACTCGGCGGCGCGAAAGGCTGCCTCCCTGTGCTCCGATGCCGTCACCACCAGCACGATGTTGTCGCTTGGGCGAAGCGTCCCGGTGCGATGCACGATGAGGCAGCCTTGCAGCGGCCAGCGCGAGCAGGCCTCGGCCTCGATGCGCTGTAACTCGGCTTCCGTCATGCCGGGATAATGCTCGAGCGCCATCTCCTCGACGGCTCCGGATTGATCGCGAACCGTCCCGACGAACGCGACGATAGCACCGATGTCGCGGCGCCCGGCCTTCAGCCGCGCGATCTCGGCGCCGATGTCGAAGTCCTCTGCCTGGACGCGGATCACGCTAGCCTCCAGTCACCGGCGGGAAGAAGGCGATCTCGCGCGCGGCACCGATCGCTGCGTCATGGCGCACATGGGTCCGGTCGATCGCCGCCCTGATCACCTCCGAGCGGGCAAAAGCGTGGTCGAATTCGGGGCCGCGGGTCTTGAGCCAGGCGATGAGCTCGGCAACGGTGGTCACCTCGCCGGGCAGTTCCACCTCCTCGGCGGCGATGCCGGTCTTCTCCTTGACCCAGGCGAAATAGAGAAGGCGCGTGCTCATTGACCCTCCTCGGTGGTGACGTGGCGCACGGCGGCGCGGAGATAGTCGTAGCCGGTGTAGAGCGTGAGCAAAGCCGCGATCCACAAGAGCGTCAGCCCGAACAGCGTGGTGTAAGGCCAGATCTTGTCGCCGGCGCTGCCTGCCAGCAAAAAGCCGATGGCCACCATCTGCACCACGGTCTTCCATTTGGCGAGGCGCGTGACCGGAACGCCGACGGCGAGCGAGCCAAGGAACTCGCGCAAGCCCGAGACCAGGATCTCGCGGCAGAGGATGATAACGCCGGCCCATAGCGACCAGCCGGCGATGGTCTGATCGGCGGCGAGCATCAGAAGCGCGGCCGACACGATGAGCTTATCGGCGATGGGATCGAGCATGCGCCCGATGGCGCTTTGCTGCTGCCAGGCGCGGGCGAGATAGCCGTCGAGGAAATCGCTGACGCCTGCGGCGATGAAGATCCACATGGCGGCCCAGCGTCCCCAATCGCCCTTGACGAAGAAGCAGGCGACGAGCGCCGGAATGGCGATGATGCGGCCATAGGTGAGGAGGTTGGGCAGGCTCCAGAAGGGGCTCGCCACGCTCTGCGGCGCCGCCGGCGATACGCCCCGCTGAACCATGTCGGACTCCATGGTCAGCGTCCCCCCTCGTGGAAATGGTCGTAGATCATCTTCGCCATCTGCGCGCTGATGCCGCCGACCGAGGCGAGATCGGCGACGCCGGCGCGGCTCACCGCCTTGGCCGAGCCGAAATGCTGGAGCAGCGCGCGCTTGCGCGTCGGTCCAATACCCTGAATCTCGTCGAGCGGCGAGGTCTGCATCTGCTTCTTGCGCCGGGCGCGATGGGCGCCGATGGCGAAGCGATGGGCCTCGTCGCGGAACTTCTGGATACAATAAAGCACGGGGTCGCGCGGCTCGAGCAACAGCGGCTCGCGACCCTTCATGTAGATGCGCTCGCGGCCGGCATTGCGGTCAGGTCCCTTGGCAACAGCGGCGAGCTTGATCTCGCCAAGCCCGAGCTCGTCGAGCACGGCCACGGCCGCAGACAATTGCCCTGGCCCGCCGTCGATCAGCACGAGATCGGGCGCGGCCCAGCCTTCGGCGAGATCCTTGTCCCGCGCAAGCTTGCTGAAACGCCGTGTCAGCATTTCCCGCATCATGGCGTAATCGTCCCCGGGGGCAAGGTCCTCCGAGCGCATATTGAACTTCCGGTATTGATTGCGCATGAACCCTTCCGGCCCCGCCACAATCATGGCGCCGACCGGATTGGTGCCGGAAATATGGCTGTTGTCGAACACCTCGACGCGCTCGGGGCTCTCCTCCAGGTCGAACAGCTCGGCGAGCCTGGCAAAGATCGCGGCTTGCGAGGAAGACTCGGCGAGCCGCCGCGCCAGGGCCTCGCGGGCGTTGACGAGGGCATGAGACACGAGCTCGCGCTTCTCGCCACGCTGCGGGGTTTCGACCCTGATCTTGTGGCCGGCGCGCAGCGACAGCGCGTCGGCAAGCAATCGCCGCCCGGCGATCTCATGGGAGAGCAGCACGAGCTTGGGCGGCGGCTTGTCGTCATAGAATTGGGCAACGAAGGATTCGAGCACCTCTTCCACCGGGAGGCTCTTGTCGGCACGGGGAAAGTAGGCGCGGTTGCCCCAATTGTTGCCGGTGCGGAAGAAGAACACCTGGATCGCGGTCTGTCCCGCGTCCTGATGGGCGGCGAACACGTCAGCCTCCTTCACGGTCTCAGGGTTGATGCCCTGATGCGACTGGACGTTGCTGAGCGCGGTCAGCCGGTCGCGGAAACTCGCCGCGCGCTCATAGTCCTGCTTGAGGCTCGCGTCGTCCATCAATCTGTGCATGCGCCGCTTCACCTCGTCGCTTTCGCCGGTGAGGAAGCGGAGCGCCTCATCGACGAGGATCCCATAGTCGGCTTCAGAGATCTCGCCGGTGCAGGGCGCGCTACAGCGCTTGATCTGAAAGAGCAGGCAAGGCCGCACGCGCGTCTCGAAATAGGCGTCGGAGCACGATCGCAGCAGGAAGGCGCGTTGCAGCGTGTTGATGGTGCGCCCCACAGCGCCGGCGGAGGCGAACGGCCCGAAATAGTCTCCCTTACGGCTCCGCGCGCCGCGATGCTTCAGGATCTGCGGGAAGGCATGGTCGCGCGAGATCAGGATGAAGGGGAAGGACTTGTCGTCCCTGAGCACCACGTTGTAGCGGGGCTTGAGCCGCTTGATGAGATTGGCCTCGAGCAGAAGCGCCTCGGTCTCGCTCGGGGTGGTGACGAATTCCATGCTCGCGGTGTTGGCGATCATGGCGGCGATGCGGTTGTTGTGGCTTCCCGCCCGCGCATAACTCTGCACGCGCTTCTTCAGCCCACGCGCCTTGCCGACATAGAGCACCTCGCCGGCGGCATCGATCATGCGATAGACGCCGGGGCCGCCGGGCGCCGTCTTGGCATGACGGGCGATCACGGATGGTCCGGTCTCAACGCCGCCAAGCGCCTTGCGGGCGCGGGCGATGAGCGAAATGCTGTCGGTTTCGGGCTTCTCTAGGGGCATGGTCGTAAGGTGAAGTATGGCCTTCAGGCGGGCAGCTTCAAGGCCTTGATCACCTTGGGTTTGCCGGGGGCTTTCCCCCAGGCGTGTCGTCCCAGGCAAGGTGCTGGCCGCTGTCCAGCGCGATCATCTGTCCGGTCATCGAAGGCGTATCGAGCAGAAAGCGGACGGCGCTGCAAATCTCCTCTGCCGTGGCCCGGCGGCGAAGCGGCGTCTTGAGGCATTCCGCCTCGAACTCGGCCTCGCTTTGCCACCGATTCTTGAGCACCGGACCGGGCCCGATGGCATTGACGCGAATGCGCGGCGCCAGCGCCTGAGCGAGCGTCCGCGTCGCCGTCCATAGGGCCGACTTCGCTATGGTGTAGGAGAAGAACTCAGGGGTGAGGCGCCAGACGCGTTGATCGATCATGTTGATCACGCAACCGGACGCGTCCTCCGGCAACGTCCGCGCGAATTCCTGGGTGAGGAAGACAGGCGCGCGAAGATTGACGTCGAGCTCGGCCTGCCAGCCGGCCCAGTCGAGCGTATCGATCGTGTCCCATTCGAACCGCGCGGCGTTGTTGATGAGGCAGGTGGGCGGCCCGAGCTTTTCAGCGCAGGCCCGCACCAGACCGCGCAACTCATCCTCGCTGGTGAGGTCGGCCTGAAGGGCAACGGCCTTCGATCCTGCTCGCTCGATCTCGGCCACAAGTGCGTCGGCTTCGGCGGATGAGGTGCGGTGGTGGACCCCGATCCGCCATCCGCGTTTTGCGAGGTCAAGCGCGATGGCCCGGCCGAGACGACGGGCCGCGCCGGTGACAAGCGCGATCGGAGGGTTCTGTTGTTCCGCCATATTTTGGGTGTGTGTGGAGATCGATTGGCTTGAGGCTATTTGCCGCCGACTATACTTCCGTGTTGCGTTTGGCGAACTGACCAATTTAACTGCGCCGAAGCAACCACCAATGGCAAGGGCACCGCTCGCGGCGCCCTTTTTTGCGCGCGAACCGATGTCATATCGTTCCACCATGGTCGATGAGCATGCGGAGAACCAGGGCGCTGAGCCGGACGCGACGGCGATCGCGGCGGCGCATGCGATCTACACGCCCTTCATGCTCTCCTTCTACGACCGGCTGGTCCACGGCCTGTCAAACCGCTTCGCCTGGCGCTGTCCGACGGAGCGAATCGTCGGGCTCTACCGCGACAATCTCTCGTCGCGCCATCTCGAGGCCGGCGTTGGCACCGGTTTCTTCATCGACCGCGCCAATGCGGCAGGATTCGAAGAGCTGACGCTGCTCGACATCAACCGCCATTGCCTGGCGCGGTCGGCGCAGAGGCTGGCGCGCTACCATCCGCTACTCTGCGAAACGAATCTGCTTGCGCCGATCGCGAGCGAGCTTCCGCCGGCGGACAGCATCGGGCTCACTTATGTTCTGCATTGCCTGCCAGGCCGCATGGCCGAGAAGCTGAAGGCGATCGATTATCTGCGGCCGGTGAGGAACAAGGGCACCGTGCTGTTCGGCGCAACGATCCTCGGCCGTGGCATCGAGCCGAACGCCGCCGCGCGATCCTTGCTTCGGCTCTACAATGCCAAGGGCGTGTTCAATAATCTCGATGACGATCTTGCCGGGCTAGGCGATGGTCTCAAGGCACGATTCGGCCAGGTAGAGATCGAGACGATCGGATGCGTGGCGCTTTTCCGCGCTCGCTGAAGGACGCCCGGTTCCAGCCGCCTCGTTATGGCCATTAACCCGCCGCTAACCATACCGAGTCTCGCCCCACTGGGTGGTTAACCCATAGTAAGGGTAGCCCACTACCCTGGGACCGTGAGCGCTTGGTCGAGCGCATGCCGCGCTGACGCGGTGACGGACCGAGCCTCCAATCGTGAGGGGAGTTTGTTTTGCGTACACGATCTGACCAGGCATTGACGTTCGCTGCCGTGTTGATGGCCAGCGCCGCGGTCTCTAGTCCCGTCCTCAGTGCCGACGTGATCAATAGCGGGCCGCCGCCGCTGATCGAAGAGGCGCCCCCGCCGATGTCGCCGAACCTCTTTGCCGGGTGGTGGATCGGCGGAACGCTTGGCGGCGCGACCGCCAATTTCGACTTCTCTCAGTCGAGCACCCCGGTTGACGCGAGCGGCGTGCTCGGCGGCATCACCGGCGGCTACAATTGGCAGAGCGGACCGATCGTGATCGGCCTTGAAGGCGATGCGCTTGCCGCCGGCATCAGCGGCAGCGAGCGATTCAATCACGGCGCCAACACCGCAAGTCCCGATATCAACGCGATGGCCGATCTGCGCTTGCGCGCCGGCGTGACCGTCGTGCCGCGCGTGCTGCTGTTCGTCACCGGCGGCGGGGCGTGGGCCGATATCGATCTGCCGGTGAAGGGACCTGGGGGAGGCTCGGGCGACGGCACGTTCTTCGGCTGGACCGTTGGCGGTGGCGCCGAAGTCGCGATCAATCCGAATTGGAGCGCTCGCTTCGACTATCAGTTCACCGACTTCGATTCCGATACGGTGTCCTATCCCGGCGGCGACGTGAAATACGATCCCGACGTGAACACCTATCGCGGCGCGCTGATCTACAAGTTCTAGCTTCAGTTCATGCTCAGTGGCTTCTCGCCGCCGGCACGTTGATTGCCCCGGCGCGGCAGATCCGCTGCTCTTCGTTCCGTCCGCACGGCTTCGGAAAGAGGTCGCGGCCGAAGCAGATGCGCACGTCGAGCAGGTTTTGTGCCCGGCAGCTCACTACGATCATGTTCGGCTTGAGCCACGCATTGGACTTGAGGAACTCCGTCTCGATCTCGCTTTCGGTGAGACGGAGCCCGCGGTCTGCGCCCGAGAAGCGCGGCGGAATGCTGATGCGCTCATAGAGGTCGCGCGCGAGGCCGAAATATTGCGCTGGCTCGAGACCGGAGCAGGTGCCGTGGGCGCGGTATTCGTGGATGATCAGATTCTTGCTCGGCATGATGTCGCGGATGTCGTCGATCACCGATTGCGGCACCCAGGGGCGCTTCCGCATCCGGCACTCCTCAGGCCACCCCTCGACGTTTTGCGGCCAGAGCCCGTGCAGCGTGAAGGCGTGCGGCCTCTCGATCTCGCATTGGTGGTCGCGCCGCCTCTTTCCTTCCGTCGCGCAATAGGACGGCGTCCAGCCAAGCACGAGGACGTAGTAGTCGAAGCGCCCAGGTTCGCCGCCGCGCTCGGCGGACGTTTCGCTCGCCGCCAGCGTGGCAAGCAGGACAGCGCCGACGAGGCAGGAGAGCCTATGTCGCGGGATTGGCATTGCTCGCGCCAAGTTCACCCAAGAGTCTCGCCCAGCTCCTCGCCCCCCTGGTGAAGCTCTTCACATTATACTTCTCATTCGGCGAATGGATGCGGTCGTCGTCGAGCGCGAAGCCGATGAGGAGCGAATCCATGCCAAGCCGCGAGCGGAAGGCCTCGACGATGGGGATTGAGGCGCCGCAGCCGATGATCATCGGCGGCTTGCCCCATTCCTGCTCGAGTGCTTTCGCAGCCGCCTGAAAGGGCGGGCTCGATGTGTCGAAGCCGATGGCCGGCGATCCGCCTTCGCCGGCGTAAGCGACGGTGCAATCCTTGGGCAGCCGCTCGGCGATGAAGCGATGCAGCCCGTCAAGAATCTGGGCAGGCTCTTGCTTGGGTACGAGCCTGAAGGAGAGCTTGGCGGTGGCGCGGGCCGGGATGACGGTCTTGGTGCCTCGTCCGGTATAGCCGCCGAAAATGCCGTTTATCTCAGCCGTCGGCCGCGACCAGAGCTGCTCGATCACGCTCACGCCTTCTTCGCCGGCGGGCGTCGTCAGTCCGACCGCGCCAAGGAAGGAAGCGGCGTCGAAACCGAGTTCGCGCCATTGCGCAAGCTGGGCGAGGGAAGGAGTGACGACACCCTCATAGAAGCCGGGCAAGGTCACCCGGCCGCTTGCGTCATGCATGTCGGCGAGAAGATCGGCGAGGACGCGGATGGGATTGCGCGCAGGTCCGCCATAAATGCCAGAATGCAGATCGCGCGACGGCCCGGTCACCGTGATCTCCGAGTAGGCGAGGCCGCGCAAGAAGGCGGTGATGGCAGGCGTGTCGGCATCCAACTGGCCGGTGTCGCAGACGAGGCAGATGTCGGCCTTGAGTTCCTCGCCGTAGTTGGCGAGGAAGGCGGGCAGGCTTGGGCTGCCGGACTCCTCTTCGCCTTCGAGCAGCACCGTGACATCGACCGGCAAACGGCCATGCACGGCGAGCCAGGAGCGGCAGGCCTCGAGGAAGGTCATGACCTGACCCTTATCGTCGGAGGCGCCGCGGGCGACGATGACCTCGCCTGATTTCGGGTCCTCTGCGAGCCGGGGCGCGAAGGGTGGCGCGGTCCATTCCTCCAACGGGTCTGGCGGCTGCACGTCGTAGTGACCATAGAACAGGACGTGGCACGGCGAAGCTGCGCCCCGCCAATGACCGACGACCATCGGCTTGCCGCTCGTCGGCTCGACGCGCGCTTGAAAGCCGATGTCGCGCAGATCCTTCGCGCACCATTCTGCTGCCTCGAGGCAGGCTGCATGATAGGCGGGGTCGGTAGAGACGCTTTCGGAATGCTCAAGAGCTGGAACAGCCGGTCGAGGGCGGCTTGCCGCCCGGCGGCGAGGTGATCGAGCACGCGCGAAAGTTCGGTGTGCGATGTACGCGGCTCACTCACGGCCGCACCTCAGGCTTTGCTTCAGGCACACAAGATCGTCTTCGCAGCATGGCGAAGGGCACAACCGGAGGACCGGGAAGATTCGGCTGTCTGATGTGGGAAGGTTATTCGGCGAGCTGTACGTTGACGGCTTGAGGGCCTTTGCCACGGCGATCCGGCTCGGTTTCGAAGGTCACGCGTTGACCTTCATCGACAGCGGGGAGGCCTGACCGTTGCAGGGCGGAGATGTGCAGGAACACGTCCTTGCCGCCATCGTCCGGCGTAATAAAGCCAAAGCCCCGCGAATGATTGAAGAATTTGACCGTCCCGTTCTGGCGCATGGGAAGCTCCTTTCCCCCTTTCAAATGATCCGCATGCCAACCGAATTGCGGATCAAGTTACGCAACTGCAACGACGGGAAAAGAAACCACGATGCCTCCTCGAAGCGCACCAGGCCAGTCTTCACCCGAGCTCGACGCACAAAGCGCCCCACTCTATGGTTGCGAGCCCGCCAAGTGCAAGGCCCATCTATTTATTTGCGGGCGCCATCAAGATGGATGCGAGGCTAGTTCGGGTAAGGTGCGTGATCCGGGGGGCCATTCAACGGTCCGTAACCGCTGGCGGGATAGTCGAAATGCGGGCCGAAATCTTTCGGCGCGGGCGGCATCTCGGGAGGCCCCCACACGTCGCTCAAGGTCGTCGAATAGCCGCCGACACGGGGACCCGGGACGGTGTTCAGCGATCCGGGCTTGATGCGATAGGTGCGGGTCTGCTGGGCTTGCGCCTCAGGAGCTGGCCAGCCAAATGCGACGCCAACCGTCAAGCCAACGGCTAGGGCAAGAAGCCGGAAAACGGTGGTGCGCTTCAGCATGATGAGTGACGTGTCCCTTTGGTCCGAATCGGCCTTGAGCCTATTTTTTGCACGTTACCATTGTGTCACCGCTCCCCGATAGCAGCGATTTCACGGGCAGACGACCGCCGAGGTCATGCACACGAAGCCGCCCGGCGGTCCCTTCTGGCAATTGGTCGAACTGTTCTTGATCCTGCCTCTGAGGCTGGCGGCGCGCTGGGTGAGCTTGATCGATGCCTTGGTGGTGGCCGTAGCCGGATCCGCGGCGCGTCCCTTCACCGTCACCGGACACGCAAGTTCCTGTCTTTGCAACTAGCCCCGCTTCGGCCAACTATGCCGTCTTTCCGCCGGATTGCCCAGAGGATTTCGGCGCTTCGAGACCGTCCCCGCCGCTTTCACAATTTCGTGTGGCTAAATCTTCGCGAGCATTTGCACTTGATTTGTCGTCTAATACCGCGGTGAGAATCGCGCACGCCGAGCTGCCGAGGCGGCGATGCGCCAACGGAGGATCTGGAATGACGTCTATCCGATTGACAATGCTTGGAATTATTGCAGCCGGGTCGATCATCGGGGCCGTGAGCGCCTTGGCCGCGCCAGCGCCCACGCCTGCAATGCCAGAGGCTAACAGCTCCCTCGTGACCCCCGCCTATTACTGCTGCTGGTGGTCTTACGGGTACAAGAAGTGCTCGAATTATTGCGGGGCGAAAAAGTACTACAAGCCGTACTACAAGCCCTACTACAAGCGCTACCGCTACAATTACTAAAGCGGATCGAGGCGCGGCGAAACCCGCAAGCCTCTCGGATCTAAGTCAAACGCCGGGCTTTGGCCCGGCGTTTGCGCGTTTAGAGATGGACGGCCCTGCGGCCGTCCATGGCGTTTGCAGTGTTAGTTGATGAAGCTCGCGCTACGCACGAAAGCGCCATAGGGGTTGGCGGACGAGGCCAGCACGATGCTCTTGCCCTGGCTGCGGCGGCCCTTGGCGAACTCCCTGGAAGCGACCGCAACCGCCTTGCGCGAACCGCTGCGCGAAACCGCGGCATAGGTCTTGCGCGAGGAGGCACGAGAGGCGACGCGCTTGATGTCGCGGCTCGACTTCATCAGGCCGGCGACGCGCGTTTCGCTCTTGCCCGAGCGTTTGCCGGCTGACGCGGTCACGATCTTCGCAGCCTTGCTCGAGGCCTTTGCGGTCTTCGTGGACTTGCCGCGAGAGGCGCTTGCGACCTTGGCCGGCTTGCTCGACTTGGCTGCGACCTTGACGGGCTTGCTGGCAGGGGCGCCGTCCATCTTGGCGGACCTCACGACCGGCGTGCTTTCGGCCTTGGCGGATTTGTCGCCAGAGGCGCTTTCCATCTTGGTGGTGGCGGTTGCGACCTTGACGGGGCTTTCCTCCTTCGCAGCGACCTTAAGCGAGCTGCCGCCAGAGGCGCTGACCTTGACCCGCGCGGTGCCCGAGCCAAGCATGCCAAGGACGGAAGCTGCCGCCTTGGACACATCGATGATCCGCCCCTTGATGAACGGTCCCCGGTCGTTGATCCGCACGACCACCGCCTTTCCGTTGCTGAGATTCTCCACCAGCACCTTGGTGCCGAAGGGCAGCGAACGGTGGGCCGCGGTCATTGCGCTCGGGTTCATCATCTCGCCGCTCGCCGTGCGAGAGTGCAGCGCATACCAGGATGCGTGCCCGGTCTGCTCGGCCTGAGCCAGTTCGGGTAGCAAGAGGGCAGCGCCGATGACGCCCATGGCAACGATGTTAGCGCGCATTTGAAACATGCGTTGAGCTCCTATTCGATTGTCTTGGGTTGGAAATGGACCGACGACGAGTTAAGCCGGTCTGCACGCATGAGTGCTGGCCGCTAACCTACGGCGTAACAAGGCGAAAAATCGGCCTCGGATGGGTGATTGAGAGGCGATTTGGAGGCGCCCGCGTTAATGTTTTCTTAACCTTTTCAATGCGCTGAGCGCTGATCTGGGATCGAGCCGGCGTCGCACCGGTCCCCGTGTGGCTGCTACACGCAGCAAAAAGGCGCCAGCTCTCTAGGCTGGCGCCTTCGGCAAGGTCGGGGGCGGGCGCCGAAACGGAACCGCGCTAGCTCGCCCGAATAAAGTTAACGGGCCGGGGCGTACGAGTCTGGACCGTATCCAGCGCAGGATCCCTTCAGCCGCGAGTCGTAGCCCAGCGTCTGGCAGAGATACACCTTCATCAATGGGTTTTTGCGCACCTGGGAGCCCGTGACGTTCTGGCCGTAGCTGCGCGCCACGAAGGCGATCTGCTCTTCCTCGCAATAGGGCGTCGCGATCGGCCCGTATTTGGTCATCTGAAAATTGCCGCGGCATTGGATGCGCGCCTCCGCCGGCACGGTCAGCATCGCGGTCAGCAAGAGTGCGGCACAGCAGATGATGCCGGTCTGCAGGAATGTCGTCATCTCTCTCCTCCTCTAATCGGAAGTCCCCGCCGCTTCAGACAGCCCCAGTCTGACCGATGGGACGCTGGGCCTCAATGGTCATGCGCATGCCGTCCGGTCCTAGACTGGAACCTCGCCCGGCATGTAGTCGATGTGTGATGCACTTGCCATAGGCTCAAGAGAATCCTGCTCAATCCTTGATCAAACCCCGCCTAATCATTGCCCTTTTTCACGATTACCTGTATGTCATTAGAAACGAACCTACCAAGGGATGGGCTGGGGTACGGAAACGTGATGCAGAAGAAAAAAACAGCAGAGACGCAGGTTCAGCAGGAGCTGAGCTCCGATCTGACGTCGACAAGGATGGGCCGGACGGCCTGGATTCAGCCGCGGGAGCCGATGACCGGCGCCCAAGCTGCTTCGCTGAAGCGGCTTGCGGACGAAATCAGGGAACCACATGCCTTCGACACCGGTTTGAGCAAGAGCGAAGCCGCAAGGCGAATCGACCGGTTGCAGGAAAGGCTGAGGCTCGGCGAACTGCCTCCTCACACCGACTAGCTTCCCGGCGGTCTTCGCGGGGGAGTTGGGCTGCGCAGAGGGATGGCGAGCATTCGATCTCGTTCCACGCGGCTTGCTCTGGTCCTGATCTTCGGGGCTTGTGTTCTGCCCCTGGAAGGAGCTGATGCGGCCTTGGCTCTGACGCTCACCTCTTCCGCCTTCGAACCCGGCGCGCCAATTCCGTCGCAGAATACTTGCGAGGGCGCCGACATGTCGCCGCCGCTCGCCTGGGACGGCGTTCCGGACGGGACGAAAAGCCTCGCGCTGATCCTGGATGACCCAGATGCGCCTGATCCGAAGGCGCCGAAGCGCGTCTGGGTGCATTGGGTCCTCTACAACATTCCCCCTAACGCCAGCGGGCTCGCGGAGAACGCCGACAAGACCGGCCTGCCACCAGGCACGGCGCGCGGCGTCACCGATGCGCGGAAGGCGAAGTATGGCGGTCCATGCCCGCCCATCGGCAGGCATCGCTATTTTCACAAGCTCTACGCGCTCGACACGACACTAGACCTCAGCGGGGCGACGAAGGCCGATTTGCAGGCAGCGATGAAGGGCCATGTGCTGGCTGCCGCCGAGCTGGTCGGCACCTATCAGAAGGGCGATCGCTGAGCCAGCGGCCCTCTCATCCCTTGACCGGGGCTTGCCACTTCGCTTCAAGTTCGGGCAAGGCAAGACATCAGATGGGAGCCACCATGCGGAACTTCGTTTGCGCGGGCGTCAGTGCCGCGATCCTGATTGCAGCAGCAAGCCCGGCCTTCGCTCAAGGCTGTCCCAGCCCGGCGGGGTTCCCGCGCTGGCTCCAGGGGTTCAAGCAGGAGGCGGCGGCGCAAGGCATCTCGCCCCAGACTCTCTCCGCGCTCGACGGCTTGACCTACGATCCCGCCACCATCGCCAAGGACCGCGCCCAGGGCGTGTTCGCGCAGACCTTCCTGCAATTCTCCGACCGCATGGTGTCCAACAACCGGCTCCAGGTAGGTTCGGCGCTGATCAAGAAGAATGCCGGCACCTTCGCCAAGATCAAAGAGCAGTTCGGCGTGCCTGCTCCGGTGCTCGTCGCCTATTGGGGGCTGGAGACCGACTTCGGCAAGGTGATGGGCAACATGCAGACGCTCCGCTCGCTCGCCACCTTGAGCTTCGATTGCCGGAGACCCGAAAAATTCAAGGGAGAGTTCCTCGATGCGCTCCGCGTCATCGAGCGCGGCGATCTCGTCCCTGAGGAAATGCGCGGGCCGGCGCATGGCGAGGTTGGGCAGTTCCAGTTCCAGCCGAGCATCTATTACCAATACGCCGTCGATTTCGACGGCAACGGCCGGCGCGACATGATCAGAAGCGCGCCGGACGCGCTCGCGTCCGCCGCAAACTACCTCAAGGGCATCGGCTGGCAGGCCGGTCAGCCCTGGATCGAGGAGGTCGTGGTGCCGACGGAGATGGATTGGAGCCAGGCCGACGTCACCATCAAGAAGCCGCGCTCCTATTGGGCGCAAGCCGGCGTCACCTATCGCAACGGCAAGGCGCTTCCCGCCGACGAGACGCCGACCTCGCTGCTGCTGCCCATGGGGCGGAACGGTCCGGCCTTCATCACCTATCCGAATTTCGACGTCTATCTCGAATGGAACCAGTCGCTCGTCTACTCGACCACGGCGGCCTATTACGCGACGCGTCTTGCCGGCGCGCCGGCGCTAAGCCGCGGGCGGGGCGTCGAGCCGTTGCCCATCGCGCAGGCGAAACAGGTGCAGCAGCTTCTCGCCAAGCGCGGCTATGACGTCGGCAAGATCGACGGCGTGATCGGCGCCGCGACCCGCAACGCCATCAGAGAGATGCAGGTGAAGTACGGCCTGCCCGCCGACGGCTATCCGACGATGGAACTGCTCGCCGCGCTCCAGGGGCGGGGGTAGGCTAACGCGACTTGCCACTCATGCCGGGTGGGCGCCGGCGTGCGCGGCGACGAAGGCCTGAACGCGCGCGATGTCGTGATACTCGGTGAGCTTCACCGGCCAGCCGTCCTCGAGTGTCCAGAAGTTCGCCTTGGTCGATTCGAACGGCGCGCCGGATTCTCGGTGGCGATAGTGGATCGGCACCTCGACCGCGGCGCGGTTTCTCTCGATCAGCAAGTCGCTCGTGTCGAACACCACGAAATCGAATTGCTCCACGATGAGCTGCAAGCGCTCGATCGCATCCTTCTTGCCTTGGCGCGTTCCGCCGAGGGGGTGCAGGTCGGCGGGGATGTGAATCACGTGGCAGAAATCGTCGGGCAGATAGGTCGCCATCCAGTCGAGATTCTGCGCCCGCCAGGCGTCGTAGATGTCGCCAAGGATCGCCCGCACCGTCTTTGCCATGTCCCCCTCCTTATTCTTGATGCCTCAACGCTAACACGCGCTTAGGCTCGCGGCATCACGATTCTATCTGTCTACGGATGATTTTGCTGCAACGGCTGTGGGGAAAGCGCGGCGAGGGGCAAATCCCTCCGGCTGCCGGGGCTCGCGCCGTGGTAGGCTCTTGCCGCGGCCGCTGGAGGGCCGTGTCAAGGGATGGAATGTTCGGCGGGCATCCCGTCAAAGAGGAGGGACTGCCATGGAAGGAACGTTGGTCAATCTCATCATCCAAATCATCGCCGGGGCCATCGGCGGCACGGCGGCGGGCAGCGCGCTCAAGGACCTCAGCATGGGCAAGGCCGGCGATGCCATCAGCGGCGCGGTCGGCGGCGGCGTGGTGGGTCAGATCCTGATGGCGGTGCTCGGCGGAGCGGCCGCTCCCGATGCGGCAGCCGCGGCGGGCGGATTGGATATTGGCGGCATCGTCAAGGACCTGGTTGGCGGCGGCGTTGGCGGCGCGGTGGTGATGGCCATTGTCGGCGCTATCCGCAACGCCATGGCGAAATAGCGAAGGTTCGCCGGAGCGTCATTCCGGATTCATTCTGCCCGGCGCCAGGCCGCGGCGAGGCTAGCGGGGCTTGTGGCTCTTCTGGCGCAGCGCCCGCGTGCCCGGCTTGCCGGCCTTGGAGCGTCCGCGCGATTTGCTGAGCGCGGCGAGGGGGATTTCGCGGTTATGCGGGCCCATCTCGTCGAGGCTCGGCTTGTGCGGGCGGGTCAGCTGGCGACAGCACTCGGCCTCTTCCACGCATGCGCTCAAGCTCGCTCTGCCTGGCGAGCGGGTCGTCGGCGATTGCCAACTCCATCTGCCGCAAGCGCTTGACCTCGTCTCTGAGCCGCGCGGCCTCTTCGAATTCGAGGTCCGCTGCCGCGGCGCGCATGCGCTTCTCCATGTCGGCGATGACGCCTTCGATGTTGTGGCCGATGAGCGCCTGGTCGCCCTCGCCGAAACCGGTTCCGGCGTCGACCAGAACGTGGTCGCGCTCGTAGACCGAGGCCATGATGTCGCCGATGTGCTTCTTGATGCTCTCCGGGGTGATGCCGTTGGCCACGTTCCAGGCGGTCTGCTTCTCGCGCCGCCGCGTCGTCTCGGCCATGGCGCGCTCCATCGATCCGGTCATGCCGTCGGCGTAGAGGATCACGCGGCCGTCGATGTTGCGCGCGGCGCGGCCGATGGTCTGGATCAGCGAGGTCTCCGAGCGCAAAAAGCCTTCCTTGTCGGCGTCGAGGATCGCCACCAGCGCGCATTCCGGAATGTCGAGGCCCTCGCGCAGAAGATTGATGCCGATCAGCACGTCGAAAGCGCCGAGCCTGAGATCGCGGATGATCTCGATGCGCTCAAGCGTCTCGACGTCTGAGTGCATGTAGCGCACGCGGATGCCTTGCTCGTGCATGTACTCGGTCAAATCCTCGGCCATGCGCTTGGTGAGCGTGGTGACGAGCACGCGATAGCCCTGCGCCACCACCTTGCGCGTCTCGTCGATCAGGTCGTCGACTTGCGTCGAGGCGGGGCGCACCTCGACCGGCGGGTCGATCAGGCCGGTGGGGCGGATCACCTGCTCGGCGAAGGCGCCTTGCGTCTGCTCGAGCTCCCAGCCGCCCGGCGTGGCCGACACATAGATGGTCTGCGGCCGCATGGCGTCCCATTCCTCGAAGCGCAGCGGGCGATTGTCCATGCAGGAGGGGAGGCGGAAGCCGTATTCGGCGAGCGTCGATTTCCGCCGGTAGTCGCCGCGGAACATGCCGCCGATCTGCGGCACGGTGACGTGGCTTTCGTCGACGAAAACCAGCGCGTTGTCGGGCAGATATTCGAACAAAGTCGGCGGCGGCTCGCCGGGCTTGCGGCCGGTGAGGTAGCGCGAATAGTTCTCGATGCCGGCGCAGGACCCTGTCGCCTCGATCATCTCCAGATCGAATAGAGTGCGCTGCTCGAGCCGCTGCGCTTCCAGCAAGCGCTGGGCGCGATTGAGCTCATCCAGGCGAAGCTTGAGCTCCTCCTTGATGCCGCGCACCGCCTGCTTCAGCGTCGGCTTCGGCGTGACGTAGTGGGAGTTGGCGTAGACCTTGACCATGCTGAACTCGTCGGTCTTGGCGCCGGTCAACGGATCGAACTCGGTGAGGCTCTCCACCGTGTCCCCAAACAGCGAGATACGCCAGGCGCGGTCTTCCAAGTGCGCAGGCCATAGCTCGATGGTGTCGCCGCGCACGCGGAACGAGCCGCGGGCGAAGTTCATGTCGTTCCGCCGGTAGTGCAGGGCGACGAGGTCGGCGATCAGCTGGCGTTGTTCGATTTTGTCGCCGCGCTTCAAGGAGAAGGTCATCGCGGTATAGGTCTCGACCGAGCCGATACCGTAGATGCACGACACGGAGGCGACGATGATCACGTCGTCGCGCTCGATCAGCGCGCGGGTCGCCGCGTGGCGCATGCGGTCGATCTGCTCGTTGATCGACGAGTCCTTCTCGATATAGGTGTCGGTGCGCGGGATGTAGGCCTCCGGCTGGTAGTAGTCGTAATAGGAGACGAAATACTCGACCGCGTTCTCCGGGAAGAAGCTCTTGAACTCGCCATAAAGCTGGGCGGCGAGTGTCTTGTTCGGCGCGAGCACCAGGGCAGGGCGCTGCGTCGCCTCGATCACCTTGGCCATGGTGAAGGTCTTGCCCGAGCCGGTGACGCCGAGCAGCACCTGGTCGCGCTCATGCGCGTTCACCTGGGCGACGAGCTCGGCGATGGCCTGGGGCTGATCGCCCTTGGGCGTAAGCTCGGACTGGATGTCGAGCGGCACGCCGCCCTCGCTCTTCTCCGGACGAGGCGGGCGATGGGGCGTGAAGGACGCCGTCTCGCCGGTGACCAGCGGATGGTCCTGCATCAGGGGTTGCGGCGCTTCGCCAAAGCCCGGCGGACGGCGATCGGCGCCGAAAGGCAGTCCGGTCGACGGCAGGCCGGTCGCCTCGCCCGTGACGGCGCGCGGCTCGGCGCGCGAGCCAAAGGTCTTCGGTCCACGATAGGGGGGCATGGTCCGAATATGGCGGCGGCGAGGGGACTTGGCTAGAGGCCCCGCCGCCTTGCCAGGTCCGTTACTTCGCCACGCAGGTGATGGACTGGAAGCCGTTGCAGACGATCGTGTTGCAGATGGCGTTGGTGCCGATCATGCGGGTCGGCGCCTGCACGCCGATCTTCATGGCCGGGCTGAAATCGGTTGCCTTGGTGAAGCCGCTCGCCTTGCAGAACATGTCGGCGGCGTCCTTGCCGCAGCCGACCCCAGGCTTGACGCACCAATCGAGCCGGTAGTCCTTCCATTTCGGCTTGGCGAAGGTCTGCTTGTCCTTCCCCGGCGAGGACTTCCTGCTGCAACTGACGAATTTGAAGCCGTCGCAGAAGGGCTTGTTGCAGGTTTGATTGCTGCCGATCATTCGGGTCGGCGCCTTACGGCCAATATCCTCTTCGACCTTGAAATCGGTGGCATCGCCAAAGCCCAGGAACGCGCAATAGGCGTTGGCTGCGCCCTTGCCGCAGCCCGAGCCCCAATCCTTGCACCAGGCAAGGCGATTTCCCTTGTAGGTGGGCTTAGTGAAGGTCTCGTCGGCGGCTTGCGCCATGCCGATGCCGAGACCGATGCCGATCAGAAGTGCGACGATGAACGATAGACGCAAGGATCCCTCCAACGCTCGGAAAGTGGGGCTTCTCCGCGCCGCAGTATAGTCATTTTGCAGGTGCGTGCTTTGGAGAATTGGGGGAGTTAATGGCAAGGACGGAGGCGATCGCGTTCTATCGACATGCCCAAGCGCGAAACATGCGCCATGGCGTGGATATTTTCCGGCGTCAGCGGCTTATAATGAAAAAAACAATTGACTCGTCGCGCGGGACGGCAAGCTTGGACCTGTAAGAAATGATTCTGCCTGCACGCGCTCGCTGTCGGCGTCCGCCTGCGGCATCAGAACGGAAATCGGAGCAGAACCATGGCTACGAAAACGAGTGGGAAGAAGCGCACAACGAGCAAGAAGACGGCCGCAAAAAAGACCACCCGGCGGGGCGCGAGCGCCGCACGGGCGGGAGCGAAGAAGACCAGCGCCAAGAAGAAGGCCCCGGCGCGGAAGACTGCCGCCCGTAAGACAGCGGCCCGCAAGGCGCCTGCGAAGCGGGCGGCGGCAAAGAAGCCGGCAGCGAAACGCGCAGCGCCAAAGAAAAAAGCCGCGGCGAAAAAGCCGGTCGCAGCGAAGAAGCCAGCCGTAGCGAAAAAGCCGGCAGCCGCCACGGTAGCGGCGCCAAAACCGGCGGCCCCGGCCCCAAGGCCGTCAGCCCCAGCAGCACCGCTGGCCGCACCGCGCCCGGCGTCCCAGCCTGCCATGGGGTCGTCAACGCCTCCGCGGCCAGCCGCTCCCATGGGCGGTGGCATGCCACAACGTCCTGCCGGCGGAACGGCAACGCCTGGGCCCTCCACCGGTGGCGGCATGCCAGGCGCCAGTTCGACGCCGAGCGCGCAGCCTTACCGGCCGTCTTGGGCGAGAGACGACGACGATATGTAGTTGAAGGGGGAGGGACGGTGCTGAGCCTTCCCTCCCTTGCCAGCTAGTCGGCGTCGGCGACGAGGCCGCCAAGGCCAAGGCGCTCCATGCCGTCGAGCCAGTGCTCGGCGAGCAGGGGGTGGTCGAGCAGATAATTCTCGGTTGGAACCTCGCGGCGCTCGATGGCGCGCGCAAGAAGCTCGTTCCACTCTTCCGGCTCGCCATCGCCGCGACCGAGCCACATCAGGGCCACGAGCTCGGCCCGCTGGCGGGGGGATAGTCCCTGGATCTCCTCCA
>CAVUVO010000032.1:0-27470 GCA_963744945.1 uncultured Alphaproteobacteria bacterium | reverse complement strand
CCCTCGATCGCCCACGGCTTGGGGTTTGGCTCGTAGCCGCCCATCACCAGCCCCCCGACCTCTTCCTTCCAATAGGTGAGGCGATCCGGATCGCGCAGCGTCGGCAGGTTCGAGGTCACGCCATCGATTCCCTCGGTGATGAGATATTGGTGCTGCACCGATACGAGCGGAATATTGACGCCCGCCATGCGCCCGATCTCGCGCGACCACTGTCCGGCGCAGATCACGAGCTTGTCGCAAGCGACGCGTCCCTGGTCGGTGACGACCGCGCGCACCCGGGCGCCTTCAACCTCGATGCCGGTGATGGTCACGCCCTCTGCGATGGTGACGCCTGCGGCACGCGCCCCCTTGGCGAGCGACATGGTGATGTCGGAGGGCGAAGCCTGGCCGTCGGTCGGCAGGAAGGCGGCGCCAACGACATCCTCGACCTGCATCAGCGGCCAAAGATCCTGGGCCTCCTTCGGGGTGAGGAGATGCATTTCGAGCCCGAAGGAGGTGGCGGTGGTCGCCTGGCGCTTAACCTCGGTCCAGCGCTCTTGATTGCAGGCAAGCCGCAAGCCTCCGTTCCGCTTCCAGCCTGTGGCGAGGCCGGTCTCCTTCTCGAGCGTGTCATAGAGCGCGACGGAATAGCCGAGCAGCTGGGTGATATTTGCGCTGGTGCGCAGCTGTCCGACGAGGCCAGCGGCATGCCAGGTCGAGCCGCAGGTGAGCTTCCCGCGCTCGAGCAGCAGCGTGTCGGTGATGCCCATCTTGCCGAGGTGATAGGCAACGGAGCAGCCGACGATGCCGCCGCCGATAATGACGATCTTGGCGGAAGACGGCAGCTCGCTCATGCGCGGTCCATTGCGAGCCAAGTCGCGTACGCTGTCTCGAAGCGCCGCAAATTTTCCGCCGTGTAGGCTGCGTAGTCGAAATCGACGGCCGAGTGGATCTCGGACACCATGCTCCACATCGTCTCGCGAAGCAGCGATGCCGCGGTCATGGCGGCGGCGCGGCGGCGCAATTCATCGTCGACCGGCTTGTCGAAATAGAGCTCAAGCGCAGCTTCCGCCTGCTCAGGGGAAAGCTCGCTGTTGGAGGCAAGACCTCCGAGATCGAACAGCGGCGAATTGAACCCGGCATATTCCCAGTCCACCAGCCACAGCCGCTTGCCGTCATCGATGAAATTTGCCGCCAAGCAGATCGTTGTGGCCGAACACGACTTCGATCGGGCCGACGGCGGCCTCGAGGCGCGCCGCGCGCGCAAGAAGATCGTCGAGCATGGCAAGGTGGCGGCTACCGCCCTCGCGCAGCGTATGTCCGTAGTCGCGCACGACGTGGAACACCCAGAACATGGCGCCGGGCCCGCGCAAGAATTGCGGAATGTCGCGGTGACACCGCCGGACCATGTCGATCAGGCGCTCGAGATTGGCCGGATTGCGCACGTCCTCCGGCGTGAAGGTGCGTCCCTCGATGAAATCGAATACGACGAATGCCCGGCTCTGCATGAACCACGCCCGGGGCCAAGCCTGCCAGATGTGCCGCGCGGCTTGCAGCAAGCTCGTTCGCGCGCACCACGCCATGAACGGGAATGTCGCTGCCGACGCGAACCACGTAGCGGCGTCCGCGATCCTCCACCCTGAAGTTCTGGTTGGTAATGCCGCCGGCGAGCGGCAGAGGCTCCACCCGCCCGAACCAGATCGCCAGCTCGGCGACGCGCGCCGATGACTGCTGTTGCGCGGTATCAGGGCTCACCTGCGCCTCCCCGCTTGTCGGCAAGCCTGCGTGCCGCGGTTTGGATCAGCCGGTCGGCGATGATGGCGATGGCCGCCACGCAGAGCCCGGCGACCAGCCCCCGCCCGGTATCTGCCTTCGTCAGGGCCATGTAGACCTCCTGGCCGAGATCGCGCGTGCCGACGAGCGCGGTGATGACGAGCATGGAGAGCGCGAGCATCACCGTCTGGTTGATGCCCAGCAGAATGATGGGCGTCGCAAGGGGGAGGCGGATCTTGGTCAAGAGCTGGCCTTCCGTGCAGCCTGCGGCAGTGCCGGCCTCGATGAGCGAAGGCGGAACGTTGCGAATGCCGTGTGCCGTGTAGCGTACTGCCGGCGCCAGCGCGTAGAGCACGATGGCGATCATCGCGGTAAAGTCGCCGACCCTGAACAGCATGACCACCGGTATGAGGTAGACGAAACTCGGCAAGGTCTGCAGCGTGTCGATGACGGGCTCGAGAATGCGCCAGAAGCGGGGCGAAAGGCCGCCCATGATGCCGAGCGGAATGCCGATGGCAGCAGCGACGATGACCGAGACGCCGCACAGATAGACGGTCTCCATGGCGTTCTGCCACTGGCCGTTGAGCGCGATGAACAAGGTCAGCCCTCCGGCGAGAAGCGCAAGGCGCGCACCGCCGAGACGCCAGCCGGCAAAGGCGAGAGCGGCGACGAGCAACGGCCAAGTCTGGGCGACCATGAACCGCTTGACCGGAATGAGCACGTTGAGCAGGAGCGCGGTCTTGATCGCATCGATGGTGTCGAAGTAGTTCACGTTGAACCACCGTACCGCCTCGCCCCACCACGGCGCGGTCGAAAGCTGCAGTGACGCTGGATAGATCGCCACCGCGGGAAGGAACAGTCCGAGGACATAGACAGCTGCGGTGAATGCAAGAAGAGCGATGAGGAAGTTGCGGTCCTGGTCTTGGCCCGCGGCCCGCCGCGACGCATAGGCCTGGCTCAAACGGTCGAGCGCAATGGCGAGCACGACGATGGCAAGGCCAGCCTCGATACCCGCGCCGATGTCGAGCCGCCGAAGCGCGGTCAGGACGTCATAGCCGAGGCCGCCCGCACCGATCATCGAGGCGATGATCACCATGTTGAGCGAGAGCATGATGACCTGATTGACGCCGACGAGAAGCTGCGGCCGCGCTGCGGGAAGCATCACCTTGAACAGCATTTGCCATCGCGTGGTGCCTGCCATGGTGCCGTACTCGACGATCTCGCGCGGAACGGCCTCTAGCGCCGTCATGGTCACGCGCACCATTGGCGGCATGGCATAGATCATGGTCGCGATCAGCGCCGCGACGGGACCGAAGCCGAACAGAAACAGGATCGGTATGAGATAGGCGAAGATCGGCACCGTCTGCATGAGATCGAGGATCGGCTCCATGATCCTTCGCGCGATTGGAACGCGGTAGCCGAGGATGCCGAACAGCACGCCGCCCGCCACGCCGAGAGGCACGGCAATCGCGATCGAGGCGAGCGTGGTCATGGCGCTCGCCCATTGACCGAACACTGCGAGGTAGAGAAACGCGCCTCCTGCGAGGAGCGCAAGGCGCATGCCACCGAAGCGATAACCGAGCGCCGCCACGACCCCGACCACGGCGATCCAAGGCAATGGCGGCGCGAGCTGCACCGCCGTCGAGCCGCTTCCGCGCAGGAGCCCCGTCGAGAAGATCGCAGTAGCGGCGGTGAGGGGCACCTTGAGGAAGGCGCTTACCGCGCGCGTTGCCTCCCTGAAGGTGAACAGGCCGAAGGTTGCGTCATCCACCAGCCAGTTCATGAAATTCGAGATTGCCTTGTCGAGCCCGAGCCGCCACTGCGGAGGGATCTCCTTGAGCCAGCTTGGAATCGTGCCATCCGGCACGGCGAAGGAGGCAATCGCCAGCGCGGCAAACGCGATCCACACGAACAGTGCAGGCGATGCCCTTGTCTCGCGTGCCCGCTCGTCCCAGGTGGCTGCCGCCGTCATCATGCCTCCGTGGCCCCGATGAGCACTGACATGACGGCCGTGCGGTCGACGACGCCGACGAGTGTGCCGTCCGCATCGTGCACGGCGAAGGCGGTGGCGGAGGCCTCGACCTCCTTAGCAAACTCGGCGACCTTGCTGTCGGCGGCGATGCTCCCTGCGATGTCCTCGCCGTTCCGCCGGGCACGGGCGATGGCACGTGCCGAAAGGATCCTTGCCCGCGGCGCCTCGCGCGTGAACTCGGCGACGTAGCCGTCTGCCGGCGACAGGATGAGATCCTCCGGCGTGCCGATTTGCACGATGCGGCCGTCTTGCATGATGGCGATACGATCGGCGAGGCGGATCGCCTCGTCGAAGTCGTGGGTGATGAATACGATGGTCTTCTGCAGCACCGACTGGAGCCTGAGGAACTCGTTCTGCATCTCACGCCGGATCAGGGGGTCGAGCGCGGAGAACGGCTCGTCGAGGAACCAGATGTCCGGGTCGGTGGCGAGAGAACGGGCGATGCCGACGCGCTGCTGTTGTCCGCCGGAAAGCTCGTGCGGCAAATTATGCTCGCGGCCTTTTAGCCCGACAAGCGTGGTCATCTCGCGGGCGCGCGCCTCGCGCTGTTTTCGCGCCACGCCCTGGATCTCGAGCGGAAAGGCGACATTGTCGAGCACGGTGAGATGTGGCAGAAGCGCGAAGTGCTGAAACACCATGCCCATCTTGTGACGCCTGAGCTCGATCAGCTCGTGTGGCGTTGCGCTGAGCAAATCCCGGCCGGCGAACATGACCTCGCCGGCGGACGGCTCGATAAGGCGGGCGAGGCACCGCACCAGCGTCGACTTGCCGGAGCCGGAAAGCCCCATGATGACGAAAATCTCGCCGCGGGAGACATGTAGCGTCGCGTCGGCGACTGCGGTGATGTAGCCCGCTGCCTTTAGCTCCGCCTCGCTTGGTTTCGGCCCGCGACGCGCAAGCACGCCCTTGGGATCGGGCCCATAGAGCTTCCACACGTTGTGGCAGGCGAGAGCGGCGTCGGTCACTGATCAAGGGCCCATGCGCTGAGGCAGGTGAGTTGCGGCCTGCCGCTAGACTAGCAGGCCGCAACGGCCCTAATCGAGTCGCTCAACAATCACTTGCCGACCCAGCCCTTCCAGCGGGCCTCGTTGTTCTTCATCCACTCGGCCACGACGTCCTCGACCTTCTGGCCGTCGATATCGACTTTGGTGATCAGCGCGCCCATCTCGTCGTTGTTGATGTTGAACTTCTTGATGGCGTCGTAGGCGCTCGGCCATTTGTCCTTCAGCCCTGACCAGGACACCTTCCAGATGGGGCCGCGCGGCTTGCCGCAGTCATGCGTCGCGGTCTTGTTGATGCCCCACTCCGGATCCTTGTAGCAGGCAGGCTCGTATTTCGGGAACTCGACCCACTCGCCCTTGTACTTGATGGGCGCCCAGTGCGGAGCGTAGATCCATTGGATGATCGGCGCCTTGCGCTGGGTGGCGGACTCAAGCTCGGCAAAGAGGGCCGCATCGGTTCCGGCATGGACCACTTCGAAGGGCATATCGAGCGCAGCTACGCGTTCCTCGTCAAAGCCGCCCCAGGTCGCCGGGCCGCCGAGGTAACGGCCCTTTGGCGCCGTCTCGGGAGTTGAGAATTGCTCGGCGCATTTCTTCAGCGCTTCCCAGTCGGGCAAGCCCGGGCATTTCTCCTTCATGTATTCCGGATACCACCACTCCTCGATGGCCGTCATGCCGGTCTCGCCGAGGTTCTCCACCTTGCCGGTGGCGGTCGCCTCGTCCATCGCGTCCTTGCCGGTCGTCGCCCAGATCTCCATGGCCACGTCCAAGTCGCCGGTCTTGAGGCCGGCAAATTGTGCGAGGTAGTCCGCCTGCACGTATTCGACGTTGAGCCCAGCATTCTTCAACGCCTCGCCCATGAGCCGGGTCGTGATCAACTGACCGGTCCAGTCGTGAAGCGTCATTTTTATGGGATCTTTGGAGTCTTCGGCGAGCGCCGGAGCGCCAAATGCAACAAGCAACCCCACCGTCACCGCGGTGGTCACTGATCTCATCATGTTCCGACCCCTGTTCGAGGTTCGGCGCTTCCGACGATCCTGGCGCGTACTGCCAACCACCGACGGCGCCGCGGCCGCCCCGCGGCCTGGCCCAAGGCTCTCCCAAAATTCTCCGGCTCGTCAATACAATTTCACGGTTGTGCTGCCTTGCTACGTTAACCGCCCGAACGAGCTTAGTCCTGCGCAGGCATCTTCTGGTCGGCACGCCTCCCGTCAGAACGGACTTCCAAGCCGCGTCTGGTATTGCCAGAAGGCGATGAGCCAAAGGGCATAGAAGCAGGCGACCAGCAGGGCGCCGGCGACATCTCGCTTGCCGTCGTGGTCAGCGGGGCGGAGCCACCAGCCCAACTGCCGGCTCACCGAGGGCAGGATCAGGCTCAGCAAGACGACGCTGACGGCGTTGTTGACGAACAGAAACGCCCAGTAGGGCAGGCCGAATATGCCGACGAGGATCGGCTTCTGCAGCCATTCGTTGAGCAGGAACACGAGCGGATAGAGCACGAGCAGAACCACCATGTTCTGCTTCCACCAAGACGGCGGAGGCGCGCCAGGAACCTCGAACCATTGGTCGAAGCCGGTGCGCACGATCCGCGTGTGGCACTCATCGGTGAAGGCTTCCGACTCATCGAGCAGTTTCTTGTGCTCGGGCGAGTTCAGCCAGGTCTGGAGGTTCGCTTCGGAATCGAAGCGCAGGATGGTCAGCCAATCGTCCTGAACACCGGGGACAGGCGACTCGCGCCGATAGCCCTAAAGCCCGGCGACTTCGCCTGCGCTTCGGCGATGCGCCGCCCCCATTCGAGATAGGCGCCTTCCTGCCCTGGCTTGATCCGTGTCGAGAGATCGGGTTCCGCTTTAGTCGGTTAGAAAGTCGTGTATGACAGGCACACCCAAGACCCGAACCCTTGGCGCCGGGGAGTTTCAAGAGAAACCATGAGCGCGGGCGACCCAAGCATCATTTCAAGGGCATTGGCCTGGCGTGCCGAGGGCCGGCGTGTGGCGCTCGCCACCGTCATTCAGACCTGGGGCTCGGCTCCCCAGCCCGTTGGCAGCCAACTCGCCATCGACGAGCAGGGGAATTTCCTCGGCTCGGTCTCCGGTGGCTGCGTCGAGGGGGAAGTCGTCGCCGAGGCAGCGGAGGTGCTGTCCTCGGGCAAGCCCAAGGTGCTGCAATTCGGCGTCGAGGACAAAATCGCCTGGAAGACCGGGCTCGCTTGCGGCGGCACCATCCGTATCTTCCTGGAGCCGCTGGAAGGCGTGGAGCGCGATGCGTCCCTGCTGCATCGGCTTGCCGGCGATATTGCCGCACGCAGCAAGGCTGCGCTGGTGACCGATCTTTCAACCGGCGCCCGCTCGCTCGCCCATGCCCCGGAGGACCTTGGCCAAGACTTGGCGCCAGCGCTCACCGAGGCTTTCCGCCAGGATCGCAGCGTCGCCGTGCCGAGGAGCAACGGCGAAGTGTTCATCAACATGTTCGCTCCCACCACGCGCCTCGTCGTGATCGGCGCCGTACATGTCGCGCAGGCGCTTGCACCGATGGCGAGCGCGCTTGGTTACGATATGGTGATCGTCGATCCGCGCGCCGCCTTCGCCACACAAGAGCGGCTCGGCGATGTCAGGATCGTACGCGACTGGCCTGATGAGGCGCTTCCCGCGCTTGGCCTCGATGAAGCGACCGCGGTGGTGGTGCTGAGCCATGACGCCAAGATCGACGATCCTGCGCTGATCGCCGCGCTTGCCTCCAACGCCTTCTATGTCGGCGCCTTAGGCAGCCGGAAGACGCACGCAGGCCGGATAGAACGCTTGAAACACGTCACCGACGCAGACCTTGCCCGCATTCATGCGCCGATCGGGCTCGATATCGGTGCCCTAGGCGCAGCCGAGATTGCGCTCTCCATCCTTGCCCAGATCGTAGCGATACAACGGGGCAAGGGCGGAGCGCGTCGATGAGGATCGCAAGCATTGTACTTGCCGCAGGCCGTTCCTCGCGCATGGGCCTCCGCAATAAACTTCTGGAATCTATCGGCGGCGAGCCGATGGTGCGCCGCGTTACCACTGGCGCGATTGCTGGTGGCGGACAACCGGTTGTCGTGGTGACCGGCCATGAGGCTGCGGAGGTAGGCGCGGCACTTCATGGGCTTGGTGTGACCGTTATCCTCAACCTTGAATATGCCGATGGCCTGAGCACGTCGCTGCGGGCTGGCTTGAGCGCGTTGCCCGCCGATATCGACGGCGCGCTCATCCTGCTTGGCGACATGCCGGAGGTCGAAGCTTCAATACTCCTCGCCTTGATGGCGGCATTCACTGGCGAAAGCGCGATCTGCGTTCCGGTACTCCATGGCCGACAAGGCAACCCGGTGCTGTGGGGGCGCCGCTACTTCCGCGAGATGATGGAATTGACCGGTGACGTTGGCGCCAAACCTTTGATGGCGCGGCACGAAGCGCAGATCATCGAGGTCGAGGTCGCGACCGACAGCATTTTCCACGACGTTGACGCGCCAGAGGACCTCGCGCGGCTCAAGTAACCAGGCGAACCAGGCTAGGTCTCAATCGCCGCCAAGCCCATTCGGCTGCGAGCCCGCCGCCGAGACCACTGTGCCGATCGGCTTGACCAGCATGTTGGTCGCTTCGATCGAGCCTAGCCGCGGCTGTAGCAGCGGCACATAAGGAAATTCGATGCCCTCGCAGACATAGGTAAAGGATTTGGCATCGGCTGTGCTCGCCAAAACTCACGGCAGCACCGCCACGGCGTAAGCGGCATATTTGCTGAGAGACTGCATTCCTGATCCCTTTCAGGCTTCCTGTCGTGGGTCGCGCTTGAGCTTGGCCATCCCCCCGCGCCCAAATTTGGAACGAGATGCGGGCGGAGATTTGTTTCGCGATATTTCTGGGGTGCCCCTGCGCCAAATTTCGTTGAAAATCGTCGCTTCCGCGCCCGTTGGCGTTAGGTTGAGCCGAGGCTCTCGCGATGCTTCACCGCGAACTCCTCCTCTGGCGAGAGGATGAGCGTCTTCCGCCCACGCACCGCGAAGTAAAGGATCGCCAGCGCATACCAGATCGCAACGCCGACCACGCCGGTGCGGTAGACCGGGTCGGCGAGCTGGAAGCCGATGGTCACGAGCGCGATGATCACGGTCAGCGCCGCGCCGACCACGCCGAACGGGCTGCGGTAGGGTCGCTCGATATTGGGAAACTTCCGGCGGAGCTGGATGAAGGTGAGCCCCTGCAGGAGATAGGAGAACATCGCTCCGAACACGGCCATGTTGAGCAGCACGCCGCCGATGAACGAGCCCGCCGCCTCGCCGCCCATGGCGAACCAGACCACCAGCATGACGGCGAGACCGAGTACGCCGCCGGCGATCAGCGCCACGTTCGGCGTCTTGTGCGTGCCGTGGGTGACCGACAGGAAATGCGGGAAGTAGCCCGCCCGCGACAGCGAATAGATCTGCCGTCCATAGGCGAAGATGATGGCATGGAAGCTGGCGACGAGCCCGGTGACGGCAACGAGCGCGAGCGCGCCGGCCGTCGTCGATTCGAAGATCACGCGGAAGCCGTCGAGGATCGGCTCACCCGAGGTGCCGAGCGCGAAGGCGCCGTGTGCGGTGGTGACGTCGCCGGCGGCGTCGGTCACCTGGCGCTCGATCGGGATCGCTGGGTTGAAGATGAGAACCAGGAAGCCGAGCGCGATCAGCGTGAACATGCCGTACATGATGCCCTTCGGCATGTCGCGCTTGGGATCGGTCGATTCTTCCGCCGCGAGCGGAAGCTGCTCGATGGCGAGAAACAGCCACACGGCAAAGGGCATCGCAGCAAGGATGCCGTAGACCCCGAACGGCAGGAAGGGGCCGTTGCCCTCGGGCAGCTCGACCGCAGCTCCGGTCACCGGATCGGCGCCGATGTTCAACGCGTACTTTCCGAAGTCGAAGAACGGAATGGCGCCGACGACGAAGGTGACGAGCACGCCGATCGCAAGCAGGGTCATCATGACGGTGATCATGAACGACAGCTCGACGCCTCGCATGTTGAGGCTGACGAAAAGAATGTAGCCGAGGATCCAATAGACCGGCTGGAACGCGGCAGGCGTGTCGAAGATCGCCGTGAGATAGGTGCCGATGAAATAGACGATCACCGCCGGCGTCAGCACGTATTCGATGTTCTCGGCGACGCCGGTGATGAACCCGCCCCACGGCCCGAAGGCAGTGCGCGCAAAGGAATAGGCGCCGCCGGTGTGCGGCAAAGCCGGGCTCATTTCGGCGATCGAATAGGTAAGCCCGAGATACATGATGGTGATGAGGATGGTGCCGAGGAACATGCCGCCCCAGCCGCCCACTGAGAAGCCGAGGTTCCAGCCGGAGAAATCGCCGGAGATGACCGCGGCGACGCCGAGCGCCCAGAGATAGAAGACGCCGGCGTGGCGCCTGAGCTCGCGGTCCTCGAAATAGTCCACCCCGGGGCTTTGATAGGAGACCCCGCCTTCGTGTCGCTTCTCAGCCATTTTTCCCATCCAGACTGTGGTTTTAGCTGGCTCGGTAGCGCCTGCCCGTACCATCCCAAGCGGCGTCCACGAGGTCAATCGCGGCGCTTCGGCGCGCTTGGCACGAAACCGCCAAGAAGTTGGCTATCGTCCATGTACGCTCACGATGAGTTGTGCAATGCTTGTGGTAAGCGCGCCCGCGCATGACCGAGAGTTGGCAGCCGTTTCTGCCCTAACGGGGGTCCCTGGACCGAAGTTCCTGAGCAATAGGATTGGCCGTGACTGTCTCGGTTGTGCAAGGGCGAGTTGGTAGCGAACCCGGAGGGGGTTTGAGCTTTTGGAGGCGGGCCCTCCGCGCCGGGATCACCTTCATTGTTCTCCCCGCTTTGGCCCTCGCCATCGCCTTCACGCTGGTGAAGGTCGTCGCCCAAAGCGACCAGTGGGACCTGCCCGGCGGGCGATTGCTCGACGCCGTCCTGTCCTCCTGCCAGTTCGAGCACGCGAGTTCCAGCGGCGTCGATGTCGAGCACATGATCTGCCCGACGCGGCTCGGTGCTGGCGAGTTCCCGCAAGTTCTCAAGAACGCGGTGATTGCCAGCGAGGACGAGCGCTTCTTTTCCCATGGCGCCATCGATTTCCCGTCCACCGTGCGCGCCGCCTGGCACTTTTCTCTCGGCGACCGGCAGGGCGGCAGCACCATCACGCAGCAGCTCGCCCGCTCGATCTTGCTGAAGAAGGACGACAGCCTCGAGCGCAAGCTGGTCGAGGCGGTTCTCGCCATCAGGATCTTTGCGCGTCTGTCGCGCCGCGAAATTCTCACCCGCTACATGAATGTCGTGCCGCATGCGCGCAACATGTACGGATTCGACGATCCGGCGCGGTATTATTTCGGCATCGGCGTTCAGGATGCTATCGCTTGCCGAGGCTGCGCTCTTGGTCGGCATGTTGCCGGAGCCGAACAATCGCGACCCTCTGAAAACGCCTTCTGCCGCCATTGAGAGCGCCGTCACCGTGCTTGAGCGCATGGTTGCCGAGGGGATGATCACCGTCGACCAGGCGGCGCGGGCCGAGAACGAGCTGAAGCGCCGCATCAAGACCGGCAAGCTTCGCCGCGGCAACCAGACCTATACGCGGCTCGAATATCGGGCCTACCGCGATCTCGCCATGAGGGAAGCGCGCGCCAATGGCATCAAGCTGCCGGCCGACTACCGGCTCATCGTGTTCCTCGATCCCGAGTTCCAGCGCACGCTTCAGGCGCAGATCTGCTCGATCACCGGCACCTATCAGGGCGCCGGATTCTTCATGCGTCCCGTCAGGCGAGGCGCTGGCGCTCGCCGGCTCCTGCACCTACACGGGCGAGTGGAACCGCGCCACCGACATTGCCCGCTCGATCGGATCGACCGGAAAGCTCTTTCCGCTGATCGGCGTGCATGAAGCAGGCTTGAGCCTGAACGAGCGCTTCTCGACCTGGCCTCTCCGGCGATCGACCTGGCCGGCCGAACCCAATCGGCTATGCCGGAAGCGGGCCGCGGTCACTCTCGACTTCGCGCTGGCGCAGTCCTGCAATCGGCCTTGGACGGAAGTCTCGATGCGGCTCGGTCAACGCGTGATCGACATCGTCAGGCGGTTCGACATCACCCCGCCGAATGCGCCCTCGCTCGTGCCGATCGGCGGGGTGCAGACCTCGCCGATGAAATTGGCGCAAGCCTACGCGGCTCTTAGAGAACGGCGGCATGCTGCCGCAAATCCGCTTCTTGAGTGCTGTCGATCGGGCCGCGCGGCAACATCGTTGGACTGCCGGTGAGGAAAGACGGGCCGAGGGTCATGTCTTCGGCGACCGCGTCTTCCGTGCTTCAGGCGCTGCGTGGGCCGGTGAAGCGCGGCACGGCGCGGGGCGCAAACTCGGCGCACGCTCTCGTCTACGGCAAGACCGGCACCTCGTCCCGCAACGAGGATGCCCTGTTCGTCGGCCTCACCCAGGACTTCGTCGGCAGCATCTGGCTTGGGCATGACCGGCCGGCGCCGATGCCCGGCGTTCATGGCGGCGGCATGCCGGCAAAATCCTTCTCGAAGCTGACCGACTTCTATTACGTCAGGCTCGCGCAAGACGCGCTACGCGGCAAGCGAGGAGATGGCGGCCGGCGCATCGCCCTGGGGCAAACTGAGGATTTTCGCCGCAAGGCAGCCTGGGATCATCGCCATGATCGCGCTTGGCTCGCTGGTGGCGTTGTGCTTCTTGCTACCGGCCTTGTTCCGCCGGAGAGAGCGGCCGCAGAGAGCGCAGCCCGTCGAGCCGCCGCATGAAGATCGCGACCTTCAACATCAACAATATCAACAAGCGCCTCTCCAATCTTCTGGCGTGGCTCAAGGCGGCCAAGCCTGACGTCGTCTCGCTTCAGGAGCTGAAGGCTGCCGACGGCGATTTTCCCGAAAGACGCAATCGAGAAGGCCGGATACGGCGCGGTCTGGCGCGGCGAGAAGATCTTGGAACGGCGTCGCCATCCTTGCCCGCGACGCGGAGCCCATCCTGACGCGCAATCAGCTCCCCGGTGATCCGAGCCGACAGGCAAAGCCGATATATCGAGGCCGCGGTCAACGGCGTGCTTGTGACCTCGCTCTACGCGCCGAACGGCAATCCTCAGCCAGGCCCGAAATTCGCTTACAAGCTCGCCTGGATGGAGCGCCTGCTGGCGCATGCCGCCGAGCTCTATGCCGAGGACGTTCCCGTGGTGCTCGCCGGCGATTTCAATGTCGTGCCAACGGAGCGCGACATCTACCCGAGCAAGTCCTATGCGAAGAACGCGCTGGTTCAGCCCGAGCCTCGCGCGCTGTTCCGCCGGCTTCTCGACCAGGGCTGGGTCGATGCCATCCGCACGCTGCATCCCGACCAGCCGATGTACACCTTCTGGGATTACTTACGGAATCGCTGGCCGCGCGACGCAGGGCTTCGCCTCGATCATCTGCTCCTGAGCAAGAAAGCGGCGAAGCGCTTGGTCGATGCCGGGGTCGATCGCGACGTGCGGGGCATGACCGGCGCGAGCGACCATGCCCCGGCCTGGATCGTTCTGGGCGATGGGACGAAAGCGAAGCGCACCGCGCGCGCCCAGCGGCGCGGCAGGTCAAGCGTCGGAAATGAGCGCGAGCAGGCCCTTGAGCAAGGCTTCGGGGCTCGGCGGGCAGCCCCTGATATGCAGATCGACGGGCACGACGCGCGACACGCCGCCTTCGACCGCATAGCTGCCGGCGAAAATGCCGCCATCGGCGGCGCAATTGCCGACCGCCACCACCCATTTCGGGTCTGGCGTCGCCGCATAGGTGCGCTCCAGCGCCTCGCGCATATTCTTGGTGACCGGGCCGGTCACCAGCAGCACGTCGGCATGGCGCGGCGAGGCGACGAAGCGCAGGCCGAAGCGCTCGAGATCGTAGAAGGCGTTGTTGAGCGCGTGGATCTCGAGCTCGCAGGCATTGCACGAGCCGGCATCGACCTCGCGGATGGCGAGGCTGCGGCCGAGCTTCTTGCGCGCAACGCGGCCGAGATTTGCCGCGAGCTCGGCAAGGGCAGCCTCGTCCGGCGCCGGCGGCGGCTCGGTCAGGCGCCCGCGGGCCACGTTCTTGAAGAGCAAGTCTGCGCATGCTCGGCCTCCTAGAGGTCGTGGCCCGAATAGGAGCAGTTGAACGATTTGTTGCAGAGCGGGAAGTCGGCGACGATGTTGCCCTCGATGGCGACTTCCAAGAGCGGCCATTGGAACCAGGACGCATCGCGCATGTGGCAGCGCTCGATCAGCCCGTCCTCGCCGATGCGCACGTAGACCAGCACGTCGCCGCGGAACGCCTCGACCAGCGCCAGTCCTTCGCTGACGCCGCCAGACTTGGCGCGGTCGGTATGAATGCGGCCTTCCGGCAGACGTTCGAGGATCTGCTCGATCAGCCGGAGGCTCTGCTCGACCTCGCGGATGCGGATCCACACCCGCGCATTGACGTCGCCGTCGTCGCGCACCGGCGCCTCGAATTCGAGCTGGTCATAAGGCGCGTAGCCGACCGCCTTGCGCGCATCGAAGGCGCGGCCCGAGGCGCGGCCGACATAGCCTCCGGCGCCGAAGGCGCGGGCGAGCGTCGGCGCGAGATAGCCGGTGGTGACGGTGCGGTCCTGGAGGGAGGCGGTGTTGTCGTAGATCTCGACCACGCTCGGGGAAGCTCGCCCGCACCGTCTCGATCAGCGCGCGGAGAGCCTCGATGCCGCCTTCGCCGAGATCGTCGGTCGACGCCGCCAGGCACGATGCGGTCCATCATCAGCCTATGGCCGAAACAGGCGTGCGCCGCGCGCAACGTGCGCTCGCGAAGCATGCCGCATTCGGCATAGATCAGCGAGAAGGACGCGTCGTTGCAGATGGCGCCGATATCGCCGAAATGATTGGCGAGGCGCTCAAGCTCGGCCATCAGCGCGCGCAGCCAGACCGCGCGCTGCGGCACGTTGATCTGTAGCGCCGACTCGACGGCCTGCGCGAAGGCGAGCGCATAGGCGACGGTGCTGTCGCCCGAGGTGCGGCAGGCGAGCTTCGCGCCCTTGTCGAGCGTCGCGCCGGTCATCAGCCCGTCGATGCCCTTATGCACATAGCCGAGCCGCTGTTCGAGCCGCACCACCGCCTCGCCATTGGCGGTGAAGCGGAAATGCCCGGGCTCGATGATGCCGGCATGGACCGGGCCGACCGGGATCTGGTGCAGATCCTCTCCTTCGACCGGCAGGAACTCGTAAGGATAGGCCTCGACCGCGCGCTTCTTGCGCCTTGCCGAGCGGGCTGCGTCACGCCCCAGAAGCCGAGATCGAGCCAATGCCTCGTATCTGGCGCGCCGGTGGGCTTCAAGCCGTAAAGGTCGGCGATGGTGCGCTCGAGCCTGATCGCCGCCGGATGATGCGCGCCGACCGAGGGGAACTTGCCGTCGGGGCATTCGAGCGTGAACACGGCGATCGCGCCGGACGGCTCCTCGAGCAGAGCAAGATGCACTGCGTCCTTGTCGCCCCACAGCCCGAGCAGCGTCGCGCGCGCGTCGACCAGCTCCTGGATCGCGCGCTTCCAGCCGTCGCTGCCGACAACGGCGCGCGGCCAGGGGCGGTGGCTTGCCACTTTGCGGCCGGTCTTGGCGATGTCGGTGAGTGCCATCATCGTCCGCCTATCCGAGCAGCTTCGCCACGGCCTGGAACCAGGCGACGAGCGGCCGGCAGGCAGGTAGACGCCCGCGATGAGCACGAGCCCGAGATGCAGCGAACATCGGGACATAGGAGCATTTCACCTTGTGGTTCGCGCCCCTTTGGCTCGCCGAAGGCGATGCGGTTCAATTGCAAGAACAGCGCGCCGATGGCGATCAGCAGGCCGAGCACGAGCGGGATCGCAAGCAGCGGCTGCTTCGCCAAGGTAGCGCTCACCATGAGGAACTCGCTGGTGAAGATGCCGAGCGGCGGCAGGCCCGGCGATGGCCGCGACGCCGATCACGAGGCCCCAGCCGATCAGCGGATTGGTCGTGGTCAGTCCGCCCATGTCGGCGATCTTCTGCGTGCCCTTGACCTGCGAGATGTCGCCGACGGCGAAGAAGATCGCCGACTTGGTCAGCGAGTGCAGCGCCATGTGCAGCAGCCCGGCGAAATTCGCGATCGGGCCGCCGAGGCCGAAGGCGAAGGTGATGAGGCCCATATGCTCGATGGAGGAATAGGCGAACAGACGTTTGATGTCGCGCCGCCGGTAAAGCATGAAGGCGCCGAACAGGAGCGAGACGAGCCCCATGGCGATCATCAGCGGTCCCGGGCGCGAGCGCCTCTGGGTTGCCGGCGAGCAGCATCTTGCAGCGGAGCAGCGCGTAGAGCGCGACGTTGAGCAGCAGGCCCGACAGCACGGCGGTGATCGGCGTCGGGCCTTCGGCATGGGCGTCGGGCAGCCAGGCATGCAGCGGGAAGAGCCCGATCTTGGTGCCATAGCCGAGCAGCAGGAAGACGAAGGCGAGATTGAGCATTGCCGGCTCGAGCGAAGCTGCATGGGCCACAAGGTCGGTCCACACCATGGCGTTCAGCCCGGCGCCCATCACCGGCTCGGCCGCCATGTAGACGAGGATGGTGCCGAACAGCGCAAGCGCGATGCCGACGCTGGCGAGAATGAAATATTTCCACGCCGCCTCGATCGCGGCGTGGGTGCGGTAGATGCCGACCATGACCACGGTGGTGAGCGTGGCAAGCTCGATCGCCACCCACATCACGCCGATATTGTTGCTGAGCAGCGCGAGCATTGAAGGCAGAGCGTCAGCGCCTGATAGAGCGCGTGATAGAGCTTGAGGAAGGCCGGCGTCACCCGGCCGGTCTCGAGCTCGTACTCGACATAGTTCGCGCTGAACACGCTGGTGGTGAAGCCGACGAAGGTGATGAGCACGACGAAGATGGTGTTGAACTCATCGACCAGCACATAGGCGCCGGGGGCAGGGCGCTCGACCCACAGCAGCGACAAGGCGGCGAGGAAGGTGAGGAAGGAGGCGCCGGCATTGACATAGGCGCTCAGCTTCGAGCCCGGCATCAGCGCGATCACCACCGCCGCCAGCGCGGGAATGAGGAAGAGGAAGGTCACCGGATCGAAGCTCATCCGTGCTCACCCCGGTAGCGGTCGAGCGCGCCGATATCGACCGTGTCGAAGCGCTCGCGAATGCGGAACAGGAAAATGCCGATGACGATGAAGGCGATCAGGATGGAGAAGGCGACGCTGATCTCGACCACGAGCGGCATGCCCTTGGCGCCGGTGGCGGCGAGCACGAGTCCGTTCTCGAGCGACATGAAGCCGACCACCTGGCTGACGGCGTTCTGCCGCGTCACCATCATCAGCAGGCCGAGCAGCACCACGGCCAGCGCGAAGGCGAGGTCCTCGCGGGCGAGCAGATCCGGCGCCTTCGGTGGCGCGCAGCGTCACCACCATGGCAAGCGCCACCAGCCCCATGCCGAGCAGCATGGTAAGGCCGATGCCGCCGACGGTCTCGATCTCGCGATGGATGCCGAGCTTGACGATCATCCGGTGCAGCGCCACGGGGATGACGATCGCCTTGAACAGGAGCGCGATCGCCGCGGTGATGTAGAGATGCGGCGCATCCTGCATATAGGCCTGCCAGGCCACCGACATGGCCAGCACGACCGCGTGCAGCGCATAGACGTTGAGCAGCGCGTAGAGCCGATCCTGGTAGAGCAGCATGAAGCTCACCAGCACGAGCGATCCTGCGAGCAGATGCGCGATGTCGAAAGTGAGGCCGTGCATCTAGAGGCTCCGCGACACGAACAGCAGAAGCGTGGCGAGCAGGCCGAGCATCAGCGCGACGCCCATGAATTCGGGCACGCGAAACACGCGCATCTTGGCGATTGAGGTCTCGAACACGGCGAGCAGGAAGCCGCCGGCGGCGAGCTTGGCGACATAGGCGAGCGACGCCGATCAGCAGCGCCTTGAGCGCCGGCGTCGGGCGCGGCGATGCCCCAGGGCACGAACAGGCAGGCGATCAGCGAGACATAGAGCAGAAGCTTGAGCTCGCGCCGACAGGTCGATCAGCGCGAGATGCCGCCCGGAATATTCGAGCACCATCGCCTCATGCACCATGGTGAGCTCAAGATGCGTCGCCGGATTGTCGACCGGGATGCGCGCGTTCTCGGCGATCGCCACCATGATCAGCGCGATCAGCGCCATGCCGAGCGAGAACGCGCAAGCCCGCCTCGCCCGAGGCGAGGAACTCGGCCATGGTGGAGAGCTGGGTCGAGCCTGCGACCAGCGCCAGGGTGAACACGATCATCAGCATGGCCGGCTCGGCGAGCGAGGCGATCATCACCTCGCGGCTCGAGCCGATGCCGCCGAAGCTCGTGCCGACATCGAGGCCGGCGAGCGCGAGGAAGAAGCGCGCGAGGCCGAGCAGCGCGATGATGGCGATGAGATCGGCCGACCAGGAGAACATCAAGCCGGTGGCGAAGGTCGGCACCAGCGCGGCGGCGACCCAGGTCGCGGCGAAGATCAGATAGGGGATGGCGCGGAACAGCCAGGAGGCGTTGTCGGCCAGCACCACCTCCTTGCGCAGGAGCCTGATGAGATCGCGGTAAGGCTGGATGAGCGGGGGGCCTTGGCGGCGGCAGCAGCCGCGCCTTGACCTTGCGCACGAAGCCGACGAGCAGCGGCGCGAGCGCCAGCACCAGCAGCATCTGGGCGGCCTGCACCGCGAGAGTGAGGATCATGGCCATATCGCGAGCACCAGCAGAAGGCCGACGAGGGCGACGAAGACGAAGCCGAGATAGTGGCGGATGCTGAGATATTGCAGCCGGTTGAGCCGGTCGGCGACATAGCTCGACGGCGCGGGCGATCGGCTCGTAGAGCGCGTCCCAGATGACGTCGCTCAGGCGCACGGTGAGCCGCGCCGGCCTGCGATCGCCCGGCGGCGGCATCTCGACGCTGTTCGCGCGCGCGAAACACCAGCGTGCCGAACACGCGGCGGATCGGCTGGGCGAAGCTCGAGGCGGTGTATTGCGTCTGCGGGCTCGGGTCGGGATAGCCGCAATCCCAGGCCGGCCCGCGCCGCAGCCTGTTCGAGGCCAGTCGATGGATGACGACCGCGGCGGCGCCGGCCGAGAACAGCATGAAGAGGAACACGAGCAGGCCGTTATAGGAGCTGCGGCTCTCGGCGATGGGCACGATGGAGAGATAGGGCACGTCGCGCTGCGAGCGGCATGCTCGCGCCGACCATCGCCTTGGCGGCCGGCGCCAGCGCATCGATGAAGAAGCCCGGCAGGATGCCGGCGATGAGGCAGAGCGCGGCAAGCGCGAACATCGCCGTAAGCGAGAACTGGTCGGTCTCGTGCGCGCGGGCGGCGGCTTCCGTGCGCGGCCGGCCGAGGAAGGTGACGCCGAAGGCCTTGACGAAGCAGGCCGCGGCGAGAGCCGCGGAGAGCGCGAGCAGCGCGCCGACCGCCGGCACGAGAAACTTCAGGCCCCATGACGGCAGCTGCGGGCTGAGCAGGATGGCTTGGAAGGTCAGCCATTCGGAGACGAAGCCGTTGAGCGGCGGCAGCGCCGAGATGGCGACGCAGCCGACGAGGAAGGTGAAGGCGGTGAGCGGCATGCGATGAATGAGGCCGCCGAGATGCTCCATGTCGCGCTCGCCGGTGGCCGTCAGCACGGCGCCCGAGCCGAGGAACAGCAGATTCTTGAACAGCGAGTGGTTGAGCACGTGCAGCAGCGCCGCGGTGAAGGCGAGCGCGGCGGCCCAGCCAAGCCGTAGACCTGGAACGCCAGCGCGAGCCCAAGGCCGATGAAGATGATGCCGATATTCTCGACCGTGTGATAGGCGAGCAGCCGCTTCAGATCGTGCTGCATCAGCGCGTAGAGCACGCCCATGACGCAGGTGATGCCGGCGAGCGCGAGCACCAGCATGCTCCACCACCAGGCGGGATCGCCCGAGCAGATCGAAGACGATGCGAATGAAGGCGTAGACCGCGACCTTGGTCATGACGCCGCTCAGCAGGCCGAGACATGGCTCGGCGCGGCGGGATGGGCGAGCGGCAGCCAGGCATGCAGCGGCACGAGACCGGCCTTGGAGCCCGTGCCGATCAGCACGAGAATGAGAACGAGCGCCGCAAGCTCTGACGACGGGCTGGCTGTCGCGGATCGCGTCGAAGGCGTAAGCGCCATCCGGTCCCGGCGAGCAGGCCGAAGGCGAGCAGCAGCGCGAGCGTGCCGAAGCTCGCCATGACGAGATAGACGTAGCCCGCGCGCAAATTCTCGCGCACCTGATCATGCGCCATCACCAGCGCCCAGGAGGAGAGCGACATGAACTCCCAGGTGAACAGGAAGGTGAAGGCGTCGTCGGCGACGACGACGAGGTTCATGCCGGCGAGGAACAGCGGATAGAAGGGCAGCACGCGCTGCGGCGCCGTGCTCGTGCCTGCCGAAGCCGAGCGCGTAGAGGCTCGCGGCGCCGCCGCCGAGATTGACGACGACGAGAAAGAACGCCGAGAGCGCGTCGAGGCGGAAATGCGCGCCGAGCCAGGGCAGCCCGAGCGGCAAGGTCAGGGTCTCGGCCGGTGCCTTGGCCGAGCAGCGCGCCGAGGCCAACGACGAGGCCCACGCCTGCGACGGCGAGCGAGCCCCATAGACCAGGTTGCGGCCGACATCCGTGCCGTGGAGCGCCACCGAAAGCGCCGAAACGATGAGGAGGATGGCGACAGTGGCAAGGACGACGGTGAGCGCCATCGTCTAGCTCGCCTTTGAGGCGGCTTGGCTGCCGGCGGTATCGAGCGTCTCGTTTGATGACATGAGCGAGCCGGCACTTCCCCGTGGCGGATCCCCGTCGCTCGCTTCCATCCGGCCCCGTCAGCCGAAAAACCAAACCATATCAATATGCTATATGGCAGATCCCCAGGAAGGCACGAGAAGGCCCGCATTGCGCAGCCAGTTTGGCTCCGTCTTTCTAGCAAGATCGAAAAATGCTGTCATGGACCGAAATGGGATGTGCGTGCCTTTCAACGGTCCGCCTGAGCGAAGCGGACGACAGCGAACGCCAGAGTCCATGTTATTTCGCGCGCAGCCGGTTACCAAGCCGGAAGAAAGGCGGCTTCAATCCGCTTATCAACTGTGTAGACTGGGGGCATCCGAAGGCGGCGTAATTTTTCGGCGCCGGGTAAGTTGTTCGCATCAGTGTTTTTGGGGAGGGGTGGATATGAAACGCGTTGGTTGTGTTCTCTGTGCCTTGGCCGCGTCGGTCATGGTCATAGCATCGGTGTCGGGCGCCTTCGCCCGCGCGCTCATTGCCATTCCCTTGCAGGGGCAAAGCGCGCAGCAACAGGAAAACGACCGGGGCGCTTGCGGCGATTACGCCGCACAGGTCAGCGGCTATAGCCCATCCGGACTGCCGATGATCGTCCGTGCCGGTCCGCCCGGCGTCATCTCCGGGCCCGTGCCCACGGCCCCAATCATGGTGCAGACCGCGCAAGGGCCCGTGGTGACGTCGGCGCCTCCGCCTGCCGGCTTGATCGGCGGCATCATAAACCGCCAACAGCTAGCCACGCTCGACGTGCTCTATGCCAATTATCTCGCCGCCGGCGCGGCGTGCCTTACGGCGCGCGGCTACCAAGTCCAGATGAACGTCCCCGTGCAATAAGGAGAGCGCAATGCGAAACTCGATTCTGGGGCCAGCGGCCCTGATTGCCGGCCTCTGCGCTCTTCCCGTCGCCGCATCGGCCCAGTCCTATATCTGCGCTGTGGGAGAGGTCTATGAGTGCGAGGCCGTGACCGGCTGCAAACGCGTGTCGACCGACACCATCAACCTCTCGGAATTCATCCTGGTCGATGTCGACAAGAAACAATTAACCGAGCTCGCCATTGGCGAGAATGGCGAGACGGAAGACATCGAGGGCATCAGCTCCACCGACAAGGCCATCTTCATGCATGGCCAACAGGACAAGGAAACCTGGAACGCGACGATCTCGCTGGAGGATGGTTCGCTCACCGGCGGCATCTCCTCGAGCCCGTCGTCCTTCGCCCTGTTCGGCCACTGCACCAAGAAGTAACCGAGCGAACTAAGACTCCACAGACAGAGACCTCGTCATGCCCGGCCTTGTGCCGGGCATCCACGTCTTTGCACAAGCCTCAGGGGGCAGACTTCGCCGGCGGGAAGATCGTCTTCCAGTCGTTCTTCATGTCGGCGATCGTCCAGCCCTTGGCGACGCCCTCGTCGAGCGCCTTGTCGAGCTTGCCGACGCTGGAGTCGCGATCATAGGCATACTCGCGCGCGGCGTCGGTGTGATGCACGATCCCCATGAAGCGCAAGCCGTCGCCGGCTGCGGTCCATTCCAGCATCTCCTTGTCGCCGTCGGAATTGCCGAAGGCGAAGATCGGGCGCCGGCCGATGAAGGTGTTAATGCCCACGGGCTTGCCAGGACCGTCGTCGACGAAGAAAACCTTCGGCATCTTGATCAGCACCGGGCTCGCGTCCCACATCTGATATTGCGTGACGCCCGACGATCCGATCACCTGCTCCGGCGGTACGCCATAGGTCTTGTCGGCGAAGGTGCGCATGAACTCCACCCCGCCGCCGGACACGATGAAGGTCTTGAAGCCATTGGCGCGGAGATAGTCGAGGAGCTCGATCATCGGCTGATAGACGAGGTCGGTGTAGAGCACCTTGAAGCGCGGGTGCTTGGCGATGGCGAGCCACTCCTTGACCTCCTTGTTGAAATCGGTGGTGGTCATGCCGGAATGGGTGGCGGCCACGATCTCGACCATGCCCTTCTCGCCTGAGGCAGCGAGGCCCTTGAGGTCTCCCTTCAGGATCGAGGCGAACGGCTCTTGCGTCTTCCATTCAGGGTGTTGGTTTGACATGGCCTTCACGCGGTCGATGGCAAGGGCGAACTGGGTGTAGATCGGTTGCTCGATCCACAGCGTGCCGTCATTGTCGAAGGTGGCGATACGCTCTGCCGGGGCCACATAGTCTGGCCCGCCGTCCTTGGTCACCGCCGCGACGAAATCGAGGATGGACTGC
This sequence comes from uncultured Alphaproteobacteria bacterium, assembly GCA_963744945.1. Classification (GTDB taxonomy): domain Bacteria; phylum Pseudomonadota; class Alphaproteobacteria; order Rhizobiales; family Methyloligellaceae; genus Methyloceanibacter. The sequence goes on along the minus strand of CAVUVO010000032.1, from coordinate 4,682 downwards.
TTGGTCGGCCCGTCATTCCAGGAGGGCAGGGGATCCGTCGCTTGCGTCTCGGCCTGTGCGCCTATTGCAACTGATCCGAAAAGGCCAATCGCCAGAAACGCCGCAAGCACTGTTCTCCGGCTGAGCATCGTCATTATTGACCTCCCTGAGGTCCGCCCAATCGTCATTTGCCGTCGACGAGCTCGACCTCGCTCGGCCGCCACTCCTTGGTAAAGAACGGCTCGAGCGGGCTATAGAGCCGCAGGATCGTGAACCAGCCTTTGCCGGGCACGCTCTCGATCCAATTGCCGTCAGCGACACCGTCAGGCTTGCTCGGACCGAAATAGACCGTCGTCGACCCATCGGGGTTTGGCGTCGCCGCCGGGCTTGGGAAGCTTTGGCTGCCGGCGCGCGGGAACCGCTGCTTGGTCTGAAGCATCGACCGCGTCTGGTTGTCGTAGAGCGTGAATGACCAGAACTTTGCCGCCGGAATTTTTGGCGGCAGCGTCACTTTATAGGTCTTGGCGCCGTCGAAGGCTTCCCCGCTTGAGTCGAAAATGGCGAAGAGATATTGCGAGCCCACCTCAGGCAGACGCATCACCATGGCAGGCGTGACGCCGGTCGCGACGTAGAAGAAGGCGGTACGCGCGTCGAGCGTACGGGCGCCGGTATAGGGGAACGGCTTCACGCCCTCCTTGGTGATCTCAGGCGGCGGCCTGGTGAAGTCGTAACCGCCGACGAACAGCGGATTGAGCCATTTCGACGTCGGGCTGTAATAGCCGAACCCTTCCGATTCGCGCGGGCGAAAGCTCACGGTCCTGGCGGCGGCGTTGGCGACGGCGATGGCGTCGGTGAGGATCTTGCGCATACGCGCGTCAGGATTGAATGTCTTGCCTTTGACGATGCCGATCGCGGCGAACTGGCCGCCGATTTCCTTATTGAGCGCCTTGGCGGGCTGCTCCTGCACCAGCGCATCGAGCATCTCGTAGTAGGAGAAATCGTTCGGCGGGATCGTGTTCATGGCGAGCCCGGTGCCCTCGATGAAGGTGAGTTCACCAGGTTTGCTCAACGGAGCGAGCGGACCCTTGCCGGTGAGGAACGTTCCCATGCTCGTGCCGTAGGAGCCAGGGACGTAAGGATAGATCTTGAGCGTCTTCTTGATGGTCTCGACCGCGGGCTTCGGGTCGTTGTTGACGAGGAAAGCGCGCCCGAGCAGCGCCACCGATGTCGTGGTTGGCCGGCCGATGAAATAGCCGCCATCCGGCATCGGTCCGGCATAGCCCGGCGGGATCAGGAGATATTTTCCGCCGAGGCCGCGATCTGGGCCCGGCGTGCCGAAATCGATCACCCAGCGGAACCACAAATCGTCGAACAGGCCGAGCGTGTCCGGCGGCGTCTCCACCACCATCGGGCCTTTGCTGAGATCGACGTTGGCGAGGAAGTAGACTGTGTCGGCGTTGGCGGTGAGGAACAGCGAGTTCGCATCCATGAGCCCCGAGAAGATCAGGACACCCTCATTGTCCTTGGCGCCAGCATCGCGAATTCCTTTGCGTGCCGCGTAGATCGACACGCCACGCAATCCGTTCAGGAACGCCTCCACGCCGCGCTGCAGATCGAGCTGGTCGTAGGCCTTCTGCGCGGTGTCCTCGCTCGGTATGCCGTCGTCAAACTTGAGCGTGCCGAGACTCGTGTCGACGCTGTCAGGCGTGGTGATCTGCGGCGGGATGACGACCGGCTCCTCCGCCGCGAATGCCGGCAACGCGCCGGTCGACAGCGAAACCACCAAGACGAGCGTTCCAAGGCTGATGCGCATCTGCCACCTCATTGACGTCGGCGAGAAAATCGTTGATCAAGTCAAGGGGCTGGGTGGCTGAAGCCCGGCGCCTTGGTCGGGCCCGTCGCCGCGCCGCGAATATTCTCCGCGTGGGCCGCGCCGAGGCTTGCTGCGATCAGAAGCACGGCCAAGCCGGCGCGCAATCCTGTTGCGGCCGTTTCAGTCATGATTTTCCTCCGTGAGGTTCCGGACTTAGATGAGCTTAGTGGGTCGAGCGCGTGTGCCTTTGAAAAAAAGCGGGCGCCTCTCATGAGGCGCCCGCTTCGGCATGCGCGTCAGTTGCCGGGATGTCCCTTGGCGACGGCAGCTTCAATCTGTTCCTTCACCGCCTGAAGGTTGAACGACGCCCCTTTCTGCATCGGCGGAAAGTCGATGGCGGTGGTGGCAAGTTCGCCCACCTTTTGCTGCACATAAACGAAGCGCCAGAACTCGCGTGCCATGAATTCGTTCATGTAGGCGGGCGCTCCCATGAGCAGATTTGTAATCGGGCCTCGCTCGAATGGATCCTGCTTGAGGTTGACCATGATCGGCATGTTTATGGGAACCTTGGGGCCCGGCCAGCCGTCCGGCTGGTCGAAGAAGCGGTACTTGAAGTCGTCAAGACGGAGGCCGCCGAGGTTGGTTTCCACGAAGTACCAGATTTCCTGCCGCTTCGTTGGCCCCTTGCCGGTGATCAAGTCGAGCTGATTGTAGCCGTCGAGATGGACCTTGTAGTTCGTGCCGCCGAGGTCCTTGCCGGCCTTCAGCTCATCCACGATGTTCGGGTTGCCGGCCGCGGCAACGAAAGTCGGGAACCAGTCGAGGCCCGAAAAGAGGCCGTTCTCGACCTTGCCCGCGGGGACCTTGCCAGGCCAGCGGATGATCGCCGGCACGCGGAAGCCGCCCTCGAAGGCGGTGCCCTTGGTGCCACGGAACGGAGTCATGCCTCCGTCCGGCCAGGTGAATACCTCGGCGCCGTTGTCGGTCGAGAACACGAGGATGGTGTTATCGGCGATGCCCATGTCGTCCAGCGCCTTCAGCAACGCGCCGATGCTGTCGTCCATCTGCGCCATGCCGGCTTCTTCCATCCCGTAGTTCGTCTCCGGATTCATCATCGCCTTGTACTTCTCGGAGAGGAACGTCCACACATGCATGCGCGTGGTGTTGTGCCACAGGAAGAACGGCTTGCCGGCATCCTTGGCTTTCTTCATGAACTCGACAGATTTCCCGACCAGCACCTCGTCGAAGGTGGTCATGTCGTATTTGGCGTCGCCCACCCCTTCATCGGCGCCGCCATAGGGCGTGCGTCCAGTGCCTGGACCTGGGGCCAGAGGCCCCTCGTCGACGATCTTCTGCTTGCCGACCTTGCCCCAGCGCGGGTCGACGGTCGGATCGTCGGTATCGCTCGCCGTGCAATGCACGAGGTTACGAGGCCCGACTTTGTTCCGTATCGCTGGATCTGTCGGATAGGAATACCAGTAGGGGTCCGACATCGCGTCGAGGTGGTATAGATAGCCGAAGAACTCCTCGAACCCATGCACGCAGGGAAGGTATTTGTTCAAATCGCCGAGGTGGTTCTTGCCGAACTGGCCGGTGGCATAGCCCATCGACTTCAGCGCCGTGGCGATGGTCGGCGCCTGCGCCGGCAATCCGACATCGGCGCCGGCCTGGCCGACCGTGGTCATGCCGGTGCGTATCGGCAACTCGCCGGTGATGAAATTCGCGCGCCCTGCGGTGCAGCTTGCTTCGGCATAGTAGTCGGTGAAGCGCATGCCTTCCGAGGCTAGCCTGTCGAGATTTGGCGTTTTGCCCGACATGATGCCCTGGTGATAAGCGCCGATGTTGAACCAACCAACATCGTCACCCATGATGAAAATGATATTCGGTCTTTGTGGTGTCTGAGCATTGGCCGGGTGCGCCCAGGCAATTGACAATATCGCAATAGTGACTGTCAGCATCGCGCGGCCGACAAAACTGAGGCTTGCGGACGTCTTACTCATGTCGTTACCTCCTCCTGCTTCATTGAAAGCGAGCAGATGCAGCACTATTGCATAGGGCGACGCGCGGACCCAATCGCTAAAAGGCGCGCTGCATCGGCCAAGAAACAAATTGTGAAAGATTTGCTTGGCGGTTTGGTGACGGTTCCCAGTCCGTTAACCGCGTTTGGCTTCGCCTTCGATTTCGAGCGTCACGAGCCGCGCCAGCAGGGTTGCGGGGTAAAGCTGCCCGATCATCGCCTCCACATTGCTGAGGCTGCGGGCAAAGGCGTTGAGCGGCGCGATATCGCCGGATCCTGCCGTCGTCAGCGTGCCGAAGCTGAAATAGATCATGGTGCTCGACAGCGTCGGGCTGTCCTTCACCGCCATTCCGGAGAAGGCATCGGCAGAAAGCACGCCGACAAAGGCGTAAAGCGCCGCGAACGTAAGCCCGATGGCGAGATAGAGCAGGATCGCGCCCATGATGCGGTGAAATGTGATGCGTCCCGGCGCGAACACCGCGCGGCCCACCACCCAGATCAGGACGAGCCCCATGACGATCCAGGCGCTGGCGTTCAATACGATGTCGAACGGCGAGGGATCGTGCAGTCGAAACCACGCCGCCGCGGCCGAGAGGCTTAGCCCGAAAAGCATCAGGAATGCGGGCATCGCCCTGCCGGAAAGCACGAGAAGCGCTCCCGCAACCGCCAGGGCGAGCAGGAAGCCTATGATATTGGTGTCGCGGGCCGCGTGATGATGCAGCGGGGCGAGCACGAACATCCAGAAGGCAAGCACGATGGTCAGCACCGTGAGCAGCGGATCGCGCAACTGCTCGCGCAGGCGATTGAAGTCCTTCTCGCTTTGTCTCGATCGGCCGCTTGTCGAACCATGGTCGGCTCGCGGGCCTTTGGTGC
>CAVUVO010000031.1:0-64962 GCA_963744945.1 uncultured Alphaproteobacteria bacterium | reverse complement strand
TAGACCTCCAAGTCCGGCATGCGTACCACTAGAACCTTGGTCAAGCAGTCGGACCCAATGGAGATATCGGAAGCCCAGTGTGTATCGCGTCCGGGCTTCATTAGTTTCAGGGCGTCGGCTTCGGTTGACCGAACGGCCAATAATCCTAGCGGGTTTGGCTGATAGTTACGCGCCCATCCCCCGCCCCCCTCCCCAAGCGATCTTTTCGCGGGGCGCGTGACAGAGGAAGCCCCGGTCGAGAGCACACTCCCCGGGGCTTTCCTTTTAGCCGGCTTTCTTGGTTGGCTCGTCGTCCTCGATCGCAGCAAGGAACGCTTCGGTCTGCTCTAGCTCTTCCGCGAGCTTGATCCACGTCCGCGCGAGCTTGGCGAAATGATCTCGCTGCTCTGGTGTGCTTGCGCCTTTGGCGAGATGCACGCAATTGAGAGCGTGCTGCCGACATTCTTTGGGATCCCCTGGCATCTTGGTGGCCTCCGTTACGCGACGCCTTTCCCGTCGCCGAAGCACAATCGATTCCAAAGACCACAATTTCTGTCAATGCGGCAGTCGTGCACTGCAACAAGAAGCCCGACCGCTCACGTTCAATGATAACAGCCGGGCTTCTCTCAGCTTCCTTGGGGGATGCTGATTGCCGAGCGAGGTACTGGTGAACCCCGCTGGCTCCGATTCAACCCGGGACAGGATTGGGTGTTCCCGGGAAACCTCAGCTCAAGGGACCACACTACAATCTAGCGACGGCAACGATCTGACGAGGCAGGGTCGCGCTGGCATCCCTGCGGGACCAGACGCCTTCGACGCGACGCACCGCCCCTGCACCTGAAACGCGGACTTTAGAGAAGCCCATTGCGCGAAATTTTCTGGCAATCAGCGCGTTGTCAGTTAGGCGCTCGACCGCGTTGAGGCTCAGGGTTGCCCGGTATCTCTTTCCACTGTGGACTGTGAATTCTCCTGCGAAGCTCGGGCTGACAATAGTGGCGATCACCAGTGCCCCGATGGCTTTGAGCAAAATGCGAATATTAAACGTCATGCCGGAGGTCCTTTCTTTGTCGTTCTCAGCAGCCTTCGCGCAACGATGCTGCGCGGTGCTACTGCCCCCCTCCAAGGCCGAGCTCAGTCCACGGGTTTCAGGCCCTAGCTTCCAGCGCGCTGCAGGCGTTCATTTAACGCAACGACCACCCACCGAGCGCATCCCAACTGCGCACCTAGCGGCGTTTCGGCGGACGGAAGTACGGACGCAAGTACCGTTGACCATGTGATAACCGGCACCGCAGGCTTCGCGAACTTGCGTGATCATACCGTCTGGCTGATGAAGCGGAACGAGTGAGGTGGCCTGCGCGGAAGTTGCGACGAATAACGCAAAGACAAACCCGATCATTCTGATCATTGTTTCCTCCCATGGTGTTTGAGATTTTGTTCAACGCTTTCTGATCCTAATCAGTGAGGTTGAAGCAGACTCTTTACGGTGAGATTTCGGAGCCGGAGAGGATCAATCACCCCGTCCGCTACAAGGTTCAGCAGCTTTCTGCCGATGGCTATTCTCAGCTCACCATCGCTGGCATTATCGCGGAAAGGCTCATCCGCCCTCAGCATATGCCAAGCGGCCGCGAACGCTTGGTCCATGGCCGCAAGCGTTTTGGGATCGTATATGTCTGCTCGGGGATTTTGAGAGGTCATCAGGCTGCCCTCGCTGTCCATCGCAGGCGGGAGCGCGACCTATCTCTCTCAGCCGTCGGTGCCTGTTGTTATCTCTGACCGACGATGGATGTACGGTACGCTCTAATTGTGCCTTTTGTGCGCGCCCGTACAAATAAATCCGCCTGCCTCTAGCAGGATATAAACCTTACGCGGCTGGCCCCCGAGAGCACGCTCCGCCCGGGTCACCGTTGAGCTGAGCTTGCACGGTTCTGTGCTTTTCACGCTCGCCCTGATGTTGAACCCGCCGCGATTGGCGTGGCAGTCGCAGAATCATCGAGGTCCTGCTTCCTGCGCGTCCGGTAGCTGAGGATACCGCAACCCTTCTCACCGTCCGGTCATGGCAGGATCGGCTCCGCATAGCGGTGCTCGGCAAGCAGGCGTTCTGCGTGGTGCAGATCATTCGCTGAGCGGCCGATGACCTCCTCCAGCTTGCGCAGTGTGCGCAACGAATGAGGATCATTCCGATCGAGCGCGCAGCGAATGCACTGTGCTGGCGTTTCGCATACGAAACCCTGTCCGCTGCGCGATAGACGGCAGTTTTGAGAAATTGCAATTCCGACATCGTTTCACCTGTTGGAAAAGGGGGAGGCTTAACCCAAGCCTCCCCCGTGCAACGCACCTGGGTGCCATGTCTGGTGCCACCCAAGCGCAGCAGCTCTACGCAGCGGTGCGCAAGAAGCTTCACCGCGTTGGTGTTCGCCGGGTGGCCATAGACACGGCGGCGAACGTAAACCTTGCGAAATCCCTGTTCCGTCACCGGATCAACGGTGATGTGCAGACATCAGTACGATCGGCCAGGGTGTACGCACGGCGGAAGTTGCCGAACGCGATGGGATAGCGGGATTGCTGCCACCGCTCACGTCGATGTCATCCAGCTGTTCCCAGATGGCGACGGGATAACCCAGCAGCGAGTTGGGGCTGACCATTGGCCAAGCGAACCTGCCAGAGGTACTGGCCATCCACAGTCTTGAGCTTGCGAACCACGGCAGCCGGTGTTCGCTGTTCATGGCCCACGAGCCGGCGCGGTATTGGCTCTTGACCTTGTAAACCGAGTGAGATCAGGCCATCGCCGCCGATCGCGTACGGTGAGTTATCGTCGGCGTTGATATACTGATACTCGTCCACATCACGAATTGGGGGTTGAAGTCATCACGCGATGTTGGCGCATCGTTCAACATGCCGGTTGGCTTGTTTGACGCATTGCCACGAATGACTCATTACCAAGCAGCTCAGCGAAGCTCTCGCCAACTTCCTCGGCGAGCCATGCCTCGACGTTGAAGAACGCATCGTCAATCAGCCACTCGCTCGCCTTCGGGTAAGCGTACAGCTCACCGCCAGTCAGCACGATCTCGCGAAAGTCAGACGTGACAGTAGCAGTGCGCGAGCCGGTTTCCGAACTCCAACCAGCCGTGGCACCGCGAAGGTTGACGAGCTGCTTGGTGTGCTGATCTGCACCACCTTCACCAAATCGCGAACAGGCGACGGTGCTTTCTCAAATTTCTCGATGTCGCGCATGATGACTTCCGGCACCGCGTAACCACCGCTCGATGGCGTGGCGATCGTGGCGCTTTCTGCCTTGCGCGATAGATGCTGCTCGATGTTCTCAAGCTCCATCTTGCGCGTGGCGTCATCAGGCTTGCGCATCCAATTGCAGTAGACCTTGACGTGATCAAGCTGCTCGCGCTCTTTGACGCTGCCGGCGGTGCGTGCAGGCTTGTCGCCGTCAGCCTCGATCGACTCAAGGCGCTCGCTCAGCTCCTCGATCTTCTTGGCCTGCAAATCCAGCATTTCCTTATTGGCCTCAAGGTGCTCCTCAAGTGCCTCTTTGATTTCTGACATACGTACAGCCATCGTTATCGCCTCCTAAGCGAATAGGTTTCACGCACGCCGGGGCGCACGTGTTGCGTTCAAATCTTGGGATTGTTCGCTTGAGGCTTTCCCTCGACCCGACCATCCGCCGTCTCGGCGTGGCGCGGTAGCGAGTGCGCCGTCCGGGGTGCCGCCGAAGCAGGATTGCCCGTAGTTCGCAATCATCAAAATATGCCGTTGGCGATTTTATGTTCAAGATCGCAACTCGCAGCACGAAACATCAGCGCCGTCGCCTTCGCCTGCCAAATGAACTTCTTTGCGAGCGCCTGCGGCATCCCAGCATCACGCAGCCGGTGCTCGATCTGCCGCACCGTCACCGTGCCAGCCGCGATGTCATCCACCGTCTCAGCGAACAGCACACGCAGCTCCTGGCCGTCCAGTCCACGCCGTGCCGTGTGGCCACTGGATGACATTGCCACCAGCCATCAGTTCGGTCACGCATTTCGGCGTCAGATACTTGTTCGCCAGCTCGTGGCCGTAGTGCTGCTGCATGATGCGAGCGGATCGCCATGAAGCTGCCCGCCGTGTCCACTGGCATCAGCGTTGCTGCGCGTCAATGGCCAGCAGGGAAAGACGGCGCGAAGTGATCAGCCGGTGCCATCGCTATGATCGCCGCAAACGTCTTGGCCTCTGCTGGCGACAAACTGGCAGGTGGCCGGATGCGTGGGATGGTCGTGATGTCCACCACCGACAGATCGGCAGTAGAGCGTGGGGCCTCTGATTCCCATTCTAATTTCCTCGTTTCATTAGCCAAACTTCGTCAAACTGAAATGAAATTGACCCCACCGATCCTTTGATCGCGCTGTTTGGGCTGAGCACCTGCCCCCCACTCGACACGGGCAACAATTCGTTAACCATGCTCTGCCACGGTCTTAAGATTCTGAAATCGCAGCGTCCGAGGTGACGAAATGATCGAGGGCGAACAGTCATGTTTCCGCGTGTCGTCGTTGAACGGTTCACTTGAGGTTTCCGCACGGCTGAAAAGTGTTGACGATTTGGAAATCCTCATGCGGGTTCTTGAAGCGAACAGGGCGCTTTTTCTAAGAAAGGTTCGGTCGAACGCCGCACCTGTAGTGACGAAACAAGAGGTGGCGGAGGTCGATCGGACGACGACCAGAAAAGGGTCAGCGAAGGCAAAGCAGTTCAAACGCGAGTTTGCGCACGAGGACAAATCCGAGACCGAGATTTTGACCCTCACATAGTTTCGTCGGCGGCGTGTAAAGCACCACTCGACGCTCGTTTTCTTGGGGGATAGCTCATGAACCTGACCGCACCATCGCAAGTGACCTTTATCCTTGCGGTCTTTCTTGCAGTGCTCGCGCTGCTGGTTCGATACGCCGATGTCGCGATACCCGTGGTTACCAACCACAGCTTTGAGACTTTGTTGGCTGCGTTTCTGCTCTTGCTCGCAGGCATTCTGTTTCGCGGCTTCTAGCTCGCGGGTCACGGTCATGCTGCGCCACCGTCGCGGCGTTTTCGGTAATTGCTCAGATCAATGCCGGGTGGGTACGGGTCCGTGCACCAGCGAGCCATGAATCCGTCCTCGCCCCGATGCCAAGCGTGCGCTTTCTTGAGCGCATAAACGGTCGAGCCGCCGCCCCTTCCGCCTTCGATGACGCGGAATCCCATCACCATCTTTTCTTCGCCCATCCGCACGCTTTTTTCGTTGTAGATGCAGATCGGCAAACCCCGGCGCATTGGCTGATCGTCAAATTTCTTCTTACCCATGTTTTCGGTTTCCCTTGAGTTTGATGGGTGGCACAGGTGTGTCCGCAGAGCTTGGTGGCCGCGCGCTCTTGGGCTTCTTCGCTTGCAGATTGGTTGAAAGGTGAGTCTCGGTGGCGAAGGTGTCACCGCCGCCATGCTGGCCATTTCGGGAGGTGGCACAGGTGTGTCCGCTGCTTTATAAAGTCTTGTCGCGGACGGACCTGTGCCACCCGGCGATACCAAGTGCGGCGGCTGATCCTTTCCGCCTCCCATGGTTTCTGCTTTGACAGTGTCAACGCGAGGTATTCAGCGCGCGGCTTGGCGTCAGCTTGGCGTCGGCGTGCCGCCTTCCTGGCGCGATCCTTTGCCTTCCGCTGCTCCGCAAGCAGCTCGGCGGTCATATCGACCGGAGCAATGCGCCAGGCTCGCAGGCGTTCGCGCTCTGCGTTGGTGAGCCTGAGCCTCTGTCCAGCCTCGTCTCTGCCCAAACGGTTATAGCGAGGGTCAACCCGCAGCAGGCTGTCAATCAATCCGGTCAATTCTGACTGAGGCATCCAAGGCGCAAGCACTTCGGCCTCAAAGCGCATCTTTTCCTCCGCCGCCTTCGGTGACAGCGCATGAACCCGAAGCAGAAGGTCAAGGTCATCCTTCCCCGCATCATCCGGCGTGAGCGTGGGACCGTGGCGATGACGCATTACCCTGCGAAGATCACCAAGCAGAAGTCGGCGTATTGTTTCGTGTTGCCCCTAACGGGGCTGATCATGCAGCGGCCTCGTCATCTTTGCGGGGCCACTTGTTGGGATCACGCAGCACGCTCTCTCTGCCGACGAGCTGCGAGCCGATCTTCCAAAAGGAATCAGTTGCCTTCGTGCGAGGTGATAAACTTGGCGCTCTGATCGGTCGATCAAGCGGCCAATATTCTCCGCGCCCCAAACAAGGGGATCGTTCTCCATTGGTTGCTCCGATGATTATGTGATGGGATTTGCGTGGCCGACGATCTCTCGTCGCGGGCCACAAAAACAGAAAAACCCGCCGCGGTTCTCACCGGGCGGGCGGGCATTTTTCTCCTAACGGCGCGCCGTGGGACGGCGAGCTCGTAGCCTAGCGGTCTCTATCGACCGTGGCGTCCGCGCGTTTCGCTGCTCTTGTACCTTATTATGCTAGCGCGCGAGACAGACTAGGCGTTGCGTAGGCCGTGCATATGCTTCCGATGCTTCGGCGCACAACGAGAATATGGGATCATAAGTGTGCTGATTTGCACCCGATGTCAAAGGCCGCAGAGCATTGAACCGTGGACAATTCGGAGGGGCAAATCATGTCGCGTTCATGTCGCGTGCAGCAGCCGCCACTGTCGTGGAGCCGTTGGAAATCAACGGTAGCATGTTGCAGTTCTAAGGGGCCGGATGCGACATGGAATGAAAAGGGGCTAGCCTAAAAAGCCAGCCCCTTCATCAGCTTAAAAGAATCCCATCGCCTTCGGGCTGTAGCTCACCAGCACGTTCTTGGTCTGCTGGTAATGGTCGAGCATCATCTTGTGCGTCTCGCGCCCGATGCCTGACTTCTTGTAGCCGCCGAAGGCAGCATGTGCCGGGTAGAGGTGGTAGCAATTGGTCCACACCCGCCCAGCCTGGATGCCGCGGCCGAAGCGGTAGGCGCGGTTCATGTCTCGGGTCCATATGCCGGCGCCAAGCCCGTAGAGCGTGTCGTTGGCGATTGCGAGCGCCTCATCGTCGGTGTCGAACGGCGTGACCGACAGCACCGGCCCGAAGATCTCCTCCTGGAAGATGCGCATCTTGTTGTGGCCCTCGAACACGGTGGGCTGCATGTAATAGCCGTCTTTGAAGTCGCCGTTGAGCTTGGCGCGCTCGCCGCCGGCGAGCAACTTGGCGCCTTCCTTCCTGCCGATATCGACATAAGAGAGAATCTTCTCCAGCTGATCGTTTGAGGCCTGCGCCCCGATCATGGTGGAGAGCTCGAGCGGGTTGCCCTGCTTGATCTTGTTCACCCGCGCCACCGCCTTCTCCATGAACTTGTCATAGATCTTGCGTTGCACCAGCGCGCGGCTCGGGCAGGTGCACACCTCGCCCTGGTTCAGGGCGAACATGGTGAAGCCTTCGAGCGCCTTGTCGAAGAAGGCGTCATCCTCGGCCATCACGTCGGCGAAGAAGATGTTCGGCGACTTGCCGCCGAGCTCGAGCGTGACCGGGATGATGTTCTCGGCCGCGTATTGCATGATCAGCCGGCCGGTCGTGGTCTCGCCGGTAAACGCGATCTTGGCGATGCGCGGATTCGAGGCGAGCGGCTTGCCGGCCTCCACGCCGAAGCCGTTGACCACGTTGAGCACGCCTGGCGGCAACAGGTCGCCGATGAGATCCATCAGCACCATGACGCTCATCGGCGTCTGCTCGGCCGGCTTCAGCACGATGCAGTTTCCCGCGGCGAGCGCGGGGGCGAGCTTCCACACAGCCATGAGGATGGGGAAGTTCCACGGGATGATCTGCCCGACCACGCCGAGCGGCTCGTGATAGTGATAGGCGATGGTGTCGTGATCGATCTCCGACAGCGATCCTTCCTGGGCACGGACGCAAGCGGCGAAATAGCGGAAATGATCGATGGCGAGCGGAATATCGGCGAAGGTTGTCTCGCGGATCGGCTTGCCGTTGTCGATGGTCTCGACCGCGGCGAGAACCTTGAGGTTCTCCTCCATGCGGTCGGCGATTTTATTGAGGATCTCCGCCCGCTTGGCCGGCGCGGTGTTGCCCCAGGCGTCCTTCGCCTTATGCGCCGCGTCGAGCGCAAGCTCGATATCGGCGGCTTGCGAACGCGCGATCTGGCATACGGTCTTGCCGGTGATCGGGCTGACATTGTCGAAATAGCCGCCGGCGACCGGCGCCACCCACTTGCCGCCGATGAAATTCTCGTAGCGGGGCCGCAACGCCACGCGTGAATTCAGTGTCTCGATGACCTGATGCAACATGGACGCCTCCTCTAGTGGCTTGATTATGGTTATTTTCTAAGCAGACTCTGATCCCGGACATTGATCCGCGTCAAGCTCAATGGACGGGGAACCCGGTATTGCCGGACGGCGTTGATTTTTCAGGTAAGAAGCGACTGGAGGGGATATGGCGAACGGTGTGAATGGCAGGAACAATAGCCTGCTGGTCGGCGTGCTCATCGGCGCCGCGGTTGTGGCGCTCGCCGTGCTCGCCTACTTCTATTACCAGCGCTCGCGCGAGCCGGTGGTGAAGATCGACGTTCCCGGCTTCCAGGGCGAGATCCGCAAGGACAACGGCGGCGTCGACGTCGAGGTCGGCAAACCCAAGCCCTAGCCTTCAATATCAAAACCTCACCCTGAGGAGGCCGCGGGAACCGCGGCCGTCTCGAAGGGCGGCCATGCTTCGAGACGCGCCCTCTGGGCGCTCCTCAGCATGAGGGTCAGAGTTCTACGGAATAAGCACCGCCGCGCCGGTCAGTTCGCCCGCTCGCAAGCGGGCAAGCGCCTCGTTGGCCTCGGAGAGAGGCATCGGCACCACTGTCGTTTTGACGCCTGCCGCTTGGGCAAGCGCCAGGAACTCGCGCGCATCCGCCCGCGTGAGGTTGGCGACGGAACGCACCACCCGCTCTTCCCACAGAATCTCGTAAGGAAAGGAAGGGATGTCGCTCATATGGATGCCGCCGCACACTACGACGCCGCCTTTGCGTGAGGCCTTCAGCGCCGCCGGCACCAAGGCTCCAACTGGGGCGAAGATGATGGCTGCGTCGAGCTGTTCCGGCGGCATGTCGTCGGACCCGCCTGCCCACGCCGCGCCAAGCGCGCGCGCGAAGTCTTGCGCGCGTGTGTCGCCGGCCCGCGTGAAGGCGAAGATCTCGCGCCCTTGATGCCGCGCCACCTGCGCCACGATATGGGCCGCCGCGCCGAAGCCATAGATGCCGAGGCGCGCTGCGTCGCCGGTCATCTTCAGCGAGCGGTAGCCGATCAGCCCTGCGCACAGCAGCGGTGCTGCTTCGGCGTCGCTGTAGCCTTCGGGCAGATGGAAGCAGTAGCGCGCGTCGGCGACCGTGTGCGAGGCGTAGCCGCCGTCGATCTGGTAGCCGGTGAAGCGGGCGCCGTCGCAGAGATTTTCCTGATCGTTGCGGCAATAGGGGCAAGTGCCGTCGGTGAACCCCAACCACGGCACGCCGACACGGTCGCCGATGGCGAAACCTTTCACCTCTGAGCCCAGCGCCTCCACGCGCCCGACGATCTCGTGACCCGGAACGAGCGGAAGCTTCGGCTCGGTCAGCTCACCATCGAAAATGTGCAGGTCGGTGCGGCAGACGCCGCAAGCGAGCACTCGAAGGCGAAGCTGCCGCGGCGACGGCTCAGGGATTGGCAGCTCGGTGAGCCTGAGCGGCGACCCCGCAGCCTCAAGCACCATCGCCTGCATGGTCGTGGACATCGCACTCTCATTGGCCTCACCCTTCGAGACGCGGTTTCGCCGCCCTCAGGGTGAGGTATTAGTTCCTGATGCTGAGGAGCCGCCGCAGGCGGCGTCTCGAAGCATGAGGCCCAATGCTCGTTCGGATTTTGACCTAATGCCGGATCAGGGGCCAGCCCTGGCGGCTTGGGCGTAGCGCCGAGACCGCGGCGACAGTGTCAGCATCGCGCTCATAGGCGCCGGAGGGCTTTGCCGTTGCCGGCCCGATCAGCCGCCGCTCGGCGACGATCGCTGACGCCGACCACAGGGCCTTGAAGGCGAGGTGCCCGAGGCGGAGCGTGCCAGCGGCGGCATCCTCGACCAGGCTCAAGGCATTCCGCTTGTCGGCGTCGCGGCGCATGGAATCGCCCCACCAGCAGAGCCAGCTGCCGTAGGTCACTTGCTCATGGGCATCGAGCAGACGCGGATTGCGCGCCCAGCGGATCAGCTCATGGGTGCGGCCGCGTGGTTTCAGCTGCGAAAGGCAGGCATAGAGCTTACGCACATCGTCTTCCGGATCGAGATGGGCGACGACCACCTTGGCGGCGATGCCGGTGCGGGCAAGATCGCGCGCTTTGAGGATCAAGGCTTGGGCGGGGCCTGACGAGGCCGACCGCAGAATCATGGTGAGCTCGCGCGGCTCATCGGCACGGGCTTCGATGCGCCCGATGAACTCGGACATTATTTCGAGATGCCGATCGAGCTCGGCCTCTTTTACGTCCCTCGAACTTCCCGAACCAACCACAATGCGCATGTTCCCCCCGCTCTGTGGAAGCAATTGCGGAGCAAACGCTAAGGCGCTTGCTTGCAACGTGGTAAAATTAACCGTGTCAGAGTTAAGGAAGGTTTGATGGCCGCTCTCGTTCGAGGCGCCATGCCGGATTCTGATGCGATGCGGAGCGTGGAAGTGGCGGGATGCGGAGCGGATCGACCTGCCAGGTCGTACCGATGACGATCGCCGGATAAAGCTAAGGGGCAAGTGGGCGAGGCGCCAACGCGCAGCGGCGCCGCAACGGGGACACGCATGTACTGAACGCACTCCGGACTCTAACTGATCGGTCGTCCGCCCCCCGGAGCACCGATCCCCTCTAACTCCCTCCAAGCTCAACGCTCACTGCCAAACAAGGCTGTTTAGTGGCGCGGCAAAGAAACGCAGCCACGTTCCGCCGGTTCCCTGGAGGAGGCGGAAAAAATGGCGTCAGGACACCGGGTTCCGCCATTTCCGTGACTTGGCCTTCGAGCTTGCTCATTCCCTCCCGTTGATGGGGGAAGGGAGCGAGCCCCGCTTCGCGGGATCGCCGGGCGTCGTTAGGGGGCTAGCTCGGGTATGGCGAAACTGTCCGCCATGCCGGCGTGGGCGCCACGCGCATGAGGGCGGCTTCGAGAGCTCTTCGATCTCGCCGCGCGGACCCTTATGACCTGAAGAACATGGCTGGCGGTCCGGCACATGCTGGCGACCTTTCAACATCCACGACACGCTCAAATCCTGCGCCGGTGCGAGCTGCCGGGTGCCTCCAGATCGGGCAATTAGACTGTTGGTGTTCGGGCCCCCGCGGAATACATAGTGACCTATGTCGGAACCCATCCTCAAAGAGCGCGTGCTCGACGCGCTGAAGCACGTCAAAGGACCCAATCTCAGCGACGACATCGTCTCACTTGGGCTCGTCTCCGAAGTCGTCATTCGCGGCGGCAAGGTCTATTTCGCCATCTCCGTCGATCCGGCGCGGGCCTCTGAGCTCGAGGCGCTTCGCCAAGCCGCCGAGAAGGTGGTGAAGGAGCTGCCCGGGGTCGATGCCGTTGCCGTCACGCTCACCGCCGACCGTCAAGCGGGAGCGACTCCGGCGCCGGGAGGCGGCAATGGCAGAGGCACGAGAACGCCTCCGCCTCCGCCGGCATCCCCGGTCGCCCGCGGCGCGGCGCAGTCCGCCCGCCACCGCACCGGCGCCATCCCCGGTGTCAGCCACATCATCGCCGTCGCCTCCGGCAAAGGCGGCGTCGGCAAGTCGACCACCGCCGTCAATTTTGCGCTCGCCCTGCAAGCCCAGGGGCTCAAGGTCGGCGTGCTCGATGCCGATATCTATGGACCGTCCATGCCGCGGCTCCTCGGCATCTCTGGCAAGCCGCAGCAGCTTGCCGGCGACAAGCTCGCGCCGATGGAAGCCCACGGGCTGAAGGTGATGTCGATGGGTTTCCTCGTCGATGAGGAAACGCCGATGATCTGGCGCGGGCCGATGGTGATGTCGGCGCTGTCGCAGATGCTGAAGGATGTCGCCTGGGGCGAGCTCGATGTGCTCGTCGTCGACATGCCTCCTGGCACCGGCGACGCGCAGCTCACCATGGCGCAGCAGGTGCCGCTCGCCGGCGCAGTCATCGTGTCGACCCCGCAGGACCTCGCCCTGATCGATGCGCGCAAAGGCCTCAACATGTTTCGCAAGGTGGACGTGCCGGTGCTCGGCATCGTGGAGAATATGAGCACCTTCATCTGCCCCCATTGCGGATCGGCGACCGACATCTTCGCCCATGGCGGGGCTCAGTCCGAAGCCAAGCGGCTCGGCGTGCCGTTCTTGGGCGAAGTGCCGCTGACGGTCGCCATCCGCGAAACGTCTGACGCCGGCAAGCCTGTGGTGGTGAGTGCGCCGTCGTCGCCCGCGGCGGAGGCTTACCGCGCCATCGCGGCGAGGGCATGGGCTGAGCTTGAGCGTGACAAGAAGAGCGCACGCGCTGCCCCACGCATCGTGATGGAAACCTAAACTGTTGGCGTAAGGCGCCGACTCAGCTAGATGCGGAAGTTGGGGGCGGAAGTGCGGCGGCGCCCCTGAAGCTGCGGCCTTTGACTGACAAACGCTCGATTACTCTCCCACTCTGCGTGCTTGGCGCCGGAGCCGTGCACGGACTCTGTGTTGCGGCCATGCTCCCGATGCTGATCACGCTGCCGGGGCCCGGTAGCAGCGCGCCGCCTGCGATCGACGTCGAGGTGGTGCGGCCCTCACCAATTTTGCCGAAGCACCTCGCCGACCCGGCGACCACCTCGGCCCTGCCAAAGGTGGAAGCGCCGCCCGCCGAGCCCGCAAGCGAACCCGCCGGGCCGGAGGAAGCGGCGAAACCCGCCACGGCGCAACCAGGCCCCATCGAGGTTCCGCCCGACGACATGCCGCAACAGATCGCGAGCCCCGTCGCGCCGGCACCGGCGGGGATCGATGCGCTCACGCCGGAGCCGCTTGCCCCGACGCTGGTGATGTCGCCCGCGCTCGCACCGCCGCCACCCGAAGAGGTGAAGCAGGTGACGCAGGTGACGCTCGAGCCTGACATCACGACGACATCCTCCATCGTTCCGCTGGCAACCAACCCTGAAGTCGAGAACCTGGGGGAGACACCCACGGAGGCTAGCGCGCCGCCGGTGCCTCCCATAAGCGAGACTCCGCAGCCGTCAGTCTGAGCCTGAGGTCGTCCGCGCCGATCCAAAAGAGGAGACGCCGCAGCAAGCAACGCCCGCGGAAGACGCAGCCGAAGCAGAGACGCCTGCGCCGCCGCCCGTCGTAAAGCCGGTGGCCGGCAAGAAGCCAGCGCCACGAGCAGCGCCAAAGGCCGAGGCCCCGGTCAAGGCAAAAGCCAAGGCAGAGCCCGCGGCGGCGAAAAAGCGCCCGGCCGTGACGGCGAAGCGCACCGCCCCGCAAACCCGCCGCGTGGTGAGGGCGCGGCCGCAGACGCCGATGAGCCAGAGCATCATGTCGTTCTTTGGCAGCGCGCGGAAGCCGCCGGCCGGCGCCAATGCGAGCGCGCGGCGCCCTGTGGTCCAAAGCCAATGATCAGGCGGCACTCGTTCCGCGCTTGATCGGCGTCACCTTCGCCGTTCCCGTTGCTTCCGGCGCGCCCGGCTGACCGTAGAGAAAGCCTTGCGCCTCGGGGCAGCCGAACTCGCGCAGCATCGCCGCCTGCTCCTCCAACTCGACGCCTTCGGCGGTGACGGTCACGCCAAGCGACTTGCCAAGCGTGACGATGGTCTTGACGATCGCCAGCATCGCCGGGTCGCGCGTCATGTTGCGCACGAACTGCCGGTCGATCTTGATCTTGTCGAAGGCGAAACGCGCAAGGTAGTTGAAGCTCGAATAGCCGGTGCCGAAATCGTCCATGACGATCCTCACCCCGAGCTCGCGCAGCCGCGTGAGCTTGCCGAACACCTCGTCGGTATCGCTGATGAGCAGGCTCTCGGTGATCTCGAGCTCGAGGCGCTTTGGCGGAAGCCCGGTTTCGCGCAGCACTCTGGCAACGGTCTCGGCCATATCGGCGTCGCGAAACTGCGCCGGCGATAAATTGACCGCGACCGTCAAAGGCTCCGTCCAGGAAACCGCGTCGCCGCAGGCGTGCCTGAGCACCCATTCGCCGAGCGGCACGATCAGGCCGGTTTCCTCCGCCACCGAGATGAAATGGGCCGGCGCCACCTTGCCATGCACCGGATGCCGCCAACGGACCAGTGCCTCGACCCCGACCCTCGCGCCGCTCACGAGGTCATGTTGCGATTGATAGACGACCTCGAACTCCTCGCGGGCGAGCGCCTGGCGAAGCTCATGCTCGATCATCCGCCGCCGCTGGAGCGCCTTGTCCATGCCTGGCTCGAAGCAGCGCATGCGTTGCCCGCCGTCGGCCTTGGCGCGGCTGAGCGCAATATCGGCGTGCCGCAGCAGCATGGCGGCGCTGTCGCCGTCGCTCGGCGCCAACGCAATGCCGACGCTCGCAGCGCACACGAACTCCTTGTCGGCCACGTTGATCGGACCGCGGAGAGCGTCGATCAGGCGGTCGGTGAAGGCCATCACTTCGGCAAGGTTGCCGACATCGACCAGCGCCACGGCAAATTCGTCGATCGAGCGCCGCGCCGCGAAATCGCCTGGGCGAAGCTCCGACCGTATCCGCTCACCCATCTCGCGCAACACGGTGTCGCCGGCCGCGGTATCGTCGCTGATCTCGTTCAACTTGCCGATGTCGACGCACAACACGGCGATATGCGTCCGCTTGCGTTGCATGTTGGCGAGCGCAGTAGTGAGGAGTCCGTCGAACGCGTTGCGATTGGGGAAGCCGGTGAGCGGGTCGTAGTTTTCGAGATAACGCAGGCGTTCTTCGGCGCGCCGCTTCTCGCGGCTCCGTGTCCAGGCAAGCGCGATCGGCGTCGCTATGCCGGCGCCAAGCAAGAGCATGGTGATGGCCGCGACCGGGCCGTAATAGCGCGACAGTATTTTCGCCCGCTCGCTTTGATCGAGATAGACGAGCAGCGTCCCGTCAAGATGGCCGCTCATGCGAATTGGAATGCTGAGCATTGCAAAGTGAGAGACGGCAGTGCCGGAGCGGTTGTAGATCGATACCTTGGGATCGTCGTCGCCTTGCGGAACCTCGCTCGCTTCGTGGTCGAGCTGCAGCCCAGGCTTGCTGCTCGTGAAGGTGAGGTTACCGGCATCGTCGTAAAGCTGGTAGCGGAGCACGCGATGGTCATAGCCGAGATCGTGGAAGATGCTGCTGACATGGGCCGCCAATTCCGGCCGGGCGAAGGCGCCGATCAACGTCTGCGGCTGCATTTTGATTGCGTCGCTGATGCGCGCTGCCACCACCGTCGCGTCGTCGCGAAGCTCCATCCTGCCGATCCTGCTCGGGGCGATGAAGGCGGTCGCCGCGATCAGCACGCAGAGCAACAGCAGTCCGGCCCAGATCCAGTTTCTCTTCAGCGACGCCAATGCGGACATGTGGACTGCCGGTTTCGTCAGTATACGAATGACCAACTTGGACGATGTGCGGTTAAGGACGGCGTAAGCGGCGTGCTTAACAAAGAGACACAGATCGCCCGCATGTCATTGCTGGTGTTGGAATTCGCGCGTAGAGGGATGAAAGCCGCCGTTAACCTTGACCAGCCGCCGGCGCGGCTTAGCCGCCCGTCGTCGACATGGTGCGCGCGAGCTTTGGCCGCCCGCCTCGTTCGATGACGAAGTCATGGCCCTTGGGCTTGGCGGCGATGGCCGCGTCGATCGCCGCATTGAGCAGATGGTCCGACTCGCTTGCGCGAAGTGGAGCCCTCAAATCGGCGGCGTCCTCCTGGCCGAGGCACATATAGAGAGTGCCGGTGCAGGTGACCCGCACGCGGTTGCACGCCTCGCAGAAATTGTGGGTGAGGGGGGTGATGAAGCCGAGCGTGCCGCCGGTCTCGGCGACGTGCACGTAACGCGCCGGACCGCCCGAGCGATAGGAGATGTCTTGCAGCGTGAAATGATCCTGAAGCCGCGCCCGCACGAGCGAGAGCGGCAGATATTGCGCGGTGCGGTCGCTCCCGGTGTCGCCCATTGGCATGGTCTCGATCAGGGTGAGACCGAAGCCCCTGCCATGCGTCCAGCGCACAAGCGCCTCGATCTCGTCCTCGTTCACGCCGCGGAGCGCGACCGTGTTGATCTTGATCTTGATGCCGGCCCGGTCGGCCGCATCGATGCCGTCCATCACTTGCGCGAAGTCGCCCCAGCGGGTGATCGCCTTGAACTTCGCGGCATCGAGCGTATCGAGCGAGACATTGATGCGGGCGACGCCGCTGTCCGCGAGCGGCTCGGCGTAGCGGGTGAGCTGGCTGCCGTTGGTGGTGAGCGTGAGCTCGTCGAGGCCGGCGCCGATATGCCGGGACAGCGACGTGATCAGCCACATCAGATTCTTGCGCACCAGGGGCTCTCCGCCGGTAAGCCTCACCTTGCGCACGCCCTTGGCGATGAAGGCGCTCACCAGACGGTCGATCTCCTCGAGCGTGAGCAGGTCCTTGCGCGGCAGGAATGCGGTCGACTCCGCCATGCAATAGACGCAGCGGAAATCGCAGCGGTCGGTGACCGAGACGCGCAGATAGGTGATGCGCCGGCCGAACGGGTCGATCATGGCTGGCTGAACCGCCTTCATCACTCCGCTATATCCTCCTCGGGTGCCTTGGCCTTGCGGTCTATAAACCTTGCCGCTCTTTACCACGCGCTTGCGGTATTGCGCGCCTTGCAGGGCGACGGCGAAGCTATCCCGGCGCCTGACCGTTGTTTTCCGCGGCATTTTTCCCGCCTTCGCTGTCTTCCGTTTCGTGGCTGGCCTCGTATCCGGCGCGACCGCTCTTGTCATTCGCCCCTAATATGGCGATTGATCCCTTGCATATCATGCTTGGCCGCTCAAGGAGACGAAGATGGACGAGCAGCGCTTCAACATGTCGATGCGGAAATTCCTCAAGGAAGTGGGCGTTACGTCGCAGCAGGCGATCGAGCGGGTGGTGCGCGAGGAGGGGCTTGGCGGCAAGGGAGTGCTCAGAGTGAAGATGGTTCTGACCGCGGAAGGCACCGGACTACGCCACGTCGTCGAAGGCGAGATCGATCTGGGATAAGCGAACATGGTGGAGAACGATCCCTGGCCGACGGAGCTCAAGGTCGACAAGGACCGGGGGGTTTTGACCGTCGCATTTGACGACGGCGCCGATTATGCGCTGACCGCCGAGCTGTTGCGGGTGATGAGCCCGAGCGCCGAGGTGCAAGGCCATAGCCCCGAGGAGCGCGTTACCGTCCCCGGCAAGAAGGCGGTGCGCATCTTGCGCATCGAGCCGGTCGGCAATTATGCCGCCCGCATCGTGTTCGACGACGGCCATAACACCGGCCTCTTCACCTGGGCCTATTTGCGCGAGCTTGGCGAGAATAAGGAAGCGCGCTGGCAGGATTATCTTGCCGAGCTCGCCGCCAAGCGCCTCACGCGCTGAGCCTGACGCTAGAGGTGGGTCTTGTCCCGTGCCTCGCCGGCAGGGCGGTTAAGCCGGTACAACATTCCTTCTTGCCCGTCGGTTAGCACATAAAGAACGCCGTTTGCGTCGATGCGCACGTCGCGGAGCCGCCCGAGCCGATGCTCGATGAAATGCTCCTCGCTGACAGTGCAGCCCTCACCGAATGTCAGGCGCAGCAAAGTCTCGCCGGCGAGCGTGCTGATCCACACGATGCGTTGCGAAGGATTGGGCTCGAGCGCGAGGCCGGACGGGGCGACGGAGATGGGCGCCCAATAATGCACCGGCTGCTCCAGACCCGGCTTGACCCTTTCGCCGTTGCCGATCGGCAGGCCCGTGTAGTCGGTGCCGTAGGTAATCAGCGGCCAGCCGTAATTATGTCCGCGCAGAACGAGATTGAGCTCATCGCCGCCTTGCGGACCATGCTCGTCGGACCACAGCTCGCCCCGCGTTGCATCGAAGGCAAGACCTTGCGGATTGCGATGACCGTAGCTCCAGATCTCCGGCCGCGCGCCGACGCGGAAGCGGAACGGATTGTCCTCCGGGATCGTGCCGTCGGTACGGATGCGGATGACGGTGCCGAGATGGTTGGTGAGGTCTTGCGCCGGCTCATTCAGCCATCTGTCGCCGATGGTAAGAAAGAGATAGCCGTCAGGCGTGAGCGCGATGCGTCCACCGATCTGATCGGACCTCGATCCGGGAGTGCTCTCGAACAGGACCTGCTGCCCGGAAAGGGTCTCGCCCCGCTCGTCGAGCTTGGCCTTCATCACCCGGATCGATGAGGCCTCCTCGCGTCCAACGAGGTACGAGAAATAGATCGTGCCGTTCTCGGCATAGCCGGGGTCGACGGCGAGATCGATGAGGCCGCCATGGCCGACGGTTGTCACCTCAGGGATGCCGCCGATGGCGCGGGCCTCCCCGGTGGCAGCGACGAGCAACAACCGCCCAGGCCGCTCGGCCACGAGATAAGAGCCATCCGGCAGGAACCCGAGCGAGCGGGGCTGGTCGAACGGACCGGCGATCCGCTCGGAGACGAGCCGCGGCCCCTCGGCAAGAACGAGCTCTGGCTCTCCCGATGGAGGGGCTGTCAGGGTCCTCGATGGCGGACAGCCAAGCGGCGAGTCCTGCGTGTCCGAAGCGGCGAGGGTTAATTGCGTGGCAAAGAGGAGAGCGAGCGCCAGGCAAACCGATACGCATCTCAGGCCAACTAAAATGCACTTCATACGAATCCCTCGGGTCAATCGGCGATGCTGATGAAACCGGACCGTCTTGCTCAAACCCGAGAGAAACGGCCGCCCCGTCACACTTCTTGCAACTTCCCTGAACTTTAAGGAACTATAGCAGCAGACAGAGGTTGGCGAGCTAGGCCGCTGTCATGGCCTTGTCACGAGAGTTCCGGTACTCCGTCGCAAAAGCGTGATATTTCAAGCGCAATTATGGACGATCGTTCCTCCAATGATTCTTCTCAGCGTGGGGTAATGGCCTTGACCCACCAGGCAGATCGCGCCGCCCCACTGCCCGTGACCCTGCCGGCGCGGGCAGCCGCCTCCGTCATGCGCGGCCTCCGCGAGCTTGGCGTAAGGCTGTGGTCCTCGCTTTGGCTGATTGTGGCGGTGGCCGTGATCATGGCCTCGCTCGTCATCGTCGCCCATCTCTCGCTTGCCTTTGCCATTGCTGCCTTCCTCGGCTTCGTCGCCTCGGTCGCCCTATTGCCGCGCCAGGACATTGACGAAATCGAGACCGGGGACTTCGCGCAGCTTTCCTCGTCGTCCCGCTCCGGCTCCCGCATGCGCGTCATGGCCGAGGCTCTGCCCGATCCCGCCATTCTGCTCAATTCGGCTGGCCAGGTGCTCTATTGCAACGCCCCGGCGCGAGGTCTGTTCGCCTCGTTGCGCGAAGGCAGCCACATTTCCTCGGTGATCCGCACCCCTGAATTTCTCGATGCCGTGAGTGCTGCGCCGCTGCGCGGCCGCGCCGTGACGGTCACCTATGCCGAGCGGGTGCCGGTTGGCCGCCGCGTGGCTGCGACCGTGGCGCCGCTCACCAGGGGGACCGAGCCCAACAGCGACATCATCGTGCTCCTGCGCGACCTCACCGAGATCGAGCGCATCAACCAGATGCGCGCCGATTTCATCGCCAACGCGAGCCATGAGCTTCGCACGCCGCTTGCCTCGCTCCGCGGCTTCATCGAGACGTTGCAGGCAGCCGCCAAGGACGATCCCTCGGCGCGCGAGCGCTTCCTCGCCATCATGGCCGAGCAGGCTTCGCGCATGACGCGCCTGATCGACGCGCTGCTCTCGCTCTCCCGCGTTGAGATGAACGCCCATGTCCCGCCGAGCGGCCGCGTCGACCTCAACGACGTGCTGGGTCATGTGCGCGACACGCTCGAGCCGCTTGCCCGCGAATCCGGCGGCAAGCTCGTCGTCGGACGCTTTCCCCGCCCTGCCATCGTCCGCGCCGACCGCGACGAGCTGGTGCAGGTGTTCCAGAACCTCGTGCAGAACGCGCTGCGCTATGGCGCCAAAGGCGCCCAGATTCGCTTGGAGCCCAAGCAGACGCCGCCGATCGGCCGGCAGCCCGGACGCTATGCCATCTCGGTGATCGATCAGGGACCAGGGATCGCGCCTGAGCATCTGCCGCGGCTCACTGAGCGCTTCTACCGTATCGACGTCGCCTCGAGCCGCGAGAAGGGCGGCACCGGCCTCGGGCTCGCCATCGTCAAGCACATCCTCAACCGCCATCGCGGCGAACTCGCCATCTCCTCTCAGCCCGGCAAAGGCTCGATCTTCACCGTGCTGCTCGACCCTGCCCGCGAGACCCTGCCGGTGCGCGCCACAGCCGCCGAATAAGGCTGTCCACAGCGCAAATCCGGCCCTTTCCGCCACTGTTATCGAACTGTCACGAGACTGACATACGACCGGTGTTGCGGTTGCCCGATGCTCGTTCGAGCGGGTCGCGCTCCTTACCTTGAGTTTCCCCGGCGAGGGACAGTGATGCGGTTCAAATCGCTTGCGGCAGCAACAGGAGCGGCGTTTGCCGCCGTGCTGACCTTCTCCACCGCGGAGGCCGCCGAGATTTCGGGAGCCGGCGCCACCTTCCCCGACCCGATCTACGCCAAATGGTCTGAGGCCTATCAGCGAGAGACCGGCACTGGGCTTGCCTATCAGTCGATCGGCTCGGCCGGCGGCATCAAGCAGATCGTCGCCAAGACGGTGACGTTCGGCGCCTCCGACAAGCCGCTCGACCAGAAGGAGCTCGAGGCGAACGGTCTCATCCAGTTTCCCATGATCATGGGCGGCATCATCCCCGTGATCAATGTCGAGGGCATCAAGCCTGGCGACATCGTTCTCGACGGGCCGACGCTTGCCAAGATCTTCCTTGGCGAGATCACTCAATGGGACGACCCCGCGATCAAGGCGCTGAACGAGAAGATCGCGCTTCCCGCCCTTGAGATCACCGTCGTGCACCGCTCCGATGGATCGGGCACCACCTACAACTTCACCAATTACCTCGCCAAGGCGAGTCCGGAGTGGAAGTCGAAGATCGGGTTCGAGGCGGCAATCGAATGGCCGGTCGGCGTCGGCGCCAAACGCAATGACGGCGTCGCCAAGAGCGTGGCGCGCACCGAGGGCGCCATCGGCTATGTCGAATATGCCGCTGCCGCAGCAGCACAAGCTCACCTACGCCGCCATGATCAACAAAGAGGGGAAGACCGTCGCCCCCGCGATGGCGTCGTTTCAGGCCGCTGCCGCCAATGCCGACTGGAAGTCGGTGCCGGGCTACGGGCTGATGCTCACGGATCAGCCTGGCGAAGGATCCTGGCCGATCACGGCGGCGAGCTTCATTCTGATGCAGACCGTCGCCCAAGACGCCGCCGCCTCGAGCGAGGCGCTCAAATTCTTCGACTGGGCGTATCGCAAGGGCGACGCATTGGCCGAGGCGCTCGACTACGTTCCGATGCCGGACAACGTGGTCGGCCTCGTTCAAGAGGAATGGGCCAAGATCAAGGATCCCGCCGGCAAGCCCATTTTTGCGACGAACTGACCTGGCCGGCCCTGTCCGGCGGCAGAACCGACTCCGGCCCGGAGCGGACCGACGCAGCAGCTGCGACCCCCTGTCCACAGGCCAAACTGGGCCCCGTTCAAAGGCTTTCCGGCACTGTCACCCAACTGTCATATAAGTGACATAGTAGCGTTATTGCGCGGCGCTAACGCTCCCCAGACGGTGGGGGAGGGGCCCCCGCCGCGAGGCCCATCGAGGGGCCAGAAATTCTACCCCTACCCACAGGGAGAGCGATATGAGGTTCAAGTCCTATGCGGCCGCTGCGAGCCTAGCCGCAGCGTTAACCATGACCGCTATTTTCTCAGCGTCCAGCCCAGCGCTGGCACGCGACCAGATCAAGGTCGTCGGCTCGTCGACGGTGTTCCCGTACACCCAGGCCGTTGCCGAGGATTTCTCCAAGAAATCGGGTCAGAAGTCTCCGGTTGTCGAGTTGACCGGCACCGGCGGCGGCATGAAGATCTTCTGCCAGGGCGTCGGCGAGGCCAACCCCGACATCACCGGCGCTTCGCGCGCCATGAAGAAATCCGAGTTCGAGCTCTGCACCAAAAACGGCGTCACCGACATCACCGAGATTGAAATCGGCTATGACGGTCTCTCCGTCGCTCAGTCGAAAAAGGGCAACCCCCTCGACCTGACCAAGGCGCAGCTCTTCCTCGCGCTCGCCTCCGAGATCCCGGATGGCGACAAGCTCGTTCCCAATCCGAACAAGAAGTGGACCGATGTCGACAAGAGTCTTCCCGATGTCGCCATCACCATCTATGGCCCGCCGCCGACCTCAGGCACGCGCGACGCCTTCGTCGAGCTCGCCATGCATGAGGGCTGCAAGGCGCTTGACTACTTCAAGAAGAAGAAGGACGAGCTGGACAAGGATGGCTTCGAGAAACTGGTCAAAGAGAAGTGCACGCCGATGCGTCAGGACGGCCCCTTCATCGAGGCCGGCGAGAACGACAATCTGATCGTGCAGCGCATCGAGGCCGATCCCAACGCGCTCGGTATTTTCGGCTACTCGTTCCTCTATGAGAACCAGGACAAGCTGCAGGGCGTGAAGATCGGCGGCACCTCGCCGAGCTTCGAGACCATCGCCGACCACAGCTACGGCCTGTCCCGCCCGCTGTTCATCTACATCAAGAACGCTCACCGCAAGGTCGTCCCGGGCATGGATGAGTTCTTGGCCGAGTATACGAGCGACGAGGCCATGGGCCCCGACGGCTACCTGCATGAGCGCGGCCTCGTGGTGCTGAGCCCCGAGCTCGTGAAGGAAATGCAGGAGCGCGCCAAGAGCGGCGCCAAGATGGCTGCGCCGACCTCTTAGAGGCAGGTCAGCAACGTTTGACGGCAAGTGATCGAGGCGTGGCTGCGACCCTAGTCGCAGCCACGCAGTCGATCGAAAGAGCGTTCCTTTACGAGGAGTTCGGGCCGAAATGATCGGCTACATCCTGCTGGTGTTGCTGGCGCTGAGCGTGGCCGGCTATTTTTACGGCCGGAAGCGCGCCTGGGCTGTCGTGGAGGGCCGCGAGCGAGAGCTCCATTCGCGCCCAAGTTATCACGGCGCCTATGTCGCCGCTTACGTCGGCATTCCGTCGATCCTGCTCGTTCTCGTCTGGTTGTTCCTGCACGGCATCGTTATCGATCAGCTCCTCCTTGCGAGCCTGCCTCCAGGCACGCTCGATGGCCTGGACAAGGGGCAAGTCAGCCTGCTGCTGAGCCAGATCAAGGCTGTGGCCGCTGGCAACATTTTCACCGAGCCGACCCCAACCATTACGGCCGCTGCCGAGCGCTACGCGCATTGGCAGGCGATCGCCCGTTACGCCATGATCGCGGCGGCGCTCTCTGTCGCGCTTGCCGCTCTCTATCTGACCAGTCAGCGCATCAGCCCGCAGTTCCGCGCGCGCCACGCGACGGAGCGGGTGATGAGCGGGTTCATGCTGGCGTGTTCCCTCATCGCCATTCTCACCACGCTCGGCATCGTCCTGTCGCTGCTGTTCGAAACCATACGCTTCTTCGACCGGGTGTCGCCGTTCGAATTCTTTTTCGGATTGAAATGGGAGCCGCAGATACCTATTCGCGAGGGGCAGGTCACCGCTGGCGGCGCCTTCGGCGCCATTCCGGTGTTCACCGGCACGCTGCTGATCTCGGCCATCGCCATGCTGGTCGCCATTCCCATCGGCCTCTACTCGGCGATCTACCTCACCGAATACGCGCACCCGAAGTTCAGGGCGGTGGTCAAGCCTCTGCTCGAGCTTTTGGCCGGCATTCCGACCGTGGTCTACGGCTTCTTCGCCGTTCTCGTGGTTGCGCCTGCGATGCGCGGCTTCGGCGAAATGATCGGCGTGCCAATCGCTCCGAACAGCGCTTTGGCTGCCGGCGGCGTCATGGGCATTATGATTATTCCCTTCGTCTCGTCCTTGTCGGACGACGCCATCGCCGCCGTGCCGCGCTCTATGCGCGACGGCTCCTATGCCATGGGCGCGACCAAGGGGGAGACCATCACCAAGGTGCTCCTCCCCGCGGCTTTGCCCGGCATCATGGGTGGCATCTTGCTCGCCGTCAGCCGGGCCATCGGCGAAACCATGATCGTGGTCATGGCTGCCGGCATCATCGCCTCGCTCACCGCCAATCCTTTGGCGCCAGTCACCACTGTGACCGTGCAGATCGTCACCCTGCTCATCGGCGACACCGAGTTCGACAATCCGAAGACGCTGGCTGCCTTCGCGCTCGGCCTTGTCCTGTTCCTGGTGACGCTCGCGCTCAACGTGTTCGCTCTCCACATCGTGCGCAAATACCGGGAACAATATGAGTGAAGCACGGACGATAGATCAGGATCGGCTCGATTGGGCTTCGCCGGAGGCCAAGCGGCGTGTCCGCAGACGCTACGGCGCCAACTGGCGGCTGCAAGCTTATGGCATTGCCGCCATCGCGCTCGCCATCGGGCTGCTCGGAATTCTCATTACCTCGCTCGTCGTCAACGGGCTGCCGGCCTTCGTGCAAACCAAGGTGGATCTCGAAATCTATGTCGATCCGGCAAAGGTCGATGCCAAAGACCCGGCCAAGGGCAATTATCGAGTGGTGGTCCGCGATTCTCTGGCGAGCCTCTTCCCGGACGTGACGAACGACAAGGAGAAGTCCGACCTCACCAAGATCCTGACCTCGGACGCCGCTTACATTCTGCGCGACTACGTGGTCACCCATCCAGACTCGATCGGCAAACGCATCACGCTACGCATCCCGGCTTCCGATCCCTTCGATCAGCTCAATAAAGGCGTGATCCCCAAGGAGGTTGACGCCCTGTCGTGGAGCCAGGTGCGCTGGTTCGAGCGCCTGCGCAACCGCGGTGTGGTGGTGGAGGAGGGCGGCCGCACCGACCTCAAGCTCGAAGTCTTCATCGATCCAACCAAGATCGAGACGGGGCCTCCGCCGACCGGCGATTTCGCCGCCATGGCGCGGGACAGCCTGCAAGCCTATCTGCCCGACGTCCACGATACCGGCCTCTTCACCATGCTGGCCGACGATGCCCCCGACGCCATAAAGGCCCGCGTGACGGCCGATCCGGCGCTGATCGGCAAGACGGTGCAGATCCCGCTTCCCGTCTCGCCGCCTTATGTGACCCTTGCCAAGGGCGAGATGCCCAAGGTGGTCAATCCGCGCTTCTCGGAAGCGCAGATCAAGGCCTTCGATGCCCTGGTAGCCAAAGGGGTCGTGCACACGCCGTTCAACTGGGAGCTGTTCTTCAACGCCGACAGCCGCTTCCCGGAGCGCGCCGGGCTCGCCGGAGCGATCACCGGCACCTTCTACATGCTGATCGTCTGCTTCGCGCTGAGCTTTCCCATCGGCATCGCCGCCGCCGTCTATCTTGAGGAGTTCGCGCCGAAGAACCGGCTGACCGACCTCATCGAGGTGAACATCAACAATCTCGCCGCCGTGCCGTCGGTGGTGTTCGGTCTGCTCGGCCTTGCGCTGTTCCTCGGCTTTTTCGGGCTGCCGCGATCCACCCCGCTCGTCGGCGGCATGGTTCTGTCGCTCGTGACGCTGCCCACCATCATCATTGCCACGCGCGCGGCGCTGAAGGCGGTGCCGCCGTCGATCCGCGAGGCGGCCCTCGGCGTCGGCGCCTCCAAGCACCAGGTCATGCTGCATCACGTCCTGCCGCTGGCGATGCCCGGCATTCTTACCGGCACCATCATCGGCATGGCGCATGCCTTGGGCGAGACGGCGCCGCTCCTCCTGATCGGCATGAATGCCTTTATCCCGAGCGTCGAGAGCATGGGCGTGCTTGAACCCGCCACCACGCTGCCGACGCAGATTTTCAGCTGGGCTGACAGCCCGGAACGCGGCTTCGTGTCGAGGACATCGGCGGCGATCCTGGTGTTGCTCGGCTTCCTGGTGATCATGAACATGATGGCCATCGTGCTCAGAAATAGATTCGAACGGAAGTGGTAGAAGGAGATTGCGTCATGGAGGCTAAGGTGGCGGCCCAGCCGGTAATCCAAGTGCAAGCTCCAGTACTGGAGTCGGCCGAGACGCCGGTAACCGAAGAGCAGCACGCCATCAAGATGACGGCGCGTGACGTCTGCGTGTTCTACGGCGAGAAGCAGGCGCTGTTCGACGTATCGCTGAACATCCGCGACCGTTCGGTTACCGCCTTGATCGGTCCGTCCGGCTGCGGCAAGTCGACCTTCCTGCGCTGCTTGAACCGGATGAACGACACCATCGAGGGCTGCCGCGTCACCGGCACGATCGAGCTCGACGGCGTGAATATCTATTCTTCGCGGGTCGACCCCGTGCAGCTGCGGGCGCGGGTCGGCATGGTCTTTCAGAAGCCCAATCCGTTCCCCAAATCCATCTACGAGAACGTCGCCTACGGTCCGCGTATCCATGGCCTGGCGAGCTCCAAGGCCGACCTCGACGAGATCGTGATCAACAGCCTGCAAAAGGCGGGGCTTTATGAAGAGGTCAAGGATCGGCTCAACGAATCGGGCACCGGACTTTCCGGCGGCCAGCAGCAGCGGCTTTGCATCGCCCGCGCCATATCGGTCAATCCGGAGGTCATTCTCATGGACGAGCCGTGTTCGGCGCTCGACCCGATCGCTACCGCGCGCATCGAATCGCTGATGGACGAGCTCAAGCAGAACTACTGCATCGTCATCGTGACCCACTCGATGCAACAGGCGGCGCGCGTGTCGCAACGCACCGCGTTTTTCCATATGGGCTTTCTCGTCGAGGAGGGTGACACCACCGACGTCTTCACCAACCCGAAGCTGGAACGCACGCAGGACTACATCACCGGCCGCTTCGGCTAGGCCACCGCTTTCGAGGAGATTCAGGAAGATGGACACGCACGAGCACATCGTCAGGTCTTATGAGGAGGAGCTCTCCGCCCTCAACAACAAGATCGCCAAGATGGGCGGTCTCGCCGAGCAGGTCCTTGGCCAGTCCATCGACGCGCTCGAAGGCCGCGATCCGGACCTCGCCGCCGCCACCATCCAGCAGGACGAGGCGATTGATTTGCTGGAGGCGGAGATCGAAGAGCAGGTCATCACCATGATCGCCCGCCGCCAGCCGATGGCCTACGACCTTCGCCAGATCATGGCGGCGTTGCGCATCTCCACCGATCTCGAGCGCATCGGCGATCTCGGCAAGAACATCGCCAAGCGCGCGCTTGCCGTGGTCGGCGAGCAGCAGCCGAAGCAGCTGATGCTTGGCTTGAAGCATATGGGCGAGCTTGCGCTCGGCCAGCTGAAAGAGGTGCTCGACGCCTATATCGAGCGCGACGCCGACCGCGCGCTGAGGGTCTGGTACACCGACGAGGACATCGACGCGATGTACAACTCCCTGTTCCGCGAGCTCCTCACCTATATGATGGAGGATCCGCGCAATATCGGGCTTTGCACCCATCTCCTGTTCGGAGCAAAGAACATCGAGCGCATCGGCGACCACGCCACCAACATCGCCGAGACGGTGTATTTCCTGGTGCATGGCAGGCCCATTACCGACCAGCGGCCGAAGAGCGACACGACCAGCTCGACCCCGGTGGCCCTGAGATCGGCAGGCTGACATGCTGAGCGTCACGGCCGTGAACCCGAGAGCCAAAGTTCTCGTGGTCGAGGACGAGGAGCCCTTGGCGCTTCTGCTCCGCTACAATCTCGAGGCCGAGGGTTACGCCGTCGATGTCGTGCATCGCGGCGACGAGGCCGAGGTGGCCATCGCCGAAAGCTCGCCGGACCTGATCGTGCTCGATTGGATGCTGCCAGGCATCTCCGGGCTCGAGCTTTGCCGGCGGCTACGCACCGGCAAGGACTCGCGCACCATCCCCATCATCCTGTTGACGGCGCGGAGCGAGGAGAGCGACCGCATTCGCGGGCTCACCACCGGCGCCGACGACTATGTGGTCAAGCCCTTCTCGCTGCCCGAGCTGATGGCGCGGGTACGCGCGATCCTCAGGCGCACGAGCCCCGAGCGCATCGCCGCGGTGCTGACCGCAGGCGACATCGAGCTCGACCGTGAGTCCCATCGCGTGTCGCGGAACGGCCGCCAGGTGCATCTCGGGCCGACCGAGTTCCGGCTGCTTGAGTTTCTCATGCAGAGCCCCGGCCGGGTGTTCAGCCGCGCGCAATTGCTCGACGGCGTGTGGGGGCGCAACGTCTATGTCGACGAGCGTACGGTCGACGTCCATATCGGCCGCCTGCGCAAGGCGATGATGCGCGGCACCGAATCCGATCCGGTGCGCACCGTGCGCGGCGCCGGCTACGCCTTCTCCGACAAGCTGCAAGAGACCGTCTGAGCCTGGACCCATGCTTCGAGACGCGCATCTGTCGATGTGCTCCTCAGCATGAGGGCGTCACCCTCACCCTGAGGAGGGCCGAAGGCCCGTCTCGAAGGGTGAGCCAAAAAAAGGAGGCGCCGAACGGGCGCCATCCTTCCCCCCACTTGACCATGCGGCCTGCCGCTGAAGCGGCAGAGCCGGTAAGTGGCTAGCTCTATGCGACCCGCCTATCGCGGCGCCGCGAGGGCGCAGCTTGATAGGCAAGCCTGGCGTGATGCTCGCAATAAGGAACCGAGCCTGCCGTCTTGCGGCCGCAGAAATGAAATTCCTCCTCGCCCGGATCGCCGATGGGCCAGCGGCACATCGCTTCCTTCAAGGTGAGGATGGTCGCCCTCTCGGCGGGCGGGATGTACAGCTCTTCGATCGGCGCCGGAGCAGGCTCGATCTCCTCCTCATACACCGGCTTCAGCGCGACATTGCCGCGCGTGCCGAACATCAAGGATGGAGCGCGGTGCTGCCGTGGCGCTTGTACCCGCCGCGGTCTTGGGCTCGACGAGCGCGAGCTCGTCGCTCTTCCCGACAGACCGAGACGATGCACTTTGCCGATCACTGCATTCCGTGTCACCCCGCCTAGGCGACCGGCGATCTGGCTTGCGCTCAAGCCTTCCGCCCAGAGTCTTTTCAGTAGTTCGACCCTCTCGTCATTCCAAGCCATGGTTTGGCCTCCTCATTTTTTCGGACTCAAAATCCCCCCGTCTCGTCGTGAGACGGCGTTCAGTCACGCTGATTTACTGCTGAGAAATGACCGCCCAGGCCTACGCTGCATCCACCATATATGGTGGCTGAGCGGCTACTAAGCTACAATCTCGGGGATAGAGCGGCAAGCGTCCGCCACGCTTGGTCCGCCGTTTTCCACCGGACAAATTGGAGTCTGCCACTTCTTGCGTTCAAACACAAACAGAGCCGTGGATGAAAGCGTGGACGAGCGTTGGATAAGGAGGTGAATGGCCGCTGATTGACAGCCTCCCGCGCGAGACCTAAAGCTCTGCAATTCCTTGCTGCCGCCCAGCCGGCGGCAATTTTATTTTGGGACGACGTCTCGTGTCCAAATCGGCCCTGCTTCCGACCTATGCCCGCAGCGAACTTGTCTTCGAGCGCGGGCAAGGCGCCTACCTCTTTACCGCGTCAGGCGACCGTTTTCTCGACTTCGCCTCGGGTGTCGCGGTGACGGCGCTCGGCCACGCGCATCCGCATCTCGTCAACGCGCTCGCCGAGCAGTCCAAAAAATTATGGCATGTGTCCAATCTGCATCGCATCCCCGGGCAGGAGCGGCTCGCGGAAAGGCTCTGCCAGGAAACCTTCGCCGACTATGTGTTCTTCGCCAATTCCGGCGCCGAGGCGGTTGAGGGCGCGATGAAGGTCGCGCGCCGCTATCATTTCGCGCAAGGAGCGCCGGAGCGCTACCGCTTCGTCACCTTCGAGGGCGCCTTCCACGGCCGGACGCTCGCCACCATCTCTGCCGGCGGCCAGGCCAAGCATCTCGAGGGCTTCGGCCCTCCCGTCGACGGCTTCGACCATGTCGCTGCCGGCGACATCGGCGCCGTTGAGGCTGCCATCGGCGACACCACCGCCGGCATCATAATCGAGCCGATCATGGGCGAGGGCGGCATGCGCGAAGTGTCCTGGCCGTTCCTGCGGGATTTGCGGGCGCTTTGCGACGAGAAGGGCATTTTGCTCGTGCTCGACGAGGTGCAAAGCGGCATGGGCCGCACCGGGCGCTTGTTCGCCCATGAATGGGCCGGCATCACCCCTGACGTCATGGCGTCAGCCAAAGGCCTCGGCGGCGGCTTCCCCGTTGGCGCCGTGCTCGCCACGGAAGAGGTTGGCAGCGCGATGACGCCCGGAAGCCACGGCTCGACCTTCGGCGGCAACCCGCTCGCCATGGCCGTCGGCAACGCCGTGCTCGACGTGGTTCTCGCCCCTGGCTTCCTCGATCATGTCGCGGCGATGGGCTTGCGGCTCAAGCAGCGTCTCGCCGGGCTGAAAGACGAGCATGGCGGCATCATCGAGGAGATCCGCGGCCAAGGCCTCATGCTCGGGTTGAAATGCAAGGTGCCGAACCAGGCCCTGCTGCAAGCCCTCGCCGCCGAGCGCATGCTCACGGTGCAGGCCGGCGATAATGTGGTGCGCCTACTCCCGCCGCTCATCGTCGGCGAGGCCGAGATCGACGAGGCCTGCGCCAAGATCGAGGCCGCTTGCGTTGCGCTCGAAACCGGCGCCCGCGTCGAAGCCTAGAGCCGAAGTTCCCGCCATGAAG
This sequence comes from uncultured Alphaproteobacteria bacterium, assembly GCA_963744945.1. GTDB lineage: Bacteria > Pseudomonadota > Alphaproteobacteria > Rhizobiales > Methyloligellaceae > Methyloceanibacter. The sequence goes on along the minus strand of CAVUVO010000031.1, from coordinate 34,336 downwards.
CCAAGGCACTTTCTCGATATCGACGCTTTTCCCCGCCAGACTCTGCGGGCGATCCTCGATGACGCTCACGCCATGAAGGCGCTTGGCCGCAACAGCCTGCCGGAGAAGGTCAAGATCAGGCCCGGCGCCGTGCTCGCCATGATCTTCGAGCAGCCCTCGACGCGGACGCGGGTGTCGTTCGAAGTCGCCATGCACGAGCTTGGCGGAACCTCGATCATGTTGAGCCCGGCGGATATGCAGATCGGCAGGGGCGAGACTATCGCCGACACCGCGCGCGTGCTGTCGCGCTATGTCGACGCCATCATGATAAGGACCGGCACGCATGGGAAGCTTGTCGAGCTTGCCGCCCATGCCACGGTGCCGGTGATCAACGGCCTCACCAACCTCACCCATCCCTGCCAGGTCATGGCCGACGTCATGACCTTCGAGGAGAAGAAGGGGTCGATCGAAGGCAAGACCGTCGCCTGGCTTGGCGATGCCAACAATGTCGCCACCTCCTGGGTGCATGCCGCTTCCCGCTTCGGCTTCAAGCTGAAGCTCGCCTGCCCGAAGCAATTCAGGCCTGCGCCGGAGCTTCTCGCCTGGGCCAAGGGAGAGGGCGCCTCCGTTGAGGTGTTGAGCGATCCGCTTGCCGCGGCCAAAGGCGCCGACTGCGTGGTCACCGATGTCTGGGTCTCCATGGGCGACGGCGAGGAGAAGCGGAAGCGCAAGGACCTGCTGAAGCCGTTCCAAGTCGATCGCGCCGTGATGAAGGCCGCAAAGCCCGATGCCATCTTCATGCATTGCCTTCCGGCCCATCGCGGCGACGAGGTCACCGCCGACGTGATCGATGGCCCGCAATCGGTGGTGTGGGAGGAGGCCGAGAACCGGCTGCATGTGCAGAAGGCCATTCTCGCCTGGTGCCTCGCGCCTTCCGGCGGCGGAGAGCCGAACGCCAAGAGCCGGCCGGTCGAGCGGGCCGGGGCCAAGTGATGGCGTCTGAATCCTCTTCACAGGAGCGCATCGAGCTCGTCATCCCCGCCGACGATCTGATTCTGCCGTTCCAGGCAGATCAGGCCGACGTGGTCGGCCGCCTGGTCAAGCTCGGTCCGGTGGTCGACACCATCCTGTCGCGCCACGATTATCCCGAGCCGGTGTCGCAGCTCCTCGGCGAGGCGGTGGCGCTCACGGCCCTGCTCGGCGCCGCGCTCAAATTCGAGGGCAAGTTCATCCTCCAGGCCTCGACCGACGGACCCGTCGATCTGCTCGTCGCCGACTATCAGGTGCCAGGGCAGCTTGCGCGGCTATGCGCGCTTCTCCGCCGACCGCGTCGCTGCGCTCGGCGGCGGCGATGGTGTATCGCAACTGCTCGGCCAAGGTCATTTCGCCATGACCATCGACCGCGGCTCCGAGACGGAGCGCTATCAGGGCGTTGTTCCGCTCGAAGGCGAAAGCTTGACCGAGGCGGCCGACACCTATTTCCGCCAGTCCGAGCAGCTCCCGACCTTCATCCGCCTTGCTGTCGCCAAGCACTATCGCGCCGGCCAAGCCGAGCGCCCCTGGACGTGGCGCGCCGGCGGGCTCCTGGTGCAGAAGCTTACCCGCGAGGGCGGTCATGGCCCTTCAGTGGGTGATTTCGAGGAGGAAGATTGGATGCGGGCCCGCGCGCTTGCCGAGACCGTCGAGGATCACGAGCTGCTCGACCCGCTGCTTCCGCCAGACCGGCTGCTCTACCGGCTGTTCCACGAGGAGCAGGTGCGCGCCTATCCTGCGATCAATCTCGAGACCTATTGCAGCTGCTCGCGCGAGCGCGTGGAAGAGCTGCTGCGGCGCTTCACCAGCGAAGATTTGAAGGACATGGTGGTCGACGGCGAGGTGTGGGTCACCTGCGAGTTCTGCAACAGCCGCTACCGCTTCGACCCGGCGTCTTTCACCAAATCCGACGACGCGGTTAAGCACCCCAATGCTTCGTCATCGCCGGGCTTGACCGGGCGATCCAGTCATCCCTGAGACGACCGTGATTCGTGGATGCCCGGCACTTGGCCGGGCATGACAGCTGGGTTGCGTGTAGCTGCTCATAGCCGCTCTGCGAGCTTCTTGAGAAACGCCATGCAGGCATCGAGTTGCGCCACCGTGACGAACTCATCGGCGGCATGGGCCTGCTCGATGTCGCCAGGGCCGCAGATCACCGTCGAGCAGCCCGCCTCCTCGAACAGGCCGGCCTCTGTCGCATAGGACACGGCGCTCGCGCTGTTGGCGCCGGTGAGCGCCAGCGCGAGAGCAACCGCCTCTGATCCAGGCTCGGCGAGAAACGCAGGCACGCCACCGAGATGCTGCGTTTCGATCGACGCGGTATCGGCCACGCGCTTCATGCGCGGCAGCAGCCTCTCCTCGGCAAAGGCCTTGAGCCGCTTCGGTGCAAAGTCCGCATCGGCGTCAGGCAGGCTCCGCACCTGCCATTGGAACTTGCAGGTCTTTGGCACGATGTTGGACGCCGTGCCGCCCTCGATGATCCCCACCTGCACCGTTGAGGAAGGCGGGTCGAAGCGGTCATTCCTTTCGCTTGCCACCAATGCCGCGCCGATGCGGTCGATCTCCTCGATCAGCTCCGCCGCGACGGAGATCGCGTTGACGCCAAGCTGCGGCAGGCTCGAATGCGCCTCCTTGCCTGTCACTGTCGTGCGATAGGCATCGATGCGCTTATGCGCCTCGATCACCGTCATGTTGGTCGGCTCGCCGACGATGATGGCGCGGGGGCGCGGCAGGTCCTTGCCGAGCCGCGCGATCAGCGGCCGCACCCCGGTGCAGCCGACCTCCTCGTCGTAGGAGACGATGATGTGGATTGGCTGCTTCAGCTTGCGGGCGGTGAACAGCGGCACGGAAGAGAGAACGCAAGCGAGGAACCCCTTCATGTCGCAGGAGCCGCGGCCATAGAGCTTGCCGTCGCGCGAGGTCAGCGTGAACGGATCGCTCGACCAGGCCTGGCCTTCGACCGGAACGCAGTCGCTATGACTGGAAAGCCCAATGCCGCCTTCGCCCCCGGGCCCGATGGTTGCGAACAGGCTCGCCTTCGCCCCGTCCGGCGTCGGGGTCAGCGTCGCGGTGACGCCATGGCTTGCGAGAGTGTCGCGCACGAAATCGATCAGCTCGAGATTCGACTTGGCGCTCGTCGTGTCGAAGGCGACAAGCGTCGCCAGCAGCTGCTGCGCTGCCGATAAAGAAGCCGGCACGGGCACCCCTATGTGTTGCAAGGACCTAAGCTCGCGTCTCAAGCGCGGAAGCGCTCAGCCGACCGGAGCTGGGCCTTCATAGCCTCGACCCCGCGATCACGCGGCGGCGCGTTGGTGACGAGCGAGTCGATCAGCTCGCGCGCAGCTTTGGAGACCTTCTCGACCGCCCGATCGAAGGCAGCTTGATTTGCCTGCGATGGCCGCGTGAACCCGCTCAGCTTGCGCACGAATTGCAGTGAGGAAAGGTGGATCTCCTCGTCCGTGGCGGGGGGCTCGAAATTATGCAGCGTCTTGATGTTTCGGCACATGGCAAATCCTCACGGAAATGGCCGCGATTGGCAAAGGTTCGCATACGGGTCTAGCGCAGGCAAGACGTGGGCCGCTCCTACTTGGAAACGCGCAGCGCCTGGTCGAGATCCGCCTTGAGATCCTCGACATCCTCAAGCCCGATGGAGAGGCGGATGCTGCGGTCGAAAATGCCGAGCTCGGCGCGCTGTTCCGGCGTAAGCCGCTGATGCGTGGTGGTCGAAGGGTGCGTGACGAGGCTCTTTGCGTCGCCGAGATTGTTGGTGATCTTGAAGATCTGGAGCGCGTTCATGAAACGGAAGGCCTCGCGCTTGCCGCCCTTCACCTCGAATGCGACCATGGGACCGCCGCCCGCCATCTGCCGCTTGGCGAGCTCTCTTTGCGGATGATCGTCGCGGCCGGGATAGAACACGCGGACGACTTCTTTTCGCTCGGCAAGAAAATCGGCGATCGCCGCCGCCGACGCCCCATGACGCTCCACCCGCAATGGCAAGGTCTCGAGCCCCTTGAGCAGCACCCAGGCGTTGAACGGGCTGAGCGACGGGCCGGTTTGCTTGAGGTAGGTGTGCAGCTTATCCTCGATGAAGTCCTTGGTTCCGAGAACCACGCCGCCGAGGCAGCGCCCTTGCCCGTCGATATGCTTGGTCGCGGAATAGACCACGATGTCGACGCCGAGCGGTATCGGCCGCTGCAGCATGGGCGTGGCAAACACATTGTCCACCACGACGAGCGCGCCGGCGCGATGCGCGATCTTGGCCACGGCCTCGATATCGACCAGCTCGAGCACCGGGTTGGTCGGCGTCTCGAAGAACACCGCGCGGGTGTTCGGCCGCATCGCTGCCTCCCAGGCGGAAAGATCGCGGCCGTCGATCAGCGTCGTCTCGATGCCGAAGCGCGGCAGCAGGTCCTCTACGATGTAGCGGCAGCTTCCGAACAGGGCCCGGGCCGACACCACGTGGTCGCCGGCCTTGAGAAATGAGAACAGCGACGCGTTGACCGCAGCCATGCCGCTCGCGGTGCCGCGCGCGGCTTCCGCGCCTTCGAGCGCGCACATGCGCTTCTCGAACATGTCGACCGTGGGATTGGAATAGCGGCTATAGACGAAGCCTTCCTCGTCGCCCTTGAAGCGGCGCTCGGCCTGCTCGGCGTTGTCATAGACATAGCCGGAGTTGAGGAAGATGGCCTCGGAGGTCTCGCCGAACTGGCTCCGTAGCGTGCCCTCATGCACGAGCCTCGTTGCCGGTCGCCAGGCACTTCCTTGCGTCTTCTTGTCCTTCTTCGCCGCCATTGGCGTTACTCCTCGAAAATTCATGCGGGCACAAAAAAACCCGGGACTTGGCCGCGTCGCCAAGAAGACCGGGATTGCTCGCACGGCCCTTTTAGCGACTTGTTTAACGTGGCTGCAAGCCGGCCGGCCAAATCACCACGAGGCTGGATTAATGTCGCCAGGAGGGGCCCGCGTCAAGGGTGCTATGGAGAAAGCCATTCCTCTTGTGAATCCGGGGGAGAAGGGCAAGCTGAGGGTGACGAACACCGCAGGTAGTGCCAAGAAGATGACCCATGGAGCAGGCAGGTGAGCGCGACAGACTGTTTGACGGCCTCCCCGAGAGCCCGCGCGCCGAGCCGCGTCCGCCGGTGAAAGGCACCTTCACCCGCACCGGCATTTTGCCCTCGCAGGCGCTGAAATCGCTGATCGCAGGGGGCGAGATCAGGGCGGCGCCGGAGATCGGCGCCGACCAGATCCAGCCGGCGAGCCTCGATCTCAGGCTCGGCAAGGTCGCCTATCGCATCCGCGCGAGCTTCCTCCCCGGGCCGAACGCGACCGTGCGCGACAAGCTTGCCGAGCTCAAGTTCCACGAGATCGATTTGACCCACGGCGCCGTGCTCGAAGCCGGTTGCGTCTATCTCGTGCCTCTGATCGAGCAGCTCAATCTGCGCGCCACCATCGCCGCCTTCGCCAATCCGAAAAGCTCGATCGGCCGCATCGACGTGTTCACCCGGCTGATCGCCGACCGGCAGGATTCCTTCGATGCGGTGGAGGAGGGCTATAGCGGCCCGCTCTTCGCCGAGATCTGTCCGCGCACCTTCTCCATCAAGGTCCGCTACGGATCGCGTCTCAACCAGATCAGGTTTCTGCGCCGCGTCGGTCAGCAGCTCGACGCCGACGAGCGGCCGGGCCGCGTGCGCGACCGTCATTTGCGCGAAATCCACTCCGATGTCGGGCTGGTCGAGGGCGAGGCCGCCATCCGCGAGGGGCTGAACTTGCGCATCAGTCTCACGCCGGCGACGCCCTCCGGGCTCGTCGGCTACCGCGCGCGCCGTTATGCCGGGGTGATCGACGTCGATGAGATCGGCGTCTACGACGTGGATCAGTACTGGGAGCGGGTGCATCTCGCGCAAGACAAGCGCCTCGTGCTCGATCCGCATGAGTTCTACATCCTCGCCTCGAAGGAGAGCGTTTCGGTGCCTCCTGCCTATGTCGCGGAGATGGCGCCGTTCGATCCGCTGATCGGCGAGTATCGCGTGCACTATGCCGGCTTCTTCGATCCAGGCTTCGGCTATGCCGAAGGCAAGGTGCCCGGCGCCAAGGCCGTGCTCGAGGTGAGGAGCCTCGACATTCCCTTCATCCTTGAGGACGGGCAGATCGTCGGCCGCCTCGTCTATGACCGGCTCACCGAGACCCCCGACCAGATTTATGGCCAGGGCATCGGCTCGCACTATCAGGCGCAAGGCCTGAAGCTGTCGAAGCACTTCAAGCAGGAATAGGTCCCTACAGCGTCAAGCCGAGCACGATCCGCCGCCGAGCACGCAGAACTTGGCGCAGTGCGGATGGCAGAGCTTGACCGCGCCGTGGTCGAACATGCCGCCGTCGGCGCGCGCGGCTTCGCCAAGGTCGCGCCCATCTCGAAGGCTTCATCGTAAGGGAGCAGCGTGCAGGGGAGCACCACCGGACGCGCTGCGCCCTTGCGTTTCACCACCATGCGGCTCGAAGCGCACATCACGTCGCTCGGGCTCTTATGCAGGATGCCCCAGCAGGCGGTGGTGATCTCAGGCACGTCGGCGCGCGCATCCATCTCCGGAAACAGCACGAGCTGCGAAGGATCGTTGGCATCGATCGGCCAGCCCCGCTCGCGGGCAAGCCGCCCATACCCCTCACGCAGCGAGCCTTCGCTCTCGCCCCAATAGGTGCGTCCGGCAAGCGCGAGCGCGAAGCCGTTCCGCGCCAGCCAATCGATGCCTTCGACCGTCTTGTCGTAGGTATCAGGCCCGCGCTCCTCCTCATGCAGCGCCTTGCCGTAGTGATCGAGGCTCACGCGGATGACGAGCCGGCCGCCATGCGCCTCGTGTAAGCCAAGCAGGCCTGACTTGATGCGCGGGCGCTGCATCGGCTGCATGGCATTGGTCAGCACCAGGACCGAGTGGCCACGGGTGAGCGCGTCCCCGAGCATGGCGAGGATGTCGGGGTTCATGAAGGGCTCGCCGCCGGTGAAGCCGATCTCCCGCGTGGGCAGCCCTTCGCGCGCAATCTCATCGAGGAAGGAAGCGACCTCGTCGCGCGTCATGTAGACGAGCCTGTCGTTCTCCGGGCTCGACTCGATGTAGCAATTGCGGCATTCGATGTTGCAGAGGCTGCCGGTGTTGATCCACAGCGTGCGCAACGCTTGCAAGGGGACGAAGGCGCGGGCCTCGCCGGCCGCCGTCCAGTCCGGATCGCGGAATTTGCCTTGGCGCGTCTGAAGCGCAGCCTCGGTCATCATGGTGTCCCTGCAAGCCTCTCGGCCCCTTGGTCTCACGATCCCGCGGCTCGCCGCAAGGCGCTCGGCATCACCCCTTCGTGAGGCCCATCTTGCCTTCGAGGCCGGCTTTGCGCCATGCTAGCCCCCTGGCGATCGCGGGTGTAGCTCAGTGGTAGAGCAGTAGCTTCCCAAGCTACGTGTCGAGGGTCCGATTCCCTTCACCCGCTCCAACCTCCTCAATGGGTTAGACGACAAACGCACACTTGACGCGACTCAAAATGTGTCTCTAAATGGCGTTCTCACCATCTCTTAGGAAATAAGGGACCACCATGACGACTGTCGGCTACGCGCGAGTGTCGAGCACCGGGCAAGACCTCGGCGTGCAGCTTGAAAAGCTCGGGAGCTGCAACAAGATCTTCAAGGAGAAACGCTCAGGCGTCGATGCCGGACGTCCAGAGCTGAAACGCTGCCTCGATTATCTGCGTGAAGGCGACACTCTCCTTGTGACGAAGCTCGACCGGTTGGCACGATCAACTTCGGACCTTTACCGCATCGTCTCGCAGCTTGCTGAGAAGGGTGTTGAGTTCAAGGTGCTCGATGATTCGGCCATCGATACAAGCTCTCGCACTGGCAAGCTCGTCATGGGAATCCTCGCGCTAATCGCCGAGTTCGAGAACGACATCCGCCGCGAGCGGCAGATGGACGGGATCAAGAAGGCGCATGAGCGCGGAATACGATTTGGGCGCAAGCCGCTGCTCGTATTTGAGACGATTCAGAAGGTGAAGAAGCTGAGGAAAGCCGGTAAGACAGTGCCCGAAATCATGCGACACACGTCGTTATCTAAGGCGTCAGTCTACCGCGCATTATCCGCAAGCCCGATGTCTGCTTAGCGATCCATAGCGGACCCGACTTCCGACCCCGGATTGGTCCGCTTTGTGCCAAGAGCGGACATGCTTAGAGACCTGGTTGGTGTTTGACGAGAGACGCAGCAGCTCGCAAATCTTACCTAGGCGCATGGGTTGTCCTTCACCAAATCTCTCCATGAACTGCGAGTCGCGGCTTCGCCACTTAGCACGCTGCGGGCACGCATGTCTGTGATGTGTCATTGCGCGACCACGCGCGGTAAGGACGAAGGGAAGTCCGTGCTTCGGCAGGGCTGGATGAAGAAGGCGATGCCGAAGTCGGAACCACGAGCGTATTCAGAAATCCCGCACTCACGTCAGGGCCATCGAGCCCCTGCTTTCATCTCGCGCCGCGCCGACTAGCCCAAATTTGAGCCGCTTTTGGTGCTAGCCGAAGACGACGTATGGGGCACATTATGCCTATGGGGCGACTCAAAACGGGGCAGTCAACCGGGCTTGCATTTCGCCCAGCTCGAGGGAGCTGATGATGAGGGCAATAGCATTAGGGCTGCTTGTGGCGGCGACTGTCAGCCTGCCTAGCTACGCGGCTGAACCTGACGGACCGCCGAGCCTCATAAAGGAGAAGGAAGCTCTGCGCATCGGCGTGCAGAGCCGGCTTGCCGCAAAGCCCGGCGACCCGGCCGCCAACAAGGCGCAGAAGGACGCCCTGATCGAATATTACCTGGTGCCAGAGCAACCGCTGCTCTGGGTCGATGAGAGCGGCCTCACCGAACGCGCCAAGCAGGTCATGGCGGAGATCGGCAAGGCCGACGACTATGGCCTCACCGCCTCCGATTACTCCTTGCCCAATCCCGCCGGCTTCAATGCCTCCGACCCCAAGGCGCGTGACTGGATCGCCGACGCCGAGCTGAAGGTCAGCTATGCCGTGCTCGACTACGCCAAGGATGCGCGCGGCGGTCGCATCGAGCCGCTGCGGCTGAGCAAGAATCTCGATCCGGCACTTGCGCTCCCCAATCCGTCTGAGGTGTTGGAATCGATCGCCATCCGCTCCGACCCCGCTGCCTATCTCAGGAGCTTCCAGCCCGACCAGCCGCAATTCGAGGCGCTCCGCAAGAAGCTGCTTGAGCTCAGAGGCGGCAAGGCGGAGGAGCCGAAGCCAGGCGTGGTGATCGTTCCGCCCGGACCGGTGCTGAAATTCGGCGTCGAGAATGAACAGGTCGCGCTGCTCCGACAGAGGCTCGACGTGCCTGCCGGATCGAACCCGAACGAATTCGACGAGGCCGTGCTCCAAGCGGTGAAGGAGTTCCAGCGGTCCAACGGCTCATTGCCCGACGGCATGGTTGGCGCCGGCACGCGGCGCCTACTGAATGGGGGACAGCGGCAGCATCAGGCCGTGTCGAACCCCGCGCGGATCAATCAGATCCTTGTCAACATGGAGCGCTGGCGCTGGCTGCCGCACGACCTCGGGCCGGTCTACGTGACGGTCAACATCCCCGAGTTTACGCTGCGCGTCGTCGAGAAAGGCACGCCGATCCATACCACCCGCGTCGTCGTCGGCAAGCCCGACAAGCAGACGCCGGTGATCTCCGACGAGATGGAAGAGGTCGTCTTCAATCCTTATTGGAACGTGCCGAACTCCATCAAGAACGAGGAGATTGCGCCCTATATGGGCTATGGCGGCGGCTTCTTCGGCGGGGGGTGGGACACCTCGGTGCTCAAGCGTCACGGGCTGCGCATCAAATACGGCAACCGCGACATCGACCCCGATCAGATCGATTGGAGCCGCAACGACATTCGCAACTTCGATCTCGTGCAGCCGCCAGGACCCGGCAACGTGCTTGGCCGCGTTAAATTCGTGTTCCCCAACAAGCACGATGTTTATATGCACGACACCACCCAGAAGCATCTCTTCGCCAACTCCGTGCGCGCGGAGAGCCACGGCTGCATGCGCGTGCAGAACCCGGAGCGGTTAGCTGAGATCATCCTGGGACGTGATAAGGGGTGGAGTCCCGCGCGGGTCGAATCGACCTTCGGCGCGGGTGACGATTACCACGTTGCGCTCGACCAGGAGATCCCCGTCTACATCACCTATTTTACGCTGCGCGTAAATGACGACGGCTCATTAACAACCTTCAACGACATCTATCGCCACGATGCGAGAATGAATGCCGCGCTGAACCGCAAGGGCTATATGCCCGACCCGTGGGCGCAAGAGGTTATGACCGGCAACCAGACCTGGGATTCGCCGCCCAACAAGCGCAGTCGTCCGCGACCGGGCCGTAATGGCAACGACTTCACCCGCACCCTGTACAGGTTCTAGCCGGTACTGGGTTGTCGCTCCGGCATCGTCCTGCGTTACCATGGGAACGTCCGCCGTCAGGGCCAAAGCCCGGCCTTTCGGGCTAGACCAACATAAGAGAAGCCCCAACGGTGCCTGAGCCTCCTTCCCCGGAACCCTCGTTTTGGCATCGTAGCGATTTCCCCACGTCTGGTGAGGCGCACCTCGTTACGTGCGATGTCTTCTGTTTAATAAATTCACTCAAGCGAGGCAGTCGATCTTCCCTGATAACAAATCACACAGCACCGATAGTGTAACGGTAAGTAGCTCGAGAATTGTGGATAACCAAACGCCTTTTTGCCCTAGCCCACGCGACCCGCCCCCCAACAACTTCTCCACGAGTATTTTCAAGTTGTGGAACCCGAGCAATCTGCAACCTTGCGGCATCAACACGACTTAGAAGGGCGGATTGGGATGAACTACAATCTCAGGCTCTAAGATCGCGTCTAGCAACGCGTTGCCGGGCACAGTAGAAAGTTGCGGTGACTCGCTGCGGCGCCATCCATCCGAGGGGCATGATTGTGAGAGCGCTGAGCTTCTGCGCCGCACTTTTTGTCGGTCTGTTCGCTGCCCATCCTTCCGCCTGGTCCCAGGCCAAGACCGACATCGTCCCCGATGTGTGGCAGGGCGACGTGCTTCGCCCCAAGCCCGACCAATTCCAGTTCGACCGGCTTCGCTTCGTCACCGACAGCGATTATCCGCCCTTCCATTATTTCGACGAGGAGGGCGTGCTGACCGGGTTCAACGTCGATCTCGCCCGCGCCATCTGCGAGGCGCTCGCGGTCGAGTGCGAGATCAGGCCGGTTGACTGGGAGGATATGTTCAAGACTCTCGACGACGGCGAGGCCGATGCAGCCATCGCCTCGATCCGCATTGACGCCAACTCTCTCACCAAGGCCGACTTCTCGAGCCGCTACTATGTGACGCCCGGCCGGTTCATCGCGCGGAAAGACAACGAGCTCAAGGACGTTCGCCCCGAAACGGTAGACGGCAAGAAGATCGGCGTGGTGAAGGGCACCGGCCATGAGGCCTTTCTCAAGCAATATTTCCCCGCAGCCGAAGCCGTGGTGTTCGAAACCTCGGAGGAAGCGCAGTCTGCCTTGAAGGCCGGCGACATCGATTTCGTCTTCGGCGACGGCGTCGGCCTCACCTTCTGGCTCAACGGCGTGACCAGCGACGCCTGCTGCGAATTTCGCGGCGGACCCTATTTCGATGCGAAATTTTTTGGCGAGGGCGTGGGCATCGCCGTGAAGAAGGGCAACCGCCAGCTCGTCGAGGTCCTGAACTACGCGCTCGAGCAGGTGCACGTCTCGGGCCGCTACGAGGGGCTGTTCCTGCGCTATTTCCCCATGAGCTTCTTCTAGGTGTTTCGCTGCTGCTTTCGCCAGAAAGGCAAAAGCAGGCTCCAGCCGAACCGCGTCGGTGCCTCGGTCTGATAAGGGGGCAAGCCGATGGTCATGCCCTGCTGCCCGGCCTCGGGCTCGGCGCGATAGGTCCCGAACAGCCGGTCCCATAGCGACAGGTTGAAGCCGAAATTGCGGTCATGCTCGCTGCGCAGCACCGAGTGATGCACGCGATGCATGTCCGGCGTAACGACGAAGAGGCGCAACACCCGGTCGAGCCACGCGGGGAGAGCGATATTGGCGTGATTGAACATAGCGCAGGCGTTGAGGATCACCTCGAACAGGAATACGGCGAAGGGCGCGGCACCGAGCGGGACCACCACGGCGATCTTCCACAGCATGGAGAGCGCGATTTCGACAGGGTGGAAGCGCACCGCCGTGGTCACGTCGATGTCGCGGTCGGCGTGATGCACCTGATGCAGCCGCCAGAAGATCGGCACCTTGTGCGAGATGAGATGCTGAAACCAGATGGCGAGGTCGAGCACGAGCAGCGCGATCAGGACTTTCAGCCAATAGGGCCAGTCGACCTGGTTGAGCAGGCCAAGTTGATGCTCCTTGGCGAAGAACGCCGCGGCGACCGCGGCAAGCGGCACGGCAAGGAGCGCCATGAGCCGCAGCACCAGCGTATCGACGCCGGCAATGCCGAGATTGGTGAGCCAGCGGCGCGCCTTGGAGACGCTTAGGCGCCGCTTCGGCCGCAGCAGCTCGATCGCCGCCATGACCATGAACACGCCGGCAAATACCGCAAGCCTGATAAGTCCGTCGCTCTGGCCGAGAAGACCGTCCATGCCGAGGAGAGTAGCAGGATTGCGTCGTGCTTCAGAAATTCACTCGGCGGCCTTGGTGGCAAGGCTCAAGCCGGCCACGCCGATGACCACGAGTGCGATCGAGGCAAGCTTGATGGCCGTCAGCGGCTCGCGGAAAAAGGCGATGCCGATCATCACCGTCAGCGCCGTGCCCACCCCCGACCAGATGGCATAGGCGATGGAGAGCTCGAGACGGCGCAAGGCGAGGATCACGGCCGCGGCGGAGCACATGTAAAAAATGAACACGCCGATGGACGGCCAGATCTCGGCGAAGCCGCGCGACAGCTTCATCGAGGTGGTGCCGGCCACCTCGAACAGGATTGCAACGGATAGAAAGATCCAGGGCATCCAGGACAAGGCTGCCGGCGTCCTCGTGGCTCTTTTCGACTCACAGCGCTCTTTCGCGCTTGGCCTACTCAACAGCGAATTTGCGTGACGCCATGATGACAGTCATGACGCGCTACGGCGCGCCTCTACAGCATTTCGAGCGGCTGGGCGCCGCGGGGCGGCGGAAAGGCCGTGTCGAGCTCGGCGAGGTCCACCTTGCTCAGCTCGAGATCGAGCGCGGCACGGTTCTCGCGCACATGGTCGAGGCTCGTCGCCTTCGGAATCACCATCATGTCGTCCTGGCGGAGCAGCCAGGCGAGCGCGATTTGCGCCGGCGTCGCGCGATAGCGTTCGGCAACACGCGCCAGCGCGCGGTCGCGCAAGATCCGCCCTTGCTCGACGGGTGAATAGGCCATGATGGGGATGTGGCGCGAGCGGCACCAGAGCAGGAGGTCGGCCTCGATGCCGCGCCGCGCGAGATTGTAGAGGACCTGGTTGGTAGCGACGGCGGTGCCGCCGGGAAGCGCCGCCAGCTCCTCCATGTCGCCGACGTCGAAATTGCTCACGCCCCAAGCCTTGATCAGCCCGTCTTTCACCAGCGACTGGAACGCGGCAAGCGTGTCCTTCAACTTGTAGCGGCCGCGCCAATGCAGGAGATAGAGGTCGATGCGGTCGGTGTTGAGTTGCTTCAGGCTGCGCTCGCAGGCGGCGACCGTGCCGGCGCGCGACGCGTTCTGCGGCAGCACTTTGCTCACGATGAACACGTCGTCGCGGCGCCCCTTGATGGCCTCGGCCACGATCCTCTCGGCCTCGCCGTCGCCATACAGCTCGGCGGTGTCGATCAGCGTCATGCCGAGATCGAGCCCGAGCCTGAGCGCGGCGATCTCTGCGTCGCGAAGCCGCGGGGTCTCGCCCATGCGCCACGTGCCTTGGCCGAGGCGTGGCACGATCTCCCCGCCGGGAAGCTTGAGGGTTGGAATATTCGAGGCGGACATGGAAAGCCTAACGTGTCAGCGCGCGCTTTCGTTCGGGCCATGCCTGCCCTTGGCGCTGCGCCGGAGTCAAGAGCGGGAGTGCTCAGCACTCCCGTCTTGATCGAGATCAGGCTTTCTTCGCAGCGGTCGCCGGCTTGCGCCGCGTCTCCTCGCGCTTCGAGTGGAGCTGGAAGGCAAGGACGAGCAGGAGCACGCCGAAGACGAGGGCGTAGGCGCCGAGCCACCAAGTCAGCACCACGGCGCCGACCACCGGCGCGATGATCAGCACCACGCCGAAGATGATCGAGGCGATGCCGCCTAGCGCAAGCCACCAGCGGCCGTGGTCGATATTGAGCCGGAAGGCTGCGACCAGCATCAGCGCACCGGAGATGAGCGCCCAGATGGCGATGATGAGCACGAAGGCCACCGCGGTGATGGCGGGCCAGATGAAGGCGATGAGGCCGGCGGCGATGTCGACGACGCCCTCGAGGATGAGCAGGCCCCAGCGGTCGCCGTTGCGGGCCGCCTTGATGCCGGAATAGATGCCGAGCACGCCATCGACCAGCATATAGGCCGAGAACAGCAGCACGAGCGCGAGGATCGCTGCGGCCGGCACCAGCAGGCAGATCAAGCCGAAGGCGATGCCGAAAATGCCTCGCAAGCCCACCACCCACCAGCGCTCGGCGAGAACCTCGCTCAGCGCGTCGCAGCGCGCCGGGTCGTATTCGAGAATATTCGGGCTGGATGCTTTGGTTGCCATGACTGCCTCCTTTGGAGATCCGGTTTGCCGGACCGTTGATCGGATGAACGGGCGTGATTCGAATTTCGCGCCATAATGCCGTCAATCACCCTAAGCAAAGCGGCCTATTTTACGCATTTCCACATGCGGGACGGCAGTATCGCCGCGCTTCATGACGCCAAATCAGTGGCGTGCGGTCGCATGACCGGGCCTGCCACCAGTCCGTCGCGAAATAAATTTGCGCGCAATGCCGTGGCGGCCGCTTGGGGAATCGCGTCCCGCCGATTGAGACGGATGCGGAATGACATTCTCCCGGCGCCTCGTGCGGCGTGTCATCGCGCGACGCTGTTCCGCGCATGCCGTCATGCCCAGGTCTTTATTCGGCGGTTTGATCCGGCCTAAGGATTCGAACGAGCTCGAGCGAAATGAGGGGGTGAGATGCGGACGGCGCCACTCACGGTGTGCGTGGTCGGCGGTGGATTCACCGGAGCCGCCGCCGCGATCGCCTGCCTGTCGCGCCTCGATCGGCCGTTCCGCCTTGTCGTGGTCGAGCCGAGCGCTTCGCTTGGGCGCGGCGTCGCTTACGGCGCGCATCATCCCTTGCATCTTCTCAATGTGCGCACCCGCGATCTCTCGGTGCGGGCCGGCCAGCCCGGCGATTTTCTCAACTGGGCTTTTCGCCAGCTCGACCAGGGCGAAAATCACGCCGGCCTGCATGACGGGCTCGCCCATACCTTCCTGCCGCGTCAGCTCTTCGGCGAATATGTACGCGAGCGCTTCTTCGAGGCGGTGGAAGGAAGGGGCGATGTCGAGCTCAAAATCGTCAAGGCCGTCGCCACCTCCTGCGTCAAGGAGGGCGACCGCTTCGCCCTTCGCTTCGACCGGGCCGAGACGCTGCAAGCCGATGTCGTGTTACTCGCCACGGCTTACGGGCTCCCATCATCGACCCCGACCGGCGCGCTAGCGCCCTTCGACCCTCTCCCACCGGAGCGGATCAACGGCGCGAACACCATGGCCCTCATCGGCTCTGGCCTCTCCATGGTCGACGTGCTGCTCGCCGCGCGCCGCGATGGGTTCCAGGGCAAGGTCACGGTGATCTCCAAGCATGGGCAATTGCCGCGTCCACATGCCTCGAAAGGCGTCGTGCCACGAGAGTCCGGGCTTTCCCGCTCGAAGCGGCTGTCGAGCCTGACCACGGCAGTCGCCATCGCCTGCACCGCGGCAGAGGCGCACCGAACGCCATGGCAGGCTGTCATCAATAGCGTTCGCTCCTCGCTTCAGGACATCTGGCAAGGCTTGCCCGTCGAGGAGCAAGCGCGCTTCCTGCGCCACGTTCGCCCCTTGTGGGATGCGCATCGCCATCGTCTGCCGCTCGAAGTGCATGGGCGTCTTCAGGCCGAGTTCAACGAGGGGCGCGCGGTGCTGCTGCGCGGCCAGGTGACGAAGACTGAGCGCGACGGCGAAGGCTTCAGGCTCACTCTGCGGCGGCGTGGCTCAAGAGAAACGGAGACGCTCGCGGCAGACCTTGCCTTCGACTGCACGGGTCACCGGCCCGATCTCGCCTCGCCCCTGATCGAGAGCCTGGTGAGTCAGGGCGCTGCAAGTGTTGATTCCCATCGCCTTGGGCTCTCCGTACAGCCGAACGGCCAGGCCTTGGGCCGAGGCGGCGCGCCGACGCCTGGGCTGTTCGCCCTTGGCCCGCTCTGCCAAGGGTCGCTCTGGGAGATCACCGCCGTGCCCGAGATCGTGCGCCAATGCGATGCGGCGGCGCAAAGCATCGCTGCGCTTGCGCAAGTCCCAGAACGCGAGGTGGAGCTCTCCGCATCGGCCCGTTAAGCCCGGATTTCGGCGGGAATGGCTGGATGGTTAACGTTACCGGCCCCGAAAAAGCCACGAAACTGCGGATTCTTAATGGGTACTGCGGGGGGCAATCCCGCAGGCGTTAACCGTGTAGATCGTCATCATGCTGGGGCCGGGGGGCAGGAAGCTGATGACCGATGCGTATCGTGGCCGTGGCTGCGCTTGGCTGCGCCGTTGGCTTTGCATTCCCTTGCGCCGCGCAAACCGAAACCGAGCAGGCTGAGCTTCCTCAGACCTCGGTGGTTGCGAAGCAGTCGGGGCCGACGGCCTTGTCGCGGCCTGCTGCGCCCCAGCTTCTCGCGCCGCCCGAAACGGCGTTGCCCGCGCCCAATGCGCCGGTGATCACCCACGCCGCCCCCGCTGCGGCCAGTCCAAGCTACGCTCCGACCTCAATTCCCGTGCGGGCGACGCCCGAGCCAGTGCAAGAGACGGAGCAAGAGGCATCGCAGCCGGAGGCAGCGTTCTCCACGCCGGAGCGCCTGGTCGAGTGGGTTTATAATTACAGCAAGAAACCGACCCCCTGGCGCGTGCCTGCGGCGGTCAAGGCCATGCGCGAGCTTGGCCTCTTCACCGACGAGGAGAAGGGCGCCTTCTGCACCGGCTTCATCGCCGGCGTGCTCGGCTCGAACCCCAAGGACGGCCCGAACCTCGTCGCCAGGATGCTGCCGATGCCCGACAAGGACCAGGCGGTGCTGATCAGGGCCATCGCCTTTTCCGGCAGGCCGGACTGGCGCGACCTCCTCACCAAATACAAGGCGCGCATGCCGCTTCGCGAGCCGCTGATCGATTCCTATCTCTCGGGCAAGGCCAAGCCCCTGATGGAGGCCGATCTCGCCGATGGGCCCTCGGTGGTCTACACGCTGTGGGGCTATTACGTGGCCACCGGGCAATACGAGCCGGTGGTTCGCATCATCGAGGCGCTCCGCTGGTCGAAGAACAAGAACGACGGCAATTTCTCCATCAAGAAGATCTTCTCCGGCTGGAAGAACGATCCGAGCGCGGTGGAGAAGATTTCGACCGGCGCCACCGCCAAATGGACGCTCGCCTCCTACGCCGAGCGCAACCGCGACCTGCTCAGCCTCTATCGCGCCGAATATGAGCGGCAGCCGAAAGAGATCGCCCAGCCCTTGCGCGACGTGATCATGTCGGCCGAGGTGTTCGAGTCGGAGAAGATCCGCAAGGACCAGTTCGGCGCCATCGAGGATGCCCAGAAGATGAAGGCCACCAACGAGGCCGGCATGTCCAAGGGTGCGACCGCAGGCTCCATCGCCATCGCCACCGGCTGCGTCGCGGCGAGCGCGCTCGGGCAGATCTATATCGCCGTGCCTTGCGTCATCGGCGGCGCGCTCTTTACCGGCGCCATGAAGCTGATGCACTAACAAGAAGGCGCGATGAGGGAGACGATGCGGAGCGCTATCACCATCGCCTGGGGCTCGGCGACCTTGTTGTGTTTCACCGCGACATTGCTGGTCGCTGCCTGCGGCTCGCCCACACCGCGCGATTTCCCCGCTTTCACACTCACCAACTCACCCGAAACGACGGGCGAGCCTGAAGGCCAGTGAGATCTCCTGACCTGCGCAGCCCACAAGACCGCAAGGCGAGCCTGTCACCCTAAGGCGGGGCTAGCCTCGCGTTGAACCAATCGTCATAGTCCTGGTCTATTCACGAAGACCGGCAGGTCGTTGGACCGGCCCAAGGACGAGGACGTTAGCCACCTTGCAAGAGATGACCGGCGCGCCATCCTCCCGTCTCGATGACGGTGGACCGGCGAAGCCCTCTGCGAACAATCGCCGCACCTCGGTGCTGCTCCGCGAATATATCGCCGGCCTCGACAAGCCCTACGCAAGTCTCGGCGATTTGCGCGACGCGCTCGGCGATCGCGGCTTCGGCGTGCTCCTGTTCATCTTCGCCTTGCCGAATTTGATGCCGGTCAATATCCCGCTGCTCTCTGCGGTGCTCGGCGCGCCGCTCGTGCTGCTCGCGGCGCAACTGACCTACGGCCGCCACAAGCCGTGGTTGCCCCATTGGCTCACGCGCCAGTCCATCTCGCGCCAGAACTTCGAGGCGGTCGTATCCCGCGCGCTGCCTTATCTCGAGCGCGCCGAGCGTTGGCTTCGCCCGCGCCTGACAGTGCTTCTCTCCTGGACCGGCGAGCGCCTGATCGGCCTCGGCCTGTTAGTGCTGACCGTCGTGCTTGCTCTGCCGATCCCGTTCGGCAATTGGCTCCCGGCCTTCGCCATCTGCATCATCGGCCTCGCCATGGTGGAGAAGGACGGTGTCGCGGTGCTTGTGGGCCTCGCCGTCGGCGTCGTCAGCCTGGTTGTGGCAGGCACCGTGGTGATCGGCCTGGTGCACGCCTTCTTCCTGCTTCTCGCCGGTCTCACCGGCACCGGCTGAAGCATCGCCCGCCAGTGTTGGGGGCCCAAGCGGTTGAGCGCTCCGATGCCGCCCGGTATGCTACCCTGATCGCGGGGCCGATACGCTTAATGGGACAAAACGGCAGTTTGGAGTGGTGAGACTGGAGATCGAGTATCCTCGGAGCGTCGCCCTGTTTCTCGATCTCGACGGGACGCTGTTCGATATCACGGCCGTGCCGGCGGACGTTTCGGTGCCTGCGGGGCTGAGCGCCACGCTCGGCCAATTGCAGCGGGCGCTCGGGGGGGCCGTGGCCATTCTCACAGGCCGGAAGATCGACGAGGTCGACCGTCTGCTCGCCCCGGCGAGGATCGCTGCTGCCGGCGTGCACGGCGCCGAGCTGCGCTTGCAGCCGAACGGCGCGATCGAAATCACCAGCGCGTCGGTGCCGGAGTCCCTGGTCAGGG
This sequence comes from uncultured Alphaproteobacteria bacterium, assembly GCA_963744945.1. Lineage (GTDB taxonomy): Bacteria > Pseudomonadota > Alphaproteobacteria > Rhizobiales > Methyloligellaceae > Methyloceanibacter. The sequence continues at coordinate 14,952 of CAVUVO010000031.1, read as the reverse complement.
CGGTGGACCGGCTGGCAAGTTCCATTCCCGGTGTGCTTGTTGAGCACAAGGGGATCGCCGTCACGGTGCACTATCGCGCCGTGCCGGCCATGGAGCCGGTGCTCGAAGCGGAGCTTCGCGATCTCCTCGACACCCATGACACGCGGCTGGTCCTATCGCACGGGCGTCGCGTGCTCGAGCTGATGCCGCAAGCCTCGACCAAGGCGACTGCGCTCGAGCGGCTCATGCGGGAGCCGCCCTTTCGCGGCCGGCGTCCAGTGATGATCGGCGACGACCTGCCGGACGAGGCGGCGCTCGCCACCGCCGTGACCCTCGGCGGCACGGCGCTCAAGGTTGCCGGCGAGCATTTCTCGCGGCGGCGAATCGGACTTCGCCGGCCCTAAGCAGGTTCGCCGTTGGCTTGAAGACCTGGCGATGGTGCTCGAGCCGTAACCTCGCTCGAGCTTTGCCGACGTCGCGCCTAGGCGTCGACCATCACCTTGAACCCGCCATAGATCATGCGCTTTACGTCGAACGGCATGTCCTTCATGTCCATGCCGGCGAAGCGCTTGTCCTTCATCACCTTGGCGTTGATCTGGTCGCGATGCTTGCGCGACTTGTAGACGATCCAGGAGAAGAACACCGTCTCGCTCGGTTTCAGCTTCACGCTACGTGGAAACGAGGTCCACTTTCCCTTCTTGACGTCATCGGCGACGCATTCGCGGAACTCGAGCGCACCGTACTCCTTCCAGATTTTGCCGGCCTTCTGCGCCAGCCGTCTATAGGCCTGCACTTTCTTCTTCGGCACCGGCACCACAAATCCATCGACGTAGGGCATGGGGTCTCTCCAAGGTTCAGGCGTTCGGATAAGCGAAAGGGTCACTTCAGAATGAGACTTTAACTTGGCTAGTTCTTGGCGCCGTCAGGCGTGGTGACGATCATCCACGAGACGCCGAAGCGGTCGGCAACCATGCCGAAGCGCGGCGAGAAGAACGTCTCGGCGAGCGGCATCTGCACCTGGCCGCCCGGCTCCAGAGCCTTGAACAGGCGGTCCGCCTCGTTCTTGTCCGGTGCGATTATGCTCAGCGAGAAGCCCTGGAAGTCTGGCTTGCCCTTGCAATAACCGTCGGATGCCATGATCGCCGTCTCGCCGATGCGGAGGCAGGAATGCAGCACCTTGTCGCCGGTACCTTGAGGCATCTCCATGCAATCCGGACCGTCCTTGAATCGAATGATGGTCTCGACCTTGGCGCCGAGGGCGGATTTGTAGAACTCGAGCGCTTCCTCGCAGCGGCCGTCGAATTGCAGGTAGGGCTGAACTTGCATGGCGTACTCCTTCGCGTGGTTAGATGTGGGGGAAACGCTTTAGGCGGCTTCGTCGTCGTAAGCGCGCTTGAGCGTCGCGATGTCGAATTTCTTCATCTGCATGAAAGCCTTCATCACCCGCGCCGATTTCCTGGCGTCGGGATCCATCATCATTTCGAGCAGAACCACCGGCACCACCTGCCAGGAGAGGCCGAATTTGTCCTTGAGCCAGCCGCACGGGCCTTCAACGCCGCCTGCCGACAGCTTGCTCCAGAAATGATCCACCTCGGCTTGGCTGTCGCAATAGACCTGGAACGAGATCGCCTCGTCGAACTTGAAATGCGGTCCGCCGTTCAGCGCCACGAAGCTCTGGCCAGCGAGCTCGAAGGCAACGGTCATCACCGAGCCAGCCTCCTTGCCGTGGATCTCCCGGCCTTCGTCCGGATAGCGGGCAATGGTAGTGATTTTCGAGTCCTTGAAGATCGAAACGTAAAACTTCGCGGCCTCCTCGGCTTGCGTGTCGAACCACAGGCACGGTGCAATCTTCTGCGAGACGATCTGCATGAATGCTCTCCAATCGGATTATGGTCAGGCCGCGTCAGTCTGCTGGTGCGAGCCGCAGCACGAACTTGGTTGGGCGTCGTCATATTCGTCATGGCGCCGCACCCACGCCATGCTCCAAGGCAGCTCCGCCTCGTCGCGGCCCTTGGGCACGAGGTCGAGAAAATTGTAGGCGCCGACCAGAATATCGAGACCGCGCGCATAGGCAGAATAGGTGTGGAAGATGGCGCCCGACGCATCCTTGATGAACACGCTCACGCCAGGCATCTCGTCGGACTCGAAATCGCCCATCTCGTAATTGTAGTAGACCTTACCGTCGTCCTCCTCGGGCTTGAACGACACGTGAAAGTCGAAATTGAAGTCGCTGGCGTAGGACGACACCCACGGGAAGTGCCAACCCATGCGGTTCTTGTAGGCTTGGATCTCGGGGAGGGGAGCGCGCGAGACCGCGGTGAGGGACACGTCGCGATGAGGGAGATGCAATGCCACGCCGTCGAAATGATCGGCAAGATAGGAACAGCTCGGGCAGCCTTCGCCCCAATCGGGGCCGAGCATGAAGTGATAGACGATCAGCTGGCTGCGGCCGCCGAAGAGATCGCCAAGTTTCTTCTTTCCGGAAGGCGTATCGAATACGTAATTCTTCTCGACCTTGACCCAGGGGAGGGCGCGCCGTTCAGCGCTAAGCTGGTCGCGGGCCTTGGTCAGCGCCTTCTCCTTGGCGAGATGCGCCTTCCGCGCCGCGATCCATTCGTCCCGGGATACGACTTTGTGCTGCATGATCAACTCCGTGAGAAACAGAGGCGCGGAAGGGGGTGCTTCCGCGGCCTCGTCGATGCTTAGGCGGTTACCGGCGTCATCCAGCCGACACCTGCGCCGCCAGGCTCGCGCAAGATGGCGATGCGGCCGATGCCCGGGATGTCGAATAGCGGGCGCATCAAAGTTGCCCCTGCCGCGGTCGCCTTCTTCGCCCGCGCATCGACGTCATCGACGGCGAGGTAGGGCATCCAGCCTTCGGGAACCTCCGCAAAGTCCGGACCCGTCATCTCGAAGATGCCGCCGACCATCTTGTCGCCGGCCTTGGCCACCCAATAGGTGCCGCCGTCCTGCATCGGCATGGGGTCGAAGGTCCAGCCGATGGTGTCGGCATAGAACTTCCTCGCGCGCTCCGGGTCGTGCGTCAGCAACTCGTTCCAGCAGAAGCTGCCATGCGTCGCCGGCGCCCCTCCGCAATCCTCGGTCTGCGGGCTCTCAAGCTTTTGTGCTGTTTGTGCCATGTGACTTTCCTCCTCACGGTTACGCAAGATAAAGAACGAGCTTGTCGAGGCAGCCGTTCCAGCCGGCCTGGTGGCGGTCGCGCGCGTCCTCGTCGAAGAACTGCTCGTGGATCAGCGTGAGCAGCGAGCCGTCGCCGTCGGGCTTGATCAGGATGGTGACCAGCGACTCGCGCTCGGGCATGGTCCGCCACGCCCAGGTGAAGTTGAGCTTCTCGTCCGGGATCACCTCGCGGTAAACGCCGCTCACGTGATGCTCCTCGCCGTCCTCGGTCGAGAACACGATGGCGTAGCGGCCGCCGGTCCTGACATCGAGCACCGCGCTCTTCACCGGGCCTGCGTCAGGCCCAAACCACTTCACGATTTTTTCGGGGTCCGTCCACGCGGCGAAGACTTTTTCGGGCGCCGCATTGAGACGACGTTTGAGGGTGAGGCTTGGCTTGACGGCGACTTTGGGTTGGGCGGACATGATTCTCTCTCCACGAAAGCGGCAAGACGATCGAGTTGCTCGGACCAGAAGCGTAGATAACGATTGAGCCAATTCATGGCGTTTTCCATCGGCTCCGGTGTCAGCTCGCAGGCGACAATGCGGCCGGTTTTGGTGCGCCTGATCAGCCCTGCGTCGGACAGCACGTCGAGATGCTTCATCACCGCCGGCAGCGACATCGGCAGCGGTCGCGCGAGCTCGCTCACCGAGGCGCTCATCCCGCTGTTCAAGCGCGCAAGGAGCGCCCGCCGCGTCGGGTCGGCCAGGGCGGCAAAAGTGCGGTCGAGGGTGGTATCCTGAAACTTAACCATTAGGTTAAGTATTAGATCAGCGCGTGCCGTCTGTCAAGCGGGGATCGAGACGTCTCAGGACTTCAGCATGCCGGCAATGAGCTTTGCTGGCTTCGCCGGCGGCTCGATCTGTTCGAGCGTGCATTGGCTAGGGCGCTTGTCGGGACGGAAGCGCACGAGCTTGGTGCCGTGGCGGAAGCGGTTGCCGGTGACCTGGTCGTAAGAGACCTCGACCACGAGCTTGGGCTTCAGCGGTTGCCATTGTTCGGAGCGCTCGGTGCTCCAGCGGCTCGGTCCTCCCGGCGCCTTTCCGGTGAAGCCGGGCGGCGCGATCAGGGCTTCGAGCTTCGCCGTCAGTGCGGCGCGGTCCTTGTTGGCGATGGTTGCCGTGAAGCCGACATGGTCGAGCTTGCCTTGCGTGTCGAAGAGCCCGAGCAGGAGAGAGCCGACCTCGTTGCTGCCGCTGCGGTAGCGGAAGCCGCCGACCACGCAGTCCGCGGTACGGTGCTGCTTCACCTTCATCATCGCGCGCTCGCCGGGCACGTAGGGTCCGTCGCGCAGCTTGGCCACCACGCCGTCAAGCGCGGTGCCGCCTTGGCTTGAGCCAGCGCTCGGCTTCCGCGCGACTCAGCGTGTAGGGCGAGAGCTTCAGCGCGTGCTCCTGCTTCGCCGAGGCAAAGAATGTTTCCAGCGCCGCGCGCCGCTCACGCAGCGGCGTCTCGATCAAGCTCTTTCCTGAAGCATCGAGCAACATGTCGAACAGGATGAAGATCGCCGGCGTCTCCGCGGCGAGGCGCTTGATGCGGCTCTCCGCCGGATGGATGCGCTGAAGCAGCGCATCGAAGGAGAATTCCCCTCCGCTCACGATCGCGAGCTCGCCGTCGAGCACGAACGAGCGCGCCTTCACGCGCTTGAGCGTCTCCACCATCTCCGGAAAATAGCGGGCGAGCGGCTTGCCCGACTTCGCCTTGAGATCGACCTCGCCGCCGGCACCGAAGGCAAGGCAGCGGAAGCCGTCCCATTTCGGCTCGTATTGCCAGTCGCCTTCAGGCAGCTCATCGACGAGCTTCGCCTCCATCGGCTCGATGTCCAACGGCACGGCCAAGGCCGACAGCGATGTGGGTGGCGCCATGGTCGCGGCGGACGCCGAGGATGTGCTACTCGGTGCCGCGGCGGATCAGATAGCCGACCAGCACGCCGACGCCCAAGGCCACGACCAGCGAAGCTGCGAGATTGTCCTTCATCAGCTCCTCGGCCTCCTGCGCCGTATCGAGCGCGCGGCCGCGGGCGTGGCCCACTCTGCGGTTTGCGATCTTGCTGAACGATGTGGTGAGGTCGCCGAGATAGTCGCGCACGCTGTCGAGCTGGTCGTACACGTCCTGCGCGTCGAGCTCCTTCAGGATACCTGCTCGCCTTGGTTTCGGCCGTCTTGCCCCAATTGCTCCAACTCGTCATGGGTTTCTCCTTGTCAACGCAACATCCGGCCCCGCTTGAGGGCAAGCATAGCAGAAACGATTCCCGCGAGGCGTCCGTTCCGTTGCCGGCTGCTGACAGGCTCTACAGCGTCATGTTGCGGGCGCGGATGCCCCGCTCGATCGCGGCGGTGGTCATGCGGTCAAGCTCGAGCGTGTCGCCGAGCATCTCCAGAAAGCGGATCTCCTCGGGCCTGACCAGGCGGTCGGCGGCGGCGACTTCGAGCGCCACCGCATACGCCGTCTCGCGGAGCTTCTCCGGCAATGCGCCACGCACCAGCCGCAGCACCTGCTGAAGCCCGCCATCGGCGCTCAGGATCTCGCCGCAGGCTTCCGCGGTCTTGACCAGATCGTTGTCGTCGTAGTCGGAGAAGATCGGCAGATTGGAGACGATCTCGCCGATGCGGTGGAGCTCGTCATCGGTCATGGCGCGGTCGACGGCGGAAACGGTGACCATCACATAGACAAGGGCAGCGTGATGGTTCAACGGCTCGGTCATGGCTCAAGCTCCCCAACGCAAATCCGCCAAATCTTCATCGGCTAAGTCCGCGCCGGACCGTAGAGAATTGCGTTTTGCGCGGCAAGAGGGACTTGAGACCGGCTTCGAGCCGTGCGCAGTATGGCCAATCGCCATATGCTCGCGGCGGGAAGGCGGAGCCCAAAACAAACAGCGGCCCCAGAGGTGCCCTGGAGCCGCTTAACTGCCACTGCTTTATGGTCTGTCCGCCCGATGTCGAACGGACTTAAAAGCTAATCCTCAAATCTTGCCGAGCGGTTAAGCTCAAACTATCCACCCGAGTTCGCGCGCCTTGTCGTTGGCCGTTTTCCACGCCTCGGCCTGAAGCTCATAGTCGTCGGTTCTTGAGCGTTCCCTTAGTAGCAGCTGCGGGTGACGATGCTGCTTAGAGTAGACCGCTCTGAACTTGGCGCCGGCGTGGGTGAGGATAAGGGTGCTCCCGTCCACCACGATCTCGAACTTCCATTTCTGCAAGACACCGCACCCTGATAAGTGTTGCGCTCCGTGCGCTCCCTGAGACGCATCGACGGCGGCCTTTTCCTATGGTGTTTCGAGCGTTCGCGGCAAAGCCGCCAATGCGAGTTCTTTTAGTCGCTTTGGGTTTGTCTCGCCCTCAGCCGCGAAGCTGATGATAAGCTCGGCCAGGGCATGTCTCGTGGTCTCTTGGTCGAAGTCGCCGCCGCTGGCCGTTACGACGTCCCAAGCTTCGTTGAAAGCAGCCTCAAGGATTGCCAATGTCTCGGCGTCAAAGTTGTTACGGTAAGCACTGAAGGGCATGCGGGCCTGTCTCTCCGCGCAGCCAATCAAATTATCACAGTTCCCCATAAGAAGCCCGACCGCTCACGTTCATGACAGCCGGGCTTCTCTAGCCTTGGTGGCTGAGCGCCGGTGCCTTGTTTTCCGAACCACCGACACCCTATTCCAACCCGCGATAGCATAAGGTGTTCCTGGCCGAAACCAGAGTCGCCCATTTTTGAACTTTGTTTGGATTGAAGATGATCCTTCCCATGGAGAAGCCCCGCCCGCGCAGCACGGGACTTCTCCGGTTCCACGGGGGAACCAGTGACGGCCGGGGGAAGGGCCGCCACCGATAAATAGGTAGTAGTAGGGCGTTCATTATCAAGCGGGCGTCGGCTTCGGTCGGCGCCCTTCTTCTTGGAACCCCGATATCGCATCGGCGTTAACGCGCCCCAACCCCCAGCCCCTCATGCGAGTCCTTTCGCTAGGGGCGCGTAGGAAGCCCCGGCCCGAGAGCACACTCGCCGGGGCTTTCTGCTAACCGGCCTCTCTTTTTGTCATCGGCATTGCGAGGCGGTAACACCACCGGACCCCGTGAAATGATATAAATAGCTTGGTTGGTGGCCCCCTAGCAGGAGCCAGCACCAGGACAGCCTGCTTGGAAGCCCCGGGATCGGCCAGTGTCCCGGGTTTTCCTCTAGGCATATTCTCTTAGCCTTGTTTTCAACCCACGTTGGCAAGGGGTCCTGCCGTCTCGATCGGCTGGTTGGCATCCTCCGACACATCCTCAAATTCCATTGCGCTTACAGCACGCAGGAAGGCGTTAGTGTCGTCTAGCTCCGCCGCCAGCCGAAACCAGGTCTGCGAGAGATCAAGAAACATTTGTTTGGATTGTGGGGTACTCGCTTCATTCGCGAGGTACTGATACTTCAACGCGCGTTCCCGGCACCTCTGGGGATCGCCCGACATTTCAGCCTCCATCCGCGACGTTCCCCCGTCGCCGATGCGCAATCGATTCCAACAACACTGTTTGCTGTCAATGGGGTAGTAGTGCACCGCAACAAGAAGCCCGACCGCTTGTCGGTACAGTCGGGCTTCTCTCAGCCTCAAGGGATGGCTGATGCGGCAGCCAGTGAAGGGGACCCCGGCGAGAGTCCGCAATCTCGGCTGCCGACTCTTTCAACCCGCGATAGGATCGGGGTGTTCTGCTGTTCTAACCACTGCACTCTTTCATGGTGGCCATGGCCGCCGTCGCGGCGGCCTCTGATGCGTACTTGCCCATCATCTTGTGTGTTTTCGCGTCGGGCGGTGTGGTCATAACCTCGCATGCGGCCGCTCCGCCTCCGAGCCGCAAGGCGACGTAGTAGTCCGCGGCAAGAGCTGGCGTAACGAAAGCGAAAACGAGGGCACCTGCGATCAGGTAACGCTTCATGGACTTACACTCCTTTGTGTTGTCCCCAGCTAGCCCGACGTCCATAAGTCACCTGTGTTGCGAAAAAGCCAAATCAACTGTTTGCACTCACAGTATGAACGCCTCGGCTTCCCTGGCAGTGCGGTGGCTGTCCGCCAGCAGTCGCGCCCGACAGGATCGGTCGGCCTTCTCGGTCATCACACCCGCTGATACAATGGAGTTGCAAGGAGAGCCTTGCAAAAGCACGCTTGGCGGCATGCGTGGTTCGGAGCACAGGCACGAAGCCGCCCCTCACTCCTGGAGGAATCAATGGGACCCAAGGTTCGTGGCTTAATTGCCGCGCCTCTCGCGGTGTTTGTGCTTGCCGCCGCTGTCTTCCTTGCAACTCTCATCCTGGTGCCAAGTACCGGCGGTGCTCAAGATGCACGAGTTGAAAAATCGATGGCAGCTTTAAAAGAGGAGACGGCGAAATTGGGGACACCGACGGTCGAAGGGAAAGACCGCGTTGGGGGCAAGGATCCCCCTGCTCTTTATTTCGGCTCAACCAGGATGAGCAACGACTCTAAGGTGGTCGATAAGGTCGCCAAGGAAGGCGGGGAAGGAATGGCGGCAACGCTGTTCGTGAAGAGCGGCGACGAATATATCCGCATCGCTACGACCCTGCCGAAGACGAAGGCAATTGGCACTGCTCTGACCGGCCCGGCGCTCGATGCGATTAAGGCGGATAAGCCATACTACGGCGAGGCGTCGGTCCTTGGCGTGCCTTATGTCAGCGGTTACGAGCCGATCAAGGACGCATCCGGTGCAACCATCGGCGTCTACTTTGTTGGCTACAAGAAATAATGCGTTAGGTTTATGATATTGCGTCGGGGTGCGCCCGACTTTCATAGCCGAGACTATTGCCAGCCGCGACCAAGCTAGAGGAGGCGACGAGAGCTTTTGGGGCGGGGCCTAGTACCAGCGTCCCCGACCGTACCAGCCGCCACCGAAGAGAATAAGCACTATCAGAATGATGATGAGGAGGGTGGTGGTGTCCATGTTGCTCTCCCTGGCGTGGAGCGGCTTATGTTCCCTAAGGACCGCGCCTCTCTAACATTTGTGGGGGCGTTGTCATTTTGACGAGCTTGGTGCCAAACGAGCTGGGTGTTGTCCAACGCGCGGAACCGATTGCTGAACTGACGTTGGGCTCCTGAACACCGATCAGTGAGGTGCGCGAGTGCCAATATAGGTCGGTACTACCTCCTCGACCGTTTTAGGTTGGATATTGAGCTCCCGGAGACCCGGCAGGGCACCGCTCGTGACGTTGTCCGCCTTGAGAAGATCAACTTGGCCGGTGGTGAGCGGTGGGTTGGGCAAGAGCTCGAACAGCAGCGCCTGGATCTCGGCCACCGCAAAGGGCACCGGTATGAGCAGTCGCCGTTTCCTCAGGAGGTGTAGCGTCATACTGACCAGTTCGCGCAGCGTGTACACTCCGGGACCGGCAAGCTCGTAGGTTCGGCCGACGGTTGTGGGGTCGGTGAGTATGCTGACGATAGCCTCCGCCACGTCCTCCACAAAGACTGGCTGCAATCGGGCACTGCCGCCGCCGATCAGCGGCAGTATCGGCAGCAGTCGGGCAAGCTCGGCGAGTGTGCCGAACAATGCGTCGCCCGGGCCAAACATGGCGCCCGGGCGGACGATCGTAGCCTCCGGAAAAGTCTGCTGGACCACCTGTTCGCCGCGTCCTCGAGCACGGATGTAAGGAGACCGTAAATCAGCATCCGCGCCGATACCGGAGACAAGCACGAGGCGGGGGACGCCGGCCGCGACTGTCTCCCGCGCTACGGTCTCGGCCCCTTGCACGTGCACGGCCTCGAAGGTCACGCCACCCTTCTCGACATAGGCCGAGACCATATTGACGACGGCGTCGGCTCCCGCAATGGCGGCGGAGACCGAGGCTTGATCGCGCACATCGGCGGGGACGACCGTGACCCGGTCGAAACCCATCGATCGCAGCTCAATCCGCGCCGGGTCCGGATGCCGCACAGCGACGCGCACAGTCATCCCCTCGGTGGTCAGGCGGTGCACCAGTCGCCGACCGAGGAAACCCCCACCGCCGAACACCACAACCGTGGTCATCATCTGCTCCAGCAGGCTCGGGGCTCAGTAGGGTCCAGATGCCTCACCACTAGGCGTTGCCTTCGGCCAGGATCTCGTCGCGCGATTGATCTAGCGCGTCCAGTGACTTAGGGCCGCGCGATGTCGAGCGACGTCGCCACCGGCAGCGCCTTGGTAAGCGCCAAATAGACGGGGCACCGTTCCTGCCAGGCTTGGTAGACCCTACGAACCGCATTCTCGTCCTTAGGCGACCGGATGGCGATGGTCAGGCCGACATTGCGTACATCGGGCGCGACACCATCCATCCCCAGAAGACCGCGGGCGTCCGTTTCACACTGCGCAGTCGCCTCGATAGCGTCCACGGTGACTCCGAGCTGTGGGGCGAGCGTGTCTCGGATGAACACCACCGCGCAGCCGGCTAGGGCACTCAACAGGAGCGCGGTTGGGCTCGGCGCTTCATTGGTTCCGCCAAGCGGCACGGGCATGTCTGTGTGCCAAGAAAGCGAGCCGTGCTCCATCACAGCCTAAGCCGGCCTCTTCACTTTTGGCGCCCGTCGGCATCGGCCTATTAGGCTTTCTCGAGCCATTCATAGGTCAGCGCTCCCGAAGGGCAACGCTTGACCTGTTCAATGATCGCGGCCGCGGGAGCGCCGTTTACGTCTATCCACGGCTTTCTCGATAGACTGAAGACGGATGGGAGACCGCGTACGCACTCCCCTGCGTGGATGCAGATAGCGGGGTCGTAGCGGACGACGAGCTTGTCGTTTTTATACTCCTGCATGGAATGCCTCTTGCGAAGAGCCGGGCTGACCTGAATCTGCCGCCCAACGAAAATACAGCCGTGCCAGCCCACTCCGGCAAGAGCAAATCGTACCGTTGCGCGTTGTCCACCGTGATGCGCGGGCGGGCCGGGAATTGCAACACGGTCGCGCGCTGACCTTTGCACAAATGCGTCAGCAGGACGATTTTTCCGTCGGGGAACTCAAGGGCATCATGATGAATGTTTGACCGGCCCTTGTTGACCTGTTGGAACTTCGCCACCGTGTGCCCGAGGCTCCGAGAGAAAACAATGCCAGTATCGCATCGCACCTCTTCCTCGAAGGCAAGCTCGGTGCCAGGGAGTAAACACACGGCCACGTTACGATCATCGACCGACGCAAAACCACGTGTTGTCGTCTGGGGGAAGCTCATCGAGACCAGCTTGTCACCAACCCTCGCGGGCCGTGACGCGACGAAATGTAGGCTATAGTCACACATTGAAGGTACTCCTGCTGCGAACAGCCAGAACAGTACCCCCGTCTCATGATTATGTTAGCCGATCAAAGCGGCGATCTTTTGTCTGCCGGTGCCGGGCAACCGTCTTGAGTGCAAATTCTCGGGCGAGCTCGGCACTCCTCTCCACGAGACCACTTTTGGGTCAGTTACGGACGTCGTAGCAGCGGTTGGGGTTGGTCCGTTGGGTGCCATAGCGGACGTTCACTGGTGTGACTGCGAGGAAATGCTGCAGGCCAATGAGTGACGGCAAGGCACGGGCGGCGTGGGTGCTGCTGCCAACAATGGCCCGATTGAATGATCATCAGAGGAATCAGGTGGCGAGAGCGGCTCGACGCTTTCATAAGTTACTGCGCGGGATTATCCTGCATGGGCGGATAGGCCGTCCATGGGGCAGCGGAGCAACGGCCCGCGTCGCGCGTTGTGAGCAGCATGGAACAGCGACGATTTTTTGAAGTGATGGGCGAAGAAAGCGGTGAATGGCTCGTCCTAGACAGCAAGCGCCATCCGCCGCGTGTGATTTGTAGGTGCCGCGGCTGGAACGCGCCGAAAAATGCAGCGCTGATCGTGGCTGCTTTGGAGGCGCACCATTCGGAGCTCTACTCAAAATTTCCCCTCGACGGTTCGGGGCGGCCCAATCAGCAGCCAGCCGTCAAACCTGGCTTGCCATCAAGCGAGGCTGAATCTGCGCCTGCACCCAAGCCTGCAACCCGAAAGTCCCGGGCAGGACACCGGGGCTAGGCGGCGATCTCGATCAGATCAGATCAGATCAGAAACCCAGCTTTTGCAGCCACCGCCGAACCGGCCCCGGTGGTTTGCCGGTCTCTCCGCTTCAGCTGGCGGCAAACGGATGGTGTGCCGAGTCCTTCTTCGCGGTGACCTCGGAGGCCTTGGGCTCGCCCTTGATGGCGCGAGCAAGAGCTTCCTTCGTGGCGCGATAATTGAAATCCTGGATCTTCTTGTCGTCCTTGGCTTCCCAATGGATGAAGACGCCGACGGTGACGTAGAGATCGTCAGCCTCGTTGGCGGGGATCACGCCTTCTGCCACGGAGTCGGCGACGGCTTTGGCCACGGCGTACTGCGCCGGACCGAACATCTGCACCGCCTGGCGCGCGTCCTTGATCGTCACCTTGTTGTAAAGGATCGTTGGGGGTTTACACATAAGGTTCGGGGCGACCAACGCGAGAAGCGTGGTGAACCCGTCCTTATTGTTAGTCAACGCATGGCAATAGGCCGTCTCGACGGCGCTGCCGCGGGGACCGATTAGCAAATCGACGTGAGCAACTTCATTGCCCTCACCAACGAGCGATTCACCGACACATACACCACTGATCTTGGCCATGAACTAACCTCCTCTTTAGGTTCTCTGAGATGACTTCCTCGAGTTGCGGGTCAACGGCAAGCTGAGGAAAGCGCTAGCTGAACGCGTTCGCTCGGTCAGAGCTACGCGACGAGTAGATCCGCCGGAGATGGAACGACCGGCAAGGTCGTTGTTAGGATAGGACCGTGACGCCGATTGAGCCAGCCCAGAGTTGAGCCTTGACCCAAGCCTTTGACGAACATTGCCGCCTGGTCACCGCGGGTTGCCGCGCCCGGCAAGGCTACCAACAAAAATAATCGGCCGAGTCCATGTCAGTCACCCATTTGATCGATCCGAAATCTGCGGCAGTTTATTTCGGAACGCAAAATATGAAGGCAGGACCAGCCCCCCGCGCTCGTCGATTATCGAAATCGACTGTTTGTTCGTTCGTGTAGATCGGAGTTTTCGAAGCTCCAACCACGTAGGCATTCATCACTCGCTCGTTCTCAGCACAACGAAGCGTACATAGTTGCGGGCACGGATCACTCACGCCTCGAATAGCGAGATTGCCAGGGGCTCCCTGCTCGCCTTGTGACCCTGGTGGCCCCTGAGGCCCCGCTGGTCCCCGAGGTCCTGAAGGCCCTCCTTGCCCCTCGCAGCCCGACAGGAAGGCCGACAGCAAAAGAGCTAATGCAATCGGAGATACCTTCATGCGCACCCGCCCCCGTAGAGTCGTCCTTCGGAAATCAATATAGCAGCCGACTAGGATGGCAATTACATGGGGACCCTAGCACCAAAGGGGGACCCTAGTAGTCATGGGGGGCATGGAAGCCGCCAGCCCTCCCTGCCGAAACAGCGCAACACCGGAACAGGGCTGGTGACTAGTGTGGAATGGAGCGGGACCCCCATGGCTGTCGCGATGTAACGGGACTCCCGGCTGGGGGAAACACACAGCTACGTGCGTTGGTAGAGGCTCTCTTTGCTCAATTCCCTGGGGGATTGCCCTCTGTGGCTGCGGTTGAGGGTTTGCCAAACCTCTCGCTGCGTTATCACGAGTTGGAACCGGCGTTCATTCCTTGTAGTCACCAACTCCGCAGTTTTGATCTCCGACTTTCGTGTAAAATGTGTGCTTCTCAAGCGGCTTGTCCGAGCCGGGGCGCGGCCACCAGTAGGTAACGTCACTGATCTTCCCTTCGGTGGCGGTCCGCATGATTTCTATCGCTGAGCGTAACATCGATACCGGCTTCGATCTCGCGATGGGTCTAGCCGGGGCGAGAAACTTAGCTGATGTCATGGATCTGCAGGCAGCCTATTGGCGCAAGCTCCGCGGTGAAATGCGGACCCCAGCCGACAAAGGACACTCATCGTCATCCAAAGCCCGCGGCCGCGTTCCGAGCAGAAAGCAGTAACAGCTTGCTGCGGAGATGCGTCGCATAGACACGGGTCCCTCTGGCCTTTCTCTGGGTCCCATAGGGCCTGGGGGAACACACCGCCGCTCTTTGGAACAGCACGAACAGACCGAACGTTTGACTTAACAGCCCAATTGGGTCGGCGGGAGCGCCATCAGTATTTTGTAGTCTGTGTTTGCGTCACGCTCCCGCACTTTCTCTCCGTATCTGAGAGCGTTGATTGGCGACCCGTCACGCGAATGACTAGTCCCAAGATGAGACACCACAGATAACTTCGTCGAACGTGGCCCCTTCCGTCGTTTAGATGCACCAGGGGCCTTCATGACGAAGCGTGGTCGCAATGCGTGGTGAGTAAATCCGCCCGCTCTTGACACGAGGTAGCATCCAGTCTGCGGCAATGCCATATTCAGGTATGCAAACCACAGAAGAAAGTCTCGCTGACCTCAAGGCGATCCTGAACCACTTGGGCCCTGGGGCATGGCTCCACATTGATGACCGATGGATGGAGAACGCCTTTGGTTTAGACAAGAAGGCAGCCGCCCAAGCTGCCAAGAACTTCGCCCAGAGCAACCAATGTGTATTTCGATACGAGCCGGACGCTGGCGGTAGCGGCGAAGGAGTTGGAATTTTTGGGCGTGCATATTTCAAAGAGGATGGGAATGCCTAAGCAACCTAAACGTCCCCGCGACAATAACGAACTTGCGAAGCGCATTGTTGATATCACTACGGGCTAGGTCGAAGATCGCGAACCGACGGCCAGAGGAACAAGGCTAAGACCCTGAGGCTGTTAGGATGAGCGAGGGGAGGGAGGCGATTTCGGGGTTCAGGAAATCAACGACCGGT
>CAVUVO010000030.1:0-31965 GCA_963744945.1 uncultured Alphaproteobacteria bacterium | reverse complement strand
AGGATCGCGGTTTGGAGGCATGTCGTTGATGAGTTTGATACGCAGCACATCGCCCGGCTTCGGCGCAGGGTCGGTCCCGGGACGGTACCTTCATAAGCTCCTCACGTAGAGCCGGTGGCCGCCGATATTTTTATACGCGTATTGCATGCGCAGTGTGGTGTTGAGCTCGCCATTTGCTGAACGGCGGATCTCGGGTTCGACGAACGGCGCCCCGGGTGTGAAGTCTTTTGACCCCTCATCGTGATTGACCGGTTCGTGGTCGTGTGCCGGAGCCGCGCTGGCAACAGAAATGGAGCAAGCAAGATTGGGAAGCACCAAGGCCGGCCCGAAGCCCAATCCCGCCTGTATGAAGCCACGCCGCGAGAGACGCGAACCGGACCTGGGGCTCTCAGCCATTTTTCCCTCCGAGCCCTGACGTCGCGCTCTCTGCCCACCTACAACGGGATGTTGTCGTGCTTCTTCCAGGGGTTCTCGAGCTGCTTGTTGCGCAGCATCTGTAGCGCCCTCGCCACGCGCTTGCGCGTGCCGTGCGGCATGATCACCTCGTCGATATAGCCGCGCTCGGCCGCGACGAACGGATTGGCGAAGCGCGTCTGATACTCGTCGATGCGCTTCTTGATCTTCTTCTCGTCGCCAAGCTCGGCGCGATAGAGGATCTCGACCGCGCCCTTGGCGCCCATCACCGCGATCTCGGCCGTCGGCCAGGCATAGTTCACGTCGCCGCGGATATGCTTCGAGCTCATCACGTCGTAGGCGCCGCCATAGGCCTTGCGCGTGATCACCGTCACCTTCGGCACCGTCGCCTCGGTGAAGGCGAACAGCAGCTTGGCGCCATGCTTGATCAGCCCGCCATATTCCTGGTCGGTGCCGGGCAGGAAGCCGGGCACGTCGACGAAGGTGACGATGCGGAATGTTGAAGCAGTCGCAGAAGCGGACGAAGCGCGCGGCCTTGCGCGAGGCGTCGCTATCGAGCACGCCGGCAAGCACCATCGGCTGATTGGCGACGATGCCGATGGTGCGCCCCTCCATGCCGCGCGAAGCCGACGACCATGTTGCGTGGCGAAGGTTGCCTGGATCTCGAAGAAGTCGCCCTCGTCGACGACCTTATGGATCAGCTCCTTGATGTCGTAGGGCTTGTTCGGATTGTCGGGGATCAGCGTGTCGAGCGAATATTCGAAACGGTCCCACGGGTCTCGCGTCGGCAGCTCGGGCACGCCCGACTGATTGTTCGACGGGCAGGAAGTCCATCAGCCGGCGCATCTGCAGCAGCGTCTCGACGTCGTTCTCATAGGCGCCGTCGGCGATCGACGACTTGGTCGTGTGCACGATGGCGCCGCCGAGCTGCTCGGCGGTCACCTCCTCCTTGGTCACGGTCTTCACCACGTCGGGGCCGGTGACGAACATGTAGGAGGTATCTTTGCACCATGAAGATGAAGTCGGTCATGGCCGGCGAATAGACGTCGCCGCCGGCGCACGGCCCCATGATCACCGAGATCTGCGGGATGACGCCCGAGGCGAGCACGTTCCTGGTGAACACCTCGCCATAGCCGCCGAGCGCCGCCACGCCTTCCTGGATGCGCGCGCCGCCGGCGTCGAACAGGCCGATGATCGGCGCGCGGTTCTGCAGCGCCATGTCCTGGATCTTGACCATCTTCTCGGCATGCGCCTCCGACAGCGAGCCGCCGAACACGGTGAAGTCCTTGGCGAAGACATAGGTGACGCGGCCGTTGATGGTGCCCCAGCCGGTGACCACGCCGTCGCCGGGGACCTTGGTCTGCTCCATGCCGAAATCGATGCAGCGGTGCTCGACATACATGTCGAACTCCTCGAAGGAGCCCTCGTCGAGCAGCAGCTCGAGCCGCTCCCGCGCGGTGAGCTTGCCGCGCGCGTGCTGGGCCTCGATGCGCTTCCGCCCGCCGCCTTCGCGCGCCCTGCCCCGCCGAACCTCAAGCTCTTCAAGGACTTCCTTCATGCCAGCTCCCCAAGCTTCACCATGAAGCCGCGATGACGGTCAATAGCATGGGGTTTGTGCGGCGCAAATGGGAGGGGACATCTCCCTCCCCCTGAAAGGGGAGGGCCGGGGTGGGGTCGGTCGATGCGGCGCGATGACAGGCTGGACCCCCACCCGGCGGCCAGCGAGCTGTTGGCCACCCTCCCCATTACAGGGAGAGGAAGCTCCCAACGTCACTTCAATAGCGTCAGCATCCGGGCGGCGGCGGAGAAGTCGCGGTGGCGGTTGGCGCGCCGCTGTTTCGCCTCCTCGTCCTCGCCCCATTGGGCGATCTGCCAATCCTCATCGACATGGGCGGCCTCCCAAGCCTCCTCCGGCGTGAGGCGCCCGAGCGCGACCGCCAAAGCAAGCAGCGCCGAGCCGGAAAGCCCGGTCATGACGTGGAGCGCGGCGAGGCTCCACGGGTCGAATGTCCTGAAGCGCTTTTTGATGGCCTCCAACGAAGTTGGCGGCTGCTCGACATGCATCACGCCCTCGGAAAGGCGCATCTTCGCGCCGAGGTCTTGCTTCGCGAAAGCAAGGATCGGATCCCAATGCTTGGTCTGGAGCGCGACCAGTCCCTTTGGCCCTTCGGCGCGATAGCAGAGAAGGTCGGAGCCGGCATATTTCAGGATGTCGTCGACGACCGCGCCCTCGTTGCCCTTCACGCCGTCGATGACGCTGTTGGCGAGCCTGGTGAGCGGCATGGTCTGAGGATCGATGCGCGCGCCCTGCCCGCGCCATTCCTCGGCGATCGCTTCCGCCAACGCCGCGTTCGGCAGGAGGAAGGCCGCCTTGCCTGGCGTGCGCACCTTCTTGCCGTCGAGCAGAAGTGCGGCGCCGTCCGCCTTCATCTTTGATCGCGACGTGTTCGTAGAAGCGCTTGGGATAACTCGACTTCTGCTTGCGCCCCTCCGCGATCGAACCGGCGCTTCTCTCGTCTCACTCATCTGCGGTCTTGCTCTTGCGCGCCTTCGATCGTCCCGGGCGGCCGGGCACCTCCTCGGCGCGGATCGGCGTGCTCGTGTGCGACTTCGCCTTGCGGGCGAGCTTCTCGTAGTCCTTGCGCAGCAGCTCGAGCGTCTTGTCGTCGAGCTCCTCAAGATCGAGGAGCACGTTGCGCGCCTTCTGCGTCACCCTGATCAGCTCGTCGATCTTGATATGCATGGCGGCGGTGTCGCGGTTCTGCGTGTTCTGGATCACGAACACCATCAGGAAGGTGATGATGGTGGTCGCCGTGTTGATCACGAGCTGCCAGGTGTCGCTGAAGCCGAAGAACGGCCCCAGCATCGCCCACACCACGATGCTGGCGAGCGCCAGCATGAAGGTAAGCGGACGCCCGGTGATATGGGACGCCCATTGGGCAAAATGCACGAACCAGAGTTTGCGGTCGGCCATCTCTTATTTCCTTATGTGTCAAGGCGGGGGCGCGGGTCTCCGCATCATAACGCGCTTGTCCCCGCATCGGTCGCATCGGCTTCCGCGAAACCGAACGCCGCGAAACTCCGCCGCATGTGGTCGGGGAGCGGCGCCGTGACATCGACGACGCCCTCGCCCGACGGATGCGGGAAGCTGATCCGCCGCGCATGCAGATGGAGCTTGTTGTCGATACCCTCCGGCATGTCGCGGTCGCCTTGATATTTCTCATCCCCGAGGATGGGGTGGCCGATGATGGCCATATGGGCGCGGAGCTGATGCTGGCGCCCGGTGACCGGCTTGAGCGAGAGCCAAGAGACCTTCTGCCCTGCCCGATCAACCACGGCGTAATAGGTCACCGCCGACTGCGCCACGTCCTGCTCGCCGGGCCGCGCCTTGCGCACACGGTCGCCTTCCGGCCCGGTGGCCTTGACCAGCGCCGCGTCGACCTTGCCTTGCGGCGGCTTCGGCACGCCCTGCACCAGCGCCCAATAGATCTTGCGCACCGAGCGGGTCTGGAAGGCGCGGCCGAGCTTCGCCGCAACCTCGCGGCGCTTGGCGACGACGAGCACGCCGGAGGTATCGCGGTCGAGCCGGTGCACGAGCCGGAACCGCGCTTTGGGCCCCTCGCCCAAGCCTTCGAGCAGCCGATCGAGATGATGCGTGGTCTTGGTGCCGCCCTGCACCGCGATGCCGGTCGGCTTGTTGAGCACGAGGAGATCGTCGTCCTCATAGAGGGTGATGGAGGCAAGGAAGGCGCGCTCGGCCTTGGTCAGCCCCTTCGGAGCGGGCGCGGAAGCAGGCGTCGTGGCCGGAAGCGGCGGCACGCGCACGCTCTGGCCGGCGGCAAGCCGCATGCTCGCCTTGGCGCGGCCGCCATCGACGCGCACCTGCCCGGTGCGCAAGAAGCTTCTCGAGCCGGCTATGCGGCAGATCGGCGTAATGGCTCTTGAACCAGCGGTCGAGCCGCATGCCGTCCTCGCCGGCCTCGACCGTCCTCGTTTCGACTGGCGATCTCTGCGTCATTGCACCTCAGGGTAAGGACGATTAACGCCAACTGCGACGGCACTTGAACCGTGCCGATTCCGGGCTACATTGCCTCCAACAGTCCTGGAAGGGGATGGAGTCCCCCTGAACCGCCAATGGCTAATGACTCCTACCGCATCCTCTGCACGCGGTGGGAGCTTAAGTCCGAAGCCCGCCGTGAGGCGGGTTTTTGTTATGTAGACCAATGGCATGGGACGAGAGATGGCAGCCTATTTGTGGATTGCGGTGGGGAGCGCCCTTGGCGGGGTGGCCCGGTTCTGGTGCTCAGGCGTTGCGGCCCGCTTCATGGGCGAGACGTTCCCCTGGGGCACGATCATCGTCAATGTCGTCGGTTGCTTCATCATCGGCTTCTTCGCCACCATCACCGGACCGGATGGCCGCGTCTTCGCCGACACGCTGACCAGGCAATTCGTCATGATCGGCATCCTTGGCGGCTACACCACCTTCTCGTCCTTCAGCATCCAGACCCTCAACCTCGTCCAGGACGGCGAATGGTGGTTGGCCGGCGCCAACATCGCCCTTTCCGTGGTCGCCTGCCTTGTCGCAGTGTGGTTAGGCTTTGTGCTCGCAGCTTCGATCAACTCCTTGAAGTGGATCTGACCATGAAGCTCTCCCGTGACGCCATGCTGTTGCGCATCTTTATCGGCGAGGATGACAAGGCTGACCACAAGCCGCTCTACGAGGCCATCGTGCTCAAGGCGCGCGAGATGCATCTTGCCGGCGCCACCGTGCTGCGCGGACCGCTCGGCTTCGGACACTCGAGCGTGCTCCACACCACCAAGATCGTCCGCCTGTCGCAGGACCTGCCCATCGTCATCGAGATCATCGATACTGAGGAAAAGATCAATGGTTTCGTCGACGCCATCGAGAGCATCATGGGAAGCGGCCTCATGACGCTCGAGCAGGTCAAGGTCGTCCAATATGGCACGGAGCGGGTCGACTAGGGGCGCTTGCGATCCGGCCTAGTCTCGTCAGGCGTGAAATGCGCGGCGAAGCTTTTGATCACCTTGTCGGCGAGCTCGGCCTGCCCCCCCTTTTTAGTGCCCGCGCGGCGCGTGAGCGGACCATCGAGCAGCAGCGTGGCGAGGCCGTGCGTGAATGCCCAGCAGGCAAAGGCGAGTTTGCGCCGCGCCTCGGGCGGCTCGCCGGCAAAGCTCCTGTCGATCGCCTGAACAAGCACACCGAACGCGGCGTCGGCATTGTCGAGCGCCTGGGGATAGCTTTCGATCGGCACAGCGTCTGAGCGAAACATCACCCGGAAATATCCGGGATGGCGGAGCGCGAAATCGACATAGGTCTTGGCGACGGTCTCGAGCGCGGTCCTTTGGGAAGCGGCGTGCTTATCCAATGAGCGCGAAAGCTCCTGCTGGAGCATGCCGAATCCTTCGGTGGCGATGGCGGCAAGGATCGCCTCGCGGTCGCCGAAATGGTGGTACGGCGCCTGGTGGCTCACGCCCGCCTTGCGCGCCGCCTCGCGCATGCTGAGCCGGTCGAGCCCCCCAGCCTCGATTAGGGCAACGCTCGCTTTCAGCACCTTTTGGCGGAGATTGGTTTCTTCGGTCATGGCGGAAATTCATGCTCCATCCACTTGACACTGTCAAGTCACCTCCTTACCTAGACACTGTCAAGTAAGACACAATGGAAAGGATGGACCCCATGAACGCGATTACCCCAATCGACATCGGCGCCAAGGTCGAGAGCGCCCTCTCCCTCATTCTCGATCGCCAGCGCGCTGCTTTCCTGCGCGACGGCCCCCCTTCGCTCGCCGCACGGCGCCGCGATCTCATGAAGCTGAAGAATGGGCTGCTCGCCCGCAAGGAGGAGTTCGTGGCGGCGCTCGACCACGATTTCGGCCACAGGGCACGGCAGGAGACGCTGCTCCTCGACATCGGCTCGGTGATTGCCACCATCAAATATCTGCACAGCAATCTCCGCCGCTTCATGCGGCCCGAGCGCCGCAGCACCGCCATGGTGTTCTTTCCCGGCTCGAACCGAGTGGTCTATCAGCCGCTCGGCGTCGTCGGCATCGTCGCGCCCTGGAACTATCCGGTGTCGCTCGCGCTCGCGCCTCTTGCGACGGCGATCGCCGCCGGCAATCGCGTCATGCTGAAGCCGTCCGAGTTCACGCCAGCGACGACGGCGCTGCTCGCCTCCATGCTGGGCGAGCTCTATGACGAGGACCAGGTCGCCGTGGTGACCGGCGACGCGAAGGTGGGCGCCGAGTTCACCAGGCTCAAGTTCGACCATATCCTCTTCACCGGCAGCACGCCGGTCGGCCGCCTGGTGATGCGCGCAGCAAGCGAAAATCTGGTGCCGGTCACGCTCGAGCTTGGCGGCAAGTCGCCGGTGATCGTCGAGCGCGGCACCTCGATCGAAGACACCGCCTATCGCATCGCCCACGGTAAGCTTGCCAATGGTGGCCAGACTTGCGTGGCACCGGACTATGCGCTGGTGCCCGAGGAAGAGGTTGAGGCCTTCACCGCGGCGTTCGAGCAGGCGGTGGACCGTCTCTACCCGAGCATCGCGACCAATCCGGACTACACCTGGATCATCAACGACCATCATTTCGCACGGTTGACCGGCCTCGTGGAAGACGCCGTCGCCAAAGGTGCGCGGATGATCGAGATCGGCGCGAGGCCCTCAGGCACGTCAGGCTCGCAATCGCGGCTGTTCCCGCCGAAGCTCCTGCTCGGCGTTACCGACGAGATGAACGTGATGCACGAGGAGATCTTCGGCCCGATCCTCCCGGTTGTGGCCTATCGCGAACTCGAGGACGCCATCGCCTATGTCAATGCGCGGCCGCGACCGCTGGCGCTCTACGTCTTCGGTGCCGATGGACCTGGACGCCGGCGCGTGCTCGAGCACACCACCTCAGGCAACGTCGTCGTCAACGACACGCTGTTCCACTACGTCCAGGACGATCTGCCATTCGGCGGTGTGGGCGCGAGCGGCATGGGCGACTATCACGGCCCCGAAGGCTTCAAGACCTTGAGCCACGCCAAAGGCATCTACACGCAGGCGAGGTTCAATGTGGCCGAGGGGATCAGGCCGCCGTTCGGGCGCATCTTCGACATCCTCAGCTTCTTCACTCTCCGCTAGGATGGGGCGGCTCAAGAGCTTGAGCGTTTCGCACGGAGCTTGGCGAAACGCTCAAGCCGCTCCTTTAGCTCGCGCTCGAACCCGTATGCCGTCGGCGCATAGAAGCTCTGCCGCTGCATGCCGTCAGGAAAATAGTTCTGGCCCGAGAAGGCTTCGTCCTCGCTATGGTCGTAGGCATAGCCGCGGCCATAGCCTTCCTGCTTCATCAGCTTCGTCGGCGCATTGAGGATGTGCTTCGGCGGGCTAAGCGACCCGCCCTCGTCTGCCGCGCGGGAGGCCGCCCCGAAGGCGACATAGGCGGCGTTCGATTTCGGCGCGAGCGCGAGATAGATGGTGACTTGCGCGAGCGCGAGCTCGCCCTCGGGCGAACCGAGAAAGTCGTAGACCTCCTTCGCGGCATTCGCCTGAACGAGAGCGTTGGGGTCGGCCAAGCCGATATCCTCGATCGCCATGCGCACGAGACGCCGCGCGATGTAGAGCGGATCCTCGCCGCCGGCGAGCATGCGCGCAAGCCAATAGAGCGAGGCGTCGGGGTCCGAGCCGCGCACCGATTTGTGCAGCGCGCTGATCAGATTGTAGTGGCCGTCCTGGGACTTGTCGTAGATCGGCGCGCGCCGCTGCACCAGCGCGACCAGCGCCTCGCGGTCGAGCGGCGTCTTGGCGCCGGACGAAGCGGCAAGCCACACATCCTCGGCCAAAGTGATGACGGCGCGGCCGTCGCCGTCGGCCATGGCGATGAGCGCTTCGCGCGCGTCGTCGGTAAGCGGCAGCTTGCGCTTCTCATGGGCCTCGGCGCGGGCGAGCAGCGCCTTCAACCCCTCGTCGTCAAGACGCTTGAAGGTAAGCACGCTCGCCCGCGACAGAAGCGCCGAGTTGAGCTCGAAGGACGGGTTCTCCGTGGTGGCGCCGACGAGGATGACGGTGCCGTCCTCCATGTAAGGCAGGAAGGAATCCTGCTGCGCCCGGTTGAAGCGGTGGATCTCGTCGATGAAGAGCAGCGTTCCTTTGCCAAGCTCGCGCTTGGCGCGCGCCGCCTCGAACACTTTGCGCAAATCGGCGACGCCAGACTGGATCGCCGAGAGCTGCTCGAAATGAAGATCGGTCTCCTCGGCAAGGAGACGCGCCACCGTGGTCTTGCCGGTGCCTGGCGGTCCCCAGAAGATCACCGAGCCCAGCCTGCCGGCCTTCACCATGCGGCTCAGCATGCCCTGCTCGCCGAGGAGATGATCCTGGCCGACGACCTCGCCGAGCGACGCCGGGCGCAAGCGATCGGCAAGCGGCCGCGGCGCGCCGTCGGCGAGCCCGGCAGCTTCGAACAGCGTGGCGGCTTTCTTCATGGTTCAGCCTTGGATGGCGAGATTGTACACCTGCCCCTCGCGCTGGAAGGAAAGGCGCCAGCCCTCAGGCGAGGCGCCGAGCGCTTTCACCAGCCCCGCAACCGACGTGACCTTGTTGTTGTTGAGCCCGATCACGAGGTCGCCGCGCTTCACGCCCAGCCTTGAAGCGGGCGTGTTCGGCTTAACATCGAGCACCACCACGCCAGGCCCCTCCTCCTCGATGCCGAGCTCCTCGGCGACGGCAGGGGAAAGATTGGCCACCTTGGCGCCGACCAGCGGATTGCGCCCGTCAACATCGCGCTCGTCACGCGGCGGGTCCTCTACGGCAGCAACCATCGGCACCTTTGCCGTCATCGCCTGCCCGTGGCGCATGATGCCGAGCTCGGCAGCTCCACCGAGCCCCTTGGTGACGAAGCGGTATTGCAAGGCTTGCGGGTCCTGCACGCGCTTGCCGTCGATGCTCACCACAACGTCGCCGGCCTTCAACCCGGCGCGCGCCGCGGGGCCCTTGGCATGCACGCCCTTGATCAGCGCGCCGCCTGGCCGGTCGAGCCCGAGCGACTCGGCAAGGTCCGCGGTCACCGGCTGGAGCGAGGCGCCGAACCAGGGCCGCTGCACGGTGCCGCCTTGCAGCGCCGCCTGAACCACGAGCCGCACCATGTTGGAAGGAATTGCAAATCCGATGCCGTGCGATCCGCCGCTCCTGGAGAAGATGGCGGTGTTGATGCCGACGAGGTGGCCGTCCATGTCGACCAGCGCGCCGCCGGAATTGCCGGGATTGATGGCGGCGTCGGTCTGGATGAAGAACTGATAGTCGGAGATGCCGACCTGCGTGCGGGCAAGCGCCGAGACGATGCCGCTCGTCACCGTCTGCCCAACGCCGAACGGATCGCCGATGGCGAGCACGATGTCGCCGACCTCGAGACTGTCGGAGTCGCTGAAGTCGATGGCCGGGAAGGTGACGCCCTGCGCATCGAGACGGAGCACCACGAGGTCGGTCTTCTCGTCCTTGAGGATGACCTTGGCGGGGAACTCGCGTCCGTCGGACAAGGCGACGGTGATCTCAGCCTCGCCGCTTCCCTGAATGACGTGGTTGTTGGTGACGGCGAGGCCATCAGGGCTCACCAGCACGCCTGACCCGAGCGAGTTCTGGATGCGCTCGCGCGGGATGCCGAAATTGTCGCCGAACAGCCGGCTGAAGAACGGATCGTCGGCAAAGGGCGAGACGATCTGCTTCACTTTGCGGCTGACATAGACGTTGATGACGGCAGGCGCCGCGCGCTTCACCACCGGCGCGAAGGATTGCTTCATCGCCGGCGCGCTCTCCGGCACCACGCGCTGCTGCTGGGCGGCGGCAGGCGAGGTGGCAAACGCCGCCAGCAATACGGCAAGGAGGCTGCTTAGACTAAAGTTCAAGGCAAATCTCATCATCGTTCTGTCTTACCGCGCTCTAGAGGCAAATCAACGGTTTCAGGCTTGGTCATAACCCAGGGAAACATCCAGGGAAATTATCCCGTTTCGGCCAAAATCAAGGGCTTGGGACTTGCCGGGTACAAGCATTGCACTAAGATGCGCCCCGAAGCTTCAACAACAGACTGAAAAAGACAATGTGGAGGAGACGTATGCGTGTGATGAAACTCGCCCTGATCGCCTTCGCCGCGCTCCTTTTCGGCAGCGCCTCGGCCTCCGCGATCACCGTCAAAAAGAGGACCGAGGCCCCAGGCCTGCCGCCGCAGATCTGGGAGATCGTCGGCGATTTCTGCGCGATCAAGACCTGGCATCCGGTCGTCGAGGATTGCGTGCAAACCAAAGAGGGCGACGTCGTCTTCCGCACGCTGTCGCTGAAAGGCGGCGGCACGATCAA
This sequence comes from uncultured Alphaproteobacteria bacterium, assembly GCA_963744945.1. Lineage (GTDB taxonomy): Bacteria > Pseudomonadota > Alphaproteobacteria > Rhizobiales > Methyloligellaceae > Methyloceanibacter. Next base: position 21,212 of record CAVUVO010000030.1, on the reverse strand, counting down.
GGAGAAGCTGACCGCCACCGAAGACAACGGCTACAGCTACGAGATCATCGAGAGCCCGCTCCCCGTCAAGAACTACAAGGCCAGGCTGTGGCTTGAGGTCGACGACGAGCCGGATCGCTCCGTCATTTTCTGGCAGTCCGATTTCGACGCCAATGGCGCCTCCGACGACGACGCCAAGAAGAAGATCACCGAGGTCTTCGCCGCCGGCGTGAAGGGCATCAAGCAGAAGGCGATCGCCGCCTACGACGAGAGAGAAGCCGCGGCCGGAAAGACCCCGGCTCCGGAAAAGGATGACGACGACGACAAGTAAGACCTGGACGATTCATGGTCTTAAGGCCCGGCCACTCCCATAAGGGCGGCCGGGTTTTTTGTCGCCAAGAGATTGGAGCGTTGTCGTTAGACTGCGCGCTTAGGCGGCGGCCTGACCGGCCTCTTCGCCAGAGGTCTGCACCGGACCTGAATCGAGGCCGCGCGCGCCTTCGTCGCGGTCGACCAGCTCGATCACGGCCATCGGCGCCGAATCTCCATAGCGGAAGCCTGCCTTCATCACCCGCGTATAGCCGCCTGGGCGGTCGGCGTAACGGGGGCCGAGCGTGCCGAACAGCTTCGACACCATCGCCTCGTTCTGGATGCGTGACATGGCAAGGCGGCGCGCATGCAGATCGCCCTTCTTGGCGAGCGTGATCAGCCGGTCGGCCACGCGGCGAAGATCCTTCGCCTTGGGCAGAGTGGTCACGATCTGCTCGTGCTTGATCAGGGCGCAAGCGAGGCTCGAGAACATCGCCGAGCGATGGCTCGCGGTGCGATTGAGCTTCCGGCCACTGTTGCGGTGACGCATTTCAAAAACCCCTGACTTCCGGCTTCCGGCTTCTGGTTAGTAATGATCCTCGAAGCGCTTGGCCAGCTCTTCGATATTTTCCGGCGGCCAATCCGGCACTTCCATGCCGAGATGCAGCCCCATGGAGGCAAGAACCTCCTTGATCTCGTTCAGCGACTTGCGGCCGAAATTCGGGGTCCGCAGCATCTCGGCTTCCGTCTTCTGGATCAGGTCGCCGATATAGACGATGTTGTCGTTCTTCAGGCAGTTTGCCGAGCGGACCGACAGCTCGAGCTCGTCGACCTTCTTGAGCAGCGCCGCGTTGAACACGAGCTCCGGCTGGCGCTCGAACGGCATCTCCTTCTTCGGCTCTTCGAAATTGACGAACACCGAGAGCTGGTCCTGAACGATGCGCGCGGCAAGCGCCACGGTATCCTCGGGCCGCACCGAGCCGTTGGTCTCGATCTCCATGGTGAGCTTGTCGTAGTCGAGGATCTGGCCTTCGCGGGTGTTCTCCACGCGATAGGAGACCTTGCGCACCGGGCTGTACAGCGAATTGACCGGGATGAAGCCGATCGGCGCATCGTCCGGACGATTGCGCTCGGCCGGCACATAACCCTTGCCGGTCGAGGTGGTGAACTCCATGCGGATCGACGCGCCCTGGTCGAGCGTGCAGATGACGTGATCCGGATTGAGGATCTCGATGTCGGAGCCGACTTCGATGTCGCCGGCCTTGGCCACGCCCGGACCTTCCTTCTTCAACACCACGCGCTTCACGCCCTCGGCATGCTGGCGGATCGCGATCTCCTTGATGTTGAGGATGATGTCGGTCACATCCTCGCGCACGCCCGGGATCGAGGAGAACTCGTGCAGCACGCCGTCGATATGCACCGAGGTGATGGCCGCGCCCTGAAGTGAGGAAAGCAACACGCGGCGAAGCGCATTGCCGAGGGTCAGCCCGAAACCGCGCTCGAGCGGCTCGGCGACGACGAGAGCGAAACGCTGCGGGTCGCGCCCAGACGAGACGTTGAGCTTGGTGGGCTTAATGAGATCTTGCCAGTTCTTCTGCAGCACCTGGAGGGCCCTTTCCTGGTCCTTGAGCGGGGCCGCCTGCCCCAGCTTACGAGAATCCGCGTGCAACATGAGGATGCTTGCCTTCCCTGCCTTAGACGCGCCGGCGCTTGCGCGGCCGGCAGCCATTGTGCGGGATCGGCGTCACGTCGCGGATCGTGATGATGGTAAAGCCAGCGGCTTGAAGCGCGCGAAGCGCCGACTCGCGCCCCGAACCGGGGCCGCGAACCTCGATCTCGAGGTTCTTCATGCCGTGCTCCATCGCCTTCTTGCCAGCGTCCTCGGCGGCGACCTGCGCCGCGTAGGGCGTCGATTTGCGCGATCCCTTGAACCCCATGGCCCCCGCCGACGACCAGGAAATGGTGTTTCCTTGCGCGTCGGTGATGGTGATCATGGTGTTGTTGAAACTTGCATGCACGTGGGCGACGCCGGAGGTGATGTTCTTCTTTTCCCGGCGGCGAACGCGCGTCTTGTCCTTGGCCATGCTTTAGTCCCGCACCTTACGAATTGGCAGCCGAAGATCAGCCTTCAGCCGCACTGTTTGAAATTCTCTACTTTTTCTTGCCTGCGATCGGCTTGGCCGGACCTTTGCGCGTGCGCGCATTGGTGTGAGTCCTCTGACCATGGACCGGCAGGCCGCGACGGTGGCGAACGCCGCGATAGCAGCCAAGGTCCATCAACCGCTTGATATTCATTGCGACTTCGCGCCGCAAATCGCCCTCGACCATGTAATCCCGGTCGATTACCTCGCGAATCTGACTGACTTCAGATTCGGTCAGCTGGCTGACCCGGCGCTCCGGCGGAATGCTCACCTTGGAGCAAATCTGTTTGGCGAACGTGTCGCCAATGCCATGGATATAGGTCAGAGCGACTTCCACCCGCTTGTTGGACGGGATATTCACACCTGCAATTCGGGCCACGAAGCTTTCTCCTCGAAGCACGTCTAACGTGCTGAAATCTAAGCGCAAATTCCAATGAAACGCAGCAAAACCGACCTCGGGAAGGCGCCGCCCCCCGGGACCGGTCGTTCCTATCCAGTAATGGGTCGTGCCTTATCTAGCGATTCCGCTTGACAAGGTCAACCGGGGGTCTCGCCGATTAAGACTTAACCCCATCCAAAGCCCGCCCAATGGCCCGGTGCACAGCGCCGATTTCCGCCATGCCATCCACGGATCTGAGCTTTCCTTGGCCTTTGTAGTAGCCGATCAGCGGCTCGGTCTGGGCGTGATAAGCCTCGAGCCTCGACCTGACCACCTCCTCGTTATCGTCGCGCCGCCGCACGAATTTGGTCGATCCGCAGCGTTCGCAGACCCCCGGCACCTTCGTGGTCTTGAAGGTGTCGTGGTAGCCCTCGCCACAATCGGCGCAGGTGAAGCGGCCGGCGATGCGCTGCACCAGGGCATCGTCGTCGACCTGCATCTCGATCACCGCATCGAGCGACTTGCCCCGCTCGGCGAGCAGCCGGTCAAGCGCCTCGGCCTGAGCGATGGTGCGCGGGAAGCCGTCGAGGATGAACCCCCCGCCCTTGCCCCCTTCATCGAGCCGCTCGGCAATCAGCCCAATCACAATCTCGTCCGGCACGAGCTGACCGCGCTCCATGATGGCGCCGGCCTTGCGGCCGAGCTCCGAGCCCGCGGCCACCGCCGCCCTCAGCATGTCTCCGGTTGAAAGCTTGACGAGCGAGCGTTCGGTTTCGAGCAGATTGGCCTGGGTTCCCTTGCCGGCGCCGGGAGGGCCGAGCAGGACCAAGATCATTGCCGTCGCGCTCCCCTGAGCTTCGCCCGTTTGATCAGCCCTTCATATTGGTGGGCGAGCAGATGGCTCTGCACCTGGGCCACGGTGTCCATGGTGACGCTCACCACGATGAGGAGCGAGGTGCCGCCGAAATAGAATGGCGTGCCGGCATAAGCGATCAGGATTTCCGGCAGCACGCAGACTGCGGCGAGGTAGAGGGCGCCGACCACCGTGATCCTGGTGAGCACGTAGTCGATATATTCGGCGGTGCGCTCGCCGGGCCTGATGCCGGGCAGGAAGCCGCCATACTTCTTCAGATTGTCAGCCGTGTCCTTCGGATTGAAGACGACCGCCGTATAGAAGAAGGCGAAGAAGATGATCAGCGTCACGTAGATCAGGATATGCAGCGGCTGACCCTGCCCGAGCAGCGTCGTCATCGTGGTCAGCCATTCAGGCCCCTGCCCCGACGAGAAATTGGCGAAGGTCACCGGCAGAAGCAGCAGCGACGAGGCGAAGATCGGCGGAATGACGCCGGCGCTGTTGAGCTTGAGCGGCAGGTGCGAGGAATCGCCCTGGAACATGCGGTTGCCCACCTGCCGTTTGGGATATTGCACAAGGAGCCGCCGCTGCGCCCTTTCCATGAACACGATCACGGCGATGACGCCGATCGCGAGCACGATCATGGCGAGGATCAGCATGGTCGACAGCGCCCCGGTGCGGCCTAGCTCCAGCGTGCCGAGCACCGCATGCGGCAGCGCCGCGACAATGCCGGCGAAGATGATGAGCGAGATGCCGTTGCCGACGCCGCGCGCGGTGATCTGCTCGCCGAGCCACATCAGGAAGATGGTGCCACCGACCAGCGTGATCACCGTGGTGATGCGGAAGAACCACCCCGGATCGAGCACCACGTTGCCGGCGCCTTCCAGCCCCACGGCGATGCCATAGGCCTGGAGCGCCGCGAGCAGCACCGTGCCGTAGCGCGTGTACTGGTTCATCTGCCGGCGGCCCTGCTCGCCCTCCTTCTTCAATTGCTCGAGATGCGGCGAGACCGTGGTGAGCAGCTGAATGATGATCGACGCCGAGATGTACGGCATGATGTTGAGGGCAAAGATCGCCATGCGCCCGACCGCGCCGCCTGAGAACATGTCGAACATGCCGAGCAGGCCAGACTGCTGCTGGCGGAACACGTCGGCCAAGGCTTGCGGGTTGATGCCGGGGATCGGGATGTAGGTGCCGAGCCGATAGATGATCAGCGCGCCAAGCGTGAACCAGATGCGCTTCTTGAGCTCGTCCGCCTTGGCGAAGGCGGCGAAGTTCAGATTGGAAACCAGCTGTTCGGCGGCGGAGACCATTCGGGCGCTCTCTTCCCTTTCGACACTATCGAGCGAATTAAGCGGCCGCTCGCGACATTACTAGGGCAAGCCCTGCTTAGGACTTGTCCTTCTTGTCAGCTTGCGGCTTCGCCTTCGGCTTCTTGTCCTCGGCCTCGTCGGCCTTTGCTTTCTTGGGCGCTTTTGCCGCGGCCTCAGGGGCTGCCTCGGCCTTCGCCTTGGCGGGCTTTGCGGCCTTTGCCTCGCCCTCGGCGGCTGGCTGCTCGCCTTCGGCCTTAGGCGCCTTGCCTGACTTCTTGTCCTTCGCCGCCGTGACAGCATCGCGCTTGTCGGCGCGCTTCTTGGCCTTGATCGCGTCGGCGGCGGGGGCTTCGCGGCCGGTGATGGATTTCAGCGTCACCGTGCCGCCGGCGGCTTCGATCGCCTTGATCGCGGGTCCAGAGGCGCCGGTCACCTCGAAGGCGAGCTTCGACTTGAGCTCGCCATGGCCGAGCAGGCGCACGCCGTCCTTGGCGCGGCGAATAAGGCCGGCATCCTTCAGCGCCTCGATGGTGATCGGCTTCTTGCCGTCGAGCCGGCCTGAATCGACCGCTGCCTGGATGCGGCCGAGATTGAGCTCGTTGTACTTCTTGGCGAAGATGTTGTTGAAGCCGCGCTTCGGCAGGCGCCGGTGGAGCGGCATCTGTCCGCCTTCGAAGCCCTTGATGGCGACGCCGGTGCGGGCCTTCTGGCCCTTGACGCCACGCCCGGACGTCTTGCCCAACCCTGAGCCAATACCGCGGCCGAGCCGCTTCTTGGCCTTGGTGGCGCCGTCCCGGTCCCTGATCTCATTCAGCCGCATGACACTTACTTTCCTGCCTCGTCTTCCACGATGCGCACGAGATGATGAATCTTGGCGACCATGCCGCGCACCTGCGGGCTGTCGATCAGCGTCCGGCGCTTGTGCATCTTGTTGAGCCCGAGCCCGATCAAGGTGGCGCGCTGAATGCCGGGGCGCCTGATGGGGCTGCCGATCTGCTCGACCACGATCGTCTTCCTGTCCGCTGTCTTAGCCATGTTTCCTTACCTCTAGGCGCTTCGCGCGACTTACGCCTCGGCCTGACCCGCGCTGTCGCCGGCGCCGTCTCTCCGGCGCGACACGATCTCGCTCACCTTCTTGCCGCGACGCGCCGCGACGCCCCTCGGGCTATCCTCATGGCGGAGCGCATCGAAGGTGGCGCGTACCATGTTGTAAGGGTTCGAGCTGCCGAGCGACTTCGCCACCACGTCCTGGATGCCGAGCGTCTCGAACACGGCACGCATCGGGCCGCCGGCGATGATGCCGGTACCTGCCGGGGCTGCGCGCAGGATCACCCGGCCCGCGCCATGCTGGCCGGTGACGTCGTGATGCAGCGTGCGCCCCTCGCGGAGCGGCACCTTGACGAGATTGCGCTTGGCGGCTTCCGTCGCCTTGCGGATCGCCTCCGGCACCTCGCGCGCCTTGCCGTGACCGAAGCCGACGCGGCCCTTCTGGTCGCCGACGACGACGAGCGCGGCGAAGCCGAATCTGCGGCCGCCCTTCACCACCTTGGCGACGCGATTGATGTGCACGAGCTTGTCGATGAACTCGCTGTCGCGCTCGCGATCGTCGCGGTCCCTGCGTTCGCCGCCTCTGCCGCCTTTGCGTTCAACCATGACCGTTCAGTCCTTTAGAAGTTCAATCCTGCCTCGCGGGCAGCATCGGCGAGCGCCTTCACGCGCCCATGGTAGAGATAGCCGCCGCGGTCGAACACGACCTTGGTGACGCCAGCCTGGACCGCGCGCTCGGCGACGAGCTTGCCCACGGCTTGCGCCGCGGCAAGGTCGCTGCCCTTCTTGAGCGCGCCCTTGAGGTCCTTGTCCAAGGTCGACGCCGCGACGACGGTGCGGCCGGTGCCGTCGTCGATCACCTGGGCGTAGATATGCTTCGAGGAGCGGAACACCGACAGGCGCGCACGGCCATGCGCCGTCCGCTTGAGCGTATGCCGCACCCGCTTGGCGCGCCGCAAGAAACCTTCGTTCACAGAGCTCATGTCCGATCTCGCTACTTCTTCTTGCCTTCCTTGCGGAGGATGAACTCGCCCGCATAGCGGACGCCCTTGCCCTTATAGGGCTCCGGCGGCCGGAACCGCCTGATCTCTGCCGCCACCTGGCCGACCTGCTGCTTGTCGATGCCGGTGATCACGATCTCGGTCGGCTTCGGGCACACCACCTGGATGCCTTTCGGAATGGGAAAGGCCACGTCGTGGCTATAGCCGAGCTGGAGCTGGAGGTTCGACCCTTGCACCGCAGCGCGATAGCCGACGCCGGTGATCTCGAGCTTCTTGGTGAAGCCCTCGGTCACGCCGGTCATCAGGTTCGAGATCAGCGTCCGCGACATACCCCACATGGCACGCGCATTCTGCGTGTCCTCGCGCGGGGAAACCTCGATGCTGCCGTCATCGAGCTTGGCGATGACGTCATCAACGAGGACGTGCTTTAGCTCGCCCTTCGGTCCCTTCACCGAGACCTCCTGGCCGTTCACCGACGCGGTGACGCCGTTCGGAACTGCCACCGGCTTTTTGCCAATACGCGACATCGATATCGCCCTTCGTGAAAATCCGGTCCTAGAAAATGCTGCACAGAATCTCGCCGCCCACATTCTCAGTGCGGGCGCGAGAGTCGGACATGACGCCTTTCGGTGTCGAGAGTATGGAGACGCCAAGCCCGTTGGCCACGGTCGGCAGGTCGCGCACCGAGGAGTACACGCGCCGTCCCGGCGTCGAGATCCGCTTGATGTCCTTGATCACCGGCTCGCCGTCGAAATATTTGAGCTCGATGTCGAACTCCGACCGGCCGCCGGTGTAGTCGACGCGCGCATAGCCGCGGATGAAACCTTCCTCCACCAGCACGTCGAGCACATGCTCGCGCAAGCTGGAGGCAGGCGTCGTCACCTTGGTCTTGTGGCGCATCTGCGCGTTGCGGATGCGCGCGAGCATATCGCCTAGGGGATCGTTGATGCTCATCAGTGGTCCTACCAGCTCGACTTCGTCATTCCGGGAATTTGTCCATTGCTCGCGAGATCACGCAGCGCGATGCGCGACATGCGGAGCTTGCGGTAATAGCCGCGCGGCCGCCCGGTCAGGTCGCAGCGGTTGCGGATACGCGTCGGCGAGGAATTGCGCGGCAACTCGGCAAGCTTCAGCCGCGCCGCGAAGCGCTCCTCGGCCGGAAGCTTGCGGTCGGCGGCGATCGCCTTCAGCCGCGTCCTGCGCACCTTGAATTTCTTTGCCAGCCGGCGGCGCTTGTTGTTCCGCTCGACCATGCTCGTCTTAGCCATTCAGTCCTCCTAACGCAGCCTCGAGCCGCCAAGCCCTAGCTGCGGAACGGAAAGTTCAAATGCTTCAGCAACGCACGCGCCTCGTCGTCGGTCGGCGCCGTGGTGCATACAACGATGTCCATGCCCCAGATCTCCTCGACCTTGTCGAAATTGATCTCGGGGAAAATGATGTGCTCCTTCAGCCCGAGGGTGAAATTGCCCCGGCCGTCGAAGCTCTTCGGGTTCAGCCCTCTGAAATCGCGCACGCGCGGCAGGGCGATATTCACCAGCCGGTCGACGAACTCGTACATCCGGTTCTGACGCAGCGTCACCTTGGCGCCGATCGGCATGCCCTCGCGGAGCTTGAAGGTGGCGATCGACTTGCGCGCCTTGGTGATCACCGGCTTCTGCCCGGCAATCAGCGCGAGGTCGGCGGCGGCGGCGGTCACCTTCTTGGAATCGGCAACGCCCTCGCCGACGCCGATGTTCAGCACGACCTTGTCGAGCCGCGGAACCTGCATCGGGTTCGCATAGCCGAACTCCTTCACGAGCTCGCCGCGAAGCACGTCCTGATATTGCTGCTTGAGCCGTGGGATATAAGCGGTCTCAGCCATCGATCACCTCGCCCGAGCGCTTGGCAAAGCGGACCTTGCGCCCGTCCTTCAGAAACTTGAATCCGACCCGCGTCGGCTTCCCGTCCTTGGGATCCTCGATCGCGAGGTTGGAGATATGAATTGCGGCCTCCTTGGAGATGATGCCGCCGTCCTGGTTCGCCGACTGGCGCTGATGGCGCCGGATCATGGCGATGCCCTTGACGATGGCGCGGTTCTCCTCCGGCATCATCTTCAGCACCTCGCCGTGCTTGCCCTTGTCCTTGCCGGTCAGCACCACCACGTGGTCGCCCTTCTTGATCTTAAGCCTGGCCATCTAGAGGACCTCCGGGGCGAGCGACACGATCTTCATGTGCTTCTTGGCTCTGAGCTCGCGGGTGACCGGCCCGAAGATACGGGTGCCGATCGGCTCGCCTTGCGGATTGACCAGCACCGCGGCATTGCGGTCGAAGCGGATGATCGAGCCGTCGGGACGGCGAACGCCCTTGGCGGTGCGCACCACAACGGCCTTCATCACCTGGCCCTTCTTCACGCGGCCGCGCGGGATGGCCTCCTTGACGGAGACCACGATGGTGTCGCCGATCGAGGCGTATTTGCGCTTCGACCCGCCCAACACCTTGATGCACTGCACGCGGCGCGCACCGGAGTTGTCGGCGACATCGAGATTGGTCTGCATCTGGATCATGGCAGCCTCGACCCTCTAGCTCGTCGCCTGCTCGCGCGGCAGCACCTGCCAGCGCTTCTGCTTGGAGATCGGCGGACATTCCTCGATCCACACCATCTCGCCCTCCTTGAACTCGTTCTTCTCGTCATGGGCGTGATAGTTCTTGGACCGCCGCACGGTCTTTTGCAGCAAAGGATGCGTGAAGCGGCGCTCGACGCGGACCACCACCGTCTTGTCGTTCTTGTCGCTCACCACGACCCCTTGCAATACTCGTTTCGGCATCTTCGTTACGTCCTCAAGCCTTGGCGCCGGCGGCGTTCTTCTGGCGCGTGATGGTCTGGATGCGCGCGATGTCGCGCCGGATTTCTCTCACCCGCGCCGTGTTCTCAAGCTGGCCCGAGGCCGCCTGAAAGCGCAGGTTGAACTGCTCCTTCTTGAGCTTGACCAGCTCGTCGTTGAGCTGATCGATCGTCATTCCACGCACTTGTCCCGGCTTCATGATCCTCAAGCCTCCACGATGCGCGTGACCACGCGCGTCTTGAGCGGCAGCTTGGCGGCGCCGAGCCTGAGCGACTCGCGTGCCACCTGATCGGTCACGCCGTCGATCTCGAACATCACCCGGCCGGGCTTCACACGCGCCACCCAGAATTCCGGCGTGCCCTTGCCTTTACCCATGCGCACTTCGGTCGGCTTCTTCGACACCGGCACGTCGGGGAACAGCCTGATCCACACGCGGCCGGCACGCTTCATCTGCCTGGTCATGGCGCGGCGCGCCGCCTCGATCTGCCGCGCGGTGACGCGGGCAGGCTCCTGGGCCTTCAGCCCATGCGAACCGAAGCTCAAGCTGACGGCGCTCGACGCAGCGCCCTTGATACGGCCCTTGTGGGCTTTGCGATATTTGGTCCGTTTCGGTTGCAGCATGGCCGTTCAGCCTTGTCCTTGTCCTAAGCCTGCGCCTGAGGGGCCTCGCGGCGACCCGTCGAGCGTCCACCCTCTTGTGCCTCGAGCGCACGGTGCTCCTGCGCCATGGGATCGTGGGCCAAGATCTCGCCCTTGAAGATCCACACCTTGACGCCGATGATGCCGTAGGCGGTGCGGCCGAGCGCCGTGCCGTAGTCGATGTCGGCGCGCAGCGTGTGCAACGGCACGCGGCCCTCGCGGTACCACTCCATGCGCGCGATTTCCGCGCCGCCGAGGCGGCCGCCGCAATTGATGCGGATGCCGAGCGCGCCCATGCGCATCGCCGACTGCACCGCGCGCTTCATGGCGCGGCGGAAAGCGACGCGGCGCTCGAGCTGCTGGGCGATGCCCTCGGCCACCAGCGTGGCGTCGATCTCGGGCTTGCGCACCTCGAGGATGTTGAGATGCACCTCGGAGTCGGTCATCGCCGCAAGCTCGCGGCGGAGCTTCTCGATGTCGGCGCCCTTCTTGCCGATCAGGATGCCGGGACGCGCGGTGTGCACCGTCACCCGGCACTTCTTGTGCGGGCGTTCGATCACCACCTTGGAGATGCCGGCCTGCTTGCGCGAGGTGAGAATGTGCTCGCGCATCTTCAGGTCTTCGTGCAAGAGGCGCGCATACTCGCCCCGCGACGCGAACCAGCGCGAATCCCAGGTGCGGTTGACGCCGAGCCTAAGCCCGATCGGATTGACTTTCTGCCCCATCAAGCAGGCTCCTCGACTTGGCGCACGATGACTGTGATCTGCGCAAACGGTTTCTCAATGCGGCTCGAGCGCCCGCGGGCGCCGGCCTTCAAACGTTTCATCACCAGCTTCTTGCCGACATAGGCCTCGGACACGATCAGCGCGTCGACATCGAGGTCGTGATTGTTCTCGGCGTTGGCAATGGCCGACTCGAGCGTTTTCTTCACGTCGCGCGCGATGCGCTTGCGCGAGAAGGTGAGGTCGGCGAGCGCCTTGTCGACCTTTTTGCCGCGGATGAGCTGGGCGAGCAGGTTCAGCTTCTGCGGGCTCACCCGCAAGAGCTTGGTCACCGCCCTCGCCTCGTTCTCCGGAAGCGTGCGTTCGCGTGCCGGCTTGCCCATTACGCCTTCGTCCTCTTCGCCTTGCGGTCCGCGGCGTGACCGTAGAAGGTCCGCGTCGGCGCGAACTCGCCGAACTTGTGGCCGATCATGTCCTCGGTGACGAGCACCGGAATATGCTTCTGGCCGTTATGCACGCCGAAGGTGAGCCCGACGAATTGCGGCAGGATCGTCGAACGGCGCGACCACATCTTGATCACCGCGTTCGAGCCGGAGCCGCGCGCCTTCTCGGCCTTCTTCAGCAAATACCCGTCGACGAACGGGCCCTTCCAAATTGAGCGTGCCACTAGCCTAACCCTTCTTCTTATGGCGGCTGCGCAGGATGAACTTGTCGCTCGCCTTGTTCGAACGCGTCTTCTTGCCCTTGGTGGACTTGCCCCAGGGCGTCACCGGGTGCCGTCCGCCGGAGGTACGGCCTTCGCCGCCGCCATGCGGGTGATCGACGGGGTTCATGGCCACGCCCCGCACGACCGGCTTCTTGCCCTTCCACCGCATCCTGCCGGCCTTGCCGATCGAAACGTTGGAATTGTCGGGGTTGGACACCGCGCCGACGGTCGCCATGCAGTCTGCCGGCACCATGCGCGTCTCGCCCGAGTTGAGCCGCAAGATGGCGTAGCCTGAATCGCGGCCGACGAGCTGCACATAGGTGCCAGCTGCGCGCGCCATCTGGCCGCCCTTGCCGACCTTCATCTCCACATTGTGAACGATGGTGCCGATCGGCATGCTGGCGAGCGGCATGGCATTGCCGGGCTTCACGTCGACGCGCTCGTCGGCGATCACCGTGTCGCCGGCGGCGAGCCGCTGTGGCGCCAGGATGTAAGCGAGCTCGCCATCCTCGTACTTGATCAGCGCGATGAAGGCGGTGCGGTTCGGATCGTATTCGAGCCGCTCCACGATCGCCGGCATGCCAAGCTTGCCGCGCTTGAAATCGACGATGCGGTAGCTGCGCTTATGCCCGCCGCCGCGATGCCACGCTGAGGTGCGGCCCTGATTGTTGCGGCCGCCGGACTTGGAGAGGCCCTCGGTCAGCGCCTTGACGGGCTTGCCCTTCCACAGATGGCTGCGGTCGACAAGCACGAGATGGCGCTGGCTCGGCGTGGTTGGTTTGTAGGTTTTTAAGGCCATGGCGCGCTAGATCCTCGTCGTCACGTCGATCTTGTCGCCTTCGGCGAGCCTGACGATCGCTTTCTTGACGTCCTGCTGCTTGCCGCGCATGCCGCGGAACGTCTTGGTCTTGCCCTTGCGCAGGATGGTGTTGACGGACAGCACCTTGACCTTGAACAGCTGCTCGATGGCAGCCTTGATCTCGGGCTTGGTCGCGTCGCGGCGCACCTTGAACACCACCTGGTTCGATTCGGAGGCCATGCTCGACTTCTCGGTGATGACCGGCGCGAGGATGACGTCGTAAGCGGCGAGCGCACTCATTTGAACCGCGCCTCCAGCGCTTCCACCGCCGCCTTGGTCAGGACGAGCTTGTCGTGGTTGAGAATGTCGTAGACGTTGATGCCGGCGACCGGCAGCACGTCGACGCCCGGCAGATTGCGGGCAGCCTTGGCGAAAGCCTCCTGCACCGCGGCGCCGTCGATGATCAGCACCGAGCCAAACCCAAGCTTGGAGAAGCGGACTTTCAGCTCCTTGGTCTTGGCCTCTTTCAGCTCGCATTTGTCGATCACCACGAGCGTGTCGGATTTGGCCTTGGCAGACAGCGCGTGCTTCAACGCCAGCGCCCTGACCTTCTTCGGCAGCTCGATGGCGTGGCTCCGCGGCTTCGGGCCGAACGCCTTGCCGCCGCCACGGAACAGGGGCGCCCTGCGGCTGCCGTGACGCGCGCGGCCGGTGCCCTTCTGCTTGTAGAGCTTGGCAGTCGTGTAGTTGACCTCGGAGCGATCCTGCACCGAGCGCGTGCCGCCGCGGCGCTTGGCGAGCTGATAGCGCACCATGCGGTGGAGGATGTCGGGGCGCGGCTCGAGCCCGAACACATCGTCCGGAAGCTCAACCGTTCCCGCCTTCTTGGCGTCGAGCGTGGTGACGTCGGCCTGCATTACTCTTGGCTCCCCGCCTCGGCTTGTACTGGCTCGGCTGCCGGCTCGGGCGCGGTGTGCCCGTTCGCTGCCTCGCCTGAACCCTTACGGAAGGCGCCTGGCTTCGGCGCGGCATCCGGCAGGCTCCGCTTCACCGCATCGCGCAGCAGCACCCAGCCGCCCTTGGCGCCCGGCACCGCGCCGCGGATCATGATCAGCCCGCGCTCCGGGTCGGTCTTCACCACGCGTAAGTTCTGCGTGGTGACGTTCACGTCGCCCATATGGCCGGCCATCTTCTTGCCCTTGAACACCTTGCCGGGGTCCTGGCGCTGGCCGGTCGAGCCGTGGCTGCGATGGCTCACCGACACGCCGTGCGAAGCGCGCAATCCGCGGAAGTTGTGGCGCTTCATGGCACCGGCGAAGCCCTTGCCGATGGTCGTGCCGGATACGTCCACGAACTGGCCCTCGACGAAATGGTCGGCGGTGATCTCGGCGCCGACCTCGATCACATTCTCCGGGCTCACGCGGAACTCGACGAGCTTGCGCTTCGGCTCGACATTGGCCACGGCGAAATGACCGCGCGCGGCGCGGCTGAGCCGCTTCACCTTGGGCGTGCCGGCGCCGAGCTGAAGCGCGGTGTAGCCGTTCTTCTCGGGCGTGCGGTGGCCGACGACCTGGCAACGCTCGAGGCGCAGCACCGTCACCGGGATATGCTCCCCGGCGTCGGTGAAGATCCTCGTCATGCCGAGCTTTTGCGCGATGACACCTGATCGCATCGGTTGAATTCCTTGCCTCGTCTTTTCGTCCGCCTAGAGCTTGATCTCGACGTCCACGCCGGCGGCGAGGTCGAGCTTCATCAAGGCATCGACGGTCTGCGGCGTTGGGTCGACGATGTCGAGCAAGCGCTTATGCGTGCGCATCTCGAACTGCTCGCGGCTCTTCTTATCGATGTGTGGCGACCGGTTGACGGTGAACTTCTCGATGCGCGTCGGCAGCGGGATCGGTCCCCGCACCTCCGCGCCCGTGCGCTTCGCCGTGTTGACGATCTCCTTGGTCGACGCATCGAGAATACGGTGGTCGAAGGCTTTGAGCCTGATTCTTATGTTCTGGCTTTGCATCTCGATGGTCCTTGAACGTCTAAGAGCGCGCCGCCTTTGGCCAGCGCGCTCTTTTCTGTTGCCTCTTTACTCGATGATCGCCGCCACCACGCCGGCGCCGACCGTGCGGCCGCCTTCGCGAATGGCGAAACGAAGCTTCTCTTCCATGGCGATCGGCACGATGAGCTCGACCGTCATGGCGATGTTGTCGCCCGGCATCACCATCTCGGTGCCCTCCGGCAGCTGCACCACGCCGGTCACGTCGGTGGTGCGGAAGTAGAACTGCGGACGGTAGTTGCCGAAGAACGGGGTATGGCGGCCGCCTTCCTCCTTGGTGAGGATGTAGGCCTCCGCCTTGAACTTGGTGTGCGGCTTGACCGAGCCCGGCTTGGCCAGAACCTGGCCGCGCTCCACGCCCTCGCGATCCACGCCGCGCAACAGGCAGCCGACATTGTCGCCGGCCTCGCCCTGATCGAGCAGCTTGCGGAACATCTCGACGCCGGTGACGACGGTCTTGGTCGTCGGCTTGATGCCCACGATCTCGACTTCCTCGCCGACCTTGACCACGCCGCGCTCGATACGTCCGGTCACCACGGTGCCGCGGCCGGAGATCGAGAACACGTCTTCGATCGGCATCAGGAACGGCTTGTCCTTGGGACGATCGGGCTGCGGGATGTAGGCGTCGACCGCATCCATCAGCGCGCCGATGGAGTTCTTGCCGACCTCGTCGTCCTTGCCTTCGAGCGCGGCGAGAGCCGAGCCCTTGACGATCGGGATATCGTCGCCCGGGAACTCGTATTTGGTCAGGAGCTCGCGCACCTCGAGCTCGACGAGATCGAGCAGCTCAGGGTCGTCGACCATGTCCACCTTGTTGAGGTAGACGACGAGCGCCGGCACGCCGACCTGACGGGCAAGCAGGATGTGCTCGCGGGTCTGCGGCATCGGGCCGTCGGCGGCCGACACCACCAGGATGGCGCCGTCCATCTGCGCCGCGCCGGTGATCATGTTCTTCACGTAGTCGGCGTGGCCAGGACAGTCGACATGGGCGTAGTGGCGCTTGCCGGTCTCATACTCCACGTGCGCCGTGGAGATGGTGATGCCGCGCGCCTTCTCTTCCGGCGCCTTGTCGATCTCGTCATAGGCGGTGAACTTGGCGCCGCCCTTCTCGGCCAACACCTTGGTGATCGCCGCCGTCAGCGTGGTCTTGCCATGATCGACGTGACCGATGGTGCCGATGTTGCAATGCGGCTTCGTACGCTGGAATTTTTCCTTAGCCATGTTGGCTCTCCATCCTTCAACACAAAAACGAAAGTCTTCTCCACGAGCGGCCCAAGGCCGCCAAACCTCTAGGCGAACTTCGCCTGCACCTCTTCGGCGACCGCCTGCGGGACTTGCGCATAGTGGTCGAACTGCATGGTGAACTGCGCCCTGCCCTGGCTCATCGAGCGAAGCGTGTTCACGTAACCGAACATATTGGCGAGCGGCACCATGGCGCTGATCACCGCGGCATTGCCGCGGCTCTCTTGCCCGCGCACCTGGCCGCGCCGGCTGGTCAGGTCGCCGATGATGCCGCCGACATATTCTTCCGGGGTCACCGCCTCGACCTTCATGATCGGCTCGAGCAGCTTCGGCCCCGCCTTCATGGCGCCCTCGCGGAACGCCGCGCGGGCCGCGATCTCGAACGCCATGACGCTCGAATTGACGTCGTGATAAGCGCCGTCGATGAGACTCACCTTCACGTCGAGGATCGGGAAGCCTGCGAGCACGCCTGAATCGACGACGCTCTTGACGCCCTTCTGCACGCCGGGGATGAACTCCTTCGGCACGTTGCCGCCGACCACCTTGTTCTCGAACTCGAAGCCTTTGCCGGCCTCGTTCGGCTCGATCACGAGCTTGACGCGGGCGAACTGGCCGGAGCCGCCGGTCTGCTTCTTGTGGGTGTAGTCGACATCGGCGCGGCGCGACACGGTCTCGCGATAGGCGACCTGCGGCGCGCCGACATTGGCCTCGACTTTGAACTCGCGGCGCATGCGGTCGACGATGATGTCGAGATGCAATTCGCCCATGCCCTTGATGATGGTCTGACCCAACTCATGGTCGACCGAAACGCGGAACGACGGGTCTTCCTGCGCCAGGCGATGCAGCGCCACGCCGAGCTTCTCCTGGTCGCCCTTGGTCTTGGGCTCGACGGCGACCTCGATGACGGGCTCGGGGAACTCCATGCGCTCGAGGATCACTGGCTTGGCCGGATCGCTGAGCGTGTCGCCGGTGGTGACGTCCTTGAGGCCGGCAAGCGCGACGATGTCGCCGGTATAGGCGTCCTTGATGTCCTCGCGGTGATTGGCGTGCATCAGGAGCATGCGGCCGATGCGCTCTTTCTTGTCCTTCACCGTGTTGACCAGGGTCATGCCGGTCTCGACCTTGCCGGAATAGATGCGGCAGAAGGTGAGCGAGCCGACGAAAGGATCGTTCATGATCTTGAAGGCCAGCATGGAGAGCGGCTCGGTGTCGGACGGCGCGCGCGTCGCCTCCTCGCCGGTCCTGAAATCGATGCCCTTCATCGGCGGCACGTCGAGCGGCGACGGCAGATAGTCGACCACGGCGTCGAGCATCGGCTGCACGCCCTTGTTCTTGAAGGCGGAGCCGCACAGGATCGGCACGAAAACGTTGCCGATGGTGCCTTTGCGGATCAGCGCCTTGAGGGTCTCCTCGCTCGGATGCTTGCCTTCGAGATAGGCCTCCATGGCCCCCTCGTCGAGCTCGACCGCCTGCTCAACGAGCTTCTCGTGGTACTCCTTGGCCTCATCGATGAGATCGGCAGGGATCTCCTCGTCATGGAACTTGGCGCCCAAGGCCTCGTCGTCCCACACCACCGCCTTCATGCGTACGAGGTCGACGATGCCCCTGAACCTGTTCTCCACGCCGATCGGCAGCTGAATGATAATCGGATTGGCGCCCAGGCGGTCGCGTACCATCTTTACCGACAGGAAGAAGTCGGCGCCGATCTTGTCCATCTTGTTGACGAAGATCATGCGCGGCACGCCGTATTTGTCGGCCTGGCGCCACACGGTCTCGGTCTGCGGCTCGACACCCTGGTTCGCGTCAAGCAGCGCTACCGCGCCGTCGAGCACGCGCAACGACCGCTCGACCTCGATGGTGAAGTCCACGTGGCCGGGGGTGTCGATGATGTTGATGCGCTTGTCGTTCCAATAGGCCGTGGTCGCGGCTGAGGTAATGGTGATGCCGCGCTCCTGCTCCTGCTCCATCCAGTCCATGGTCGCAGCGCCGTCATGCACCTCGCCGATCTTGTGGCTCTTGCCGGTGTAGTACAGGACCCGCTCTGTCGTGGTGGTCTTGCCGGCGTCGATATGCGCCATGATCCCGATGTTGCGGTAGTCCTGGAGCGGGGTGGTGCGTGGCATCTCAAAAAATCCTTGAAATCGTTACCAGCGGTAATGGGAGAAGGCGCGGTTCGCCTCAGCCATCCGGTGGGTATCTTCGCGCTTCTTCACCGCAGTTCCGCGGTTGTTGGCGGCATCGAGCAGCTCGCCTGAGAGGCGCTCGACCATGGTGTTCTCGTTGCGGCCGCGCGCCGAGGAAATGATCCAGCGGATGGCGAGCGCCTGACGGCGATCCGAGCGCACCTCGACCGGAACCTGGTAGGTGGCGCCGCCGACGCGGCGGGACCGCACCTCGAGAGCCGGCATCACGTTGCGCAAGGCCTCGTGGAACAGCTCGATCGGGTTCTGCTTGGTCTTGCGCTCCATCTGGTCGAGCGCGCCGTAGACGATCCGCTCGGCGGCCGACTTCTTGCCTTCATACATGATGCTGTTCATGAACTTGGTCAGCACCACGTCCCCGAATTTGGGATCGGGGATGATGTCGCGCTTATCTGCCTTGCGCCGCCGGGACATGTCTTAGTTCCTTGATCCTTCTTCCGAAGGTCCCCGGCTCGCCTTGGCTCGCCCGAGTGACCTCCGCGTTACCAGAGGTTACTTCGGCCGCTTCGCGCCGTATTTCGAGCGCCGCTGGCGGCGGCTGCTTACGCCCTGGGTGTCGAGCACGCCACGAATAATGTGATAGCGCACGCCGGGCAGGTCCTTGACGCGGCCGCCACGGATCAGGACCACGGAGTGCTCCTGGAGGTTATGCCCCTCGCCCGGGATATAGCTCGTCACTTCGAGACCGTTGGTCAGACGCACGCGCGCGACCTTACGGAGCGCCGAGTTCGGCTTCTTCGGGGTCGTGGTGTAGACGCGCGTGCACACGCCGCGCTTCTGCGGACAGGCCTGCATGGCCGGCACTTTGTTCCGCTTCCCCGGCTGACGGCGCGGCTTGCGGATCAGTTGTTGTATCGTCGGCATGTAAGCCTTCGTCCAATCTCTCTTCAAAGGGCCTGCGGCCCGAAACACATCAAGGGCCAATGGCCCACAACCACCTCAGGGGCCAAAGGCCCACAAGACCTGAGGCTGAAGTGCGGGTGAGCGCGATCTTCAGCCCCTTAAACCAGAGGACCTTGGAGGATAGCCCCCAAGATCATGTGCCCGAATTTGACCCGGTTAGTCCCGGCAGCGTCTAGCCCGCGGCGTGAAGGGCTACCGCCTGCCGCGTAAGTGCGCGCGTTGTATCAGGCCGATTCCTTTATCGTCAAGGGTTCAGGTGCCAGGTTCAGGTGTCAGGCGCGAGATTCTTCCCGACACCTGACACCTTAGAGACCTGAAGGCCGAGCTAGACTGCTTCGCGCTCCTCCGCAGCCTCGTCGTCCTCTTCCTCGATCTGGTCGGAGTCCGTGCGCTGCCGCTCCTCCAGGATGAGATCGTCGCGATGGCTTGCGATCTTGCTCAACCTGGTCAGCATGCCGCCCGTGCCGGCCGGGATGAGCCGTCCGACGATGACGTTCTCCTTCAGCCCCTCGAGCGCGTCGGTCTTGCCGTTGACGGCAGCGTCGGTGAGCACGCGGGTGGTCTCCTGGAAGGAGGCCGCCGAGATGAAGGAGCGGGTCTGCAGGCTCGCCTTGGTGATACCGAGCAGCACCGGCTGGCCGGTCGCCGGCTTCTTTCCGGCCGCCTCCGCCGCCATGTTGGCGTCCTCGAAATCGATCCGGTCGACCTGCTCTCCCTTGAGGAAGTCGGTCTCGCCCGCATCGTCCACCTCGGTCTTCTGCAGCATCTGCCTGACGATCACCTCGATATGCTTGTCGTTGATCGTCACGCCCTGGAGCCGGTACACCTCCTGGATCTCGTTCACGAGATAGTTGGCAAGCTCCTCGACGCCCTTGATCGCCAGAATGTCGTGCGGCGCAGGATGGCCATCGAGCAGGAACTCGCCCTTCTCGATGCGGTCGCCCTCCTGCACGGAGAGATGCCGTCCCTTGGGGATGAGATACTCGACCGGCTCGCCGCCGTCCTCGTCCGGCACGATGGTGATGCGCCGCTTGTTCTTGTAGTCGCGGCCAAGCTGCACCGTGCCCGAGACCTCGGCGATGATGGCGTGATCCTTTGGACGCCGCGCCTCGAACAGCTCCGCCACCCGCGGCAGACCGCCGGTGATGTCGCGCGTCTTGGCGCTCTCCATCGGGATACGGGCGAGCACGTCGCCGGCGCTCACCTGATGGCCGGACTCGACCGACATGATCGCGTCCACCGGGAGGAGGTAACGCGCCTCGCCGCCGCGTGCCAGCTTGCCGATCTTGCCCTTCTTGTCCTTGATGGCGACAGCCGGCCGCAGATCGGCGCCACGCGGACTTGCACGCCAATCGATGATGACGCTGTTGGTGATACCCGTCGACTCGTCCTTCCGCTCGCTGACCGACACGCCTTCGACCAGATCCTCGAAGTCGGCGATGCCTTCGATCTCGGTCAGCACCGGCCGGGTGTAGGGATCCCACTCCGCGAGCCGGTCGCCGCGCTTGACCTTGGCGCCCTCGTCCACGCGCAAATGCGTGCCGTAGGGAAGCCGATGCACGGCACGCTCGGTGCCGTCCGGATCGGCGACGACCAGGATGGTGTTGCGGCCCATGACCATGAGGCGGCCTTGGGAGTCCTTGACCACGTTGCGCTGCTTGATCTTGACGATGCCGTCGAAATTCGACTCGAGCGACGACTGATCGACGACCTTGGCGCTCGCCACACCGCCCAAATGGAAGGTGCGCATGGTGAGCTGCGTGCCGGGCTCGCCGATCGACTGAGCGGCGATGACGCCAACCGCCTCGCCGAGATTGACCGGCGTGCCGCGGGCGAGATCGCGCCCATAGCACTTGCCGCAGATGCCGTTGCGGGTCTCGCAAGTCAGCGCCGAGCGGATGCGAATCTCCTGGACGCCAGCCGCCTCGATGGCTTCGACCTCCTCCTCCTCCATCAGCTCGCCGGCCTTGACGATCACCTTGCCGGTGGCCGGGTTCTTGACGTTCTCGGCAGCCGTGCGCCCGAGCACACGCGCGCCGAGCGACACCGTGACCTCGCCAGACTCGATCAGAGCGCGGGCGGTGATGCCTGCGGTCGTGCCGCAGT
>CAVUVO010000029.1:0-117611 GCA_963744945.1 uncultured Alphaproteobacteria bacterium | reverse complement strand
ATCAGTCGGCGGAGGAAGTTTGAACGAGGACGTTTGAACAAGGAGATGTGAGCATGCGTTACCTCCCCAAAATATTGGGCGCCGCTCTACTGCTGAGTGCAGGGTTGCTTGTGGGCTCGGGTCCGGCAGCCGCTACCATGCCCGGGTTGTTGGATCGATCCGCAGTGACGGATTCGGCCCTCGAGAAAGTTGGCTACTACTACCGTCGCCGTTACTACAGACCATACGCTTATGGCTATCGACCTTACCGGCCCTATTACGGCTATGGCTACCGACGGCCCTACTATGGATACGGATATGGGCGTCGCTGGCGCTACTAAGAGAGCCCAGCCAGGAACATCGATCTCTAGTTCGCGGGTTCAATAAAAGCCGGTGGCGACCTCGGCCAGGTCACATTCCGCCACCGGCATCAGCCCGCTGGCTGAGAGGAACCCGGCTCTCGTCCGACTGCGCGGGCCGGGTCTCTTTTATGGGGCTTACGAGCTGAACTGAGACGTAAAACGACTGGAGTGACACCCTCTATAAGGTTCGGTGCTAATCACGCCTCACGTACTAAGGTCGGGCTGAGCAATTCCCTAACAGGGAAATCGACGAATCCAGGGTGGATATGCCAGCGGTCAACTTGCCCGTCTCCAACGATATGATGGCGCTCACGGTCCTGTCGCTCTCTCTCTTGCCCGTACCATAGATCAGGATTGCCTTATCGGTCGCGATCAGACCCTCGATGTCGTCCGCGCGAGGTTCTCCGCCAAGGGGCGCCGAGCGAAGCTGCTTTTTTTCGACATCGAGCACCATGATCCCCGCGACGTTTGCGTCCTCGAGAGAGACGCGGCTGCACCCGGTGACGGTCACACACTCGTACACTTCGTTGATCGCACAGACGTAAGACTTCTCCTCGGCGAAGCCAGTCGCCGGCGTCATGCACAGAAAGGCAAGCCCTACGCAAGCCTTAGAGATCGAGTTTCGCATTGCTGGCTCCTATCTTGAAACTTGGTAGCCTCTGGCCTCTAAGCAGACCTGTCCCGCACGGAGGTAGGCGAAGTAGAGTTCGTTCAGACGCTGGACCTCCGTCATTCCCCTGGCTCCGCCTAACGGACCTGCAGCCGTCGTGCCCGTTCGCCGCGTAACATTAGCTATGGTTCGAGTTGGCACTCCCGCACGCTGGGCTGCAAATACAAGCGAAGGATCGTGTCCGGTCTGCGCAACCGCCCATTCATGGCAGGCGGCGCGATCAGCTTCTTGCTGCTCCGGCGTTTGCCCCCTCATTGGGTAGGAAAATAGCGCACGACCGCCCGTCGACTGCGCGTAAACGTTGGAACCGGCAATTCCCGAGATCAAGATGATGGCGGCGGTGCAGACGAGTGAGTTGATGCGCTTCATCTGTTTCCTCCCAAACTAAAGGTCGCTTAGAACCAGGTGCCAACGTCGACCGTGTAAACCCACCCGGTGCCGCCTACCACATACGGAACTGCCGTGTAGCCGACTGCCGAACGGTCCATGTAGAGAGCCTGAGCGTTCATGCGCACTTCCTTGCGGCCAAACGGGAAGTACGTCAATCCGACCGCCGCGTCCCATGGGTCTCCGTACTCACCGAAAATCTTTGATCCTGAGAAATAGGCTTGCCAATAGTTCGGTTTGAGCATTGTCGACGCGTACACCTGGAACCCATGATCGAACAGGCTGGTTACAGGTATGCTTCCGATGACCTGGAAGTCATCCAACCATCGAAAATAATACTCTCCTTCAAGCGACCAACCCCTCCACTTCAGCCCAGCATCCAGGTCCAGCATGCTGAATGTCGCCTTGTTGACCTGGCCACCAGTGTTGAAAGCATTAGGGGCGAAGAGCAGCGTCCCATCCGAAAGGCGTATCTGACTGTTTTCGAAAGCGTTGACCCCTGGCTGCTCCTGCGCATCCTCACGGCTGTAGGTGAAATGGACGCCGAGCAGCGTTGCAAGCTTTTCGTGATACTCATAATCGCCGAAGCCTGAACCCGGCCCGAACTCGCCTGTGGTCGGCATCCAGTAAAGCATGCTGGTGATCGTACACAGACAGTTGTCCAGCTGGCTTGCGCTGACGCCAAGGGCGCTGAGATTGCCGGCGAGGGCCACCTTGTAATCCAGGGTATCCGTAAGCTCTCCGTTCGCCATGTATCCCTGGATGTACGATCCGCGGAAATACTCATCCGCCATCGACCGATGGTCGATCCTGAGCCAGTTCGGGAATGACTGAGCGGTTGATCGCGTTGAAGGCAACGAGAAGATACCGGCCGTTGCGGTCAAGGCGTCATCGAATTTATAGCTGATGTTGCCGCCAACGACGACCTGGGCAGCGTCACCCTGGCTCACATTTTGCGTCCAGGCGTACCAAAAGTAGCGGAATTGTTCGTCAAACAGCCATCCGTGAAGAATGAATTGAAGTCTATTCAACTGGATGTCTTGTCTCAGATCGAGCTCCGTGGTGCGACCGAACGCATCCGTGTAGAAGCGATCCAGTCCCAACTGATTCAGGTAGCGCACATAGCCTTTTGTGGAGAAGTCGACCTCCCCGTTAGGTCCGCGAACGAGAACGAAGCCTTTAGGGGCTTCGTAGGGAAACTGTTGTCCTGGGTTCAAATATCGGACGCCCCTGACGTCCATTATGCTGTTCGCCGGAGTGGCAAGCGCCACGGTGGAGCCGTTGGCATCGGGATTGGTCTGGGCGGGTTCATCCTGTGCGGAGGCCGGAAGCGGTGCCGAGCTTTCGGCGCCCGACTCCGCCTGGGCGGCTTGATCTTTCGGTGGAGTGACGCCCAGCTCCGCTTCCATCGCCGCGATCCGCGCGTTGAATTCGGCAACTTGCTGCTGCATGCTGTTCAACAGCGCCTGCTGCTGATCGCGCAGCTCTTTCAGCTGCTGCTCGATACGCTCGCGTTGCTGGATGTCGGCTGAGGGCTGCTCCGTCGTCTGTGCCAGCCGCCATACCGGGCGCGAGCAACAGGATAGGCAGCACAAACCTGAATGAGTCTCGGAGTGCTGGCGTACACATTGCTAGCCACCCGCCGCCAAGCGTCAGGCTGCCATACAATCACATGGTAGACGGGAATTGGTGACCAATCGGCCACAGAGCGCGATAGACTATGAGAGCTACGCCAACGGCTTAGCTGCTGGGACTTTTGCTAACCCTTGACTCCAGACTGAGCCTTTTTCTGCACGGCCGCGGGCCCAGGAGATGGCAGAGCCTCGGTCGGCCGGTAGACCAGCACCCCAGGGCCGGCTGCCTGCCGGAGTTTGTCCCAGCTGGAAACGGAACGCCGCACGTCTTCGAGACCGGCCGCCCATGCCTCCGTAATCGTCGCACGGGAGAACTCGTAATCCTTCACCAGGCCGGACCTCGAGCGGCGCGTATTGATCAGGCGAATGATCGTCCAGCTTCTGTCATCGCAGGTGGCAGCCAGCTTTATCGCGTCCGGATCTGACTTCAGGTCTTTAGGCAGTTTGCCCATTAGCCTGCGGCAGGCGGCACGAAGCTCGCCAATTTCCTTTATCTGTTCGATGTTGAGCCGGGTCCTGCTCGCATACTGGATGTCCTTCGCCCGTTCGCTCACTTGGCTTAAATTGCGCGGCAGTTCTCCTTGGGAGTTGAAGACGTCGACCTGAATGATGCGGGCGGTGGTCAAAGGTCTTGCGTCCGACACATAGGTGATCGGCGTGTTACTCACCACGCCGCCGTCCCAGTAGTATTCCCCATCGATCATCACCGGCGGGAAACCGGGTGGCAGAGCGCCACTGGCTCGGACATGGTCTGCGTTGATCTGGGTAGACTTCGTATCGAAATAGATGGAGGTGCCCTTGCGGACGTCCACGGCACCCAACGACAGGCGGACCTGTCCGGAATTGATCAGATCGAAATCAACCAGCTCTTCCAAAGTGGCCTTGAGCGGAGTTGTGTCGTACATGCTGAGGGCGCCTTCGGTGCCATCCGCGGCGAACGAAGCCGGTGGCATTCGGGGCGTGAAGAAGCACTGGGATGCCGAACGTGGCGGCTGACATCGCGGCCATGTAGTTGACGGTCGGTCGAAGCGAGTTCGAGCCATGCCGGCAAGGGGGGCCCGACATTTCTTGACACTCTCCGCCAGAACTCACGCAGTCGCTCGATCCGCCGCTCAGGCGGGTTGCCGACAATCAGCGATGCGTTGATTGCGCCGATCGAAATGCCGACGACCCAGGTCGGCGCCACACCCGCTTCGACTAGCCCTTCATACACGCCGGCTTGGTAGGCCCCAAGCGCGCCACCGCCCTGTAGCAGCAGGATTTCGTGATCAAACTCCTTGCGTTCCATGAGCCGCACTCCCGTTGCGATCTCGAACCTTCGGCTAAATCTCAAGCCATTCGTCGAGCAGACAATCGGTGGCTCCAGCGTCGCACTCGAAGCCACATTGAAGGCAGCGTTTTGCTACGCCTTACCGCGTAACAATCCAGGGATCACGACATAGTACCATAATAACCCGACTCCGATGCTTAGCGGCGCGAAAGAGCGTAGAATGAGCTGGGTCCTGGCGAAATGAGTGGCGGATAAGTGCGCCCAAGCATCGCCTTGATGGTCGTCGCCTGTTGGAGCACGCCGTGCATGATTGCGGCGGCGCAGCCTCGGTGCATCGTCATCTCGGGTACGGCGGACGCCCTTGGAAAGAACAACGCCGTCGAGAAGTCGCTAAAGTCTTTGCGCGAGGCTATCGATAAGTGGAAGACGGACAACAACGTGACGGGACCGGTGCGTGAGACGCCACATAAGCCTGCGCCCAACCCCTATTGGCGGAGCTCGGTTAGCCCCCATCTATTGCTTCCGCCGGACGTCGTAAACGACTCTGCCCATACCATCTGCTGGGCAGGCGTGGTGTCACCGGTGGTTTGCACCTCCGGCGCGCAGCTTTGCTGGTGAACCGTAGCGAACACAGTGACGCCAAAAAAAACTGCCCCCATCAGTGGGCAGCGTAGGCGGTACTAGTTCCGCCGCGCCGTCCTCCGCGCGACACCTGCGACACTTACCGGCGTCAAGGGGCGGCCGACCGTGGCCTGGGCACTAGAGACTAGGCCATCGACGCCCGGAATCGAGTACCGCTCACCGAGTTCGAGGCAAAAGGCGCCGATGATGGCGGCCAGCAGAAGAAGTCCCATGCGCTTGAACATGTCATTGTGCTCCTTTTTTCACCTTGAAGATCTCGGGTAACTCATCGGCAATAGCGCCTGGCTCCAGCTTCTTGGCGTCCTTCGGAACCTCCAAGCTGAAGGTATCAGAAGCAACCTCGGCGCCTGTTTTCCAGTCCCGGACGTCGATGGTGTATTGCGGGGACCCCTTTACCTTGGTGCTGGTGATCACGTACCGGCAGGGATAGGGACGGTCACCCTGGGCGATCCAGATCTGCCAGTCCACTTCTTCGGTTCTAAAAGCAAGGTGATCGCATTCAACGCCGCGGATCACGCCGCTTCCAAGGTCCTTCGCATCCACGACCAAAGGTATGAGCTCATTATAGGGATTCGCCATCAGCAAGTCGGCGGCCGGCACGGGCCTATCGTACTTTTTCCGCAATACGTCGACGAGTTGATCGATGGTGCCCGGCTCTTCGGCCTTGGCGAACAGGTTGGCGTTCTTGCCGAGCAGAGTCAGTGTTTTCCCGTCAAAGGCCATCTCGATATTGGCAAATCCGCCGGTGCGTGTTGCGTGGAGCTTGTCAGGCCGATTGAGGGTCACTGTGCCTGAATTTGCCAGCCCCAATTTCTGGTCCTTCTCGGTGACGACCTCGAGGGTCGAGTCGTATGCAAACGATATCGCCTGCTGTGCGGCGAGGTAATCGGACATGGTCTTGAACAAGGCCTTCGCTTGCGCTTCATCGGCACGAGCCACCGGCACGCTCGTCGTGCCTGCGATCGCCGCCACCGCAAGAATGAGTACCCACGTCTTTGCGCTTCTCGTGAATTTCCTATCTGCGCGTCGCATAACCTCCTCCACTGTTTTGCTGCACTGCAAGCGTCGCGCGGGTCAGCAAAGGCATGCTTTTGGTCGGGGACTAACGCCCGATACGGATATGGACCATGGCGCAACGCTCGTAATGTGATATGTTAAGGCAAGCGACCACATCGCTAGCACCCCCCGTCTAGCCGAAAGATGTGGCCGCTCAAGTGCCGGCGTTTCCCTCCCGGCACGCGCGCGAAAACGCGCTTTTGGCGTCCGATCCAAATTCAGCGGACGCCTTTTTTTTGGCCTCAACATGTTCTCCCATCACGATTTTTTTCGGCGCGCGACAAGGCCCATAGGGGGCTACGCCCACCACCCGTCGCGCCCGGGGTCACTAAGGTTCAGAACCAGCGAACGCAGGCGCCTCCACTCCATCGCGCGCACCTACGGGTTTGGCGGATGGTGGTCCTGGCCACGCAGATACCATTAACTCGTACCGACCCGCGCCGCATGCTTCGCGGACCTGCGTGATCATGCTGTCCGGCTGATGAAGCGGCATGGGCGACATAGCCTGAGCCGCCGTATCTAACCATTGGTTTCCTCCCGTGGTTGGGGGATGTCCGGCTATCGATAGCTGCTTCAGATCACATTTTTGGGCAGGCGGTTCCGAGCATGGAGTTCATAGCCGCTTTGGCCTCATCCATCGTGGCGTACTTGCCCAGCTCTTTGTATCTAGCCTTCTGGGTGGAAGACAGCTCGCTGCCAGGCATGATCCGGCACTCCTTGGTCGTATTGTCGACCATGAGGTAAAACCCATCGGCTGTGCGTTGATGGGCTGCGGGACAGAGGACTAAGGCGGCAAGATGAGTCGCCTCTCACAACTTGCTTGCGTGATGCCTCGGCGGGAAATCGGGGGCGCACTTCGATGCGGAAGAAGCATGACTGGGGTGGCCCTTTTTTCTCCATGACCTCCGCGTAGAATGGGGGACCCCACAGGAGAAGCTGTATGGCCTCCTCCATAGCTAGCTCTGAGTATACGCGCATAAGTAGAGGGACGTCACGAAGAGAGACGGATGGCCGGCGTTCCGCAGGCGCCTGATGGAGTGGATCTACTCCGCCGCTGCTGCGCGCGCTTCGCCTTGCCACGGCGGCGGTCGATGACCTGCTTGAGGTATTGCCCCGTATAGCTCTGCGCGTTGGCGGCGATCTCCTCCGGCGTGCCGATGGCGACCACGTTGCCGCCGGCGTCGCCGCCTTCGGGGCCGAGGTCGACGATCCAGTCGGCGGTCTTGATCACTTCGAGATTGTGCTCGATGACGATCACCGTGTTGCCCTGGTCGACCAGCTCATGCAGCACGTCGAGCAGCTTCGCCACATCATGGAAGTGTAGTCCTGTCGTGGGCTCGTCGAGAATATAGAGCGTGCGGCCGGTGGCGCGGCGCGACAGCTCGCGCGACAGCTTCACCCGCTGCGCCTCGCCGCCTGACAGCGTGGTCGCCTGCTGGCCGACATGGATATAGCCGAGGCCGACGCGCTTCAGCGTCTCGAGCTTGTCGCGGATCGACGGCACCGCCTTGAACAGGTCGGCGGCCTCCTCGACCGTCATGTCGAGCACGTCGGCGATCGACTTGTCCTTGAACTTGATCTCCAGCGTCTCGCGGTCGTAGCGCTTGCCCTTGCACACGTCGCAGGTGACGTAGACGTCGGGCAGAAAGTGCATCTCGATCTTGATCACGCCGTCGCCCTGGCAGGCCTCGCAGCGCCCGCCCTTGACGTTGAAGGAGAAGCGGCCTGGCTTGTAGCCGCGCACCTTGGCTTCGGGGAGCTCGGCGAACCATTCGCGGATCGGGGTGAAGGCGCCGGTATAGGTGGCGGGGTTTGAGCGCGGCGTGCGCCCGATCGGCGACTGGTCGATGTCGATGACCTTGTCGAGATGCTCGAGGCCCTCGATGGCGTCATGCTCGCCGGGATGCTCGCGGGCGTTGGTGAGCTTGCGCGCGACGGCGCGATAGAGCGTCTCGATGAGGAAGGTCGACTTGCCGCCGCCGGACACGCCGGTGACCGCGGTGAACAGGCCGAGCGGAATGTCCACGGTGATGTTCTTGAGGTTGTTGGCGCGCGCGCCGATGACAGACAGTCGTCTGCCTCTGGTTGGCTTACGCCTCTCCTTGGGGAGAGGGATCTGCTTGAAGCCGGTGAGATATTGCCCGGTGAGGCTGTGAGGATTTGCCATCACCTGCTCTGGCGTGCCTTCGGCCACCACCTCGCCGCCATGGATGCCGGCGCCCGGGCCCATGTCCACCACGTGATCGGCGGCGAGGATCGCCTCCTCGTCATGCTCGACCACGATGACGCTGTTGCCGAGGTCGCGCAGGCGGTCGAGCGTCTCGAGCAGCCGCGCATTGTCGCGCTGATGCAGCCCGATCGACGGCTCGTCCAGCACATAGAGCACGCCGGTGAGGCCCGATCCGATCTGCGAGGCAAGGCGGATGCGCTGGCTCTCGCCGCCCGACAGCGTTCCGCTGGCGCGGGCGAGGGTGAGATAGTCGAGGCCGACATCGTTGAGGAAGTTCAGCCGCTCGCGGATCTCCTTCAGGATGCGCTCGGCGATCTCGTTCTGCTTCGGAGTCAGTCTGGCGGGGAGCGTCGCGAACCAATGGCAGGCCTCGCGGATCGACATGTCGGCGACCTGGCCGATATGCAGGCGGTCGATCTTCACCGCCAGCGCCTGCGGCTTGAGCCGATTGCCGGCGCAGGCCTCGCAGGGCTGGTCCGACTGGAAGCGCGACAGCTCCTCGCGCACCCAGGAGGATTCGGTCTCGCGCCAGCGCCGCTCGATATTGGTGATCACGCCTTCGAAGGGTTTCGTGGTCGAGTAGTGGCGCACGCCGTCGTCATAGGTGAAAGTGATCTCGTCGTCGCCGGAGCCGTAGAGCACGACGTTGCGGAAGTCCTCCGGCAGCGACTTCCACGGCTTGGTCATCGGCTGGCGGTAGGCGCGCGCCAAGGCTTCCAGCGTCTGCTGGTAATAGGGCGAGGTGGCGGACGTGCGCGCCCAGGGGGCGATGGCGCCGCGGTTGAGGCTCAGGTTCTCGTCCGGCACCACGAGGTCAGGCTCGAAGAACAGCTCGGTGCCGAGCCCATCGCAGGCGGGGCAGGCGCCATAGGGGTTGTTGAAGGAGAACAGCCGCGGCTCGATCTCCTCGATGGTGAAGCCTGAGACCGGGCAGGCGAACTTCGCCGAGAAGATGATGCGCTCGGGTGCGGCCTCACCCTTCGAGACGGCGCTTCGCGCCTCCTCAGGATGAGGTGAAACGCTGCGGCCCGGCGCTAGATCCTCATCCTGAGGAGCGGCCGAAGGCCGCGTCTCGAAGGATGGGGAGGAGGGCGGTCGGCGAACTCGACCACGGCGATGCCGTCGGAGAGCGCGAGCGCCGTCTCGAAGCTGTCGGCGAGCCGCGCGCTCATGTCTGGACGCACCACGACGCGATCGACCACCACGTCGATGTCGTGCTTGAATTTCTTGTCGAGCGCGGGGGCTTCCCCGATCTCGTAGAACTTGCCGTCGATCTTGAGCCGCTGAAAGCCCTTCTTCTGCAGCTCGGCGAACTCCTTGCGGTACTCGCCCTTGCGGCCGCGCGCGATCGGCGCGAGCAGATAGAGCCGCGTGCCCTCGGGGAGCGCCAGCACGCGGTCGACCATCTGGGAAACCGTCTGGCTCTCGATGGGAAGCCCGGTCGCCGGCGAATAGGGGATGCCGACGCGCGCCCACAGGAGCCGCATATAGTCGTAGATCTCGGTGACCGTGCCGACCGTGGAGCGCGGGTTGCGCGAGGTGGTCTTCTGCTCGATGGAGATGGCCGGCGACAGGCCGTCGATATGGTCGACGTCCGGCTTCTGCATCATGTCGAGGAACTGGCGCGCATAGGCCGCGAGCGACTCGACATAGCGGCGCTGGCCCTCGGCATAGATGGTGTCGAAGGCGAGCGACGACTTGCCGGAGCCGGAGAGCCCGGTGATCACCACGAGCTTCTCCCGGGGCAGGTCGAGGGAGATGTTCTTGAGGTTGTGCTCCCGCGCGCCGCGGATCGAGATGAATTTTGAGGTCATTACCCTAGCAATGTCGGGGCGAGCGGCCCATTCAACAAGCCCCGCAAAGGCTTAGTCCCCAGGAGCTTCGGCGGCAAGGGGAGGGGGCGCCGCAGTTTGGCTCACCCGATCCCACTTGTTTCATACCTCCCCCTCGCGGGGAGGTCCGGCGACGCAAAGCGTCGCCGGGGTGGCCGCTATCTCCCCCACACTTTCGCCAGGCCGGGCGCCTCACCCTCCCCGCCTTGGGGGAGGGATGGCGCCACACTCGTTTCGGCGTCTCAGACTAAACCGAGCTTCTTGAGGCGCGACCTTATGGCGCCGGGCTTGCGGCCGAACTCGGCGGCGATGGCCTCGACCCTCTCGCCGGCCTGGTGGCGGCGCTTGAGGTCGCCGTCCTCGTCCCGCGTCCAGGGGGCGTAGGCCTTGGCGTAGGTCGCCCGCATGGCGTCGAGCGCAGACCCTTGCGGCGTCCACGGCATGCGCGGCCGGGCGGGCTCCGACCCCGCCGCCCGGGTGGACTTGGCGGCGCTCGCCGCGACGAAGGCCTGTTGCTGTGCTACGGCGGCGGCAGTGTCGAGGCGTGGCGCGGCATCCGACGCCGCGCGGAACTCTGCATCCTTCTCCACCGCAAGCGGATGCACGCGGAGCGCCCGCTCGTTCAGCCCGAGAAGGTGCAAGCCGGACAGATTGCGCAAGCGCGACAGCGCCACGTAGCCCTGCCCATATTCGAAGGCCTTGGAGAGGTCGATCACTGCGGCGTCGAGCGACATGCCCTGGCTCTTATGCACGGTCATGGCCCAGGCGAGCTTCAGCGGCACCTGGGTGACGCTTGCGCGCTCCTTGCCGTTCTCGTCGATCTTCCATTTCGAGGGCTCGGCGAGAATGCGCTTGCCGCCGCGCGTCCGCACCACCGGATACCCATCCTCGGCATCGAAGTCGTCGACAACGCCGAGCGTGCCGTTGACATAGCGGCCGGCAGGATCGTTCTTGGTGAACATCACCACCGCGCCCTGCTTGAGTTCGAGCTTCTCCGGCGACAGGCAGCCGCGTTGAAGCGTGCGCACGAACGGCTCCGGTCCCTTGGCGATCATGGCGAAGATGTGCGCCTTGCCTGGGAGCTTGGCCAATTGCTGCTGGTTGATGTCGTCGACGGCGGCGTTGTGGGTGAAGAGGCGGGTGCAGGCCGCGGGCAGCTGGTCGCTGCCGATCAGCCGCGAGACAAGGCGCTCGCGATGCGTGCCTACGCACTCATTGGAGCGAATGGCGGCAAGCACGTCGAGAAACGCGGCGTCACTCTGCCGGTGCTGCTCGGAGAGATAGCAGACGGTCGGCGCAAGGTCCCTCCAGGCGGGCGAGGCGTGGGCGAACTCCGCGCCGAAGGCGTCCGCCCCGCCGGCAAGCGGCAGCATGGAGTCGTCCCGGTCCCTCCGCACCACCGGCGGAAGCTGGAAGAAATCGCCCACCAGCACCACCTGTAGGCCGCCGAACGGCGCCTGCATTCCCCTGATATGACGGCAGACCGCATCGACCAGGCTCAAGGCGCGCGCCGGCAGCATCGAGATCTCATCGATGATGAGGACCTTGGTCTTCTCGATGCGAGAAGCGAGGCGGCGGTTGGTCGAGAGCAGGTCGAGATCGCGGCGGGTGAGGGCCTCGCGCACGCCGATGCCGCTCCAGGCGTGAATTGTGATGCCGTGGCCGTGGGTGGCGGCGATGCCGGTCGAGGCGGTGTAGGCGTAGTCGATGCCTTGCCGCTGGAGCTCGCGGACATAGCGGTTGACCGTGTGGGTCTTGCCGCTACCTGGCTGGCCAGTGAGAAAGATGCTCGCGCCGGTCCTGAGCAGGGCCAGCACCTCGTCTTGAGTTCATGCGATCTACGCGCTTTCTTGAGGGGCCCCGAACCTATGCTAAACTCTAGCTCATGACCAAGCTGATGGAAAAAGCTCTGGACGCGGTGCGCGCCTGGCCTGCGGATCGCCAGGACGAAGCTGCAAAGCTGCTTCTCGCGCTCGATCGCCTTGGCCCCGGTCCCTACCAAGCCTCCCCGGAGGAACTGGCCGCCATCGATGAAGCGCTCGAGCAAGTTGAGCGCGGCGAAAGGGCCAGCCCGGCGGAAGTCGAGGCGGCGTTTGCGCGCTTCCGCAAGTGAGGATTACATACAGCCCTCGCGCACTCCGCGACCTAATCGAGATTGGCGACTATCTTTCTGAACGGAGTCCAAGCGGCGCTGCACGAGTCGAACAGCGTATCCGCATTGTCGTCGAACTCATTGCAGACTTTCCTGCTAGCGGCCGCGCCGTTGCGTCGCGGCCAACCGTCAGGTCAATTCCGCTGGGGTCTTCTACACCAACGTGGATGACGAACTTATCATTCTTCACATTCGCCACAGTGCGAGAGAACCCATCGATCCAAGCGAACTCTAGGAGTTGGTTGATGACGGTCGGTCGAACCTCGGCATGGATGCGCTCGTGAAGCTCAACCGCAACCAGGTCATCCTTGCCTGCCTCGGCCTCATCGCGCTCCAGGCGGCGATCCTGCTCGCCATGGGCCGCGAGCCGATCTGCAAATGCGGCTATGTCAAGCTCTGGCACGGCGTGGTGATGAGCTCGGAGAACTCGCAGCATCTCTCCGACTGGTACTCGCCCTCGCACATCATCCACGGCTTCATCTTTTACTGGGTGCTCTGGCTCCTCTCGCGCTGGATCCCGATGTCCTTCGGCGTGAGGCTGATGGTGGCCATCGCCATCGAGGCGTCCTGGGAGGTCATCGAGAATACGAGCTGGCTAATCGAGCGTTATCGCGGCACGACCGTGTCGCTCGACTACTACGGCGACAGCGTCATCAACTCGCTGGCCGACACGCTGTTCATGATTGTCGGCTTCTTCCTGGCGCGCTGGTGGCCGGTCTGGCTCACGATTGCCATCGCCGTCGCGCTCGAGCTTTTCGTCGGATACATGATCCGCGACAACCTCACGCTCAATGTGCTGATGCTGCTTTGGCCCGCGCAGTTCATCCTCGATTGGCAGGCGGGGCGGTGAGATCAAAACCCTCATGCTGAGGAGCGCCCGAAGGGCGCATCTCGAAGCATGACCTCATCCTTCGAGACGGCCCTGCGCGCCTCCTCAGGATGAGGGCTCCTGCTAAAGCGGGATGCGGATGCCGAACACCATGATCAGGACGAGCCAGGCAAACGCCGCCACCGTCGGATAGAAGGTGATGCCGAAGCCGAAGGCGCGCAGATACGGGTTCTTGTGATAGCCGATCCAGAACAGGATGCGCCCCATCACGAACAGCGCCGTGAGCAGCGGCAGCGAGCGGGCTTCCTCCGGCGGGCAATACATGGCGAGGCCGGCATTGGCCACGAAGTAGGCGGTGAATTGCTCGAAGGTGTTGAGGATGAAGCGCGTGTTGATGTCGAGCGACGAGTTGGGCTTGGCCGTGCGCCCGACCCACATGGACGGATCGAGGCGCTGCGCGGCGACGATGCAGATGCCGATGACGCCAGGGAGAAGCGCGAACACGGCTCCCTTGAGCACGAGCGCGATGCGGTCGGCGATGCCCCAATCCTCTGGCTGCCAGTGCCAGATGAGCTTCATGCCCAGGAAGAAGCAGATGGAGAAAATCCAGTTCGCCACCAGCACCATGATGAAAGGGCGCTGCCGCGCGGTGAAGCCGAAGGTCTTGGCGCGCGGATCGCGCCGCGGCACGGCGGCCACGCGGCGTTTCGGTCTATGGCGCTGTTCGACGGAGCGCTGCATCCTGGTCCCTGGTCTTGAGGGTGTTTGAGCCGCTGAGCCTGGCCTACAGATCGTGAAGATCAGGTTGCCGGCTTGAGCTCGCCCCGAACGCCGTTCTCTCTAAGCCATAGTTCGCACCTGCACAATTCTCAAGGCGCGGGTGTGGACGAGTAGAACAAAACGTGTACAAATAGCCGGGTGCGTCTTATTGTGGAGCGGCGTGACCCTTGGCTAGCCGGAGCTGCCCGGCAGGCAGTACAGTCCGGCTACGGTTAATGGGGGCCGTGCAGAGCGGAGGTTCGCCACATGGCGGGATCAGTCAACAAAGTCATTCTCATAGGCAACCTCGGAGCCGATCCCGAAGTCCGTCACACGCAGGATGGCCGCCCCATCGTGAATTTGCGCATGGCGACGAGCGAAAGCTGGCGCGACAAGGCGAGCGGCGAGCGCAAGGAACGCACCGAGTGGCACCGCGTGGTCATCTTCAGCGAGCCGCTCTGCCGCGTGGCCGAGCAATATTTGAAGAAGGGCTCGAAGATCTACGTGGAAGGGCAGCTCCAGACGCGGAAATGGCAGGACCAGTCAGGCCAGGACCGCTACTCGACCGAGGTGGTGCTGCAAGGCTTCAATTCGCAGCTGACCATGCTCGACGGCCGCCAGGGCGGCGGCGGTGAAGCTCGCGAGCCCGCCGGCGCTTCCAGTGGAGACTTCGGACGCTCGAGCGCGCTTGGCGGGGGAGGCGGCCGCTCCTTCGACAAGGAACTCGACGACGAAATCCCGTTCTAGGGCCGAGGGCCCGTTCTCGAAACGAACGAAGCCCGGCGACCTTTTGAGGCCACCGGGCTTCCGCGCGCTAGAGCCGCGAGGCACTAATAGGTCTTGGTGGTCTCGTCGCTCTTGGCAGAGCCTTCCACCACGGGCTGCTCGTCCAGCGTCTTGTAATCGGGCGCCGAGGCAAGCGTCTCCTTGCTGACATTCAGCACGACCTTGGCGTTGTTGTTCCCGTCACGGGTCAGCTTGAGGTCCTCGAAGCGTACCGCGACGTCTTTCTCGCCGATGCCGAGGAAGCCGCCGACGCCGATCAGCGCGGCAAGGATCTTGCCGCTCCGATCCGTCACGAGATCGTTGACGTCGCCGATCGCCTCATCCTGGCTATTGACGGCAGACTTGCCGATGATGGTGCTGGCAAGGATGTCGTCAGCCTTCTGCTCGTTGAGGAACTGAGCGCTCTGCTCGAGAGGCTTATCCAGGCTCTTGGCGCTCTGGTCCGGAAGGATCGGCTTTGCCTCGGACGATTGGTCCGGTGCCTTCATGTTGGGCTCGGACGGGATGGCGGAGGGTGACTCCGGCTGCATCGGAGCCTGCATGCCAGGCTCCTGCGGTGGCGAGCTGGGAGTGTCGGGGGACTGGGCCAGCGCGGGGGCCGCGCCCATCAGCATGACGAGGGCCGTTGTTGCGAGGAAGCGGTTCATGATGCTCTCCTTCAAGTCGTTTGAAACGAAGCGGACGAGAATCGACACGACTCTCGCCCCCTGTTCGAACAACGTGCGCCGGGTGCGATCGTTCCCAGAGTCGCGCGCAATGTCACTCGTCAGTATACTGATGAATGCCGAAGACGGGATGCGTCAACGAGCCTAAGCGGTGTCTCCGTAACATATTGAATACGTTGATATAAAGGAACGCTTTCAGCCGCGCCTATAACCCTTCGCAGCGGTTGCAAGTCGCGTCGAAAATCAGTTATAGAAACATGCCTTCTCCGTACGACTCACGCTCTGCTCGGAAGGCCGTGCGCATGCGCAAGCGGCCACGACTGATCCTTTCGCCAACTCTTCAACGGAACACCAACGGCCTTGGCCGACAACGATCAACCTCCCGGATCGGGCGCAGGAAGCCCGTCTGACATTCGGCCGATCTCGATCATCGACGAGATGAAGCGGTCGTATCTCGATTACGCCATGAGCGTGATCGTGGCCCGTGCGCTGCCCGACGTGCGCGACGGGCTGAAACCCGTGCATCGCCGCATCCTCTATTCGATGCACGAGAACAACTACACGCCGGATCGCGCCTACAACAAATCGGCGCGCGTCACCGGCGACACCATGGGTAAGTATCACCCGCACGGCAACCAAGCGATCTACGACGCTCTGGTGCGCATGGCGCAGGACTTCTCCATGCGCGTACCGCTGATCGACGGGCAGGGCAATTTCGGCTCGGTCGACGGCGATCCGCCCGCGGCCGAGCGCTATACCGAGGTGCGGCTCGCACGTCCGGCCATGACGCTGCTCGACGATCTCGAGAATGAGACGGTCGACTTCCAGGCGAACTACGATGGGCGCGAGCAGGAACCTATGGTCCTGCCGGCGAAGTTCCCGAACCTGTTGGTCAACGGCGCCGGCGGCATCGCCGTCGGCATGGCCACCAACATCCCGCCGCACAATCTCGGCGAGGTGATCGACG
This sequence comes from uncultured Alphaproteobacteria bacterium, assembly GCA_963744945.1. Classification (GTDB taxonomy): domain Bacteria; phylum Pseudomonadota; class Alphaproteobacteria; order Rhizobiales; family Methyloligellaceae; genus Methyloceanibacter. Next base: position 101,391 of record CAVUVO010000029.1, on the reverse strand, counting down.
CCTGCATCGCCTATCTCGACAATCCGGCGATCTCCATCGAGGAGCTGATCGAGATCGTTCCAGGCCCGGACTTCCCCACCGGCGGCCTGATCCTCGGCAGGGCAGGCATTCGCTCCGCCTATCACAAGGGCCGCGGCTCGATCCTGATGCGCGGCCGCGTCACCACCGAAATCCTGCGCAAGGAGCGCGAGGCGCTGGTCATCACCGAGATTCCCTATCAGGTGAACAAGGCGACGATGGTGGAGAGGATCGCCGAGCTGGTGCGCGAGAAGAAGATCGAAGGCATCTCCGATATTCGCGACGAGTCGAGCCGCGACGGCATGCGCGTGGTCATCGAGCTGAAGCGCGACGCCATGGCCGACGTGGTGCTGAACCAGCTCTACCGCTTCTCGACGCTGCAATCGACCTTCGGCGCCAACATCGTGGCGCTGATCGGCGGCCGGCCCGAGCAGCTCAACCTCAAGGACATGGTCCGCGCCTTCACCGACTTCCGCGAGGAGGTGATCGGGCGCCGCACCAAGTTCCTGCTGCGCAAGGCGCGCGATCGCGCCCATGTCCTCGTCGGCCTCGCCATCGCCGTCGCCAATATCGACGAGGTCATTGCGCTGATCCGCAAGGCGCCCGACCCAGCAGCGGCGCGCGAGCGATTGATGGCCAAGGATTGGCCGGCAAAGGACGTGATCCCCCTGGTCGAGCTTGTCGCCGACCCGCGCCACAAGGTCTCGGCGGAAGGGACGTATCGCCTGTCCGAGGATCAGGCCCGCGCCATCCTCGACCTCAGGCTACAGCGCTTGACCGCGCTCGGCCGCGACGAGATCGGCGATGAGCTGGCGAAGCTCGGCGGCGAGATCACCGACTATCTCGCCATCCTGCGCTCGCGCGCCCGCATCATCGCCATCGTCAAGGACGAGCTCAACACCATCAAGGCGCAGTTCGGCACCCCGCGCCGCACCGAGATCCTCGAGATGGACGCCGAGGTCGAGGACGAGGACCTGATCCAGCGCGAGGACATGGTCGTCACCGTGAGCCACAAGGGCTACATCAAGCGCGTGCCGCTGTCCGCCTATCGGGCGCAGCGCCGCGGCGGCAAGGGCCGGGCCGGCATGGCGACGCGGGAAGAGGATTTCGTCACCCGCATCTTCATCGCCAATACGCATACGCCGGTGCTGTTCTTCTCCTCGCGCGGCATGGCCTACAAGATGAAGGTGTGGCGCCTGCCGATTGCTGCGCCGCAGGCGCGCGGCAAGGCGCTGATCAACCTCCTGCCGCTTGCCAAGGACGAGAACATCACCACCATCCTGCCGCTGCCGGAGGACGAGGGCAAGCTGGGCCAAGCTCGACGTGATGTTCGCCACCAATGGCGGCACCGTCCGGCGCAACAAGCTCTCCGACTTCATCGAGGTCCGGCAGAACGGCAAGATCGCCATGAAGCTCGACGAGGGCGACCGCATCATCGGCGTGGCGGTCTGCGACGAGAACAAGGACGTGCTGCTGACCACGGCGGAGGGGCAGGCCATCCGCTTCCCGGTCACCGACGTGCGCGTGTTCAAGGGCCGCGAATCCGCAGGCGTGCGCGGCATCAAGCTCGAAGGCAAGGACCAGGTCATCTCCATGGCCATCCTCGCCCATATCGAAGCAGCCCCTGCGGAACGCATGGCCTATGTGCGCCAAGCGAACAGCATCAGGCGAGGCGGCGCCGAATTCGAGTCGGACATGGAAGCCGAAGAGAATGGCAGCGAGGCAGTGTCAGTCAGTCCCGAGCGCTACGCCGAGCTCAGCGCGCACGAGGAATTCGTGCTCACCGTGTCGGAGAACGGCTACGGCAAGCGCACCTCGGCCTACGAATACCGCATCTCCGGACGCGGCGGCAAAGGCATCATCGCCATGACCGTCAATCAGCGGAACGGCAGACTGGTCGGCTCCTTCCCGGTCGAGGAGGGCGACCAGATCATGCTCGTCACCGACCGCGGCCAGTTGATCCGCGTGCCGGTGGAGGGCATCAGCATTGTTGGCCGCTCGACGCAGGGCGTGATCGTGTTCGATACCGCCGAGGACGAGCGCGTGGTCGCGGTCGAGCACATCCCCGATGTCGAGAACGGCAATGGCCATGAAGGATCTGCGGATGAAGGCCCTGCCGATGACGAGCCGCTCGACGACGGTCCGCTCGATGAAGAGGACTCAGGCGAAGAGGGCTAACCCGTCGCCGCGCCGGTGCTGGTGGATTTCGGCGAGCGAGCGCGCCGCCGGCGTGAGCCTCGCAAGAGCGCGGAAGTCGCGCACCAGCGCCCGGCTCCGCGCCGAATGCCCGAGAATTCCGTCACGCCGCAGCCGCGCCACGATCCGCGACAGAGTGTCTGGGTTGAGGCCGAGATAGTCGGCGAGATCGTTCCGCCGGAACGGCATGTCGATGACGATGCCGCCTGCCGGCGACGGCGTTCCGGTCAGCATGGCAAGCTCGGTGAGCACCGTCGCCACGCGCTGCTCGCTCGAGAATTGGCCGAGCACCGCGGTGTGAAGCGCATAGCGGGCGAGGCGCGCCGCCGCGGCCTCCTGTAGGAAGCGCGCAAGGCCGCGATCGGCCGCCGCGAAATCCTCCATCGCCGACCACCTGAAACGCCAGAGCTCGGCGGCGTTTGCCGAGATCAGGCTCGCCTCGGCTTGGGGAGGAACGGCGCTTCCTCGCAGCACGTCGCCAGGAAGCAGAAAGGCGGCGACTTGGCGTGGCGTTGCCGCTGCCGCGACTTGCAGCATGAGCGCCCCGGCGCGCACGATATAGGCCGCCTCGTGGCCATCCAGCGTGAGGCCGATGCTCTGGCCCTTGCGCGTGCGGATCTTGCTCGCATGCGCCGCGAGCTTGGCCAAGGCCGGATCGAGCGCGGGCAGGGCTTGCTCTCCTGCGGCGACGCCGCGAATGCGATGACCGGGTGCTTCCTTGACATCGGATGGCATTACCAAGGCGCGATTCCCTCGTTGGCGGCCGGACCGCACCAGCAAACGAGGCTTGCCGCACTGGCGATTTGATCTGGATCAAAGAAAGCCGTGTCGCCTTGGTCACACCTCTTAAGGGACACGCGAGGACCTGATCCTGATCAGCCGCATGCCCCCCTTGGCGCTGGAACCGCTGCACTGCCGGCACCAAACAAGAGTGCGGATTCGATCCCTGGATCTTTTCCGGCGGTCTTGGTTACCGCTTCATACTGTTCGGGGCGCGGGCACGGGAGCCAGCCGCGATAGCGCTGAAATAACAAGAAGCCGGACGCCCATAACAAGAAAAGGCTGATGTCCATCCCCCTTGAAAAGGCCCGATCCTCGTCGGGCTCTTTTCTTTGGGTTTCGTGGCGGCCCTTGCGGGCGCTATCGCTGCGCGGCTAGAAGGTGCCGATGACCCGCATCGGCTTCTATCCCGGCAGCTTCGATCCCGTGACCAACGGTCATATCGATATCGCGCGGCGCGCGACGAAGCTCGTCGACCGCCTCGTCGTCGCCGTCGGCACCCATCATAACAAGGGAGCGCTGTTCACGGCGGACGAGCGCGTGAGCCTGGTGGTGGACGCACTCCGTCCCGTCGCCGACGAAACCGGCGCGGAATTCGACGTGACCACGTTCGACACGCTCACCGTCACTGCCGCGCGCGAGGTTGGCGCCAGCGTCATCATCCGCGGGCTGCGCGACGCCGGCGATTTCGACTACGAAATGCAGATGGCGGGAATGAACGCCGCCATGGTCCCGGACGTTGAAACGGTGTTTCTGGCCTCTTCGCCGGAAACCCGCTACATCGCTGCGAGCCTTGTCCGCCAGATTGCCGCCATGGGCGGCGACGTCAGTAGCTTCGTTCCGGCCAAAGTGGCCGCAGCCTTGAAGAGGAAACATTCCGCATGATGCTCACTCGTACCCTGGTCCTTGGCGCGATGCTGTTAGCTCTTGGCGCCGCGTCGTCTCGCTCCGCCTCCGCCGCCGATCCGCTCGACAATGTCCTCTTGCTCGATCTCAAGGACGGCCGCGTCACCATTCTGCTCCGCCCCGATCTCGCGCCAAAGCATGTCGAGCGGGTGAAGCAGCTCACGCGTGAGGGCTTCTACAACGGCATCGTGTTCCATCGCGTCATCCCAGGCTTCATGGCGCAGACCGGCGATCCGACCGGCACCGGCACCGGCGGCTCGAGCTATCCCGACCTTCCGGCCGAGTTCTCCAACAAGGCGACCTTCGAGCGCGGCACCATCGGCGCGGCGCGGTCGAACGACCCGAACAGCGCCAACAGCCAATTCTTCATCGACTTTGCCCCGGCGTCCTTCCTCAACGGCAAATACACGATCTGGGGCCAGGTGATCGACGGCATGGGCGCCGTCGACAAGATCGCGCCGGGCGAGCCGCCGTCGAACCCCGACAAGATCGTCAAGATGACGATTGCCGCCGACGCCGACGATGCGTCGAAGGCGGCAGCGGCCAACGTGCTCAAGGCCCAGCAATAGGAGGTCCGACATGGCAGCGACGCCCGAAGATACCCTTATCATCGAGACGAGCCGCGGACCGGTGACCGTGCGAGCTCAGGCCGGACCTCGCGCCGAACCATGTGGCGCGCATCAAGGAGCTCGCACGCCAGGGCTTCTATGACGGCGTGGTGTTCCACCGCGTCATCGACGGCTTCATGGCGCAGACCGGCGATCCCACCGGCACCGGGCGCGGCGGCTCCGGCCAGAAGCTTCGCGCCGAGTTCTCGAAGGAACCGCATACGCGCGGCGCCGTGTCCATGGCGCGGGCGCAGTCGCCGGATTCCGCCGACAGCCAGTTCTTCATCTGCTTCGACGACGCGAGCTTCCTCGACGGGCAGTACACCGTGTGGGGCCGCGTCAGCAAAGGCATGGAGAATGTCGACAAGATCACCCGGGGCGAGCCTCCGTCGAAGCCCGACAAGATCGTCACCATGCGGGTGGCCGCCGACGCGGGCTAGGCCCGCGCCAGATCAACGTGCGCGTCGACGATTTCGACTACCATCTGCCGGAGGAGCTGATTGCGCTCAGGCCAGCGAGCCCGCGCGACGCAGCGCGGCTGCTCGTGGTCGAGCCCGGCACCGCTTCGCCGTTTGCTGACAGAAAGATCGCGGATCTGCCCGAGCTTCTCTCAGCCGGCGACGCGCTCGTGTTCAACGACACCAAGGTGATCCCCGCGGAGCTCAAGGGAACGCGCGAGCGCGACGGCACGTCGGCGCACATCTCGGTGACGCTGACCGGCAGGCGTCGATGCGAGCCGCTGGACGGCGCTGGCGAGGCCGGCGAAACGCTTGAAGGCTGGTGACCGCATCATGTTCGGCGAGGGGGAGGGCGTGTGCCTTCTCGGCACTCTCGCCGCGACGGTAGAAGAGCGAGGGACCGAGGGCGAAGTGACCTTGGCCTTCGACTTCAGCGATGCGAGCCTCGACGAAGCCATCGCGCGGCTCGGCGCCATGCCGCTTCCGCCCTACATCGCCTCGCGCCGGCCAGCGGACGAGAAGGATCGCATCGACTATCAGACGATTTTCGCGCGCGAGGAGGGGGCGGTGGCGGCGCCGACCGCGGGCCTGCATTTCACCCCCCGGTTGATCGAGGCGCTGGAAGCGCGCCGGATCACGGCGCATTTCGTGACGCTGCATGTCGGCCCCGGCACTTTTCTTCCCGTGCGCAGCGCCGATACCGGCGGGCACATCATGCATGAGGAGACGGGAATCGTGTCCGAGGAGGTCGCCGAAGCGCTGAACGCGGTCAAGGCGAGGGGAGGGAAGATCGTCGCCGTCGGCACCACGTCGCTCCGCCTGCTGGAAAGCGCCACCGATGCGCATGGCAGGCTTGCGCCCTTCTTCGATGCCACCAATCTCTTCATCACGCCCGGCTATCGCTTCCGCTTCGTGGATCGGCTGGTGACCAATTTCCATCTGCCGCGCTCGACCCTGTTCATGCTGGTCGCGGCCTTCTCCGGCCTCGACCTGATGAAGCGCGCTTACGCCCATGCCGTCGCCGAGCATTATCGCTTCTATTCTTACGGCGATGCCTGTCTATTGAGCCCCGATGCAACGTGACGTGAGACAGAGTTTTGCCTTCACCCTGAAGGCGCGCGATGGCCGCGCCCGCCTCGGCGAGATCGCGACGCCGCGCGGGGTCATCCGCACGCCTGCCTTCATGCCGGTCGGCACCGCGGCCACCGTCAAGGCCATGCTGCCGGAGACGGTGCGCGCCACGGGCGCCGACATCATCCTCGCCAACACCTATCATCTCATGCTGCGGCCCGGCGCCGAGCGCATCGCCAAGCTTGGCGGGCTACACCGCTTCATGGGCTGGGACGGGCCAATCCTTACCGACTCAGGTGGCTATCAGGTCATGTCGCTGTCGAAGCTCCGCCGTATCGAGGAGCACGGCGTGACCTTCCAGTCGCATATCGACGGCGCTACGCATCTGCTCACGCCTGAGCGCGCCATCGAGGTGCAATGCCTGCTTGGCGCCGACATCCAGATGGTGCTCGACGAATGCACGCCGTTTCCCGCGACACATGAGCAGGCGCGGTCCTCCATGGAGCTGTCGATGCGCTGGGCCGAGCGCTCGAAGGAGGCATTTCGAAAGATGGCCGCGCCTGGCCAGGCTTTGTTCGGCATCGTGCAGGGCAGCGTCTATCCCGACCTCCGCGAGCAGAGCGCCGGAGTTCTGCAAGACATCGGCTTCGACGGCTATGCCATTGGCGGGCTGGCGGTGGGTGAAGGACAGGCCGCCATGCTCGACACCGTCACGGTGACCGCTTCGGTGCTGCCCGAGGATCGGCCGCGCTATCTGATGGGCGTCGGCACGCCGAAGGATTTGCTGGAAGCCATTGCCCGCGGCATCGATATGTTCGACTGCGTGATGCCGACGCGCTCGGGCCGTCATAACCAGGCCTTCACCTGGGGCGGGAGGCTCAATCTGCGCAACGCCAAATATGCCGAGGACGAAAGCCCGCTCGATGCGGAGAGCGCCTGTCCAGCGGCGCAATACTCGCGCGCCTATCTGCATCACCTGATGAAGTGTGGCGAGGTGCTCGGCGCCATGCTGCTGAGCTGGGCGAACGTGCATTTCTACCAGGAGCTGATGGGCCGTGCCCGCGATGCCATCGCCCGTGGCGAATTCGCCGCCTACGCCGAGGATGTGAGCCGGCGATATGCGACCTCAAACATTACGGACGATGAGTCAGAATAAGCTCTTCGCGATCAACAACTCGTCGTCATGCCCGGCCTTGCGCCGGGCATCCACGTCTTCAGTAGAGAAAATCGTGGATGGCCGGGACAAGCCCGGCCATGACAAGATCGAAAGCGCGCGCAGAATACTATTGCGTGGCGATGTCGGAGGCGGGGCCGACGGCCTTCGTCCCGAGTACCTTGCGCTCGCGGGCGAAGAGATAGAGGCCGGAGAGGATCACGATCGCAGCGCCGCTCAGCGTCCACCACGTCGGCACCTGATCGAACACGAGAAAGCCTGCGAACGACATCCAGATCAGTCCGAGATAGATGAACGGCGCGAGCGCCGAAGCCGGCGCGATGCGGTGGGCGAGGATGAGCAGCCAATGCCCGAGCCCGCCCCAGAAGCCGAGCGAGGCAAGGAGCAGCCACACCGTCAGGTTTTCCGGCGGCACCCAGGCGGCAAGCGCAAACGGCATCAGCACGATGGCCCCGGCAAGCGGCGTGTAGGTCTGCGTCACCTCCGGCGGATCGTAGGCGGCAAGGTAGCGCGTGGACAGATTGTAGAGCGCGTAGCCGAAGGTGGCGACGAGCGCCATCAGCATCGCCCAATGCAACGTGCCGATGCCCGGATGCATCACCAGCAGCACGCCGAGGAAGCCGGCGACGATCGCCACCATGCGATGCCAGCCGACCCATTCGTTGAGCAGCGGTCCGGCGAGAAGCGCGACGAGGAGCGGGGCGAGGAAGAAGATGGTGACGGTCTGATCGAGCTGGAGATATTGCAGCGCGACGAAATTGAACCCCGTCGTGCCGATCATGATCACGGACCTGACGATCTGCACCAGGGGCTTTTTCGAGCGGAGCGACGGCTTCAAGGCGAAAGGCCACAGCACAATGGCGCTGAACACGATGTGCCCGACGAAACGGAGCCAGGTCACTTGCAACACGGGCACCGCCTGCACGGTGACGAGGTATTTTGCGGTGGCGTCGAGCCCGGCAAAACAGATGGTAGCGAGCACCATGAGGCCGATCGCCTTCGCTCGGAGGCGCGGGTCGGCAATGGCGGCTGTGGGCAGGAGGCGGGGCGTCATCGGTCAGTCTATCTGCACGAGTCTTTGCCAAAACGCCATGCGCCGCTAAGGTTGCGGCAGGTCGACAGAACAGTGTTGAAGGAGAGCGATTTGGCGGACGTTCGTGCCATGTGTGCCATAGGGATGCGCGGCCAGCTCGGGCTGAACGGCAGGCTGCCCTGGGAGGGCAACAAGGGCAGGGAGTATGTCGCCGATGTGGCGCGCTTCTTCGACGTGACGCGCGGGCATGTGATCATCGCCGGCCCGCGCACCATCGCGTCGATTCCCGCCTTCGCCTATGAGGATCGCACGATCTGTCGAGATCCGCTCGGAGAACCATCCAGCCGATGTGTTGGCGTGGTTTCCGGATCGCGTGGTGTTCGTCGGCGGCGGTCCTCCGGTGTGGGAGACCTACGCGCCCTTTATCCGCCATTGGGATATCACCCGGCTCCCTTATGACGGCGATGCCGACCGCTGGTTCGATCCGGCCTGGCTTGTCGCGAGCGAGAAGCCTGAGTAACAGGGCGTTGCGCGGCGCTGCTAATGCCCCCAGCGCGGCGGCACTTTCTGCCAAGGATTGGCCGTTGCTCACCAGCTCGAAGCCGAGATCGTAAAGCTTCGTCATGTAGACCGGATCGAAGGCCTGGGTGCTCGTGTCGGGAAAATTGCTCGGAATGTAGATGAGGTTGTAATCCATGCCGTTTCGCTTGGCGAAGGCGATAGATCTCGTAGAGATCGCCGATCCCCTGGTTCTTGATCAGGGTCGAGATCGATCGGCCGGCGATCGACAGCGTCCGCGCCTTCACCGCCTTCCATTCCGGTCCGACCCGGCCGTTGCGGATGATGTAGGTCCGGCGGATCGGGTTGATGCCGTTCGGTGGATCGACGTTCTTGGCCACGAATCTGGGTCGGCAACAGGAAGACCTCGCGCGTGGCGCCGCCATCGACATGCATTTCCTCGTAGACGGTGCCGTTCGCCGCGACCTCGACGAAGCCGGGCGGGAACACGGCGGGGATTGCAGCCGAAGCGAGCAGCACTTTGCGGAACAGTTCGATGGAGCCAGGATGACCGCTCGAAGCGATCTTGCCCATGTCCCAGATCACCGGGCGCTGCGCATCGAGATTGGTCGTGCCGATGAGAAGCCGCCGCCCTTTCATGTGTTCGGCGGCGACCTCCTTGAGGAATTGCGTCGTTGACGTAGAAGGCGACCACTCTGTGCGAGCGGCGCGTTGCTCGCGAGCGACTCCCCGCCGAGCAGACCCCTCACGGGCCGCGCGATGGCAATGTCGCTTGTGGTTGAACTCGGTGAAGACCTTCTTCAGCGCATCGTCGTAGCGCGGTCCAAGAAAGGCGAACGGCGCGGTGAGTGCGCCGGTGCTCACGCCGGTCACCACGTCGAATTCCGGCCGCGTTGCCTCTTAGGTCCAGCCCGCAAGAACGCCAGCACCGAAGGCGCCGTCGGCGCCGCCGCCGGATAATGCCAGGAAGCTGACGATTGGCCTGCCGCCGCTCCGTGGGCAGCATGCGCCGAGAGGCGCGGACCTGCGCCCACTTCTCCTTGACCATGGCGTCGGACATTGGGAGGCAGCTGTCGCCCCAGAAGCGGATGGTCTCGCCACCCATGCCGACGACGGCGGCATCGCTCTCCATCCCCAGCGGAACAGGATTACGCGGCAACGAACCCGCGCAGGCGGCGAGACTACATCGCCACCGCGCCGTACCAGATAAGACGACGGAGCCCCCGTACGCGCACCAAGATCCCCCATCGTTTGGGCACGCAAAAACAAGCCGTTAGTCTACCTTAGAATTAGGCGGCTTTGCGGCACTCCTGCAGAACGCGAATGTTCAACCTATGGTAGGTGAACGGCCCGCTCGCTCGAGCTAGACATTTAGCGGCGTCGACTTTCTGCCAGCTCAGCATCCGGATCGAAGGTCTCAATCCTGCGCGCGATCTTCTCGGTGCGATCGCCGAGATCCTTCTGAAATACGGTGCCGTCCTGATTGACAATGAAGGTCATGATGCCGGAATTGCCGTATTCGGCTGGGTATGCAATGAGCGCAAAGCCGCCGATCATCTTTCCCTTGGCGAGGTAGTCGTAAGCCGCCGCCGGAAGCACCAGCGCCCTGGCGCGTGAGAATACGGTAGTAATAGCCATGATAAGGGATCGGCGTGCTGCCGGTCTTGTAGCCTTCGGCTGCAGCCTGCGCAGCAAGATCGCCAAGCGGGCTCGGCTCCTCTCCCTCTGCGGTCGGCCAATAGAGTCCGTCCTTCTTTCCGGGACGGCTTACGATCCTTTGTGCGTAGACACCTCGGCCCTGACCCGCCGGATCGAGTGAGGCATATTCGTTCTGCGCCTGAACATAAGCGAGGCTCACTTGAATGGCGGAAAGCTCGTTGCGGCCGATGCGGCGGCGCAAGATTTCATCGAGCCCGGCCTTGGTGTCGAACTGCCATTGACCTGCTTTGTTGACGAGTGGAATGGGGAAAGGCCAATCATCCTCGCCGATGATTAGCGTCTGTGTGCCGTCGCCCTCCATCTCGATGGTGTGCTTGGCGTCATAGGCAGAGACAAAGTCTTGCCGAATGTTACTGTCGGCTACGGGATCGCCTGAGCTCACGATAGGCTTACCGTCAGGCCCCAACACTTTAAGAATGGCAGCCCCGTCTTCCGACCTCGCGGCAGTGACCAGGGCTTCGACGGCCGCCTCGGGGGTGCCAAACTGCTCCTGGGCGAAGGCTGGCGCAATAAAACCGAGGAGCGCGGCCGTAAGGAGAAGGCGGCTTGTTTTTATCACCATGGCAACACCATCAGTTTGAGTGCGCTTCACCAGTTGTTCAATCCTGAGCGGTAGCTGAGAAGTCCCGCGCCTAGCGCCGGACCGAGGGTATCGCTTACCTCATGGTAACGAAGAGCTCGAACCGCTCTGTGCCAGCCAGTCTTTCCAGGTCATGAACTTCACTCCGATCCGGTCATAGTTGACCATCAAATATCCGTCGTGATCGCGCCAGACTGCGCTAGGTTCAATTTGCTGCACCTCCTGCGCCATGACGCCCACATAGGCGGTTCGATCGCTGCCCTTGTAGCGGAAGCGATAGAGTTCGAGACCGTTGTTGAGCCGCACCAGCGGGACGATGTCTTCCTTGAGGTGGATGTCAGAGCGACGCCCGCCGCCGCGACCACCGCCGCCGCCACGACCGCCACCGCCGCGGCTGGCATGTCCTCCGCCGCGCCCGCCACCGCCGCGGCTGACATGTCCTCCGCCTCCGCCACCGCCCTTGCGCGCCGCCTTAGGACCGCCCCCGCCTGAGGGTCGTGAGACTTGCGATGCACCACGATCACCGAGGCTGGCTTGGCCGCGCTTGGAGAAGTCCTTGGCCTTTGGACCATCGCTTTTATCGAAGGCATTACCTCCCGGCTTGCTTTTCGGCTTTGCCTTGCCGAGATCGGGCTTCTGGCCCTGCAGAGCTGCCTGCTTTCCTGAGCGCTCTTTGAGTCCCTGCTGAATTTGACCGACATCCGGCTTCTGTCCCGGTCCGTTGCCGCTTTTCGGACGATCGCCGCCGGGGCCGGGACGGTCTGCGCCACCGGGTTTGCGGTCTGCCGTGCCGGGCTTCTGTCCCGGTCCCTTGCTGCCGAGATTCGCACGATCGCCGCCGGGGCCGGGACGGTCCACGCCGCCGGGTTTGCGGTCTCCTGTGCCGGGCTTCAAAACCTGCTCCCCGCTCCGGCCGCGATAATCAAGCTTGCGGTCGGTAGGCCGCGCATCCGCCTTGGCGAATTTGTTCCTGACAGCGTCGTTGTTATACTTCACGCCGCGCCGGTGATTGGAATCATGTTGCCATTTTTTCCGATCGACGTTGCGGTCGATGTTGGTGTTCCGATCGACGTTGCGGTCGATGTTGGTGTTCCGATCGACGTCGATATTGATGTCGCCGCCATTCCAATCAATATTATCGTTCCAGATCTCACGGCCGACGGCGTAGGCTGTACCCCAGGCGAGCCCGGTCGCAATCGCGCCGCCGACAATGTAGCCCGACGGCGGAGGATAGTAATAAGGCGGATACTCAGGATAAGACCACTCGCCGTAAACCACGGCCGGATCATAATAGGGCACGTGTACGACCTCGGGTGACGCGGGCTCGATCTCGATTACCTGCTGGTCAGCTACCCTGCTGGTCAGCTCCCTGCTGGTCAGCTTCCTGCTTGACCGTCTTGACCGTCACCGTCTGCTGCTTGGTCGTTTCCAGCTTGCCGTTGGCTTGCGCTTTGGCGCGCAGGCGCTGAATGGCGTCCATCACATCGGCCTGCTGGGCCAGCACGGCGTCGCCGAGCTTCTGGGTCCAGTCGAGCTTGTCACCCATCGTCGCCAGCACCGTCGGCGTCGACACGAGTTCCTTCACGCTGGCGTCCCAATCCTTCTTTTCCAGGGCTTCTTTGAGCTTCTCATCTTTCAGCTTCTTGTTTTCTTTCGCGAAGCGGTCGGCTTGCACAACCTCGAGAGGGTAAGTCGAGGCCATGAGCACCTGCGCGACGAGGCCGTCAGGATAGAGCGCGATCGGCGCCACGAGCGCGTCGAGCTCGCCCTGGCTGAAGGTCTGTTCTCGTGGTGCCGCTGCTTCGGTCCCGGCCGCCGGATCATCCGCGGCGAGGGCGGGCCACGAGAGAGAGGTGGTGACGGCTACGATTGCGAAAACTGCGCCGAACCGCATGGAATTGGCCTCCAACCCGCAATTTCAAGCCATCAGGGCCGTCATGATTGGTACCAAATAAGGGCAAGATCAGGACTGGTTGCGCCTATGCATTCTGAAGTTCCGTGAGCAGCGACTTGGCAGCCCGAAGATCGGGCGTCTCGAATCCTTGGGTGAATTTTGCATGCGCCACGGAAAGCCTGTCACGGGCCTCAGCATGGCGCTTTTGCTTTTGGTAGAGGCGCGCGAGGCTGGTCGTGGCGCGGAGTTCCCAAGCTTTGCTTTGCTGATGGTTGGCGATCTCGATCGACCGTTGGAAGTGAGTTTCCGCCGCCTCCGGGCTCCGGCCGTTGGTCAGTGCAAGCTCTCCCTTGAGGCGGTGCAGCTCAGCTTCATGACAACGATCATGGCTCTCTTCCGCGACGGACAGCGCCTTGTTCAGCGTCGCATCGGCGTCGGCCGGGCGGCCGGAGTCGATTAAGGCACTGCCGAGAAGCCCAAGATAATAGGGGAGCGCGAGCGCGGCGCCGGTGGCGCGATAGGCGTCGAGACCCCTGATGAGGCCTGGGAGCGCCTGCAGGGCCTGTCCTTGCAGCAGCGAGCCGCCAGCCTCGTAGACGATCCCCGTCGCATGGAACAGCGGGAACCCCTGGTCCGCGGCGAAACTGATCTGTTCGCGGCAGATCGCAAGCGCCTCCTTCGGCTGGCGCAAATACTGGTAGAGCCAGCTCGTGTGATGCAGCGCATAGGCGAGGCTGAAAGGATGATCGATCGAGCGCGCGAGCTCGAGCATCTCGCGGTTCACTTTGAGCGCCTCCTCGGCATAACCGAGATGCCACAAGGCGAGGGCGAGATAGCAGCGATGCGTCACGCCGGCATGCTCGCCGACACGTACCGCCCACATGCGGGTGCGCTCGCGATCGTCGTCATAGCGCGCGAGAGCCGTCTCGTATTGCTGCCGCGCGCCGGCAAAGTCGCCGCGGTAATAGAGCGTCACGCCCATCAGAAATAGCGCCTCCATCCAGACGCCGGGATCGTCGAGTTTCTTGGCGTGGTCGATGGCCTCGCCGGCGAGATCCAAGGAAAGGTCCATCTCGCCGCGCACGATGCGCCAGGCGAAGTTGCCCCACACCACGGCGAACTGCTCCTGCGGTCCGCCGATCCGCTCGCAAAGCTGCCGCGCGCGGTGAAACGTCGGGCCGACCTGCGGCGCCGCGTAGCCGCGCACGGCGATATAGGCGGTGCCAAGCGGGCTCAAAATCTGAAGCTCCAACTGATCCCGCGATGGGCTCTCGGGGAAGGCCTTCAACAGCGCGAGCGCGCTTTCCAGGTTCTGCACCGCCTGATGCAGGGCTCCGCGCGCCATGGCCTGCGACCCGGCGAGGCGGAGATACTCGACGGCCTTGGCCTGATTGCCGCTGCGCGAATAGTGGTGCGCCAAGTCCGGGAGGTGATCGTCCAGGGACGAGGGATAGAGGAGCTCGATGGCCCGCCCCACATCCTCATGCAATTGCTTGCGGCGCTCCTGGAGGATCGAGTTGTAGGCGACCTCCTGCGTGAGCGCGTGCTTGAAGATATATTCGACGTCGGAGATCGAGGGCTGCTCGTAGACGAACTCGCCAAGCTGGAGGTTGGCGAGGAGACGCTCGAGTTCCGCGTCCGAGTGTCCGGCGACGGCCCTGGCGAGGCTGAGGACGAATTGCCGGCCGAGGACGGCAAGAGTTTGCAGGAGCGTCTTCTCGTCGTTGCGCAGCCGGTCGATACGCGCGGCGAGGATGGTTTGCACGGTCGGCGGAATGCGCAACGACGCAAGCGGCTTGATCAACTCGACCGACCCCTCCGATCGCTTCAACGCACCTTCGTCGAACAGCGCCTGAACCGTCTCCTCCATGAAGAACGGGGTGCCTCCGGTTGTCTCGATGATGAGCTGCTTGAGCGGCAACAGGCTGTCAGAACTCTCCAAGCATGGCCGACAGCATTTCATCGGCATTGTCATGGCCGAGAGCGTCAAGCCGCAGCGATTGCGCGTAGGACTTGTCACCCCAACGAAGTTGATACTCCGGCCGGAAGTTGATCAGCAGCAGCAGCCGCGCATCGGCCATCTGCTCGACCAGCAGATCGAGGAGCGCCTGGCTCTCGTCGTCCAGCCAATGCAGATCCTCGACGATCAGCATCAGGGGTTCTCTCGCGGCCTCGGTCAGCAGAACACGAACCACAGCGTCGAACGTGCGCGACCGCCTGAGTTGCGGATCCATGGCGGCCAGGCGCACCTTGTCGTCCTCGATCTCGAGGAGTGCGTAGAGGTAGGGGAGCGTAGTCTCCAGCGATGAATCGAGATCGGCGATCCGCTTCCCGACCTTATCCCGCCGGCTGGCGGACTCGTCGCCTTTCACTATCCCGAAATAGCCGTGCAGCAACTCGATCACCGGCAGATAGGACGACCCCTTGCCGTGCGAGACCGAGGAAGCCTCCAACACGGTCCAGTTTCCGCCTGAGTCTGCCTTGAACTCAAAGAAGAGCCGCGACTTTCCTACGCCGGGCTCGGCGGCGACGGCGATGAGCTGACCAGACCCTGAGCGCGCCAGACGGGCTGCGTTGCGAAAGGCCTGCTTTTCCTGCGCGCGACCGACGAACTTGGAGAGGCCTCGGCCAGCCGATCGCTCCAATCTGGTCCGCAGCGGTCCGAGGCCAGCAACTTCATAGACGCGAACGGAATCGTTGATCCCCTTGACGCGCGTGAGACCCAAGGAGCGGAGCGCGAAATAGCCCTCGACCAGATTGCGCGTGTTGTCGCTGATCACGATCGCGCCGGCATTGGCGACGGACTGCATGCGCGACGCAAGATTAACGGTGTGACCGATCGGCGTGTATTCGGTCTGCCGGTCGCCGGTCTTGATCGAACGCACGACGACTTCGCCGGTGTTCACGCCCGCCCTGATCTCGATCGGCGTTCGTCCTTCGGTGCGCAACCGATCGCTCATGCGCCTGATCTCGTCCTGGAGGCGCAAGGCCGCGTAGAGCGAACGTTGCGGATGATCCTCATGCGCCACCGGCGCGCCGAATAGAGCGAAGATGCCGTCGCCAGTCGATTGAACCACGTGACCGTCATAACGGCGCACCGCGTCGATCATCAGCACGAGCGCGGGGTCGATGATGGCTCTCGCTTCTTCAGGATCGAGATCCTGCCCGAGGCCTGTCGAGTTTATGATGTCAACGAAGAGCGCGGTGACGAGCTTGCGCTCACCCTCCGGCACGACGCCATGATCCACCGCGTGCCCCACGGCGATCCCTGACGATGATGTCGCGGTCGGCGCCGTGAGGGTGATGGCCGCGCCACATTGGTTACAAAAACGCGAGCCAGTGCGATTGATTTGCCCACAGCTGCTGCACCTGATCGGTAACGCGGTTCCGCAAGCGCTGCAGAACTTTGCCGTTTCCGGGTTGTCGGCGTCGCAGCTCAAGCACCGCATGGGCACCAGGAATTTCGTGGCCGTTCATGCCGTTAAATCATGAACGGCGGCCTCTGTCTCAGTTCCAGTTCAGGCCAGAATTTTGCCAACAAAAGGACCAATCCATCCTACAACGCCCGGATGACGAACCAGAGTTTGCACCTCGAACGCGGGTATTCTGCTAGCCTTTCTTGTGCTTGGTTTGCCCGCGAGGAATGAGGAGACGCTGGAGTCCAACATGAACATTTGCGCCATCGCCCCGCTTGCCGCGGCGGCAATCGTGACGGCCACCATGCGACGAGGCGTGTCTTTGTTGCTTGCGGCGCTGGCCGCGCTGACCGGGGTTGGGGTCTTCACCGCTTCGGCGCAGGAAGACCCCACCAATATTGTCGCCGACCAGATCCGCGCGCAGGGCTTCAAATGCGACTCCCCGCAAAGCGCCAAGCGAGACGGGCAAGCCTCGAAGCCGGATGAGCCCGTGTGGATCCTGCAATGCGAGAGCGGAAGCTATCGCGTCCGGCTTATCCCCGACATGGCAGCCAAGGTCGAGCCGCTCGACAAGAGCCAAGACGGCAACAAATAGCCAAGAGTGCTCAGCCCGCAGCAGCGGTGTGGATCACCGCGCCTCCGGTGCAAAAGCCTTAAACAGGGCAGCGAGGCTGCTGTTATTGCGGTGCAGGCGCCGGAGCCGGAGCTGGCTCTGGGGCCGGTGCTGGCGCTTCGGTGGCCGCCGGGGTCGCCTCGACCGGTTTTCCGTGCATGATGCAATCATACGTCGCGCGGTCGAATGCGAATTTGCAGCCGTGCCGCATGCCTTGGACCACGCCGAACGCAATCGCGGCGATCAATAGTATGAGAATCAGGCGCATGTGCTCGTCCCTCCCTTAGTGGGGCGCAAATTACCCGAATGCGCGCGAAACAGAAAGGGGCGTGGACCGTTAACCGGCGCTATTCGCGAGGATACTGGGGCGCCCCCACCGAATTGGCGGGGCCTGCCGTAGCGGTGAGCGCGACGGCAGCCTCGAAATCTCTCATAGCCTCCCTTTGGCCGCATTGGCTGAGCTATTGGAAGCATGCGCTGGACCCTCCGGATCGCCGCAATTCTTGCGGTCTTACTGCTGGCCTATGCCATCTGGCCGGTCGTGGGATTCTTCCGGATTGCCTCGGCCATAGAGGCGAGAGACGCCCCCGCGCTCGCCAAACGCGTCGATTTCCGTGCGCTTCGGAAGAACCTGACCAAGCAGGTCGTTGCCGCCTATCTCCAGCTAACCGGCAAGGAAAAGAAGCTCGGCCTGCTCGGCAAGGGCATCGCCCTCGGCATCGGCACGTCCTACGCCGAGCCGATCATCGCGCGGCTGCTCACCGAACAGTCCCTCATCGACCTGCTGAGCAAAGGCGAAGGCGGCGCTGGCATCAAGGTGCCGGCCGAGTTCGCGCCGTTCTCCGCCAATGCCATGAAGAGCGGCTGGCAGACCTGGTGGGCGTCCGAATATGGGCTCGGCGACTATTACGTCTATTTGCCGCCCGACAAGCCACTCGACGAGCGGTTCACGGTGAAGCTTAGCCTCACCGATTTCCAATGGAAGCTTGCCGGCATCGACCTGCCCGAGCCGATGCGGCTCGAGTTGGCGCAGGAGCTGATGAAGCGGCGCGAAGCCGCAAAAGAGTAGTCATCTCCCCTTCTCACCGTCTGTCTTCAGCCTTTGTTAAAGGCTTCAGCGCTTCGATTCGAGGAGCGGTACGTGCCCCTTGCTCATGGATGGGTCGCGTGCGCGCACGGGTGGGCGTCCTTGGCATTCTGACCTCCTTTTCGCGCCTTTTGCGCCGGCGGTCGGCAAGGACGGGAGTAGCGTTGTGTCTGATCGGCTGGATATCGTTCGTCTCATCGACGCCAGAGTCACGTCCACGCGCCGGACGGTGACCCGCTCCAAGCAATTGACCGAAGCCGCCAAGGGCGACCTCCACATCCATGAAGACTGGCTGCGGCAACATAACGAGCGCTTCGGGCATGATCTGAAGCGCCAGCAGGGCAGCATTAAGCGGCGTGAGCGGATCGAGAACAACAAGCGCTTCGCCAAAACAGCCCTGCTGTTTCTGCCTCGCCTTGGTGCCGGGCTGTGTCGCGGCGTGGTCTCCGGCTTCCGCAAAGCCGACGACGTGTTTCTTGCCGGCTGCGCTTGGCTCGGGAGGACAGCCTACGCCTTCGGCCGCTCACTGATCGAGGTCCTTGGTGGGGCGGGTGCCTCTGCCGGATCGCAAGCCTTGAGGCTCGGACTGATGCTCGCCGCAGCGTTTTGGCTCATCCTGTCCTGGCTTGGGAAGTGCGCCCGTGCCTTGGCGCTTGCGTCGATGCGCGCAAGTCTCCGCGGGTTCTCATGGCTTGGCCCCAAGGCCTCGAGCTTCGGCCGATCGCTGACCGCCTCTGTCTCGCTCGGCCTGTCCCAGTTTGCCACTGGCATTGGCGGCGTTAGCCTTGAGGCCGGCGGTGGCGTGAAGAGGCAAGCGTCCAACCTCATGACGCGATTGCGTCCAAGGGCGACGGCGCCCGAACGCAGGCAAGCTCCGGACCTCGACCCGAGCCGCCTACAACAAGCAGCCTTCATCCGGCTGCGCGCCGAGCACGACCGGCTTCAAAGGCGCATTCACGCCATGGACCGCCACTACGAGCAGCGAGCTTCGCATCGCGCTCACGCCGATGCGAAAGAATGGGTCGAGCTACGAAAGCTTGCCCTTGACGCACGCCGGCTCTTCGAAGCGCAGGAGCGTCAGGTGCTTGGTCCGGCAGCGCCGCGGGGAGAAACGCGCAATTCGCCGGTTGGTGATGGACCTTCCCAACGCACTCGCATCCCTCCCTTGAGGGCCGGTCATGCCATCTACGAGGCGCCAGCCCTGCCGGCAGGTCACCGCCGGGCCTAAAACTTAAGCACCGTCGGCAGGCGATTACCACACGATGGTCGTCTTTTTAGCGGTTACTTGCCGCTATCCGGGAACCAACCCAGCCCCTTCACAGTTGTGGCGTCGGTGTGACCGCATGGGGGGATTAGAATGTCGGACACCTTCCGCGATGCCGATGCGTCGCAAGCTTCGCGCAAGCTTGGCGATTCAACCATCGGTGAAGACTTGAAAATCACAGGCAATGTTACCTCGAAGGGCGAAATCCATCTCGACGGCGAGGTCAAGGGCGACGTGTCTTGTGTCGCCCTGGTGCTCGGCGAGAGCGGCAAGCTCGAAGGCAACGTGATCGCCGAGGACGTGGTGATCCGCGGCCGGCTCATCGGCTCGATCAGGGCGTTGCGGGTGACACTGCAAGCCATGTGTCACGTCGAAGGCGACGTCTATCATCAAAGCATAGCTCTGGAGCAGGGCGCCTTTTTCGAGGGCAGGTCCTCTCGCACCGAGGATCCCATGCAAATCGGCCGGGTTCTCGCCAACGGCGCGGCAGCCAAGCCGTCAGCCGAGGACGAACCGGACGGCCAGCGCAAAGACAAGCCAACGCACAGATTCAATCGCACGCTGCCGGAGTCGCGCAGCGCCTAAGTCCCATGTCTCGTCAGGAGGATAAAGTATGTTTGGGTCTAAGAATCGCGGAACCGTTATCGCCAAGGGACTGAAAATTGTAGGAACCGTCACGGCGGAGGGCCTGGTCGAGGTCAATGGCCGGGTCGACGGCGAATTGCATTGCACCTCGCTCGTCATTTCCCGCGGGGCGCATGTTGCCGGAACGATCGCCGCCGGCCGCGTGGTGGTTGATGGGAATGTCGAGGGTCCCATTCAGGGCGGAGACGTCATCCTGAAGTCAAAGGCCCATGTCGTCGGCGACATCCACCATCAGTCGCTGTCGATCGAGAGCGGCGCCTTCTTCGATGGCCGCTCGGTGCATGCCGCGCGCGCGGTCAACGGACAGGCGACAGAACGGGCCGAAAGCGAGCGGATCGATAAGCGGTCGGTTCGGCAGATCGCTTCTGGCGCGCGGGAGACAGCCGCCGCGACGGACGAGAACGCCTCGTCACCGCGCCGGAAGCTCGCTGAGATTTAAGCGCTCGCTTTCCCGATCGGTCTCTGCGTGATTTTTCCCGCCGAGGCGAAGGCTCACTCCTTCGGCGTGTTCTTGGCGTCCCAGGTTGCGATCGCGTCGGTCAGCATCTTGTGGAAGCTGCCGTCGGTGGTAAGGGCCGAGATGCCTTCGCCGAATTGCGGGGCCAGCGATTTGCAAGGCGACTTCTTGGAGAAGGCGACGAACATTTCGGCCGAGAGCAGCGCGGGCTCAAGCGGCACGACGTCGTCCTTCAGCCCGGCTTTGGCGGCTTCGGCAAGGCCAGGATAATATCCGGCGATCAGATAATCCGCGTCTCCGGCCATCAGCACCTTGAAGGCATCGTCGATGCCGTCGGCGCGGGCGACGGTGAGCTTGTCCTTGATGAAGGCATCGAAGTCGTTGCCGTAGCTCTCGCCCTGATTGGTGACGCCCTTCTTGCCGATCAGATCGTCCTGGCCGGTGAAGGGAAACTTCTTGTCCTTGTTCACGAAGACGACGACCGGGTCGAACACGAAGGCAGGTTGGACGTAATCGAGATAGGTGGCCCGCTCGTCATTGTAATAGATGCCGAAGATCATGTCGGCCTTGCCGTCTTTGGCGGCGGCCTGCGCGTCGGCCCAAGTGCCCATGGCCTTAAACTCGAGGGGGACGTTGATCTTCTTGGCGATGGCCTCGACCAGCATCGGCGCGGCGCCAACGATGTTGTCGCCATCCTTGAAGGCGATCACCGGATATTGCGGGTGGCCCGTCGCCGTTATCTTGGTGCAGGCATCTTCGGCAAGCGCCGCGCTTGAAATCAGCGTCAAGGCGGCAAACACGCTCAAGCGGAGAAGTCTTTTCATCGTCGGAGGTTCCTTGTTCCTGGTCGAGAGAAGCGCGGTGACTGCGAGCTATTGCGTCTTTGCCGGCTCCGCCCGCCCTTTCGACTGTGCCTTGATCTTATCCACTTGCGCTTGCGTGATCTTTCCCGCCCTCACCAGCGCGCCGACGCACGCGGGCGACAAGCCCGGGCCAGCCTTGCGCATGCAAAGGTTCAAGGCAGCGGACTGCAGCCCGTAATCTCCGCAGAACTTCTTGTAATCATTGACGCAGAAGTTCTGCATGTCCTTGGTGATGGTCCCTGCCTGGGCAAAGGCCACCGAAGGGCCAAGGCAGACGAGGATCAAGACAAGGGCGGCAGGCAGTCTGGCGCGATAACAATTCATCAGGACACCCCCTTTTGGCTGGGAAGCCGTTCTAGCACGCTTCATCGGCTTCGCCACCCGAAGCTCGCGAGAGTGGCGAAGAAAATGGCGAGGTTAGGGCTAGCGGATGAAGCTTCTACTTTAGCTTAAAGCCACGGCAACGGGGGCGACCTTAAGTCTGGTTCGAGGGAAAAGGAAACCCTCCTTTAGGATCAAGGACCTGGCCGAATGCAAAGCCGAGCGCCGCGGCCTTTCCGCCACAGGCAACAAGATTGCCGCCTTCTGCGGGTTGGCATCTCCTGTCTGAGCCTGTAATCTTGAGTCGACTGAGCAGTCGAGCTCTGGGGGACTGACCATGAAGAATCTTCGCCTCGTTCTGGCGCTGTGCGGCGCGGCGGCGCTTTTCGGCGTGGGGACGGCAAGCGCCTTCGAAACGCAAGGGGAAGGCGATCCGATCAACGGCCAATCCTTGCTCGCTGCACCGCAATCGCTTCTGCCTGACTCAAAGAGCCATTCACTGGCCCTTCCATTGTCCGGCAAGTCCGATAGCGGCGGCGACCCCTTCGTGTCGAGCTACGGCAATGCCATTCCTATTCCCGGGCCTGGTATCGACCAGCCGGTTCCGGCTTGGGCCTCGACACCCGGCGGCATGCGCTTTCGCTAGACGCGCTTAAGAGCGCGAGAATCATTTAGGGCGCCGGTCGGACCGACGCCCTTTATCGCTGCATGAAAAGCTGAATGCGCTATTGCGGGCCGTCGCCCGGAATCGTGTCCGCAAGGTAGTTTCTGTACTGTTCAGCCAGCAAGGCCACGCCGAGCGAAGCGATGTCCGCCCTGAGCTTATTCTTGAGTTGCTCGACCGCGTTTTCGAAATCCGTGCTCGTGGCGGCAATTTGCGCCTCGATGAGGAACACGCGTTCTTCAAGATCGCCGCGAATATCGCGCATACTGCCCCAGCCTCTACTTAAAAAAGCCCCTTGCCTCGATTTTACCATTCTTTTTGACGAAGGCGGCTGTGGCTCCGTTGCCGTTCTCAACAGGAAAGAAGCGGCGCCGAATTTCGGGTAGCATGGGCACATGAGGGACGATGTCAAAAGAGCGTTGATGCTCGGTTTCCTCGCCGGCGTCGTGGGCCTCTCCCCGGGTTGTGCCACATCGTCGGCGACGGGGCAGGTGCAGGAACTCGAGCCTGGGACGTATTCCGTCGGCATCAGCCGAACCACCTCCTACCTGGCGGAAGGGGACAAGGCGATCGCCTCCGCCGTCGACAAGGCCGGCGCCCACTGCCACGCCAAGGGCCAGAAGTTCATGCTTAAATCGGCGGTTGGAAAAACCGTGGTGTTCCGCTGCGTGCCGATGAACCCGGGAGCGCCTGAACCGGCGACGGCGCAAGCGCCTCAACCCCTGCCTCCACCGCCGCCGCAATAACCCTGGTGGCCAATTCGCTTTCGCCGCGCCGATCACGTCCATGCCTCATTTCAGGTGTTGACCGAGTGCAGCGAACTCGCCCGTTGAAACGAGGATAGGTCGATATGAGCAAGTCGATGGATGGATGGAGCGCGCTTCGCCGCACGGGCCGGTCGGCGTTGCTTGCGGCGTGTGGATTGGGATTTGGAATGACTCTGGCGTTCGCCCAGCAAGTGCAAGAGGTGCCCAAGACGCCGCCAGGGGCGGCGAAGAAGACGGGCGAGGAAACCAGCTGGATCAAGATCTGCATGAAGGATCAAAAGACTGGCGATAAGCAAATTTGCCTCGTCAAGCACGAAGCGCTTGAGCCCAAGACGGGGGCGGTTCTCATCGCCGCCGCCGTGCGCAGCGTCGAAGGCGAGGATAAGCAGCACCTCCTCGTCAACCTACCGACCGCCTATTCGCTGGTGATGCCCACCGGGGTGCAGATCAAGATCGACGAGGGCGAACCTATTCAACTGCAATATTCAGTCTGTCTGCCCACGAACTGTCAGGTGCAGATGGAGCTTTCCAAGGACATGTCCGACAAGATGAGGACGGGTAAGCAAATGTTCGTCGCTGCCCTGAACGCGCAGCAAAAAACGATGGCCTTTCCGATTCCGCTCAAGGGCTTTGGCAAGGCCTCCGATGGAGCCCCGGTAGACGCCGCCGCCTATCAAGAAGCCAGGGCTCAGATGATTCAGGCCTCGCGTCAGCACCAGCTTGAACTCGGCAAGAAGGCCGCGGCAACGCAGCAGGAAAAACAGCGGGCAGTTGGTCAGCCTCAGGTCGCGCCACCGGCCGCCCCACCGCAGTAAGCTCGCTGGCAAGCCGCCCGTTACACGAAAAGCCCGCCACCCACGCGAGCCGGCTCTATCTCATTCCTTCTTGTGTTTCTTGCCGCCCATCTCATCGTCCACCAATCCGCCTTTGCATTCCGGAAACGTTTTGAGTGCGGCCTTCGCGTAGCTCTTGCTGGCGTACGGAGCATCACCGACTGCTCCCTCCGGCTTATCGCCAAACTGGCCCGACTTGATCGCGCATCCTTTGTCCGAGCGCACAACGTAATAGTTCTTTCCGAGCTTACGTTGCTTTTGTCCTATGAAGCCTGCGCCAGGGTCGCGCACGGGTTCAGCCTTGCTCTCGATAGGAAGCAGCAGCACCGCCATGGCGGCTATGATTGTGATGGAGATTCGCATGCCGTCATCCTCCCTCTATCCCTAGGCCCGATGCTTTGATCCAGGGTTTCAGAACCTTCACTACAAGGAATAGCTGACCCCCTATTGCGGCCCGAGGGCGACGCCAACATGACCTGTTCGTGCTGCCACCGCGTCGAAGAATTGACAAGCGACATAGCCCGGTTGTCGGGAAATGTTGCTGGCGTACGCGATGACGATAGACACGGCGCTAGCGCGCGGGGCTGTGACGAGAAGTCCGTCCCGGTCGGGTGACCACTATCTCGTCGCCGAGGAGTTCGACGTGAAGGTCCATTGCGCGATCTTATCACAAGCCATCGCACGTCGTAGGTGTTGGGTGAGACCTGGGTGAGACAACCGCCGCTCGCAGGAGACTAAATAGACTCCTCTGCTTGAGCGAGGAGTCATCAGCCCTGACGGGCGGTTTCGGGGAACTCCATCCCCATCGTTGGTAGGGGCAACCTGTATTAGGCGCGGTTGGTCTGTCAAACAAAAAAGGGCGCCAGCCGAAGCCGACGCCCCAGTAGGATGCCCCGGCGGCTGGGTACAGCCGAGGCGGTTGCGCATATGCGCGCCTAGCGCCGCCGTCGATGCGACGAAAGGGACGCCGGCCGAAGTCTTAGTACCGGGCCGAATAGCTCCGACGCTTAACTGACGAGCCGTTGTATTAGATTGACCACCAGAAGCAGGACCACCGCCCCCAAGGTTGCCCAGACGATAGCGCCGACAATGCCTCCGCCCAGGGTTAAACCAAGACCCAATCTCGGAAATAGCCACGCTGCCACAAAGGCACCTGCGATGCCGATCAGGATGTTCCAAAGCAAGCCAAACCCTGCTCCCTCAACCAAAGTCCCTGCTAGCCAGCCCGCTGCCGCGCCGATAGCCAAGGTTATGAGTAGCCCGACGATGTCCATAGATGCCCCCCGTTATTCGCCCAGGCACATTGCCCTGCGGCCTTGAAATTAGCTCAACGGGGGACATCAAGCGAGCGAAAGCGAAGGCGAAACGGAACAGCGCCCGGGTTTGAAAAGGGGAGCCCCGGAGTGGGCGACCGCTCCGGGGCCATGCATATCAGGAGTAGAGCGGCCGACCTTTGCCAAAAGAATCAACCATCCGCATGGTAGCATAACTACGCTGTTACAATCTTGGCAATTTGGTTGCCGAGGTTTGTCCAGGCGCCCCTCATACAGCGAGGCCGCCGCGACCGGGTAGAATGTGCTCAGCTTCCCCTACCGGCGCGTATAGCGGGCTTTAGAAAGCCTTTAACCAGCGACCAAAGCGACGCTTGGTACTAAACTTGGTCAGGCATAGTGTTTAGCCTTGAGAAAACCCACACACCGTCACCTGAACAGAGGAGAGTGCCATGAGTAAATTGCTGGTTGCTGCTGTTGCAGTTGGCGCGATTGCCGCCTTCAATCTTGCTTCCCAACCGGCTCAAGCGCGACATTGTTCAATCCTGACGACCACAGCACAGGGCGCAACCCAAGGCATTGCCACGAGAAGGGCTGACCGCAGACTTCAGCGATACGTTACCAAAAACCTCAGTGGTTGGGGCGTCCGTGCCGGCCCCCGCAACGCATGTCAGGGTTGGGGTGCAGAAAGCCTCCGCCCATCTTGTAAAAGTGAGGCAGTAGTCTGCAGCTAGGGCGCACGCCCGAAGGACTTGTGGCGTGGCCGCCGCGCTGGGAGCGTAACCTATGCTCTGCGATGTTTGAGCTGGCCTTCTTTCCGCACTTTGCCTCGTTCGGGGCCGCCCATGTCGTTGAGTTCCTCTAACGACTTGTCGAAACAAGGCTTGCATAGGCTTAACTCAGGCAGCGTTATTAAATTGGTGCAATCGCCGGCTTTGTGGCCGTGCGTATCCGAGGCGCATCTACATTTTCGTGCGGGTTGGGTAGCCATTGCTAATGATGACTGACGACTGCCGCGAATGCAAACAGCCGCTCGTGGAAATAGACGACCGCCGAAGGCACCTCACCGGGCTGCATGACGTGCAACATCTGGTGGTCTGCTGACGGCAAGAAGGTCAGGCCGTCAGAGGAGGATCTGCGGGCGCTCCACGGACTGCGAGGAAGTGAAACTGGTGTGAAACCCTATCGACCTGGTGCGTAAGCGTCCGGGCTGTAACCGGCGCAGGACCCTTTCAGGCGAACGTCCCGACCCAACACTTGGCAAATGTAGACTTTCTTCAGAGGGTTCTTCCGAACCTCAGAGCCCGTTACGGTCCAGCCGTAGCTTCGGGCAACGACTGCGATGTTCTCCTCTTCGCACCAGGGCGTCGCTATCAGACCGTATTTGGTCACTTGAAAATCGCCTTTGCACTCGATGCCAGCCAAGCTCGACGATGTCCAGCCTATGGTAATCAACAGGACAAAACCGGCTAACACGAGTGACTGTTTGACCATTAGCCCCACCACGAGCTCTCGCAGGGCCAAATTTAGCCGATGTCGAAACCACCCGCCAACAACAAAGGGCGCCGGCCGAAGCCACTGCACCCCATTCTCGTTGCAGAGCAGCGGAAGTATTCTGCTCCCGTGGCGATACGACGCTTCCTTGTCTGCGCTGTCTTGTGCTCAAGCCTGATGGCTTGCGCGGGATCACTATCCACTGCGCCCGTCGAATTCACTGAGGGTCAGTTTGTCGGGCGTCCACTGTCAGAAATGGTTGCAGCACTTGGGCCGCCGACCACAAAATCGATGCTTGATGACCGGAACATGGCCGTCGAATGGGTCTATTACACCCAGTGCAGTCGATCAGCGATGGCCAACTCGGCCAAACCCAACTCCCCGACATTGAGCGATTGGACAGTCGTTAGCTGGCAACAATCGGAAGCCTGTACGAGCGCGAGGTAAGGGCGAGGCCGCCGCACCTGGAGCGCAAAGGAAACAGGGAGAGCCGCGCGAGCCGCCTGGTTGCGTCTACATAATCCACCCCAGCTCGCGCGCCTTCTTCTCCGCGGCTTGGAAAGCTTGGGCGCGGAACTCGCTCGCCGAAGAAACTGACATCTGCGGCATCTGACTGCGAGTCAGAACCAAGCGGGGCTCCTCGATCGATTTCCTGTAGGCGAGCAGAAACGCGGACTTCGGCTTTGTGACGACAATCTCATCGCCGTCGAGCTCGACATTAAGGTCCATGAGGAAAGTTATCACGAAGAAGCCCCGGTGCGGGGAGCACCGAGGCTTTGCGTCGAAAAGTGATGGTCACCTGAGTTTCAGTACCACCCGACGCAAACGCGTCCACTCCATCGCGCGCACCTGCGGACGTCGCGGCGGGTCTGGCGGATGGTGGTTCTGGCCACGCAGACGCCATTAACTCGTGTCCTAAAGGGACCACACCAAAAGGCGACTTGCGTCATCATGCCGTCCGGCTGATGGAGAGGCACGGGCGACATAGCCTGAGCCGACGTTGCGGCGGCCAGGGCCATGGCAGCAACAGCGATCAATCTGACCATTGGATTTCTCCCATGATGGGGGGTGGCTTCTTAAAGGGCGCCGGCCGAGCCGCCTAAGCCGACGCCACTCACATTAGCGAACACCGATTTCTTTATTGGCATTCATACAGCCAGCGATTGTAGTTGTAGTAGTAGAGCCGCGAGCAATAACTGCCGGCGCCGTAGCCGACGATGCCGGTGGCGATCCAAACACCGCCGCGCCAATAACCATAACCGTGGCCGCGACGATAATAGTTGTGGCCGTGACCGTGACCGTAGTGCTTCCCGCTGTAGTGCTTGCCGCTATAGTGCTTGCCGCCGCCATAATGGCGACCGCTGCGATAACCTCCACCGTAGTGACGACCGCCGCCACCACCGTAGTGACGACCGCCGCCACCGTAGTGACGACCGCCGCCGCCGTAGTGACGACCGCCGCCGCCGCGCATACCATGGCCTCCGCCGTGGCCACGCATCCCGCCACCGCCTCGCCCGCCACCGCGACCGGCGTCGGCATACTCTACGAGCGCCGGGGTGACGGCCATGGAAAGGGCGAATGCCAGTGCCGCTAGACGCAGTGTTTTACCAATACGCATCGTGAACCTCATCAACGCTGAGAGTAAGCACGCATACCAACGTGCGCTCGAAGGGGATGTTCCGCTATCCTTGGCAGCAAAAGACGCAGCCAATTTATCACCGCCTGGGACTGATCGGTTGGCAAAAAAGAAACCCCAGCACAGTGGGGGGTGCCGGGGCTTTCTTTCTAGCGCCCACGACTCCTTCGGCCTGCGAGGCTGTAGGGCGCCGGAGCCGACGCCGCGCTGGCAATCAGCAACCATCAGACACGTTTCGCGTTGGTCTCGCTGGGAGGAATTCAGGAGACCACAATGAACAGACTCTTTCCCACGGCGCTTGGATTGAAGGTCGCAATTGCGATTTCCGCCGGAGGCGTTCTGGTTCAGCACCCGTTGTACACAGGCCCGGCTCCGCGCACTTACGGCGACATCACCATCGCCGAAGCCGACAATCAAAAGGTACCGCCAGAAAGCGCTGATAAGCCGGTCGCACCGCCTCCGCAGGCGACCTCGGCAGGGGAATCTTCAAAGGGCGAGGATGTTTCGGTCGATCGAGACCCGGCACCACGCGTCCCTAAGGTGGACAAGCCGTAGGCTGAGCCTTCTCGCGAGGAACGCCCAAACCCCTATCGCGGGTTGAGTGTCGGTGGTCGGAAACACGCATGGCACCGGCATCAGCACTGATCCGCTGGAGAAACCCGGTTTGCTTCGCCGCAGCCGGGTTTCTTGCGTCATACTCAAGAATTGCGAAAAGCCAGCACGTCGTCCTGATATGATCCGCCACATGCATCCGTACGATGATCTCTCTTGCGAATCCGCCGCTTTGTCGAAGAAGGGGATATTGACGCCAAGTTGGTGAGCGACGAACTCCGGGACCTCGTGGAAGAGCATTGGCCCTGGTTGCTTCCGAAGCTTGAACCGCAAACGCTCCAATAAAAGAGGGCGCCGGCCTAAGCCGACGCTCCGCAGTGAGGGTTGACGCAAGAAACCCCGACTCTGGGGGTTGGGCGACGGGGTTTCTCCAATGCACCGGTTGGGGAGCCGGGCATGACCGGGCCACGTCTCGGTTAGACGGGGGGCGCTACCGATGAAAATAGACGTTGGGTCCGGTGAAATATGATTGCAAGTTCCGAGGCAAGGAACCAGTCCACGTTGGTCTGGAGATAGCTAGACCAACGTCCAGGTCACCGAAACGAGGCCCGTCGCACCGCCGCCGTCACCGTGACGGGAGTTGATATTGGGTCTGACGCCGCCGTGTTCCTCGGCAGCATGACCCATTCTTTCAGCGCCGTATCGTCGGGCTTTACTAGTCGCGCGCTCACGGTCGCGTCACTAACCGCCAGATTGTCGGGCCAGGGCGGATTTGTCATCACCACGCAAGACGGCTTGGCGGTGAATTCCGCCGCTCAGGTCCGCGTGCCGTGGATGGTGTGGAACCTCCGATGATGGAGCACGCGCGACCGATGTTCGATCAAAAGACAACCCACGTCGCGTTCCTATTGCTGTCAAAGCACCGCGACGGCGATTGGACCAAGATCACAGCCACGCTCGACCATAGCTGGCCGGGATTGGAAATCGACGTGTTGAGCGACGCGCTGGAACTCGCCGGTAGGCTTCTCGACGGTTCGGCCGTGACAAGGTGGGGCGTGGCATGAAAGCTCTATTGCATCCCCCCACACGCAAGACTGGCATCCCGTACAACGGACGCTATGACGTGAGCTTTGACGGCGAGATCATCGTCAAGGGCAGTCGAGACCCGGAACCTGATCTAGCCCGCGCGCTACTCGCCAAGGGTATCACCGGCACGATCGCCGTGCATGACGCCAACACCGGCAAACATCGCTCGACCGTTGACATTGAGAAGGCGGCCAAGGTGTGGACGGAAGAACGGCCGCACGGTCCACGCTTCGTAAAGTATCAACAGGCCGTAGTAGATCGACCGCCCGCTGGCGAAGAGCCCTTGGTCCTGCCGACGCTATCTCCAAGCGCTGACGAGGCTGCATAATGAGTGGGCGCGGTCATGCCTAAAGGACATTTCGCCAGGGAGTGCCGCCGTCGCGGTGAGCTTCACCCCAATCGCGTCTTGACCGAGAGTCAAGTCAGACACGCTCTTTGCCAGCACCGAGTCCTGTTACGTCTTGGCTGATCGGTTTGGCTGTCACCCCTCGACCGTCACGAGCATTCGGAGCGGCCGGACATGGGGGCATCTTGATGCTGCTAGGAGACATAATGGTCACGGTCAAAGTTGACGTTCGGGACGCCCAGCGAAAGCTACGCAGCGTCAGCAAGTCCCTCGATCAAAAGCAGGCTCTAACCGCGATTGGCCGTGCCGTCCAAAAGTGGATTGAGCTAGGCTTCCGAAGCAACGGACACGGCAAATGGGAGCGCTTGGCACCAAACACCGTTGCCAAAAAAGGCCACTCACGGCCGCTCGTGGACACCGGCAAGATGCAGGGATCAATCAAGAGCCGCGTTTTCAATAATCACGTTAGAATCGGCACATTCGTCGCCCATGCACCGTTTCACGAGTTTGGCACGCGGCGCCATCTAATCGAATCGCGGGGCGCGCGTTTCATGCGCTTTCGGACAACCACAGGCCCCGCGTTCGCCAAGAGCGTCGATCACCCCGGCAATCCAGCGCGGCCGATGCTGCCCGACGAGGCGACAGCGACAAAGCTCGCGGTTGACGTGGTGAATAAGATCGTGAAGGCGGCAGTTGCCAAGGCGGGCAAATAACAAGTCCTACTCCCGGCCTAGTAGCTCCGGCAGCTTGGCGAAGTTGCTCGCTATGCGTCTAGCTTCATCAAGGGTCAGCGCCTTGGCGATTGCGGCATCGTAAATCAGTCTTTTTGGCACTTGTCGGTTTTGTGCTTGGCCTTCTCGGCGGCCTGCCGTGAGGGATATACGGCCAGCGTATTCCAAATGCCGCCCTGGTGCTTCTCGGCAAAGATCTCACATTTTTTGCCGTTGTAGCTGAGATACCACGAGTCTGTAGCAAGAGCAGGCGTGGCAAACGTAGCGGCTAGAATAGCTACTAGCAGGTACTTTTTCATCGCTATCTCCTTAATCAGTCTGAACACATTTCGTAGTTTTACCGAACTGAATGGCAACGATGAGGCGCTCTCCGTCTCAGTGAAGAGAAGCCGACAGCAGGAACACTCAATCCGAATCGCGGTAAACTCCCTGCTAGTCCAGCAAATGATCCAATGGCGATTTGGAGAGAAACCCGGCGGTTTAATGTCGGGTTCTCTTTTTTGCATGTAAGGCTTGAATTCGGGGTGTTTCTGCAAAAGGGCGCCGGCCGAAGCCGACGCCCAATGGCTCAAGTCCAAAAATCGCTACAAGGACGTGCGGTATCAGTCGGCGCCTCTCATGTTTATGCCGAAGCAGCCAATGGCCAGGTGATCATGCGGTATCGAACACTTCCGTTTACAACTCAGTCTGCCGATGACCAGGTTTTTGATCAGGAATTGAAGCTCGAGTGCATCCCCTATCCACTATCGGTTTACTGGGATGCGGCGGCGTACAAACCCGATAGATCGGATGCGGAGTGGTGTTTTTTCACTGAATTTGTTCCCGGGGGAACCTGCGTCCCAGCAAGCCGAGATGCAGGCCAGGGCCGCGGAAGTGCAGATCGCCGCACTCAACCCCGGAAGTGAAGGATAGTGACATGGAGGAGCGTTTCAGCAATTTCTTCAGGAGTCTTCCTTTGTTCACTTGCGGCGAGGAGTATCTGCCCCAAATTCGGGAAGTCCGCAGTGTTCCCGAGTATCCCCATGGCCCCCATTCCTGTCTGGTCGGGCAATCTTCGCCTGTCCCTCGTCCTCGTTCCCGTCAGGCTTTTTCCAGCGACTTCAAGCGAAGGCGCGATCAGCTTTCGCATGATCCACGAGCCCAGCGGCAAGCCGATCAAATACCTCAAGGGCATTGAGACCGACCATGGCTTCGAGGAAATTGCCGAGGAAGAAATCATCAAGGGCTATGAGCACGCCAAGGGTCATCACGTGCTCATCAATCCCGAAGAAATTGACGCGCTAAAGCTCGAAGCGAAGCACACCATCGACATGAAGACGTTTGTCGATCTCGACCAAATCGACAGCCGCTATTTCGAGAAGCCCTATTACATTCTACCGGATGGCGACGTAGCCGACGAAGGCTATACGTGCTGCGTGACGCGCTCGCCAAGAGCAAGAAGATAGCGATTGGCCAACTTGTCATGCACGGCCGCGAGCATTTGGTCGGCATCACTGCGCACAAAAGGGTCTGATGCTCCTGATCCTTCGCTATGCCGATGAGCTACGGAAGCCGGAGCCGTACTTCGACAAGATCGAGGCGAAAGCCGGACGCCGACGCGGTGAAGCTCGCCACGGACCTGATCGAGCAGGAAGTCAGGCAAATTCCAACCCGAGAAGATGCCGAACGAGTATGCCCGCGCTGTGCACGAGCTGGTGCAGGCGAAGATCGAGCAGCGTGCGCCCGAGGTGGAGATCGAGACCAAGGGCGAGCAGCCCAAGGCCATCAACATCATCTATCGGGCACTTCGGGGGTCGGGCGGGGATGGGAATTAAAGGGATAATGAGCCGCCAGGTGACAGGCATGCGGAGCTGACTTATCACCGGCATAAACACCGATGATGGTTCCCATCCGAGGCCACAGGGGGTATCAAAATTGGGACGGGGGTGATTGGTAGCTAGCGCGTAGGAGTCCCACTGGTCCGGGAAGCAATCCGTCAACTTCCTTGAAAACCTCCGAATGTGTATTTACTTCGTCCTCTTTGCTCAAGCTTGGCATCATTCCCAACGCCCATCTTGCAGAAGTTGGCTTCCCAAGCGAACGAAGACAAAGTCGCCTTGTTTTAGGCGATTGTCCCTTGATCGCCCCGCCAGCGAAGCGATTTCATAGAGTTGAAATCCACTATCGTTTAGAAACGATATGAGGCTCGCGATCGGGGGCTCGTATGCCTGAGCAAAAAATGACACTTCGGTAAGGATCACTTCCACAGAACGCAGAAAGGTGGCGCCGCCCCGCAGGGCGTGCCATTCGTCGCCTTGTAAGTCGAGCTTGAGAAGAGGCCGGTCCTCTTTGGTAACTGAGGCTCCGAAGAGTGCGTCGAGGGTAGCCGCCGCGACATACGAAGCGTTCTCATCAAGTTTTTGCGCGATGTGCGCGCCGCTGCTTGGCTCAAGCGCAAATGTGAGGCCGATTTGGCCTTCCCGCTCCGCCAATGCACACTCGTGAAAAGCAAATCCCTCCGCCACACATAAGGCTCGCAAAGAAGCACTACAGGCAGGCTGAGGTTCGATAAGATGAAACGTCGCATCGGGAAAAATTGATTTTGTCGCAAGGCTAAACCAACCGAGATGGGCGCCGCCGTCGATTACCACTCTCGGTTCAAACCCGCGCTGTTTCATGGAGAGAAGGCATGTTTCGATAGCTTGAAATCTGTTGGCACCTTTGTCGCGAACTATTCCGTAGGGTGTCTGTCCCATCAGCCATTTGAGGACATGTTTCACCATTTGAGGACTTGTTTCAGTATGGAGATCTTACAGTCGCTCAGCGACTTGCGAGCGCGTCACGTTCATCATGCGCACTGTTGTCCATCCGCCGGAACGCCCCGATGATCCCTGGCCCGAGAAAGTGGCGGGAAGCGTCTGATTGCGTCGAAAATTCGTGAATTGGTGCTGGACAGTAAGTTGTCATATCAGCGACCATTGTGCTGTCGCCAAAACGTTCAATCCTACTATGGCATTGCTGGCTGAGTCAGCCACAATCAAGTCCGTAACGCGGGATGAGCGCAGGTAAAGCATGCCGTACACCAAACCAGCGCATCCAGGCAAAACCCAGCGCCCATGCATCACAGCGAACAGAACTGTGCTGAGCAAAAGACCAATCTCTCTCATGGCCTCACCATTGTGTGCGAAGCGATCAAGCAAATAACCACAAAAAAAAGCTCTTCTGCCACCGGTACCAGTGCAATTGTTCCTATCAATCATACGAGGCCCCAGCCGACCCATAAACTGAGGGGCAGCGAAGAGAGAGCATTGTCGAGAGCAAATGCTCGGGACGGGCGCTCCAAACCGAAAGCAATCCAAAGCAACCCGATTGCAACACCGGCCCCCACAGCGAATGTGTCAATTCGCCAAACCAGCCGCGCGTAAAGCGGTAAGTAGATCCCCAGCACAAACGCGATCGCGACTGCTTTTGCGAAGTACCAAAGATCTGGCTTCACGGTGAATGTGGAGATCAGTAGCGCCGCACCCATGAACGCGGCAAATGGCAATATGCGAGCTGCCGTCCAGTCATTCAACAGCGGTTGTGAGGCTATTTATCGTCCGCGTCGAAAACCACAGGCACCGAGGTAGAGACACCAATAATTGCGAAGGCCAAAATAGAGAACATTAGCCAACCCGCGTAACTGTGAAATCCCGTCACTGCGAGTTCGGATTACCGTTGTGCCCAATCGCAAATAGCGTAGCGATCCGCACAAACGTTCAGCCCCCAACTTAGCGAGAAGACCTATTGGCAGAAGTACCCAAACGTTGGGAAACCGAAGGCTCTCTTTGAATGCGAAAAAATAACACCCGAAAAACAGCATCGTGAGCGCAAACCCCTCTACACCAGAGCAGGGGCTTCCGATCTCAATGCTGAAAGAGTTTGAAGAAACGACGTATTTTGTCGCTTCGGCTATCGCCTCGACACCGAAGACGTTCAAGACAAATTCGACACCTTCGAATGTGATCCGTGTAAGTGGCTGAAAGTTCCACAGATCACAAGTCCCAAGCGGAAGAAGAAGAGGAACAGCCAGCAGTGCCAGCAGTGCTGGGCTAAACTCAGCAACAATCACGCGCAACCGCTCTGGACCGGCTACAGCGAGTGCTATTCCCAGCACGGCAAGGCATGTGCCCACCGTCCAGGGAACTCGGGCAAGACTCATGAACTCCTGGGGACGGGAATTCACGGCCCAAGGGAGCATAATTAAGCAAAAATGCAGCTATCTGCACACAGAACCATTTGAGAGCGACGGTTTTCAGTCTATCGTCGCGAAAAAGCAGGACCCGAATTTTAGGTCTAGCGAAAACAATTAGCGCCAAGACAGCGAAGAAGGCGGTTGCACGAAGTATAATTTGGTTGGGAAGTCGGCAGCTACGGTAGGTAATATGGCAATGCAATAAGTTGGGAATGAATAGGCATCGAACAGTCTGAAGATCTCAATTAGTAAGAGAGCGGCCATCCCTACAGGCCGCAAATGGTTGGATGGCCACCCGTCAGGTATCTGCCGGACAGATCTCGAGTGTAGGCCGGTTAAAGCGAGGGCTTCGCTTTGTCAGTAGAGATCACATCACAACTCGCCACATGACGCTCCGCAAGAAAAGGCCCCAGCAATCCCCTCAAGAAACGTATCGATCAAGATCCAACTTCATGCGCAGGCGCTACTGTCGAGCGGTACCCTTGCCGGTCAAGGACAGCGGTCTCTTGACCCTGGCAGTATCACAAGAGGAACAACAGAGTCTCCACCAAACGGCAAGCGGCCCTGGGATCAGGTAGGCTGCGGGGCGCCGACCGAAGCCGACGCCCCCTCACCTTAGCTTGTTAGCTAGACGCAGTTATTTTTTGCGCCTGCGCTCCCAGATAAGCGCCGCGATTGAGCCGACAACACCCATCGCAGCCAGTCCCGAAAAGGCGTCGATCTCAGGCACCGACGCAGTCAGCGTAAGCGGCTACCGTTGTAGCCATAAGTATTCCGATAGAGATCCAAATTCTCATTGTGAGCCCCCCTTATGTTGCGCTCCGAGCGCAGTGATTGCATACGCAATACCCTGGATAGGAATTAGCATTAGCCGACGTGCAACTACTGTAGCTGCGGGGCAACATCAGAAGAGTTATTTTTCTATGGAGCATCGCAGACTTGTCGCGATGGCTGTGGGTTCGCCTTTCGATCCTCCATATTCCGTCGAGCTTTGGGACAACGCGGACTCACACGTCGAGGAGCTGATCGCTCTTACCGGTGGTTACCGGATCGCGCGGGCTGCGTTCGATGAGGCGGTTAAGTAACGGCCCGGAGGATCGTGACGCTCCGCCAGAAAGCACGATTGCGCAGATAGTCGAAGGGAAGCGAGATGAACAGAGTTTTCGTGGACGGCTCTTGACGGAGGCCGCTCGGTTTCTCCTCCTAGCTAGCTGGGTGGTCTCCACTTTTTATTGCTTGAGCTGTTCCCCCGCCCTTCAGCTCTCAAGACGGGAGAGAGTACTAGAGCAATCCGGTTCCCTCTCCTTTTTGCTACTGTCTTCAATTGGGGAGGACTAGGGACCTTCTCGTAGGATTATGAGCCTGACCAATGTTGCAGCGGAAATCACGCCGGCCGTCCCTGCGAGCGCAAGCGGTGAGATTGGGAAATCGATCAGGCGTTAGACCCTGCAAGGCTTCCAAAACTCCCGAACATGCCATAAGTGAAAACGCAACGAGCAGCGGCCGTCTCGAAGCAATGCTCAAGATAGTCGTAGCCGCAAAATACATAGAGGAAATGCTCGGTCTCCCAGCCGAGCCCGGTGCGCGGTATGAACTTTGTCGGGAGCAGCGTGGCCAGAACGAGCGAGGCTATTGCCGTCGCGCCTCATATTCAAGGAATCGTCTGACCTCGGAGGTCATAGACTCTTTGTTACTGCATCGTCCCACTCTTGGGTGTTGCTTTTACGCATCACAAAGCACCAAATCCGCGTGTCGACAAATCCATGCGCGATCATCGAGCAAAGTCTAGGGTGCTACGGCTAGATGCGTCTTGCAGATGCCAAATGCGTATGACAAGGGTGACAAGCAAAGCGCCTGTCAGCACTCCGCCGATGCTGCTGAGTGCGGCGAGAAAATTGGGCGTATGATCCGGTTTCAACCACTGTAGAATTTCGAGCAGCACGGCAACAGGTATAAGGCTCATGGCCACGAAAAAAGGCCAGGGCCAACCCGAGCAAAACATAGGTACAGCTGCAAATACGCAAGGAAATGCTCGACTTCCCAATGGCCAGTGCGCAGCTGCTCCAATTTGGGGAGCAAGATAACGAAGCAATAATTAGCGCCGCCATGACCAGCACGGCACAAAGACGCCAACCATGATGGGAATGGGACTTCTGGCCGATCAAACGGAGGCTCCCTCGCTACTCTTCGGATACCGCAACCGGCTTGATGTTACAAGCAACCCTCAAGCGGCGCGGCCTCACTGGGCTTCCCTTGCGCTCGGCGGAGAACTGGGGGCTTTGGGATTTTGGGGATCGGGTGGCGCTTGTATCTGCTCCATGAGGCCATCAGGAATTCTCTATGGAGACTGCACGCTGTCACTTGCGGGCAACGTCACAAAGGAAAGAGCGCCGACCGTAAACCGACGCCCCATTTCCGTAATTCACTGCTTTGGCGTCTCGGTGCCGGTTGTGGAGTTCCGGCGCTCGGGTTGATCTATCTTGCTTGTATCGCTTTCCGGCGGAGCACCGTGACCCGGTTCGGCATGAGTACCTTATATTTACCCATTTTGGCTAAGTCCTCGGCCTTCTTTTCCTTGGCCTTATGCTTCCTTATCCTTTGCCTTAGCTCTCCCGTGCGGCTTTGCACGCAACGCTCCGGTGCGCTCGTGCTGATCCATACAATCGTCCCACGTCTCCCTTTGCTTCGATCACGTCCTTACAAGAACTTCCTGCTTGTCACTCCGACGTATTGCCTTGGCAGCCATTCGACCGCTTGCCTGCACGTCGAGGCACGAGTCATAAAGGTCCCTTATCGCCACCATGCACGTATTTCATGATTTTCACTCGCACTGGCGGTCGACGGCAATCTCTTGCGCGTAGCGGCGGTAGTCGTCATTTGAGCTGGTGATACCCCCAGATCGAGAAGATAACCAGTTAGCCGGCCACGAGGATCAGATAGGACGTTCCTCGTAAACAGTTGGCTCGACCTGGCCTCGCAGGATGTGCGATGGTCTCTCCGGGGTCATCATATGAAAATAATTTAGAGTGGCAAAGGAAGGTTCCACGATAAGGAACGCCCATCCCCACCGCGTGTTAAATCGAATGGTGCCGGTGGATGTGCTGCATTTTTTACGTCACTCGCTGCCAGCAATCAATCATCCTCAGATGGTAGAAGCCCCAACTGTGGTGTTTGCCATGCGCTCGGGCTTCTTGCTTGGGAACTGCTTCACTTAAGACGTGCTAGCCTAGAGTTATGACTGGCACCTGCCGTGAGTGCAAACAGCCGCTCATTGAGATCGACAATCGAGGCCAGCGGCTCACCGTAGGTGACAGCGTGCAATATCTTGGTGGTCGCTCACGGGTGGCGGAGCGGTGAAATTGTCCAGTTGAGGACCTGTATCGGAAACCGTAACCCGACTCAGGAACACCCCTCCCCATTGTTAAATCGGTCGCCGGTGGATGCCGTCATTCTTATTTCGTTACCGTTCCTGGCGATCGTTGCCTCCTTAGCCGAGCGAACCCAGACTGTACAAACATCCGGTCGGGCTTCTTGTGGAACTGCTTCGTCTATTCGGAGGCTTTGAAATTCAGTATAGGCCGCGCCCAAAACCTCTAGCGTGACCCCACACGCTGCGGCCTATAATAGGAACGCACTCAAGGAAGCCCCGGCCCGCGTAACCCGGGGCTTCTGCCTATTCTACCCGATCCACCCCAATTCGCGAGCCTCCATGGCACAATCGGTGCAATGCGATCACAGGCCAATTTCTTGTTGTGAGGTGCCAACTAAGAAGCCCGGACGGTGGACCGCGCCAGGGCTTCTTCCGACTCATCAGGAGACATGATGATGGTCAGGGAAGCCATCACCACGGCCTGATTATGCATCGACGGAGACTTAAGCAACCCGCATGCGACGAAGCCCCGGAGGGGGACACCGGGGCTTCTAGGTCGCTTTCGCGTTTGGGATAGGCTTTTTGGGGAACGGGGGCTGTTAGGGAAGCCTATCCAACCTGCATGTTAAACGTGCGGCAGTCACAATTGTTCCTAGCGCCTTATCGCTGATCAGCTTCGTCCACCATGCGCTTGCCCTTCTCCGTAAGCCGGAGGAAGCGAGCGTAACCCTCGCGGCGTTGCTCCACGTAGCCAAGTTCCACGAGTTGATCCCAGGTTGTTTTGCGAACGCCGGGATAGTTGGCGGCTCGCTCCCAACTGGCCACCCAGAGTCTTAGCTTTCGAAGGGCGTTAGTTTGGCGGCTATTGAGCAGGGGCATGGCGCAGATTTTCAGGGAAACTCTCGCCGTCACGGACGCGACGTACTCAGCAACCTTTAACGTACCTTTGGAGGAATGAGGCTCGGGCTGGTTGGGCCAAGTCCTTTAATTTGTTGGTGAGCCCGCCGGGGATCGAACCCGGGGACATTTTGTTGGTGAGCCCGACGGGATTCGAACCCGTGACCCCTTGATTAAAAGTCAAGTGCTCTACCGGCTGAGCTACGGGCTCTCCTCGCCGGGACCATATGGGTGCGTCGCGGGAAAGGTCAACATAAAGGGGGAGCCGCGCCACAGGTTCTCTCCTCAGCCGCCTGGAGCAAAGGCCGAATTAGGGCTTCGCGAAACGGCAAGGCTTTGAGTAAGGTCGCGCCACACTACCGGATACGGCGGGCAGCGGAGAGGGGCGATGCACACAGGGACGCCAAAGTGGAGTTGGCGGCGCTACTGGCCGCGCCTCCTTCTCGTCATTCCCTTCGTGATGGCGCTGTGGGTGCCCTCCTACAACAGGATCGAGCCCAAGCTCGCCGACATCCCGTTCTTCTATTGGTATCAGCTTACCTGGGTTCTCATCGGCGCAGCGATCGTCGCCGTGGTCTATCTGATCGAGACGAGACTCACCCACGTCGCCGAACGGACGGCACTCGACCAGACCGGCACGCCGGGAGACGTCCTTTGAGCTTGGACCTGACGGCGACGGCCGTCTTCGTCGCCCTGTTCCTGTTCGTCACCTGGCTCGGCTTCGTCGCGGCGCGTTGGCGCAAGGCCGATCTCAATATCCTGCATGAATGGGGCCTTGGCGGGCGCCGCTTCGGCACCGTCGTCACCTGGTTCCTGCTCGGCGGCGATCTCTACACCGCCTACACCTTCATCGCCGTGCCGGCCCTCGTGTTCGGCGTCGGCGCCATGGGCTTCTTCGCGGTGCCCTACACCATCCTCATCTATCCGATCCTCTATCTGGTCTTCCCGCGGCTGTGGGCCATCGCACACGCGCGCGGCCACGTGACTGCCGCCGATTTCGTGCGCGACCGCTTCGGCAACCGGCTGCTTGCGCTTGCCGTAGCGCTGACCGGGATCGTCGCCACCATGCCGTATATCGCGCTGCAGCTCGTCGGCATGGAGGTCGTCATCGGCGCCCTCGGCTTCCCGGCCGGCGGTCTCGTCGGGCATCTGCCGCTCATCATCGCCTTCATCGTCCTTGCCGCCTTCACCTATACGAGCGGCTTGCGCGCACCGGCCCTGATCGCCGTGGTGAAGGACATGCTGATCTTCGTGACGATCTTCGCCGCCGTCGTCATCATTCCGGCAAAGCTCGGCGGATATGGAGCGATCTTCGCGAGCGTGCCGCAGGAGAAGCTGATCCTGCCGAGCCCAACCGGCGACAGTCTCGGTCTCTACAGCGCCTATGCCACCTTGGCGCTTGGGTCGGCGCTCGCGCTCTTTCTCTACCCTCACGCCATGACAGGGATCCTGAGCGCCTCGAGCGGCGACGTGATCCGGCGGAACGCCGCGCTGCTCGCAGCCTATTCCTTCATTCTCGGGCTCATCGCGCTCCTCGGCTACATGGCGATCGCCGCAGGCGTTCGTGACAACCCCATCTATGCCGCCGGCTTCACCCAATACGGGCCGAACTTCGCCGTGCCGGCGCTGTTCCTCGCCTCCTTCCCCTCCTGGTTCGTGGGCGTGGCCTTCGCGGCCATCGCCATCGGCGCGCTGGTGCCGGCGGCGATCATGTCGATTGCCTGCGCCAATCTTTTCACCCGCAATCTCTACAAGGAATATTGGCGCCCGAACTGTAGCGAGGCTGACGAAGCCAAAATGGCGAAGATCGTCTCGCTCGTGGTGAAGATCGGGGCGGTCGTGTTCATCCTCGCCATTCCCCAGGCTTACGCCATCCAGCTCCAGCTTCTCGGCGGCATCTGGATCATCCAGCTGCTGCCGGCCATCCTGCTCGGCCTCTACACGCAGTCCTGCAACGCCAAGGCGTTGTTGATCGGGTGGGCTGCCGGCCTCGCCATCGGCACCTACATGGCGGCGACCCAAGGATTTGCCTCCTCGGTCTATCCGCTCTCGGCATTCGGCCTGACGATTCCCGGTTATGCGGCGCTCTACTCGGTGATCGTGAACTTCGCGCTTTCCATCGGGCTCACGCCCCTTTTCAATCGCGCCCTGCAACCAACTGACTGATCGGCGGTTATAGCGGCGCGGGGGGTGCCTTTCCCTTGTGCATATGCCCCGGAAATCGGGGCTTTCGCGGGACCCGACCCTCGACCCAGGGGGGAGAAGTCGGTAGGCTCTGCCCCGTCTGGACCAACGACCCTCGAGGGGAGAATAACTAATGGCAAACGACAACCAGGCCGGCGGTAGGACGTTCCTCGCTATCGTCTTGGGAGGCATCGTACTCGCTCTCGTCATTGCTGCCTATTTCATGTACGGGCACAAGGGCGAAGCCCCCAAGGTCGAGCCGCCAAAGGCTGAAACCCCGGCACCTGCACCGGCACCAGAGCCGACGCCAGCCCCGGAACCCACGCCTGCGCCAGCGCCTGCACCTGAGCCAGCACCGGCACCAGCGCCAGAAGCCGCTCCGCCCGCCGCGCCAGAGCCCGCACCGGCCCCGGCACCTGAGGCACCGGCACCCGAGGCACCGGCGCCGGAGCAGCCGGCACCGGCACCAACACCGCCAACCAATCCTTAGGCGACGCTACGTCTGGGCGGTCCCTATCGGGATCGCCCAGACAGTCCGTTGACCCGGACTGACGATCGAACAGGATTGGAAACACAGCATCGAAGCGCCGAAAGCGCCGGGCACCGAGCAAGATGCCCGCAGCAATGTTTCGTAACGCTCTGCAACAATCGCTGCGCTTAGGGTCTCTTTGCTGCCGAATTGGTGATAGATTATTCGCCTGATCTTTCGGGATAGAGGCGAGATGGCGCTGAGAATTTGCGGCAGTGGCGCGCTCCGGTGGTTTTTGGCCTCCGGTCTTGCTTTGGCCTGCACCACTTCGATGGCGCAAGACGCCAAGGAGGCGGTGGCGGTCGAGGCCGCCAAGGTGGTCGCCGCACCCTTGAGCGAGCAGGTCACCGCCATCGGCACGCTTCTCTCCGATGAAGCGGTTACCGTTAGCTCTGAGATCCCGGGGCGCCTCAAGGAAATCCATTTCCAGGAAGGACAGCCGGTGGAGAAGGGCGCGCCGCTCTTCACCCTCGACGATTCCGTCTATCGCGCCCAGCTCGCCGATGCCGAGGCCAAGCTCAAGCTTGCCGAGCAGACCCACCAGCGGGCGAGCCAGCTGTTCAAGAACAAATACGCGACGGCTCAGTCGGTCGACGAAGCGACGTCGAGCCTTGCCGTGAACACCGCCACGGTCGAGCTTGCCCGCGTGCAGCTCGACAAGGCGCGCATCGTAGCGCCGTTCTCCGGCATTGTCGGTTTGCGCCATGTGAGCGCCGGCGAATACATCACCTCGGGTCAGGCCCTCGTCAATCTGGAGGCCATCGATCCGGTCAAGGCTGATTTCAGGGTGCCTGAACGGTTCCTGCCGGCGATCAGGGTCGGCCAGTCCATTCGCATCAAGGTCGACGCCTACCCGGAGGACGTCTTCGAGGGCAAGGTCTACGCCATCGATCCGCGTCTCGACGTTG
The DNA here is from genome assembly GCA_963744945.1 of uncultured Alphaproteobacteria bacterium. Taxonomy (GTDB): domain Bacteria; phylum Pseudomonadota; class Alphaproteobacteria; order Rhizobiales; family Methyloligellaceae; genus Methyloceanibacter. The sequence goes on along the minus strand of CAVUVO010000029.1, from coordinate 58,288 downwards.
CCGGCCGCAGCCTGTTGGTGAGGGCGCTCGTGCCGAACAAGGATCAACGCCTGCGCCCTGGTCTCTTCGCCCGCGTGACCGTGCTCTTGCAGCTGAAAGAGGACGCCTTGAGCGTGCCCGAGCAGGCGATCGTCCCGCAAGGCGACGCCCAATACGTGTTCAAGATCGTCAACGGCAAGGTGATGCTCACCAAGGTGGTGACCGGGACACGGCGCGAAGGCCGCGTCGAGATCGTCGACGGGCTTTCCGTCGGCGACGAGGTGGTCACCGCGGGCCAGCTCAAGATCCGCGACGGCAGCGCCGTGTCGATCGTCAATGGGGTCGGGGCGTAAGCCGTGACGCTTCCGGAACTATCGATCAAGCGCCCGGTCTTCGCCACGGTGCTGAGCCTCGTGCTCGTGCTCGTCGGCCTCGTCTCCTACGACCGCTTGAGCGTGCGCGAATATCCTGCCATCGACCCGCCGGTGATCACCGTCGAGACGACCTATCCCGGCGCCAGCGCCGCGATCGTCGAGACCCAGGTCACCAAGGTTCTGGAAGACACGCTCTCCGGCATCGAAGGCATCGATTACATCACCTCGATCAGCCGCCAGGAATCGAGCCAGATCACGGTGCGCTTTCAGCTCAACCGCGATCCGGACTATGCCGCCGCGGACGTGCGCGACCGGGTCGGGCGTGTGCGCGGGCGGCTTGCCGGACGAGATCGAGGAGCCGATCATCCAGAAGCGCGAGGCTGACGCCCAGCCGATCCTGCATCTCGCCTTTTACAGCGACCGGCACTCCGCGCTCGAGATCACCGACTATGCCGACCGCTACGTCAAGGATCAGCTCCAGACCATTGCCGGCGTTGCCGAGGTGCGGCTGTTCGGCGAGCGGCAATATTCCATGCGCATCTGGCTCGATCCGGAACGGCTCGCTGCCTTCAACCTTTCGCCGCAGGACGTCGAGGCGGCACTGCGCCGCCAGAATGTCGAGGTTCCATCCGGCCGCGTCGAAAGCCAGCAGCGCGAGTTTACCGTGCTGTCGGAGACCGATCTGCGCACTCCGGAACAGTTCAACGACCTGATCATCAAGGAGGCCAACGGCTATCTCGTGCGCCTTGCCGATGTCGGCCGCGCCGAGCTCGGGCCGCTCGACGAGCGCCTGGTCGTGAGGTTCAACGGCAAGGCTGCCATCGCGCTCGGCGTCATCAAGCAGGCCACCGCCAACCCGTTGGAAGTGGCGGAAGGGGTACAGAAGCTCCTGCCCGAGATCAGGGCAAATCTGCCGCAAGGCATGGAAGTGAGGATGGCGAACGACCGCTCCATCTTCATCGCCGAGTTGATCAAGAATGTTTACGAGACGATCGGCGAGGCGATCCTTCTCGTCGCGCTCATCATCTTTCTGTTCCTGCGCTCCATCCGGGCGACGCTGGTGCCGCTCGTCACCATCCCGGTGTCGCTGATCGGCGCCTTCGCCATCATGTATGCCTTCGGCTTCTCCATCAACACGCTGACGCTGCTCGCGCTGGTGCTGGCGATCGGCCTCGTGGTCGACGACGCCATCGTCATGCTGGAGAACATCTATCGTCACGTCGAGGAGGGGATGCCTCCGGTCAAGGCTGCGTTGGTCGGCAGCCGCGAGATCAGCTTCGCCATCATCGCCATGACCATCACTCTTGCCGCGGTCTATGCGCCGATCGGCTTCATGACTGGATTGACCGGGCGGCTGTTCACCGAATTCGCCTGGACGCTCGCCGGCGCCGTGATCGTCTCGGGCTTCGTCGCGCTCACGCTCTCGCCGATGATGTGCTCGAAGCTCTTGAAGCACCAGGAGCATCACAATCTCTTCTATCGCATCATCGAGCGGTTCCTGAACGGGATCACCTCTGGTTACCGGGCGCTTCTCAAAGGTGCGCTGGCGATAAGGCCGCTCGTGCTTCTGCTCGGGTTGGCCGTGGCGGGCTCGAGCTATTTCCTGTTTCAAACCATCAAGAGCGAGCTCGCTCCGGTCGAGGATCAAGGCAACATCTTCGCTGTGTTCCGCGGGCCCGAGGGCGCCACCATCGAGTACACCGACGCCTATGCCAAGAAGCTCGAGGAGATTGCGCTGAAGGTGCCCGAAGCCGACCGCGTGTTTTCAGTGGCGGGCAATCCCACCGTCTCGCAAGGACGCGTGATCCTCCGCCTTACCCCTTGGGGAGAGCGCGAACGTACGCAGCAGGAGATCGCGAAATCGATCGTGTCAGAGATGGTCGCGGTGCCCGGCGTGGTCGCCTTCCCGAGCAATCCGCCTCCGCTCGGGCAGGGGGCGCGAGACAAGCCAATCAGCGTGGTCATCCAGACGGCGAAGCCCTACGAAGAGCTGCAGAAGATGGTGGACGCGGTGGTGGAGAAGGCCGAGGCCTATCCAGGTCTCGCCGACGTAGACACCGACCTCCGGCTCAACTCCCCGCAGCTCGACGTGGCGGTGGACCGCGACAAGGCCGCCGCCGTCGGCGTCGAAATCGATACGCTCGGCCGAACGCTCGAGACCCTGCTCGGCGGCCGCCAGGTGACGCGCTTCAAGCGCGAAGGCGAGCAGTACGACGTGGTGGTGAAGATCTCCGATTTCGACCGCCAGAACCCGGACGATCTCCGGCGCATCTATGTGCGCGGGCGCGACAACGCCATGATCCCGCTGTCCAATCTGATCAGCATCAAGGAGACCGTCGCACCGAAGGAGCTCAACCACTTCAACCAGCTTCGCGCCGCCACCATCACGGCGCAGCTCGCGCCGGGCTACTCGTTGAGCGACGGCCTCGATTTCCTGGAAAAGACATCGAAGGAAGTGCTGTCAGGCGCCGCCCATCTCGATTACAGCGGCCAGTCGCGCGAGTTCAAGGAAGCAAGCTCAGGCATGTACCTGACCTTCCTGCTCGCGCTTGCCTTCATCTATCTCGTGCTCGCGGCGCAGTTCGAGAGCTTCACCGATCCCTTCATCATCATGCTGACCGTGCCGCTGTCGATCACCGGCGCGCTGCTCGCGCTGTGGTGGAGCGGCGGCACGCTCAACATCTATAGCCAGGTCGGCCTCGTCACCCTGATCGGGCTGATCACCAAGCACGGCATTCTCATCGTCGAATTTTCCAACCAGCTCCGCGCCAAGGGGCAAGCACATACGCGAGGCGGTCATCGAGTCGGCGACCTTGCGCCTCCGCCCGATCCTGATGACCACCGGCGCCATGGTGCTCGGCGCCGTGCCGCTTGCCCTTGCCACCGGCGCAGGCGCCGAGAGCCGTCAGGATATCGGCTGGGTGATCGTCGGCGGGCTCCTGGTCGGGACCTTCTTCACCCTGTTCGTGATCCCTGTGGTCTACACCTATCTCAGCCGGCGCGTGTTCATAGAAGCCGACCAAGAGGGCACTGCCGACCTTTCGACGCCGGCGCTGCCCGCGCCGAAGCTCGAAGCCGCCGAATAGTTACGGGGCGGCTGCCGCCCGTGCGCGAAGATGCACGGCGATCCCTACCGGCACTTGATGCGTGCAGAGATTGGTGGTGACCTTGCCGCCGCCGACGAGATCGCCGCGGATCATGGCGCAGGTCAGCTTGTATTCCACGAATAGCGACAGGCGGCGGCCGAAGCGCCACTCGATTCCACCAAGCAACTGAAGCGCAGGCCCGGTGATTTGATACTCGTAGGTGCGGGTCGATTGCGGCTTGTCGGCCCGCTGAACCTCGACATGAGGGATGGCGACGCCGAGTCCCACTCCGGCATAGGGGATCAGGTTGGGTCCGCGCATGCTCGCGCGGCGGAGCGCATTGAGCGTGAGAAGATTGTAGCCGTGCGTGAATTCGAGCCGCTTGAGCGTGGCCGAGACCGGCGCTTGCGCCGGCACGTGATCGCCATCCTTGAAGCCTGATTGTTGTCCTGGCCGGTCTTTCATTGCGATCGCCTTGATATGCGTGAAGTCGAGCATGACCCCGTAGCGATCGCTCGGCCAATAGATCGCCCGATAACCGTAGTAGGGCGGCGGACGGAACGGCTTTCCCTCCCAGGCAATGTCGCCGAATGTCATGTCCGTGCCGCCGGGCTGCACAAAATTGAGCGAGCTTCGTGCCGTATAGGCGGGGCCAAGATAGGCGCCGAGCTGCGCATCTGCGCCGTCGCCCGTTGCGTCGGACTTGTCCGCGAATGCCGGAAGGCTGAGCAGCGCCAGATAGACGGCGCCAGGCAGCACATCGAAGGGAAGCCGTAAGCGCGTCTCGCCGGCGACGGAAGCGAGGATAAGCCCAAGCGCGAGTCCGTGCGCGACGAGCGGCGAGAGCGTCTGGCGGACGGTCTTGGCGGACGACATGAAGCCGAGTGTACCCGGCAAACGGCCCGCGTCTCAGCCCCCGCCTGAGGCCCAAAAAAGAAGAGCCCCGGCGCGGGGATTGCCAGGGCTCGTACGCATTACACAGAACGCACTACCACCCAGACGAAATACTACCGGGCGCGTACAGAATGCCTTGGGCCCATGGCAGTTTTGCGACGGTTCCTTGTCAATCTCGCTATTAACAACAAGGATTTGGCGGGTCCGCCTCACCCCCCATGGTTGATCGTTGGAGGGCTCCTCGCGCGCCTCTAGAGACCGCTCCTAGCGCTTGTGCGCGGAGCCATGCCATGCAGAATGTCCGGGTCTTTCCGGCAAGTCCGCCGAGAAGCGGCGAGGTGGCCTAAAAATGCGGTGGCGTGGCGAAAGAGAGAGCGAAAATGTCGAGGATCGCCGCGGCGAAGGCGGCGGCGGCTTCGGTTTCCCGATGCCCGGCGGCGGTGGCATGCGCTTTCCTGGCGGAGGCGGTGCGAGAGGCGGCGGGATCGGCATCCTCGGCATCCTGATTATTCTCGGCTTGATGTTCTTCTTCGGGGTGGACCCGCGCGTCATCATGCAAGGCGGACCGCCTGGCGGCGATGAGCAGGGCTTTCCCGATATCAGGCTGCCGCAGCAGCGTCCGGACACCACCAATTTCCCGGTCCCCAGGCAACCGCAGGGTCCCGACATCCAGCATCCGCGCAGCGCGAGCGAGGACGACCTCAGGCAATTCGTCGGTGTGGTTCTCGCCGAGACCGAGGACGTCTGGCGCAACCTGTTCGAGCGATACGGCGCGCGCTATTCAGATCCGAAGCTCGTGCTGTTCTCCGGCGGCGTTCGTTCCGCCTGCGGCATCGGCATGGCGCAGATGGGCCCGTTCTACTGTCCGATGGACGAGAAGGTCTATATCGACCTTTCCTTCTACAGGGAGCTGAAGGACCGGTTCAACGCACCTGGCGACGCAGCGCAAGCCTATGTCATCGCGCATGAGGTCGGACATCACGTGCAGAAGCTGCTCGGCATCATGGACCAGGTCGAGAGCGTCAAGCAGCGCATGGGCGAGCGGCAGAGCAACGCCCTTCAGGTTCGCGTCGAGCTGCAAGCCGATTGCTTTGCAGGTGTCTGGGCCAATAAGGCGCAGGAGGCCAAGAGCATCTTCGAGCCTGGCGATATCGAGGCCGCGCTCAACGCGGCAAGCGCTATCGGCGACGACCGCATCCAGAAGCAGACGCAAGGCTATGTCGTGCCGGATGCGTTCACCCACGGCTCATCGGCGCAACGGGTGCGCTGGTTCAAGCGCGGTTTTCAGACCGGCGACTTGAACCAATGCGACACGTTCAATGCTGACGAGCTCTAGCTAGAACGCGTCGCCAGCGTAGACCGTCGCCTCGCACGGCATGTCTGCTTTTTTGAACAGGCCGCAAGCCTGCATGGCTTCGGCGGCGCTGGAGAAGGGGCCCGCGATCAGCCGCCATTTCTTGTCGGGCGCCATGACGCGGCGCGGCTGAAGTCCGGCGACGAGCGCTGCGTGGTTGGTCAAGAGGGTACGCCATAGCGGCTTGATCTCCTCCTGCTTGCCGACGCTGCCGATCTCGATGCCGAAGCGCGTAGTGCCTGGCGGAATGGAAGCAGGCGGCGTGAGCGCAGCGGTCTCCGTCGAGCCGGAGTCCGGCGCGGCGTCGGGCTCGGCCGCCGTCGCCGGGCCTGGCGTATCTCCGCCATCCTCGTCCGGCGGCGAGGGATCGCCGGGCCTCGCCTCGGCTGCGGCTTCACCTGACGGAGCAGGCGCTGCCGCGACTGGTTTCTCTGCCGGTTTTGGCTGATCGCTCGGCTCATCGACGGTGACCGACGGCGGGGTTGGCGGCGAGGCGCTGACCGATGGCTTCGGCAGCTCAGGGGCCCTCGCAATGGGCGTATTCGGTTCAGGCGACGGCGGAGAGGTGGTGACCGAGGTCGAGCTTGGCAGCGCCGCCACCGGACCCAGCACCCTCTCAAGCGGCTTGAGCCGTGAGCTGAGCGCCGTCACCTGGCCCGACAGGTCTTGCACCGCGGCCCTGAGTTCGCCGATCTCCTTGTCCTTGGCCTCGCTCGCCTGGATCAAGGCCTCGGCTTGCTGCTCAGAGAGAGCCGACGGCGCGGAGGAGGGCGCCGGCGGCGCCGATGTCGCAGCGGTGGTGGCGGGGCTTGCCACGGCGGACTCGGCGCGCTGCGCCCGAGGCTCGGTGACGATACGGAAAAGATAGGCTGCCGAGAAGACGGCAAGCAAAATCCAGAAGGCGGCGAAGAGCCCGGGGATCCAGTTGCGTCCTCCGCTCCGATCCTTGATGGCCATGGATCTGCAAAGCCTCCCCTAAAGCCCCGAATCTAGCTTAAAAAGCGCCGGCAATATGGCTCCGCCGCCGGGTACCGGCCGGGAGCCAGAGATTACTCGCTTCACCTTCCCGGTCAATTTCCGCGTAATCTTGTCATGCTATCTCCCCTTATGGCTCTCGCCACGGCTTTCCATTAGACAGAGCGCGGACGGTGGCCTGGGTCCTCGATTCGACCCCGCGAAGTCGCCCACCAGGCGCCGATCCTTGATCGAAGAGGCATGACGCAGAATTCGGTTCTCGCCATCGTCCTTGCCGCCGGCAAGGGCACCAGGATGAAATCGGACATCCCGAAGGTGATGCATGCCATCGCCGGCGCGCCGATGCTCGTTCATGTGCTGAACGCCGCCAAGGGCGCCGCGGTCGGCGAGATCTGCGTGGTGGTCGGCCCTGGCATGGACGAGGTGGCTGGCGTTGCGAAGAGCGCCGATCCCCAGAGTCAGGTCTTCACCCAGGCTGAGCAGCGCGGCACGGCGGATGCGGTCAAGGCGGCGCAAGGAGCCTTTGTCGGCTTCGGCGGCCCGGTGATCATCCTCTATGGCGATACGCCGCTCCTTCGCGCCGAAACCATCGGCCAGCTCAGCCGTGAGCTTGCCAATGGCGCCGACATCGTGGTGGTCGGTTTCGAAGCCGACGACCCGACCGGCTATGGCCGGCTGCTGCTCGACGAGCGCGGCCGGCTCGTCGCCATTCGCGAGGAGAAGGACGCGAGCGAAGAGGAGCGCGCGATCAAGCTGTGCAACTCCGGCATCATGGGCTTCCGCAGCGGCAAGACACTGACGGACCTTTTGTCGCGTATCGGCAACGCCAACGCCAAGGGCGAGTTCTATCTCACCGATGCGATAGCGCTGGCCAAAGCCGATGGACTCGACACGCATATGTTGCGCGGCAACGCCGATGAGGTTCTCGGCGTGAATTCCCGCGCCGAGCTTGCGCAAGCCGAAGCTGCGATGCAGCAGCGTTTGCGCGGCAAGGTGATGGCGGAGGGCGCGACGCTCGTGGCGCCGGAAACCGTGTTCCTCAGCCATGACACCAGGATCGGCAAGGACGTGCTGATCGAGCCGAACGTCATCATCGGACCCGGCGTCGTCATCGAGGACGGCGCGACCATCCGTGGCTTCTGCCATTTCGTCGAGGCGCATATCGGACCGAAGGCGGAGGTTGGCCCCTTCGCCAGGCTGCGGCCCGGTGCTGACCTCGGCCCAAGCACCAAGGTCGGCAATTTCGTCGAGATCAAGAACTCGGAGATCGCCGAAGGCGCCAAGGTGCCGCATCTCACCTATGTCGGCGATTCAAGCGTCGGCGCCCGCGCCAATATCGGCGCCGGCACCATCACCTGCAACTACGACGGCGTCGCCAAGCACCGCACCGAGATCGGCGCCGGCGCCTTTATCGGCTCGAACTCATCGCTCGTCGCCCCGGTCAAGATCGGGGAGGGCGCCTATGTCGGCTCCGGCAGCGTCATCTCCAAGGACGTTGCCCCGGACGCGCTTGCCTTGACCCGCACCCCGCAGGAGGAGCGGCCAGGCTGGGCAGCCCGTTTCCGCAAACGGCGCGACCGGAAATAAAGAGTTACAGCATATGAATTGCCGCCGCTTTGGCCACTTAGATAGGTAAGCGTTGCGAGGCAGGATTCGGAGTTAAGGCTGATGTGCGGCATTGTTGGCGTTCTCGGCAAAGGACCGGTCGCAGGCCAGCTCGTCGATGCCTTGAAGCGGCTGGAATATCGCGGCTACGATTCCGCAGGCGTCGCCACCGTCGAGCACGGTGAGCTTGGCCGCCGCCGCGCCGAAGGCAAGCTGCGCAATCTCGAGGCGCGGCTGAAATCCTCCCCGCTGCTTGGCGAGACCGGCATCGGCCATACACGCTGGGCGACCCACGGCAAGCCGACGGAAGCGAACGCCCACCCGCACATGACCGACGACGTCTCGGTCGTGCATAACGGCATCATCGAGAATTATCGCGAGCTGAAGGAAGAGCTGGTCGCCGAGGGCGCCGCCTTCACCAGCGACACCGACACCGAAGTCATCGCCCATCTCGTCACCCGCGAGTTGAAGGCGGGCAACGACCCGGTCCGCGCCACGTTTCACACGCTCCGCCGTCTCGAAGGCGCGTTCGCCATCGCCATGATCTTCCGCGGCTTCAACGATCTGATGATCGTCGCCCGCCAGGGCAGCCCCCTCGCCATCGGCTACGGCAAGGGGGAGATGTTCGTGGGCTCTGATGCGCTGGCGCTCGCGCCCTTCACCGATGAGGTCTGCTATCTCGAGGACGGCGACTGGGCGGTGCTTGACCCGCGAAGGCGTCGCCATCCGCGACCGCGCCGGCAATCCGGTGCAGCGGCCAGTGGCCCGCTCGCTCGCAACCGCGCTTCTGGTCGACAAGGGCAACCACCGCCACTTCATGGCGAAGGAGATCCACGAGCAGCCCGAAGTCGTCGGCCATACGCTTGCCAGCACCGTCGATCTCTCCCTGGGCCGCATCGAGGCGCCTAAGCTTCCCTTCGACTTCGCCAAGCTCCACCGGCTTTCCATCTCGGCCTGCGGCACGGCCTTCTATGCCGGCCTCGTCGCCAAATATTGGTTCGAGCGCTGGGCGCACCTCCCCGTCGACGTCGATATCGCCTCGGAGATGCGCTACCGGCAGGGCGGGTTGGAGCCGGGCGGCGCTGCCCTCTTCATCTCGCAGTCTGGCGAGACGGCAGACACGCTCGCCACGCTGCGGCACTGCCGCGAGCACGGCCAGAGCGTGCTTTCCATCGTCAACGTGCGGGAATCGTCCATCGCGCGCGAGTCAGACGCCATGATCCCGACGCTCGCCGGCCCTGAGATCGGCGTCGCCTCGACCAAGGCCTTCACCTGCCAGCTCACCGCACTTGCCTGCCTTGCCATCGCCGCCGGCAAGGCGAGGGGCAATATCGACGAAGAGCTCGAAGCCGAGCTCGTGCACGCGCTGGCCGAAGTCCCCCGTCACATGGCGACGCTGTTGCGAGACGAGGGGCCCTACGAGACGCTCGCCCATTCTCTGTCGCGGGCGCGCGACGTGCTCTATCTCGGCCGCGGCCAGAGCTACCCGATCGCGCTCGAAGGCGCGCTGAAGCTGAAAGAGATCTCCTACATCCATGCCGAAGGCTACGCCGCCGGAGAGCTGAAGCATGGGCCGATCGCCCTCATCGACGAAAAAATGCCGGTGATCGTCATCGCCCCGCGCGACGATCTCTTCGAGAAGACCGTGTCGAACATGCAGGAGGTCGCGGCCCGTGGCGGTCAGATCATCCTTGTGAGCGACGCCGACGCGGAAAGTGTCGGCTGCGCGCTACATACCCATCTCTCGGTGCCGCGGCTGCACCCCTTCGTGACGCCGCTTGTCTATGCCATCCCCGTGCAGCTCATCGCCTACCATACGGCTGTGTTTATGGGGACCGACGTGGATCAGCCCAGGAACCTGGCAAAATCCGTGACGGTGGAATAGGCTGCCAGCCTCGGATTTGCCCGATTTCTTTGTTTGAGCAAGGAAATGGCGGTTCATCTGGAACGCCCCCTCCCGCGCGAACCGTTTCCAGGCAAGCGCCACCGCCGGCGCGTGCTCGCTTTGGGCGCGCTGCTTGCCTTTGGGGGCCTTGGTCTTCTCGCTCCGGCGCATGCCCAGGAAGGCTCTTTGAGCGCCGGCACCTCCGCCTTCACCGCCGGCAAATACGACACGACCGTCCGGATGATGACCGGGGTGCTGCAAGGCGACAAGGTTGACCCGAGCGAAGCCGCCAAGGCCCTCTACTACCGTGGGCTCGCCTATCAGAAGCTCAAACAGCACACCCGCGCCATCGCCGATCTCGGCGCCGCCATGTGGCTCGGCCTCCCGCCGTCTGAGCGCACCGCGGCGCTGGTCAACCGCAGCCTTGCCTACCGTGCCGCCGGCCTCACGAGCCAGGCCGACACCGAGCTTGCCGCCGCGAGGAAGGGCGACAGGGGCGGTGACGTCGACAGGATCATCGCCAGCAACGGCGGCTCTGGCACTGCCGACACCGCCTCAATCTCGGGCTTCGCCACCGAGGTGCGCACCGAAGGCGGACGCACGACCACAATCGCCAGCGCCGAACCGGCAGCTGCCCCGCCGCGTAACGCCGAAGCCGCAAAGCCTGACTCCTGGACCACCACGCAGCAGTCGGAAGCGGCTCCGAGCGAGCCGCAAAGCGGCGGCAATCGCCTATCCCGCTGGTGGGGCTCGGTCAGAGGCTCGTCCAGCGAACCCGAGCCTGCTCCGGCACCCGCCCCGCCACCGGCACCAAACGCCGCCGCGGTACCCTCGGCCTGGACGACGCAGACCCAGGCTGAAGGCGGCGCCGCCGAAACACGCGTGGCGACGGCAAGTCCCACCGTGCCCGTGCCCTCGGGCGGTGGTGGCAACTATCTCCTGCAACTCAGCCCGACGCGCTCGGAGGCCGAAGCGAACGCGCTGTGGAAAACTGTCGCCAAGCAGAACGCGCAGCTCGCCAGCCTCCAGCCGCGCATCGAGAAGACCGACATGGGCGGTCTCGGCACCTTCTATCGCCTCCAGATCGGACCCTTCCCGGACAAGGCGGAAAGCCTTAAGCTCTGCAACGCGCTGAAGCGAAGCGGAGTCGATTGTTTCCTCGTCAACCCCTGAGAACTAGACTTGAGCGTAACGCGTTCACCTCGCGCGAGCGTGTCAGCAAGCGTTGAGTGTCGCGGCGCCAGCCAGCGCCTTCCTCTTTTGCCCGAACCACGCGATGAGCACGCCGATCGAACAGAAGCCCACACCTCCGGCTGGAACGCCTGAGCGCGGAGAGCCGCTCCGGCAGATCGTCGCCGCCGCGACCGAGCCTGCCTCCTCGCATCTCGGCGCGCGGCTCCGCAGCTATTTCCTCACCGGCCTCATCGTGGTCGGGCCGGTCGCCATCACCATCTATGTGGTGTGGTGGTTCATCACCCTGGTCGACGCCTGGGTGAAGCCGCTCATCCCGCCGCAATATCTGCCCGAGCATTATCTGCCCTTCAACGTGCCCGGCGTCGGGCTGATCTTCGGCATCACCGGCGTGATGCTGGTCGGCGCGCTCACCGCCAATCTGTTCGGCCGCACCCTTGTGACCTACAGCGAGATGATGCTTGCCCGCATGCCGATCGTGCGGAGCGTCTACCGCACGCTGAAGCAGATCTTCGAGACGGTGCTTTCCAAGAATGGCGGCTCGTTCAAGCGCGTCGGGCTGATCGAGTTTCCGCGGCGCGGGCTTTACGCCATCGTGTTCCTCGCCGGCGAGCCGCCGCTCGAGGTGGAGGAGAAGATCGGCGACGGCAATCCGATGGTCACCGTGTTCATGCCGAACGGCCCGAACCCGACCACGGGGTTCATCGTCTTCGTGCAGGCAAGCGAGGTGATCCCGCTCGATCTCTCCGTCGAGGATGCAGCGAAGCTCGTGGTCTCCGCTGGCCTTGTCGCTCCGGACCAACAGGAGCGCCTGCGCGAGCTTGCCAAGCGCAAGCCGAAGCCCGTGCCAGAGGAAGAGCCTGTGGTTTGAAGAGCGCCGTCACCCTGAGGTGCGAGCGTAGCCCGCCTCGAAGGGCGACGGACTGCATGCGGCGGTCATCCTTCGAGGGCTGCTTCGCGGCCACCTCAGGATGACGCTTATCTACCCGGCCCGCATCAGCAGAAACGCGTCGTCGCGCTCGAAGAGATAGAGCAGCAGCTTCAGCTCCTCGGCGCGCGGACCTGTGAGATCTGGATCGCGGGTGAGGGTGAGCCGCGCCTCGTCGCGCGCCGCCTGGAGCAGCGCTTCGTCCTCCGGCAGCCGCGCCACGCGAAACTCCGGCAAGCCGCTCTGCCGCGTGCCCAGAACCTCGCCGCCGCCGCGAAGCTTCAGATCCTCCTCGGCGATGACGAAGCCGTCCTCGGTGCTCTTCATCACATTGAGCCGCGTCTGCGCCGCCTCCGACAGCGGCTTGCGGTAAAGGAGAATGCAGGAGGACTGCGCCGCGCCGCGCCCCACCCGGCCCCTGAGCTGATGGAGCTGCGCGAGCCCGAAGCGCTCGGCGTGCTCGATCACCATGATGGACGCGTTCGGCACATCGACGCCGACCTCGATCACCGTGGTGGACACCAGAATGGAGAGATCGCCTGCGGCAAAGGCCGCCATGACGCGGTCCTTCTCCTTGCCTGGGAGCCGGCCATGCACCAGGCCGACTTTGTCGCCGAAGCGCTTCTGGAGCGCGGCGTGGCGCTCCTCCGCCGCGGCCATATCCAGCACCTCGGATTCGGCAACGAGCGGGCAGACCCAATAGACCTGCGCGCCCTTGGCGATGGGGCGTTCAAGCTCATTCACTAGAGTCTCGAGCCGCTCGTCCGGCATGACGCTGGTCGTCACCGGCTTCCGCCCCGGCGGCTTCTCGTCGAGACGCGACACGTCCATGTCGCCATAGCTGGTGAGCAGCAGCGTGCGCGGGATGGGCGTCGCCGTCATCACCAGAAGCTCGGCGCCGCGCCCGGTGCCTTTTGCTTGCAGCGCGAGCCGCTGATGCACGCCGAAGCGATGCTGCTCGTCGATCACCACAAGCGCGAGGTCGCGGAATGCGACGGGCTCCTGAAACAGAGCGTGCGTGCCGATGAGAATGTCGATGCGGCCCTCGGCAAGCGCGGCAAGGATCTCTTTCCGCTCAGCGCCCTTCTCGCGGCCGCTGAGGAGGGCAATGCGAAGACCGGCCGGAAGCGGCGAAAGCTCTCAATCGTCTTGAGGTGCTGGCGCGCCAGGAGCTCGGTCGGCGCCATGAACGCCGCCTGGGCTCCAGCCTCGACCGCGGTCGCCATGGCGAGCAGTGCCACCACTGTCTTGCCGCTGCCGACATCGCCTTGCAGCAGGCGGAGCATGCGGTAGGGGCTGGCGAGATCCGTGTCGATCTCGGCGAGCACGCGGGCTTGCGCACCGGTGAGCTTGAATGGGAGCTTGGAGAGGATGGCCTGGCGGAGCTTGCCGGGAGAGGTGAGGGGACGTCCGGCGCTGCGGCGCAGGCGCTGGCGGATCACGGCAAGCGCAAGCTGATTGGCGAGCAGCTCGTCATAGGCGAGCCGCATCCGTGCCGGTGCGGCGGTCTCCAGATCAGCGGCGGACTCCGGCGCATGCATGCGGCGCAGCGCGTCGGCAAAGCTCGGCCAGGCATTCTGCTCGCGCCAAGCCTTGTCGATCCATTCGGGCAAAGCGGGCAGTCGCGTGAGCGCCTCGGCGATGCTCTTGCGCAGGCTGGTGTTGGTGAGGCCCGCGGTCAGCGGATAGATCGGCTCGAGCAGAGGCAGCTTTGCCGTGCCGCCCTTCGTGTCGTCCACCGCGACGACATGATCTGGGTGCGGCATCTGCAGCCAGCCGTCATAGGCTTCGAGCTTGCCGGAGATGAGCCGCCGGCTTCCCTCCGGCAGCAGGCGCTTGAGATAGGCAGGATCGGCATTGAAATAGACGAGCTCGAGCGCGCCGGAGTCGATCCTCCACCAACACGCGGTAAGGAGCGCGTGCGCCGCGGCGCGGACCGCCTCGCCGATGTTCGGTCACGGTCACTTCCAGCGTGGCAAGCTCGCCGATGCGGGCGTCGGCGATCCGCGGCGTCAGCGCCCGGTCGATGATGCCTTGCGGCAAGTGCCAGAGGAGGTCGATGACCCGGGCGTGGGCCGATTGGTGGCGCGGCGCCACGAGCTTGTTCAACAGCCCCTCGATGCGCGGCCCGACGCCCTTCAGGCTGCGCGCCGGGGCGAAGAGGGGATTGAGCGGGGAAGGGCGCATTACAGAGGCAAGTATCAGCAGTCGGGTATTGGTTTCAAACGTGTCGAACTTGACAGGGCCAAGCCCGCTCCGCTCTAACCCTTGGCCTATGCCGGACAACGATCTTGCCATGCGCCGCCGCCGCGCCCTTTACCGGGCAACCCATCGCGGCAGCAAGGAGTTGGATTTCCTGCTCGGGCGCTATGCCGAGCAGACCGTCGAGACCATGTCCGTCACCGAAATTTGCCTGATGGAGCGCCTGATCGAGATTCCCGACCCGGAAATTGCCGCAAGCCTGTTCGACGGAATTTCGCTTGGCGACTCCGACCTCGACACGCTGATGCAGCGCCTGCGCTGCTTCCACGGGGTCGTGCCGGGCCGCATGAAAAGCTGCTAACGACTGTTGAATGGCCGAGACATCGACACCTGAAAGCCTGCCCGTCGCGCGGCTGCTTCGCCGTAGCCCGGTGATCGCCAGCGGTGTGCCGGAGGGGCTCGACGCCGCGGTGCTCGGCACGCTCGCGCGTCTCGTCGCGAGCAGCAAGCCCGGCAAGCCGATCCTGCATATCGCCCGCGACGGGCAGCGGCTGGCGACGCTGGACGATGCGCTTTCATTCTTTGCCCCTGACGTGAAGCGCCTGAGCTTCCCAGCCTGGGACGGCGTGCCTTACGACCGGGTGGCGCCAAACGCGGAGATCATCGCCCGGCGCGTCGCCACGCTCGCCGAGCTTGCCCAGCACCGTGGCGGGAGCGACGAGACGCCGCTCATCGTGCTCACCACGGTCAACGCCGTATTGCAGCGCGTACCGCCGCATGAGTTCTTTGCCGGCGCCATGCAGAACCTCCGCCCCGGCAACGCGGTGAGCATGGCTGAGCTGATCGAGCGGCTTGAGCATGTCGGCTATGGCCGCGCCGGCACCGTCACCGATCCTGGGCAATATGCCGTGCGTGGCGGCATCCTCGATTTCTATCCGCCTGGCGCGCGACCCGTTCGCCTCGATTTCTTCGGCGACACGCTTGAATCGATCCGCGCTTTCGATCCCGAGACGCAGCGGACGCTGAGCCGCCTCGATGCGATCACGCTTCTGCCGATGAGCGAGGCGCCGCTGACCGAGGAGGCGCGCAAGCGCTTCCGCGCCCGCTATGTCGAGCTGTTCGGCCCGGTGCAGGGGCGACGATCCGCTCTACGAGTTGGTGTCAGCCGGGCGCCAGCATCAGGGGATGGAGCACTGGCTGCCGCTGTTCCATGAGCGGCTGGAGAGTCTGTTCGACTATCTGCCTGACGCGGTCGTGACCTTCGATGCGCTGGACGACGACGCGCGGGCGAAGCGGCTCGAGCAGGTCAAGGATCACTACGAGGCGCGCGAACAGGCGCTCGAGCGCAAGGCCTTCGGCGCGCCGCCTTACAATCCCGTGCCGCCCGAGAGCCTGTTTCTCACCGAGGCCGACTGGCAAGCGGCGCTGCAAGGGCGGCAGAGGATCGTGCTCGATCCCTTCGAGCATCCAGACGCCGCGCGCGATGTCACCGTGGTCTCCTTCGGCGGTAGGCAGGGGCGCTCCTTTGCCGCCGAACGCCAGCGCGAAGGCGGCAACGTGTTCGACGCCGTGGTCGCGCACGCAGCACGCCTCCAAGGCGAGGGCAAGCGCGTGCTCGTCGGCTGCTGGAGCAAGGGCGCCAAGGAGCGCCTCGCCACCCTTCTCGCCGAGCACGGCATCGGCGACACGCTTCGCGTGGAGACTTGGCAAGAGGTTCTCGCGGCGCCGCAATCGGCCACCACCTTCGCCGTGCTGCCGCTCGAGACCGGCTTCGAGGCGCCAGGCTTCGCCGTCATCGGCGAGCAGGACATTCTCGGCGACCGGCTGGTGCGCCGTACGCGCCCCAAGACAGGCAGCGACGTGCTCACCGAAGTGTCGAGCCTCGCGGTCGGCGACCTCGTGGTCCACGCCGACCACGGCATCGGCCGCTTCGTCGGCCTCGCCACCATCGAGGCTGCCGGCGAGCCGCATGATTGCCTCGAAGTGATCTATCAGGGCGGCGACAAGCTCTATCTGCCCGTCGAGAACATCGAGATGCTGAGCCGCTACGGCTCAGACGAGTCCGGCGTGCAGCTCGACAGGCTTGGCGGCGTCGGCTGGCAGTCGCGGAAAGCAAAGCTCAAGAAGCGCATCCGCGACATCGCCGAGAAGCTGATCAAGGTCGCCGCCATGCGTGAGTTGCGCCAGGCGCCGGTGATCACCCCGCCAGACGGGCTCTATGACGAATTCTCGGCGCGGTTCCCCTACGAGGAGACCGAGGACCAGACCACCAGCATCAATGCCGTGCTCGACGACCTCGCCAGCGGCCGCCCCATGGACCGGCTGATCTGCGGCGATGTCGGCTTCGGCAAGACCGAAGTTGCCTTGCGCGCAAGCCTGCTTGCCGTGCTCGCCGGCAAGCAGGTCGCCGTCGTGGTGCCGACCACGCTCCTCGCGCGCCAGCATTTCAGCACCTTCACCGAGCGCTTCCGCGGGCTGCCGGTGAAGATCGCGCAGGCCTCGCGCCTCGTTGGCGGCAAGGAGCTCGCCGAGGTGAAGAAGGGCATCAAGGACGGCGCCATCGACATCGTCATCGGCACCCATGCGCTCCTCGGCAAGGCCATCGACTTCGCCAATCTCGGCCTTCTGATCATCGACGAGGAGCAGCATTTCGGCGTGCAGCACAAGGAGCGCCTGAAGCAACTCCGCGAGGACGTGCATGTGCTGACGCTGACCGCGACGCCAATCCCGCGCACGCTCCAGCTCGCGCTCTCCGGCGTGCGCGAGATGTCGGTGATCGCCACGCCGCCGGTCGATCGGCTCGCCGTGCGCACCTATGTGACGCCGTTCGATCCCGTCATCCTGCGCGAGGCGCTGCTGCGCGAGCGCTATCGCGGCGGTCAGACCTTCTATGTCGTCCCGCGCATCTCGGATCTCGACGATGCCGCGGCCTTCCTGCAAGAGCACGCGCCGGAGCTGAAGGTCGCCCGCGCCCACGGGCAGATGGCCTCGCGCGAGCTCGATTCGGTGATGAACGCGTTCTACGACCGCCAATATGACGTGCTGCTGTCGACCTCGATCGTGGAATCCGGCCTCGACATCCCAACCGCCAACACGCTGATCGTGCATCGCGCTGACATGTTCGGGCTCGCCCAGCTCTATCAGCTGCGCGGCCGCGTCGGGCGTTCGAAGGTGCGCGCCTATGCCTATATCACCATTCCCGCCGACGCGCGGCTGACCCCCGCCGCCGAGAAGCGGCTGAAGGTCCTGCAATCGCTGGATACGCTCGGCGCGGGCTTCATGCTGGCGAGCCACGACCTCGACATCAGGGGCGCCGGCAATCTGCTCGGCGAGGAGCAATCGGGCCATATCCGCGAGGTCGGCTTCGAGCTCTATCAGTCCATGCTGGAGGAGGCGGTGATGGCGCTGAAGGGCGGGGAGGGGGCGGTGATCGAGGACCAATGGTCTCCGCGCATCAATCTCGGCACCTCGGTGCTGATCCCGGAGGACTATGTGCCAGACCTGCAAGTGCGGCTCGGGCTCTATCGGCGCCTGTCATCCGCAGAAAGTCACGACGCCATCGAGGCGTTTGCCGCCGAGCTGATCGACCGCTTCGGACAGCTGCCGGTGGAGGTGAAGCACCTCCTCGACATCGTCGAGATCAAGGCGTTGTGCCGCCAGGCTGGCGTCGAGCAGATCGACGCCGGGCCTAAGGGCGCGGTCTTGGCGTTCCGCAACAAGAGCTTCGCCAACCCCGAGGGGCTGATCGCCTTCATCCGCGAGGAGGGGACCGGCGTGAAGCTCCAGCCGGACCACCGGCTGATCTACTACGCTGACTGGGAGACTCCGGAGGAGCGCCTTGCCGGAGCGCGCGTTCTGCTGCGGCGTCTCGTTGAGATCGCCGGAGAGGTGAAGAAGGCGGCGTAACAGCACTACTCCACCGTCATTGTCATTGCCCGGCTTGACCGGGCAATCCAGTAACCACGGTGGTACGAAAGCTCCAAGACCGGTGGTTACTGGATGCCCGCCTTCGCGGGCATGACAGAAAAACGTGGATGGCCGGGACAAGCCCGGCCATGACCAGTGTGTTAAGGCGCTATGGCTTCGGCTCGCTCCACCAGGTGTCGATCTGATAGCCGTAGAGCGGCGTGTCGGCGGGGCGCTTGAGCCTGTTCCAATAGGCGAGCCACTGCGTCGGCAGATGGAACAAGGGCACGACGTAGTCACCCGAGAGCAGAAGACGGTCCAGCGCGCGCACGGCGGCAACGAAATTTTCGCTGTCGTTGGCCTCGAGCAGCGCCTTGATCATGGCGTCGACGCCAGCGCTTTTCACCCCAGCATAATTGTAGGTGCCCTCGGTCGAAGCGGCATCGCTCCCCCAGCGAAAGAACTGCTCGTTCCCCGGTGATAGCGACACAGGCCAATCATATTGGAGCATGTCGTAGTCGTAGTTCAGCTTGCGCCGCTGATACTGCGCCGAGTCGACCTGGCGGATGCGCGCGTCGATGCCGACCTGCTTCAGCGCGCGGGCATAGGTGAGCAGCAGCCGCTCCTCTGCTCGCGTGGCGGCAAGAATCTCGAAGCTGACCGGCCGGCCCTGCTTGTCGCGGAGCTTACCCTTCTCCAGGCGATAGCCGGCCTGCTCGAGCAGAGCCAGCGCCTCCTTCCGCCCTTCGCGGTTTTCGCCGGTGCCGTCGCTCACCGGGAAGGCGAAGGTGCCGTCCATGATCTTGGGCTTCACCTCGCCGGCGTAGGGCGCGAGCAGCGCCTTCTCCTTCTCGTCGGCCGGCCGTCCATGCGAGCTGAGATCGGACCGCGCGAAGTAGCTTTCGGTGCGCGCATATTGGCCGTGATAGAGCGTGCGGTTGATCCACTCGAAGTCGAACAGCTTGATCAGCGCCTCGCGCACGCGCTGGTCGGCGAAGAATGGACGCCGCGTGTTGAACACCAGCGCCGACATTCCGGCGGGAACCGCGACCGGAAATTCCTCCTTGACGATGCGCCCGTCACGCACCGGCGGGATGTTGTAGCCTTCCGTCCAGCGTGTCGGATCGTCCTCCGGCCGCGCGTCGATGGCGCCGGCCTTGAAGGCCTCGAACAGACTTCCGCTGTCGCGGTAGTAGTCGTAGCGGATCTCGTCGAAATTGAACTGACCGCGGGTCACGGGAAGCTTGGCGCCCCAATAATTCGGATCGCGCTTGAGGCTGATGCTCTGGCCAGGCTTCACCTCGCCGACGAGGTAAGGTCCGCTGCCGATGGGCGGAGCGAAGCTCGTCTTCTCGAAGGTCGCGGGATCGATCAGATGGCGCGGCAGCACCGGCATCAGCCCCATGATCAGCGGCATCTCGCGGTCGCCGCTCGCATCGAAGGTGAACTTGACCTTGCGGTCGCCGGTCTTCTCCACCTTCGACACCTTCTGATAGTAGGAGCGGTGGTTCGGGCGCCCGTGATCGCGCAACAGCTCGAAGGAGAAGATCACGTCGTCGACGGTGATCGGTTTCCCGTCGGAGAATTTCGCCTCGGGGTTGAGCGTGAACTCGACGAAGCTCCGGTCGTCGGGCGTCCCGACGCTCTCGGCGATCAGGCCATAGAGGCTGAACGGCTCGTCGTAAGCGCGCGCGAGCAGGCTCTCATAGACATATTCGCGGATGCCTTCCGCGCTCACGCCCTTGACGATCAGCGGATTGAGGCTGTCGAAGGAGCCGCGTTTGGCGAGGATAAGCCGCCCGCCCTTCGGCGCATTGGGATTGGCGTAGGGAAAATGCGTGAAGCCCTGTGGCTGCGCCGGTTCGCCGTGCATGGCGATCCCAGGCGCGGGGTCGCATCTGCCGTCCGACCGGAACCAGCAGCAGGCAGAGAAGCAGGAGTGAAATAGGGGCTTTCAACGGCGATGGCGTGTGGCTATAGATGCGTCCGCATAGCAGCATGGTTATCAAGGTAGCATGGCGCGGCAAGGCCGAAAGGCCTTGAGCCCATTTGAGCCTTGCGGGGAGTAGGTGGATGAAGCGCGGGCATCCGCGCCTGGACCTGCGCTTCGGAAATGCCGTCCGGACGCCAATCCAAGCCACGTCTACGCCTCATTTCAGGTATTGACCCTAGGGAAGGGAAGCTGGCATGGCCGAGGTCAAATACCAGCTGAATCGGGGCCCGCAAAAACGAGGAAAGGTGGGTTATGAACTCGTCGATTGATCGATCGAACACGTTCCGCACTTTGGCTGGGTCGGCATTATTTGCGGCTTTTGCCCTTGCGCTGGGGACCACGATTGCGGTCGCGCAGGAAGGTCAGCCCGTGCCGAAAACCACTCCCGCCGCGCCAGGAGGTGCTGCTCCCGCCGCCGCGCCGGCCGCCGCCGGAGCCGCGGCCGAGGAGTTCAGCTTGGGTGAAGCTCTGTCTCAAGAACGAGCAGACCGGCGGCAAACAGGTTTGCTTGGTCAATCACGAAGGGCTTGAGCCCAATACCGGCATGGTGCTCGTCGCCGCCGCCGTTCGCTCGATCGAAGGCGACGACAAGCAGCATCTGCTGGTCAGGCTACCCACCGCCTATTCGCTGGTGATGCCCGCCGGCGTGCAGATCAAGATCGACGAGGGCGAGCCGATTCAACTGCAATACGCCGTCTGCTTCCCGACGAGCTGCCAGGTCCAAATGGAGCTGAGCAAGGAATTGTTCGACAAGATGCGGAAGGGCAAGCAGATGACCGTCGCTGCCATGAACATGCAGCAGAAGGCGATGGCCTTCCCGGTGCCGCTCACCGGTTTCAGCAAGACCTTCGACGGACCTCCGGTCGACAACGCGCAGTACGAGGCAGCAAGGAAGGCGATGATGGAGAAATTCCGTCAGCGCCAGATCGAACTCGCCAACAAGGCTGCCGAGGCGCAGCAAAAGAAGGATGCCGCGGGCGGTCAAGCTCAGGCCGACGGCACCGTCGCTCCGGCGCCCAACGCCCCCGCCGCGCCCGTGGCGCCTGCGGCACCGCCGCAATAGGCTCGGCGGCTTAAGCCGCGCAGCGACACGAAAAGACAAAGGCCGCGCCATTTGAGCGCGGCCTTTTGTTGTCTCAAGGTCGAGAGAACCGTCGAACCTAGATCAGTGCTCCTGCACGAAGCGGAAGCGGAAGATGCCGTCCTTCAGATCCTCGAACAGCTCAGGCACCTGAGGATGGCGCAGCGGCTCGTCGGAAATGTCTGGGCACGAGGTTCTGCTCCGAGACATAGGCGATGTATTCGCTGTCGGCGTTCTCGGCGAGCAGATGATAGAAGGGCTGGTCCTTCGCCGGGCGAACTTCCTGCGGAATTGAGCGATACCACTCCTCGGTATTCGAGAAGCTCGGATCGATATCGAAGATCACGCCACGAAACGGATAGACCCGATGGCGCACCACCTGGCCAATCTGGAACTTGGCGCTGCGGACGATCGACACTGGCGTAGACACCTTTTTCCCCCGAGTCCCTGCATTCGATAAGACTGTGGGGCAAAGGCACTGTCAACGGCAAATGAGGCTTATGCAGACCTCAAGACCAGCGCCGATTCGACCACATGAATTGATCGGGATTTTCCCGGATCCAGCCTTCGAATTGCCGCTGGATTGCCGCGGTAATGCTGCGGATATCTTCCGCCTGATTGTTGGTGCGGGGAATGCGCAACTCATTCACGTTAATATCGAAGCAAGCGCGGTTGCCGATGCGGATGCAGCGTCCGATCCAGATGCGGGCGCCGACCCTGCGCGCGATCATCGCCGCGATCGGCATGCTCTTCGCGGGATAGCCGAAGAACGGCACCTCCACCCCTTGCGCGTCGTAGAGGTCGGAGATGAAGCCGAGCCGGCCGCCCTGGCGCACATAATCCATGATCAGCCGCGCGGTCTTCTGGCCTTCGTCCTGGCCCGCGGCGCGGCGGCTGCCGAACAAGCCTCCGGGATAGAGATCCTTGCGCTGGGCGCGCAGATAGCGGTCGACATAGGGGTTCTTGACCAGGCGATAGACGCCGGCGGGCTTCACGCCTGCGAGCATGATCGGCCACATGCCGAGCTCCCAATTGCCCATATGCATGGTGACGATGAGCACCGGCCCCATCTTGTCCTTGTAACGGCCGATGACGTGACCGTTGGTCACGTGCAGCCGGTCGGGCTCCGTGAGGATGCGGTCGATATTCATGGTCTCGACCATGACGCGACCGAGATTCCCCCACATGCGCAGCGCGATCCCCTCCCGTTCTTGCGGCGTCTTGTCCGGGAAGGCGCGCTCGAGATTGGCGAGCGCGCGCTTGTGCCGCCGATTATAGGGCGCGACCAGCCGCCAGATCGCCGCCGAGATCGAGCCGGCCACATCGATGGGAAGGAGGCGCACCAAGCCGATCAGGACGCGCAAGCCCGCATATTCCAAACGGTATTGCAGGTCGCGTAGCGGCGAGATGGCAGACGGATCGGCCATTGGCTTTGCTGGTGCCTCGGTGGGTGCGAGCATGGGGTGAAGTGCTCCTCGTGGCAAATCGAGGTCAGTGCGTCAAGTGCCCGCCGAAGGCTTTGAAATACGGCAGACCGATCAATGCGCCGCGGGCCGCATCAGGCTCGGCAACTCCGTCGGCGGCTCCATGCCTATGCGCATCACGAGACGCCGGAGCGGCGGCAGGGCGTTCAACCCGTAGGAGACGACGCCGCGCACCGCCTGAATTGGCAGAAAGCCCGAAAGCAGCGAGCGGCTCAACAGATCGATGCCGAGCGTGCGGGTCAGCACGTCGAGCCTGCGGGCGCGATCGTAGGCACTCAACACCTCGTCGCTGCCTGGATCGCCGCCCCGCGTCAGCGCCGCACCGACGCAATCGGCAAGCGTCGCCACGTCGCGCAAGCCGAGATTGAGGCCCTGCGCGCCGATGGGGGGAAGGACATGGCCTGCTTCGCCGACAAGAGCCGTGCGCGGCCCGACGAGACTTTCAGCGTTGAGGCGCGTGACCGGGAAATGCGCGCGGGCGCCGATCTCGCCGATGCGGCCGAGGAGACCGTCGAGCCGCCCGGCGAGCGCGGTCTCGAATCCCTTGGCATCGAGACGCATCAATCCGTCGATCTCTGCGCTCTCGCCGACCCAGATCACGCTTGAAGCGAAAGCATCGGTCAGCGGCACCGTGGTTACCGAGCCGCCCTTGCGATGCAGCTCGATCGAAACGCCGCCATGCGGATCGGCATGGGTGAAGCTCGTTGCGATCGCGGCCTGCCCGTCATGCTGCACGGCGGCGGGGATATGCGCAGCTTCGCGGCAAATCGAGTTGCGCCCATCGGCGCCGACCACGAGCCGCGCGGAAATTTGCCAGCCCTGTGTGCCGCTCAAATGAGCACGGTCCGCGTCAAGCGCGATGCGGCCGACGTTCGACGGGCTGAAGCAGGGGAAGGGTGGCGGCAGCCTGGCTGTACAGCGCCTCAACCAGCGCGGTGTTGGCGATGTTGTAGCCGAAAGCCTCGAGCCCGAGCTCATGCGCCGAGAACTCGACGTCTGGCGCGCGTAACAGATTACCCGAAGCATCGATGATCCTGATCGCTTTCAGCGGTGCGGCATGGGGCAGAAGGGCATCCCAGAGCCCAAGCGCCTTCAACATGTCGATCGAGCTTTCAAGCAGCGCCGCGGTGCGCGTGTCGAGGGCGCGCGGCGCACTCGCCGCCGGCGGCGGCCCGATGAGCGCGACGGACGCACCGCCGTGGGCTAGCGCGAGCGCCGCGGCGATCCCCGCAGGCCCAGCTCCGACCACGGCAATATCGATGTCGATCTCGTTTGCCAAAGACTGTTGTCCCACGGCGCCACCCGAAGGGCGGTGGAAGAGCTTGTAGGCTGTTATCGCCGCCTCAGCCAAGCTCGCGCGTCATGGCATTTTTGACACAGGGGGCCAGGAAAGCGCCCGGCCGATCATTTTGATCCCGAAGTGGCCTCTCTTCAGAAAACTCGTTCTAGCGATCCGCAAAACAAAGAAATCCCGCAATATTGCCAATCACGACCTGACCGGTAGAGTTTTCGCGAGGCGGGCGACAAGCCCGATTCTGAATAACGGGGGGACTGCACTATGTTTGCGGGACAGAGTCTGCGCCACCATGCCCTTGTCGCCACGGCGGCTGCTGCACTGGTGGGTGCCTTTTCGCACCTACCCGTCGAGGCGGCAGATCTGGGAGGCGATTGCTGCGCCGACCTTGAGGAGCGCGTCGCCGAGCTCGAAGCGACCACGGTCCGCAAGGGCAACAAGAAGGTCAAGGTCGAGCTCTACGGCCGCATGAACCGCGTCACCAATTTCTGGAACGACGGCGCCGAGAGCAATGTCTACTCCCTGAATAACTCCTATAACACCGACCGCTTCGGCATCAGGGGCAAGGGAAAGATCAGCGACGACTGGTCGAGCGGCTTCGTGATCGAAATCGAAGACACCGGCAATCAGAGCAGGTTCGTCAACCAGTTCAACGACAACACCGACAACGGCGCGTTGCTAGTCCGCAAGGCTGCGATCTCGCTGGAGAGCAAGATCTACGGCAGGGTCTGGCTCGGCCAGCAGGAGATGGCAAAGGACAACATCAACAAGGATACCATTGTCATCAAGGGTCTCGATCAGACCATGCATCAGGATTTCTATATGAACTGGAGCTTCTTCCTGAGACAGAAGGGCTTCGACACCGCCAACGCCTTTTCGAGCAGCACGCCGCGCTTCCAGGATATCGGCCGCTGCTACTCGACGAGCAGCTCGGCCTTCGACTGTTCGACCCGCCGGCAAGAGGTTCGCTACGACACGCCCGAATGGTGGGGCTTCGTCGGCAGCGCGTCGTGGGGCGAGGACGATATCTGGTCGGCGTCTCTGCGCTACCAAAAAGAATGGGGCAACTGGAAGATCGGCGCGGGCTACGCGTATGAAGACTTCACTGATGAGCTGGTGAACAACGGCGGCGGCGGGGTGCCCCACCAAGGCTATAAGCGCGACATGAAGGAATGGGCAGGCATGCGCGTCGATCATCCACAAGCCAACCGGCCTGTTCCTGTGGGGTGCCAACAGCAACTCCGAGAACAACGACATCGGCGCCGAGGGCGTGTTTACCGGCAACGCACCGCCCGTCATGCATAACTGGGACATCGCAGGTGGTATCAGTCGCGAGTTTGTATGGAATGGAGTTGGCCCTGGTTCGTTGGGCGCGACCACTATCTGGGGCGGCTTTACCAAGGACCAGGACGGCCTCGGTGGCTTCACGCGGACGACGGTCTCCTCGTCGATATCCGGCACGGCGTCCTCTTACGCGGTGTGGGACGGCGAAGTCTCAGCTGGCGCCTTCCCTGGCATCCCGTTCACGACCGAAATCACGTCCTCCGAGACTACCAAATGGTACCTCGCCGTCGATCAGGCGATCGACTCCGCAGCGCTCAATCTCTATGCCGCCTACCAGCACATCGAGCCTGAGATCAAACTCGTCACCAGGGATCCGGCCTTCTCTCCGACCGGCTCGCTCAAGAATGTTCCGATCACGCTCGACGATTTCGACGTGTTCTTCATGGGAGGCCGCATCCAGTTCTAATCCTTGAGAAAGAGACCCAAGGAGAGCACCCACAATCCACTATCGTTTAGGTTTCCCCAAACCCACCTAAAGGGCCGCTCCCCGGGCGGCCCTCTCTTTGTTGTCCAACAACTCAAGCAAGCCGTACTGGCGTATCCATCGGTCTTCGCGTCCGCATTCGTCGACCAAAAACGGAATCCAGTATCGCGTGATATTCCCGCCACAGCAGTTGGAATCGCAGTTCGCGTTCGACCCTCACGTCCGAACATTCGTTCCGCGCAATCTGATCAGTCCGTCAAGATTTGCTACGGCCTTTCGCAGCACTTTTCGAAGTGACGCTTTGTCCAGTGTTGGAGTGTCGCGGAAAGAGTTGCAATGCATCGATTGATTTCACGGAGACGTGGAGGGATTGATGCAGTTGAATTGTAAAAATAGATCGAGCCTGCTGGTTGCAGCCGCAGTCATATGCGCGCTCGCGAGCGTGCCCTTGCTAAGCAAATCCGCAAGAGCAGCGGATCTCGGGGGAGATTGCTGCGCGGATCTTGAGGAGCGTGTCGCCGAGCTCGAAGCGACAACGGTGCGCAAGGGCAACAAGAAAGTGTCGGTGACGCTCTACGGCCAGGTCAACCGGGCCGCTTTATTCTGGGACGACGGCGCCGAGAAGAATGCCTACGTCGTCGACAATAACTACGAATCCTCGCGCTTTGGCGTCAAGGGCAGTGCCAAGACGGGGCTTGGCGACTGGCTCGCAGGCTATCGGCTCGAGGTTGAGCCGACCGAAGCGAACTCGGCAAAGCTTAATCAGTTCGACGACAACAACGCCAACGACAGCGCCGGACCTCTCAATGTCCGCCACAGTTACCTTTATCTGAACAGTAAGAAATATGGTGAGGGCCGCATGGGCCTCACGGCCACGCCGATCTACAACATCACCAAGGACACGAATGTCACCGAGCTTGAAGACACCATGCATTCCGACAACCGCATGATGCAGGGCTTCTTCTTGCGCTCCAAGGGATATGACAGCGCCGAGGGCCTTTCCAAGCTCAAATGGCAGAACATTTCAAGCTGCTACAATTCCAACAACGCCTTCGTCTGCGGCACCCGCAAGAACGGCGTCGCTTATTGGTCGCCCGACGTTGCTGGTTTCAGCGCTTCGGTTGGCTACTTCGAGGACGACGAGTGGGGCGCGGCATTGCGCTATAAGAAGGAATGGGGCGAGACATTCGATGTCGGCGCCGGCATTGGCTACTCCAAGAACACCGACGAACGCTACCTAACTGGCGGCGGCGGCGACGCCAACGGGCCGAACCCGCCCTTCGCTTCCCCGAACAATTTTGAGAACTTCAAGCGCGACGTCCAGGATTGGGCTGGGTCCGCTTCCATCAAGCACAAGCCGAGCGGCCTGTTCGCTTTCAGTGCTTTCAGTTTCTCGGAGACCCACGACACGAACACCATCCATTCCGGATTTTATACCGGCACGCAGCGCTCCCCAGATGAATGCCTGGGACGTCCAGGCTGGTATTCAACGTGATTTCGAGTTCTTGGGACTGAACAAGCTCGGCGAGACGTCCTTCTGGGGAGGCTATGAGCGGATCAACGACGGGCTCGCATCGGTGAGCCTCGGCGGGAACTTCCCGGACAATGGCAAGAACTTTGGGGGCATCCCTGCCGACCGCTATTTGGCGGCCAACACCATCATTGGTATCGACGTTCCAACCGAGATCACCGGTTCGATGGTCGATCGCTGGTCGCTCGCGTTAGATCAGGCCGTCGATTCGGCGAATATGCATGTCTACACGGTGTTCCAGCACCTCACGCCCGAGGTCGATCTCGTGACGAAAGATCCGGCTGTCTCGCACCATGGCAAGCTCGCGCACGTCAACGCGCCCTTGGACGATTTCGATCTGCTCTATACCGGCGCGCGAATTTACTTCTGATCCAGAGCGATGGGGGCCGTCCGCGAGGACGGCCTCCTGTCGTCGCACCGTCCGGAAAGCACCAAATCCGGCGCGTGCGTTGCGGAAGCGCAACAGCATTGTAGAAAGCTCGATCTGCTGGTTGGCCTGTCACGAGAAATTCATTGCTCGGCTTGTAGTGTGATCCCCTGACCCGGTGCCAAGCCGCTGGCCGTGGCGCATGTGCAACAGGCGAGGTGAAAACTCGACCTGTCTTTCAGCTGTCACGAGACTGTCATTGCCCGTCTCCTAGGCTCACCATCGACGACGCAAGGATTCTACCTGCCGGGAACACGGCCAGACGCCTTGCGCAGGGGTATGGCGGAGCAGGGCTTCGACGGGGACGAAAAACGCCAGGCTTCAAAGGCGAAACCTAAACAACCATAAGAGTGGGGTGTCATGACCGGGGGACTTAAGACAACAGGGCGGTTGGCGATTGCCGCGATGTTCTGCGCCATCGGCGGCGTGCCGGGTGTAGGCGGCCAAGCCGAAGCAGCCGATCTCGGGGGAGATTGCTGCGCCGATCTCGAAGAGCGTGTGGCTGAGCTCGAAGCGACCACAGTCCGCAAGGGCAACAAGAAGGTCAAGGTTGAGCTCTACGGCCGCGTGAACCGCGTGGTGAATTTCTGGGACGACGGCGCCGAGCAGAACGTCTACGTCGAAAACAACTCCTACAGCTCCACGCGCTTCGGCATGAGGGGCAAGGCCAAGATCAGCGACGATTGGTCGAGCGGCTTCCAGATCGAAATCGAGGACGAAGGGAACCTGTCCAAGTTCTACAACCAGTTCAACGACAACGTCGACAACGGTTCGTTGAACGTCCGCAAGTCGGCCATCTACATGGAAAACAAGAAACTACGGTAAGGTGTGGCTGGGTCAGCAAGAGACCGCGAAGGACAATATCGTCAAGGACACCATCGTCATCAAGGGTCTCGATCAGACAATGTACGCCGACTTCTATATGAACTGGAGCTTCTTCCTGCGACAGAAGGGCTTCAATAACGCCAACGCCTTTTCAGCGAACGGCACCACACGCACCCCTCTTCCGCGACATCGCCCGCTGCTACAGACAAGCAGTTCGGCCTTCGACTGCTCGACGCGCCGCCAAGAGATTCGCTACGACACGCCTGAGTTTTGGGGCTTCATCGCCAGCGCCAACTGGGGCGAAGATGACGTATGGTCCGCGGCGTTGCGCTATCAAAAGGAATGGGACAACTGGAAGGTCGGCGCCGGCTACGCCTATGAAGATTTCACCGATGAACTAGCGAACAATGGTGGCGGCGGCGTGCCCCACCAGGGCTTCAAGCGTCGACTTGGAAGGAATGGGCGGGAATGGCGTCCATCATCCACAAGCCAAGCGGCCTGTTCCTGTGGGGCGCTAACAGTAACTCCGAAGACGACGACTATTGGGTCCAAACGGTTTACCAGTACCGGCGTTTTCACCGGCAAGGGCCCGCCCGTCATGCATTCCTGGGACATCGCCGGCGGTATCAGTCGCGAGTTTGTATGGAACGGAATTGGTCCTGGTTCGTTGGGCCCGACCACGATCTGGGGTGGCTATACGAACGACCAGGACGGCCTCGGTGGCTTCACGCAAACCACGGTGTCCGCATCCGTCGCGGGTACAGCTTCTAGCTATGCGGTATTTGATGGCGAAGTTTCCGCCAACGCCTTCCCCGGTATCCCGTTCCTAACCGAGGCCGTATCCTCCGAGTCCACCAAATGGTATCTCGCCGTCGACCAGGCAATCGATTCTGCGGCCATGAACCTCTTCATTGCCTACCAGCACATCGAGCCGGAACTTAAACTGGTGACGCAATGCGATGAGTTCGGAATTTGTGGCAGCAGCAGCCAGAGAGACTTTTCGTCGAAAGGGAAACTCAAAAACGTCCCGCTGGAGCTAGATAATTTCGACGTGCTCTATCATGGGTGGCCGTATTCAGTTCTAATCAGGGCCTGCCCTGCATCAATACCAAGACCGAGGCCGTCCGCCATAGGGCGGCCTCAGTTGTCTAGGATGGAAGTTGGAATGGACGTTCCGCCGCGAGATCTCATCTGCCGTCCGCTTGCTGCCCTGAAGAACAACAGGTCCGAAGCGGAAAAGCGTGCGACAGAGTTGTGCCACACCGTTACCAACCGCACGGTGAACGGCGCTCCCGCCGCCAGCTACCAGCCCGGCCTCTACGTGATGATGGATTGGGTCGCCTCCCGCCTGCACAAGGCGGGCGCCGCCGTTTGGGCGATCATTTACAATCTCGATGAGGCCGATTGCCTCTTCGAGCTAGCGATGTTCGCGGCCTAGCCCGATTTGCTAAGTCATATACCGCCGACATCGCCGGCCGTCGCCCGCAAGTCGAAACGACCGACCCCCCAACACGTCCTGCGAGCCCAACCGCGCGAAGTGACGCCGTGCGTACCGGTCAACCGTGAAGGCTGGATTCGTTTTCTCCGACCCCACTTACTGTGGCGCAAACACAACAAATAAGGAGTAAAAAAGCGCTGTCTTTTGCCTGTCATGAGAACGTCATTGCTCACCTCCTAGGCTCCCCTCGAAGCACCACGGCTTTCGCCGCCTTGAGTTCGGCCGAACGCCTCATTCAACACAAGAATTGGAGGGGTCATGACTGGGGGATTGAAGGGGACCGTCAGCCTTATGGCGATCGCTGCCCTGTCTTGCGTCATCGGAGCGACGGTCTTCGTGGCGATGCCCGCCAAGGCGGCCGATCTTGGCGGAGATTGCTGCGCCGATCTCGAGGAGCGGGTCGCCGAGCTCGAGGCAACCACGGCGCGCAAGGGCAACAAGAAGGTCTCGGTGCAGATCTACGGCAAGATCAACCGCGCCTTGATGTTCTGGGACGATGGCGGCGAGCAGAACGTCTACTCCGTCGACAATTACAACGAATCGTCGCGCACCGGCTTCAAAGGCAACGCCAAGATCTCCGACGACTGGTCGGCGGGCTACCGGCTGGAATGGGAATACCGCATGGCCGCCTCTTCGCGCGTGAACCAGTTCGACGACGACAATGCCAACGATAACAACATAGTCGTGCGCTGGTCGCAGATGTATCTCGCCAGCAAGACCTACGGCACGCTGAACTGGGGTCAGACCGCCACGCCCAAATACGACATCACCAAGAACGCGATGGAGTACATCTCGACGGTGAAGGGCGAGGGCGGCGGCCTTTCGGATACTCTCGTTTCCGATTTCCGCATGAACCCTAACTTCCGCCTGCGCCCCACCGGCTTCAACAACGCCGAGGGGCTGTCGAACCTCACCTGGTCCAACATCGCTCGCTGCTATGGCGCCAGCGATCAGTTCAACTGCTCGACCCGCCGCAACGGCGTGAATTATTCCTCGCCTGATTGGCAAGGCTTCAACGTCCAATGGGGCTGGTTCGAGGACGACGATTGGGGCGCGGCGCTGCGTTACAAGAACACCTTCAATGACACCTGGAAACTCTCCGCCAACGTCGCCTACGAGAATCTCCGTGACGAGCGCTTGCAAGCTGGCGGCGGCGGCGGGGCGACCGGGCCGATCATCATTCCTCCGTCCACATCCAAGACGACATTCTTCGAGCGCGAGTTCAACGAGTGGGCAGGGTCGATCGCGCTCAAGCACGCGCCGAGCGGACTCTTCGCCATGAGCAATTTCAGCACATCTGAATCCGACGACAGCAATGTCATCGGCTTCTACACCGGCGACCGTGCGCCTGACATGAGCGCTTGGGATGTGCAGGCAGGCATTCAGAAGAAGTGGTTCGCGCCAGGCGAGACGGCCTTCTGGGGCGGCTATGCTCAGGTCAATGACGGCTGGGCTCCGGGCAGCAACGGCAATGGCGGCAATCTCGGCGGCATCCCTGCCGACAGCATTTTGAAGCCAGGCACCTTCGTTAATATCGGCGTGCCCGTCGAGATCACCGGATCGGAGGTCGATCGCTGGTTCCTCGCGCTCGACCAGGGTTTTGAATCAGCAGCCTTCCATCTCTACGCCGCCTACCAGCACTTCAACGCCGACCTCGATCTTGTTACGCGTGACCTCGCGGTTTCGCCTCACGGCAAGCTGAAGAGCGTTGGCGAATTGATCGACGATTTCGACGTGTTCTACACTGGCGGGCGCCTCTACTTCTAATCCCGGTCCTCCTTTGAGGACACCCTAGAGACCGCCCTTCGGGGGCGGTCTTTTTTTATGTTGTGCAACCGGCCCGGAAGCGTCCTCAATCTGTGGCTGTGTGGCCACAGACGTTGACAAACTCTCCAAATCCCCCAAGTTTAACAGCGACTTGACCGCACATGCGACCCGCTTGAAATCGCCGAGGCCCACGCTCATCCTGCAAGCGGAGACTAGACCATGCGGAAAGTTGCGCTTGCGGCCGGCGTGATTGCTGCCCTGTTGGTCGGGGCAGGGCCAGGTCTCGCCTTCCAGGAGACTCCGGAAGCGCCGCCCGAAATTCTCTCCATCACACCCGACCCCAGCAAAGATCCGGCCATGCAGATGCAAACGCCTGCCACCGCTCCCGCCGCCGCCCAACATGCGGAGAAGAGCGGAGCGAAGGTGTTCGGCTTCAATATCTTGCCAAAGATGGATTTCGGTCTGGAGCTGCTCTACAGCCAGCAGCCCATGGAACTGCAGCAGGCAACCCCGCTACAGGAAGACAATGAAGACCTTACCGTGCTCGGCAAGGTCAAGCGTCACTTCTAAGACCTCGCTCCTCCGCCGCGACGCCTGTCCCATCATCGGGAAGTTTCATCACGCCTTGCATCCTGCGCGCGAGGTAGGGGAGGCGGCATGAACGAGCGTCTCAGCGCTGCGGCAATTCATTTTCTCACCGCGACAGGCGCTGCCTTCGCGCTGCTTGCGCTTATTGCTGCGGCGCGCGGCGACTGGCAGTTGATGTTCGTCTGGCTCGGCGTCGCCCTGATCGTCGACACGATTGACGGCCCGCTCGCCCGCCGCGTCGACGTCACGCGCGTGCTGCCGCGCTGGAGCGGCGAGCGGCTCGATCTGATCGTCGATTTTCTGACCTACACCGCGGTCCCCGCCTTCGCCTTGAGCCAAGCGGATCTCTTGCCCGAGGCCTACCGGCTTCCCGCCGGCATCGCCGTGATGATGTCGAGCCTGTTCCATATGGCCGATCAGGACAGCAAGACCAAGGAGGGCTATTTCGTCGGCTTCCCCGCCATCTGGAACGTCGTCTGCCTCTATCTCTTCGCCTTCATGCCACATCCCTTCGTCTCGCTCGCCATCGTCACGGTCTTTGTCGTGCTGACCTTCGTGCCGATCCTCTGCGTGCACCCGTTTCGCGTGGCGGGACTGCGCGGCTTCAGCGTGGCTGTCACCGCCCTGTGGCTCGTGGCGGCGATCGGCGCGGTCGCCAATCCCTTTCCCTCGCCACCCTGGGTAAAGGCGCTTCTGGCGGCAACCGCTTTATGCCTTACGGGGGTTGGCGTCATTCATTCGCTGGGCCAAAGAAGGGATCGTGACCGTACGGTCTGAACGTGGAACGCCCCTTGACCTCTACGCCATTAGCCCTGATCTAGGGGCGGGGCGCTTAATCCCACCAAAACGGAACCCGCGGAAATAGACCTATGCTCGAGTGGCTGACCGATCCGCATATCTGGGCGAGCTTCATTGCCCTGAGCGCGATGGAGATCGTGCTCGGCATCGACAACGTCGTGTTCATCTCGGTCATGGTCTCGCGCATGGCGCCGGAGCAGCGCCTGTGGGCCCGGCGCGTCGGCCTGTCGCTCGCGCTCATTTTCCGCATCATCATGCTTGGCGGCATTGCCTGGTTCATTCATCTCACCACGCCGATCTTCTCTAT
Organism: uncultured Alphaproteobacteria bacterium; assembly: GCA_963744945.1. Taxonomy (GTDB): domain Bacteria; phylum Pseudomonadota; class Alphaproteobacteria; order Rhizobiales; family Methyloligellaceae; genus Methyloceanibacter. The sequence goes on along the minus strand of CAVUVO010000029.1, from coordinate 24,548 downwards.
CGGGGCATACGACTTCTCCTGGCGCGATCTTGTGCTCATTGCCGGCGGCCTGTTCCTTCTCGTGAAGGGAACGCGCGAGATGCACCAGGACATCGAAGGGAACCATGAGGAGTCCGCGGGCTCGGCCGCCGCCAACACCATGACCTCTGCGATCATTCAGATCGCGCTGATCGATCTCGTGTTTTCGGTCGATTCGATCATCACCGCCGTCGGCATGGCCGACCATGTCGAGGTGATGATCGCCGCCGTTGCCGTCGCCATCCTGGTGATGTACTTCGCCTCGGAGCCGGTGGCTGCCTTCATCGAGCGTCATCCGACGACGAAAATGCTCGCGCTGTCCTTCCTCCTGTTGATCGGAGCGGCGCTGATCGCCGACGGCTTCCACTTCCACATCCCGCGCGCCTATCTCTATTTCGCCATGGCGTTCTCTGCCGGGGTCGAGGCGGTCAACGTCATCGCCATGCGTAATCGGCGGAAGTCCAAGGCGGCAAAGCCGGCCGAGGAGAATTGATCGAAACCAGTAAGTAACCAAGCTTTGCCACGTAACTTCCCCGGGCGAGCCGCAAATTGACCGCTTTTGCGCGGCGGAATTGGTGCCTCATGCGTCGCTAGAAGAACAAGGGGAAGTCATGAAAATCGGAGCACTTGTGTTGGCAGCCGGGCTCGCCCTGCCGGCGCTTCCGGCTTCTGCCGAAACCACTTCGCTTGCCGGCGACGAGCTGCGCGCGGCCATCAGCGGCAAGACCGTTTACCTCAACGTTTCCGGTTTCGAGTTGCCCATCGTCTATTCGGCCAACGGCCGCATGAAGGGCACCATGGGCGCCGTGACCGCGAGCTTCTCGCGCGGCGATGGCTCCTCCGACCGCGGCAAGTGGTGGGTCGAGAACGATCAGCTTTGCCAGAAGTGGACGAGTTGGATGGACGGCGTGTCCTATTGCTACAAGCTCACCCTCGACGGCAACAAGGTGACGTGGGTGCGCAACGACGGCCGCTCCGGGACTGCACGCATCGGCGGTTGACGCTTAGGGATAGGCGCTATGCTGGCAAGAGTCGCCTCCGGGCGGCTCTTCGCTTTTCAGGGCCTGCGAGCCTTGGCGAACAGCCAGCCGCCAAGCACCCCCGCCGCCAGCGCGCCCAGGATCTGCGCCACGATGAATCCCGGCACGTCCGACGGCGCGATGCCGGCGAAGGTGTCGCTCAGCGAGCGGGCGATGGTCACGGCGGGATTGGCGAAGGACGTCGACGCCGTGAACCAATAGGCCGAGGTGATGTAGAGACCGACGGCAAACGCGACCGCATCGGGCTTGAAGCGTACGCAGCCGAGAATGGTGAGCAGAAGCCCGAAAGTGGCGACGAACTCGGCGAGCCATTGCGGAAAGCCGCTGCGCACCGTGGTGCTGAGCTGAAGCGGGTCGAGCCCGAACATCAGATGGGCGAAGAGGGCGCCGAGACAACCGCCGGCGATCTGAACGAGGATATAGGCAACCGCGTCACGCGCGCCGAGCTCGCCCCTGATTGCCATCACGAGCGACACCACCGGATTGAAATGCGCGCCCGAGACAGGCGCGAAGATAGTGATGATCACGACGAGGATGGCGCCGGTCGCAAGTGTGTTGCACAGGAGCGCCAGCGCATCGTTCCCGCCCGACAGCTTTGCCGCCATGATGGCTGACCCGATGACTGCGGCGACCAGCAACGCCGTGCCGAGGCCCTCAGCCGTCAAGCGGCTCGCGAGATTGAAGTCCTCCATGGTCCCCCCGACGCCGGACGCCGACCTCAGCAACAGCCTCCGCTGCTCGCCTTCGGCGCTTCGCCCTGGGCGAAGGGGATCGACGTGCCGCAGCCAGGGAAGATCCCGTAATGGGTGGAGAAATCGCCGATGAAATCGAAATGCGGCTGGAAGCGCGTGTCGGCCAGCATGCGCCAGGTGTTGCCGCACACCGCAAAGACCTTGCCGCGCTCGATGAGGTGATGACCGTCAAGCTCGAAGGCTTCAGGCTGATCGGCGATGCTGCCTTTATAGATGACCGCCTGCCCGTAATCCTCGCAAGCCGTCTCGAGGTCGTCGAGCTTGAACAGGCGATAGGTCGCCGAGAAGAACTTCGCCAGCCCGAGCTTCTGTTTCACCGCCTCGTTGGTGATGCCGATCGGCTTGCTGGTCACCAGGCGAGGGTCGAGAAAGCCGGCCTCTTTGGCGATGGGCAGGAAGTCGTTCCAGTAAAGCGCGCCGCCGAGGCACTCGCCATAGAGCACGGGATCGGCCCTCACGTAATCGGGCAACCGCCGGTCGCAATATACATCGGAGAAATAGAGCTCGCCGCCCGGCTTCAACAGCCGATGCGCGCCGCGAAACACCGCCTGCTTGTCGACCGAGAGATTGATCACGCAGTTCGAAACGATAACGTCGACGCTTTCCGGCGCGAGATCCAGCTCATCGAGCCTCTCGATATAGCCCTTGAGGAAGCGCACGTTACTGCGCGCATAACCGAAGCGCTCCTGCTGCCAGACAAGATGGTCGTTGGCGGTGGCGAGCTGCTCATCCGTCATGTCGACGCCGACGACCTCTCCAGCGTCGCCTACGAGCTGCGCCAGGATATAGGTGTCGCGCCCGGAGCCTGAGCCGAGATCGAGCACGCGGCGGCCTTTGAGCTCTGCCGGAACGACGACACCGCAGCCGTAATATTTGCCGGCGACCTCGGGATGAACATTGGCAAGCAGCGGCTGCAAATGAGGCGGCAGGTTGCCGCCGTCGCAACAGGCGGATGTCTTCAGATCCTTCGAGCTCTTAAGCTGCTTCCCGTAATAGTCTTTGACCACTTCGAGCTGCATGACCAACCCCTTGCCTTCGCGTTTACGTTGCAACTCTCCCGGCTCCGCCCTTGGAAATCAAGGAGAGATCGCCCAACCCTGCCAAAGTATGAGCTAGCAGGGCGCCACGGCAATTTGCTGAACCACCGGTCACTTGCTTGTGATGTGCGGGCAGGCGAGGGGACGCCTAGGATCGATCAGCCGAGGGAGTTCTGAATCAAGGAGACTTGAATGCGACAACTCCCCATTATCGTTGGCGCCGCTCTGTTGAGCGCCGGTCTCTGGCTCCGTCCAGCCAGGCCGACGCCGCCATGCCGGCGCTGTCACTCGATCGTCCCGACGCGGTGTCATCCGCGCTCGAGAAGGTCGGTTATTACGGGCGCCGCTGGTACGGCTACCGCCCGTACTACCGGCCCTATTACCGGCCTTACGGCTACTACCGTCCCTATTATCGTCCTTACGGGTACGGGTACGGGTACGGCCGGCCCTATCGGTATCGCTACTAGCAAGCGGCGTGGCCACAGATCAGGGCCGGGGGAGCGACGCTCCTCCGGCCCTGACTTTTTTGCGACTGCCGATGTGTCTTCGCCGTCATCGCGCGATCAATTTTGCACAGGCGACCCTCCTTCACCGCGCAAGACGCTTGCTGAAATCACCGCACGTGAATTAGGGTGATGACCAGTCGGTAGTTTGTATCCCCGTAGCGTGAGTGGCGTGTCAGCAGATTCTGACCATGTGGACCTTTTGCGTCGTGGCCCGCGGGCGTGGAACGCTTGGCGGCGTCAGCACCCCTCTATCGTCCCCAATCTCACCCGAATTTCCTTAAGCGTCAGCGAGCGCCAAATGGGCCAAGTCAATGGCGGGCCGATCAATCTCGCTTCGGCGCGGCTGAGGCGGGCATCGTTGCGCTTTGCCACGCTGTCCGGCGCCAACCTCGATGGCGCCGATCTGTCCGGCGCCGATCTCACCGATGCGCGGCTCGACAGCGTCAATCTTGCCAATGCCGATCTCAGCGAGGCGCTGCTCGATCATACGGATTTCGCTGGAGCCAGTCTTGCCGGCGCCAATCTCTGCGGCGCGAACCTGTCGAAGGCGCGCAACCTGACCGAGGCGCAGCTTGCCGAAGCCTTAGGCAATGAAGCGACGGTCTTGCCGGCGCAGCTGAAGGCGCCCGAGCATTGGACGGCACCTGCGGTCGAGCCGGTGAGGGTGGAACGGCCTCGGGCCGTCACGCTGATCGCGCCGCGCACGCGCAGCGACCGCACGAACACGGTGTCTTGGCTTGTTGGCGGTCCGCTTCAGACCGCCTAAAGCGCAGTTTCCGCTTATAATTCAGTGTATTATAGAGACTCAGCGCAAGAGCTGCTTGAGCGGGACTTGCGACACCATCGGGCAGTCGAGCGTTTTCTCCAGCGCCTCGACCAGCTCTTCCTCGCTATTGGCCTTGATATAAAGTCCGCCATTCTCCTGCGCCACGCACATGAGATCCATGACGCTGCCGGACCCCGTCCAGGAGAAGCCGTCATAGCGGAAGGCAATGACATGGATGGTCAACTTATAGCCCGCGGCATGAAGCTGTTTGGCAAGATCGCAAGGAGACCGGCCGCAAGTCTCCTCTCCGTCGGTGATGACGACCACGACACCGGGCTTTGAGCGGAAGTCGAGCGCGTCCGCCGCGGTTTCGATCCCCTGGGTCAGCGGCGTGCGACCGGCCGGCACGAGCGTATTCACCGCGCTCATGATGGGGAAGGCCGCATTGGGCATCGGCTTGAACTCGAGCTTGACGTTGCACTGGTTGTAGGGCCCCGGCCCATAGGTCACGAGCCCAACCTTACGGAACTTGGTTGCGTTCGGCACCACCGTGGCAAGCGCCGCACGCGCCTCGTCGATGCGGGCCCGCGAGTTCGGAATACCGAGGGTCTGATTGCCTGACATCGACCCCGAGGCATCGAACACAATGACCGCATCCTCGGTGCACGGGGAAGGCTTCTTCTCCTCCTCGGCAAGGGCGGTGCCTATGAGAGCGATGGCTGAGAGAATGGAAGCGGCTTTGACGATACGATGGGCAAGCACGATGCCGCGTTCCCTTGACTCCATGACGCAAATCTCCCCCCGACGGCTGGCAACATTAGCAAAAAAGCCGGGATGCGATAGAGGGGGCAGCGCCCCTCCCATGCACTTTTGCCAAGTGCACTGCAACATGCTTGGCAGCTCGATCTGGGGGTATCAGACGCAGGCGGAGGATCGCTTGGGGCGGGTGCTGAGCGGAGTGGGTTTGTTGGCCTCATTGCTCGGGTGGAACAGCGCCCTCGTAAAAGGTCTTGCCGTGGGCTTCTCTTTGGCGAAGGACACTCTCAGCGGCAGCTGCCGCGATAGCGCTTGTCTGGATCATCCTGTCGTAGAATTCTTCGGTGTCCTCTCGCGTCCAGCGATGTGGGTTTTGCATCCACTTGGTGGCGTAGCTGCAGATATACGCGCACCACATCCACGGCGTGTTCAGGGTATCGTCGACATCGCCCCATTGACGCTCCTGATAGCGCCTCTCTTTCAAGACATCCTCGAAGACCCTTTTCTGCCAGCGTGACTGTGGCATGGCCGTTCCCTTTTGCGACGTGGATAGTCGCTTGGTATGGCGGATGGGGTGGCTATGTTGATACGATCCAGCACCATCCGAGACCGTCCCGTAACCCTATGCATTTCCTTGTGAACTAGCGCAAGTTTAGTCTAGCCAAATCCGACAACGTCCACCACAATCGCCACATGGTTTGTGGGTAGAGAAGTGGGCCAACGACAGGTCGCGGGTGTGGCGGACAAAAGCGTCGGTTGAGACATTGCGTGAAGGAAACAAGCTAACTGCACTTGAGGTGAAACGGCTGAAGGCCCCGGGCCGCTATTGCGACGGCCATGGCCTGTGGCTGCAAGTCTCTCAAGGTGGGACCAAGGCATGGCTCTTCCGATACATGCTTCATGGTCGAGCCCGCCAAATGGGCCTGGGGCCGCTGCACACCGTAACGCTGGCTGAGGCTCGCGAGCGGGCGAGGGGGGCCAGGCAAACACTTCTCGACGGGGATGACCCAATCGAGAAGAAGCGCAAGAAGCGCGACGAGGCGAAGGCGCAGACCGCCGAACGGATGATCTTTAGAGACGCGGTCGCCAAGTTTCTGGAGGTCCATCAGAACACCTGGAAGAACGAGAAACACCGCCAGCAATGGGCGAACACGCTGCGCGACTACGCCAAGCCCCTACGTGATCGGCCAATCTCGGCTATCGACGGCGCCCAGATCACCGAGGCGCTGGCGCCGATCTGGACCGAGAAGCCGGAGACGGCGCGAAGGGTAAAGCAGCGCATTGAGCGAGTGTGCCAGTGGGTTAAGGACGGCATGCGGCTGCCGGCGCATGGAGCGAGCAAGCGAGTTCGGCATCACCCTGCCATGCCCTTTGCTGAGCTGCCTGCCTTCATGGCAGAGCTTCGGGAGCGCACTAGCATTTCAGCTCGCGCTCTTGAGTTCACCATTCTGACGGCAGCACGAACAGTCGAAAGCCTGGGAGCCAAGTGGTCAGAGATCGACCTTGATGCTGGCGTGTGGACAATACCCGCCGAGCGGATGAAGGCCGGGAAGGAACACGAGGTTCCGCTTAGTAAGCGGGCGCTGGAAATCCTCAACGACTTGCCCCGAGAGAAGGGCGGTTACGTCTTCCCAGGGGCGAAGGCCGAGGCTCCCCTGAGCAACACGGCGATGCTTGAGATGCTTCGCGGCATGCGTGGCTATAGCCTCACTGTACATGGCTTCCGCTCGACGTTCCGGGACTGGGCGGGAGACCGGACCAACTTCGCACGCGAGGTTATCGAACACGCCTTAGCCCATAGAATCAAAGATAAAGCTGAAGCCTCTTATCGTCGCTCTGCTGCGCTGGAGAAGCGCCGGAAGCTGATGGAGGCTTGGGCGCAATACTGCTCCGCTCCTGCAACGAGCGGGAAAGTGGTGGCGCTGCATGGCTAAGCGTCTAAGTGGTGAATCCGCTGATTATCAGCAAGCCATCGACGACGCCGTAACCGAGCGGGCATCGAATTGCTGTCGGTTTGATCAGGAAATCCGCCTCAAGAAGCAGAGATCACTTGGCCGACGTCATCGAGGCCGCTACTGAGCAAGAGGAAGAGCCTTGTTCCGAATCGCAAGCCGAAACCGGATTTGGAGAAAGCGCTAAGCCTGGCAATCGCGTGCAGGGTCTAAAAAGAAAAGGGATGGAAGCTGTCGGTCTGTCGTTGATTTTGTTGCCATGGAAACTGCGCTGCTCGAATGAGCAACGATGGCTGGTTGCATGACGTGACTTCGGACCGTCCTGATGGCAACCGAAATCTTGCGGATGAGGTTCGAGTGATGAACTAGCAGATGCCAATATGAGCGTGAGGTTCGAGAAGAGCCGGAAGCTTGGCGAGGCAGAGCGATTGGTGATGGCGGCACACTCACGACGGAGAATCAGTATCCTGAAGTTTCTTGAGAAGATAGGACGCGAGCACGGTATAGGCGGCAGGAAAGACGAAGCAGCAATTCGCTGCATATAAGTCCGCAACTTAATTGCAGCCGAAGTGATTGGACGCTACCTCTCCAATCCGTCCTAATAGATAGATCTCCGGTTCATACACACCGGAGATTTCAATGATCCGCAAAATTCTCAGGCTGCCCCAGGTCGAAGAGGCCACCGGGGAAAGCCGCTCAACAATCTACAAGCGCATATCTGAAGGCGAGTTTCCCAAGCCGGTAAAGCTGGGAGCTAAGTCTGTCGGCTGGCCCGAAGATGAGGTCGCCGCCTACATCGACGCACGCATCGCTGCGCGAGATGCAGCCCTAAACAATTGAGCCGCCCCGGTTGCACCCGCGACGGCTCGAAGTGAAATCTGGAGAATGAACGACAATGAGTCATATAGCGCGGGACCGTGAGTCCTGCAACGCCATTCGTGCATCAGTTCGTCACGAGCGCTGTGCCTACCGGCACTGTAAAGAGACGTTCCGGCCAGCAAGGTCCGACCATCGCTTCTGCTCCCAGCGTTGCCGGGAGGCTTATGCTTACGACCTGAAGCGTGCAGAGGCAGGAATAAAGGGACCGCGAAAGAAGCGCCTACAGGCCCACGTGACCCCCTCAGCTACCCCTGTAGCGGGAAGCGTGGAAAACGGCCTCTTTTTCTCAAGTAATTCAATACCCTGCAAAGCGACCAAACCCCATGGAATTAGCATCCCACGCGATGTGCTTGGTCGTGGTCATCGCTGGCCGAGATCACCCTCGATAGATCCACGAGTCCTGGCCGAGATTCTGTGGCGCGAAGTGTGTGCGCCATGACGCGAGCCGACATATGATTGGAGCGTCTGCGCTGCTTACGCACGGGCGACTCATCAAGCTTATTCCTGCACCGCTAGGGACCGCTGTGTGCCTGATGACGATGCAGGCCGGGCGGACCTGATGGAGATTCTGTGCGTGACCTCGCACTCGCCTCGACGGCTCCGGCAGAGAAGATGGCGCACACCATTGAACTTTCGCTCCCTGGATGCAGACGGAGGAGGCTCAGGACACTGATCGCACCACATTGCAGAGCATCCCTATTTTCAGAAGCGCCCGCACCGCACGGCACTCGGCGACAACATGCGGCTGCTCACATGACGAGCGTGAGGCGTTGCGTCTTTGGAGCATCAGTGCCGTGCGACATGACGGAGGCGGAGTTTTCGCGCAGAACAACGCAACGCCAAGTCACGAGAATAGGCGAGCGGCAAAGCGGCGTCAGAGCGGCGTCAAACCCCGCGAGCAATATCTCGCTGAGTTGAGGAGCAAGACCGAAGCCTTGGCATGGCTCCGGGCATTAGCCAGCGATGGCAATGGTATCGGCGCAACAAGGTCGTGTCGGACAGCAGACGAGGTGTGGTCGAAACAATAGTTTTAGAGGCTGAACCACACCCAGTTGCAGCAGAGCAAGGTGAGGCGCTGAAGAGCCCCCAAGGAAAAGGTGTGGAGTTGCAGAGCAGAGCGACAGGGAAGGAGAAGCAAGTGGAGAGCGATGAACAAGGAGCCTCGCATGCTCAACGACACACCCAGTTGCAGAGGAGCACCCGCTGATGGCTGCAATGCAGAATTGGGAAGTGAATTTAGAGAGGAAAAAAAATTCGACCGTTTTGGCAAAAAAATCGGCCGGTTGGGATGACCTCTCCGAGTTCGAGGCGTTCTCGACCGATGTTCCGTGGTGTCCCTTGGAGTTCCCTCCCGATCGACTTGGAGTTTCCTGTGGAAGAGTGGAGTGCTGCGGCAAATACAACTGGAACGCGTGGGAATAAAACAGGAGATGCTATAATAATTAGAGTAGAAGCCAAATAAGGGTGGCTCTTTTGCAAACCAAGACAGTTTTGGAATGGTTATTCAGAAAAGGCCTGTTGTTCAGCAACGAGCTGCTGGCGGGGCAGGCCTTCGCTCTACTGATTGAATGGCGTATTGCATCTTACAGCGCCTTGGATTGACCACTATATTCGCAAGAAAATTTACCGAATTCTTTCCGCCATATCATCTCCCACAACGGGTTCGCGTGAGCGATGCGTTTATTGAGCGGTCCAAGAGGAATGTCTGGTGCTGGCGGAGACGGCGCGCGAACGCATTTCCCGCGACATCTGCACGACCCTCGAGCTTCGCAATGTTCAGCGGCTTTTACTGAAGGCGCTTCCTGAACGGCCAGACCTGGTTGTCGTGCTTGGCCACGCCGTCCACGAGTTGGTGACGGTCTACGACATTCCATATCGGGATGTGCCGCTCATTCGCTCTGCTCTCTACGTCTTGAAAGAACAATGGCGCTATCAACTTTTGGAGGACTGGGCCGATGCAATCGTTATCAGCCTTACGCAATCTTGCGGCGAAGAAAGACTTGCCGCCTGAGATCCGGGAGGAGCTCGAGTTGCTGATCAGCATCCACGACCCCAACGAATATCGGCGCCGGCTTGCCGACACGCTTGTATTGCGTGGCATACAGCTAATTAGAGATGCTGCCTAACCGAAAACCAAATAAAGGCTTAGCGCAGCCAGGCCGACGATGAGAGCAAAACAAGCGTAGACGCCAAGCACCGCCACCAGGTTCGATATGTGTTTCTGAGGCGTGTCGTGCATGACCGAATAAGGTCGCAACGCGCCCAAAAGTTTCAGCCCGCCCTCTCGGCGGATTTTTTCGGGATTTGGCTAAATTCGTCCCATGAGCAAGAGCACCAGAATAACGATCACGATGACGCCGAGGATGCCGGATGGTCCGTATCCCCATCCGCGACTGTGTCCCCACGTCGGGAGTGCACCTATCAAAATGAGGATAAGGATTATTAGCAGTATGGTTCCGAGAGACATTTGAAAATCCTTTCAGTTCCGAACCAGAAATTGGTGAGGATCGGAAAAGTTCCGAGAGCTTCCACCGAATGGTTAATTCCGCCCCGCTTCGTCGGGGCTTATTATTGCCGTGCGTACCAACGGGCATGAAGGCCCGCCGCTGCAGTTGGAAGCTCTGCATCCACTGATGCATTCAACGATTGGCGCGGCAGGCGCTCATAACAACGAGGAAACAGCATGACAATTGGAAAGCCCTTCAAGAAAGGCCACAGCGGCAATCCTGGTGGAAGACCCAAGGTCGTCGCCGAGGTAAAGGAGCTTGCCCGTGAGCACACAAGCGAGGCGATTGAAACACTTGTGTCGATAATGACCAATACCAAGTCTGCGCCAGCGGCGAGAGTCTCCGCTGCAAACGCTTTACTCGATCGCGGGTATGGAAAGCCGCCGCAGCACATCTCTGGAGAGGGTGGGCCTTCGTACGTCGTTCGCTTGCCAGAGCCCTGCGGAGTTGCTTCTACTTACCACTGTGCTCTGAAGCGCCTTGTTAGCCGCTGATTGAACATGCAAATCCCTTTGTTCATCGCAACTGCAATCAGCGAAAGATATCTACTGCCGCTCAGGGTGATGCTCGTTTCCCTCAAAGCTCATCTGAATCCTTCCTACCGACCGGTCCTATTCGTGTTCAACAGAAGGCTAGGCGCTGAACAACTAAGGACCATCGCGGCCCTCGTGGAAACGCAATCGATCGTCCCGAGCCCCGCGGTGACAAGTATGCTTCCTCGGTCGTCCGGGTTTATCGCTGAAACGGCGTTCCCACTCCTGCTTTCCGATCTCCTTCCAGAATCCCTTGAACGCGTATTGTTCCTTGACGCAGACATGCTCGTTCTCGACGACATTGCCAGAATCTGGGAGACCAGACATTTCGAACAGCTCCGTCGCAGCTGTTGTGGATCAGGCCATACCACTCTGCTCGTCTCCCAGGGGCGTGAAAGACCGAAGCAGTCTTGGCATTCCCGAAAGCGCTCCTTACTTCAACGCCGGAGTTATGCTCATCAACCTGACTCGATGGAGACGACTGAACGTTCCGGCTCGAGCGAGTGAATACTTCCATCGCATGAGTGGCCAGACGGACTTCCTTCATCAAGAAGCGCTGAATGCAGTCTTGTGGGACAACTGGCTTCCGCTCGATCAGCGCTGGAATCTCGTCGCAAGCCTTACGGGTCGTGCCTATGGTCCGTACAAGCGGTTTTCGTCGGGACCGCCTGGGATCGTGCATTTCGCCGGATGCTTCAAGCCCTGGCGCATGCGCATCGGCGGGCCCTTCGCTGCGTTGTACGATGAGTACCTGGCGCGATCGGGCAGCGAAATCCGGCGGATCGAGTCAATGTCCGACAAAATGCTCAGCGTGTACGATCGCTATCTGCGAAACTACTTCTACGGCCTCGAGCGATCTCTATGGGAGCGTCGATGATTTGAGACCAATGATTTCCATCATCGTTCCCGCGATGCTGGGGTACGACTCGATTCTCGCGGCACTTGACTCATGGGAGGCACAACGTTGTCGCGACCAGCTCGAAATTCTCGTCTTGTGCCCAACGGGGCCGAATCATCCGATACCGCCAGGCCATGTTGTTGTGGAAACCGGATCAATGCTGCTTCACGAGGCGAGGGCCGCCGGAGTTCGAAGAGCGGCAGCGGACTTCGTGATGTTTGCCGAGGATCATTGTCTACCAGATCCGGAATGTGCTGAGGTTCTGATTCGTCGAGTTGAGGAGCCATGGGATGCGGTAGGAACCGCGTTACGCTCAGGCAATCCTAGCACGGCCGTAACGCAAGGATCTTTTCTAATCACCTATTCGCAGTGGATGTTGCCGGTGCGCGGGCCCATTTCGTATCTGCCCGGGCACAACGTCGTCATACGCAAACAAGCCTTGCTGAACCTTGGTCTGGAACTTGAAGAGGAACTTTTGTTTGCCGCGTTCTTGATGCAGCGTTTGCGCTCCGATGGCTGCAGCTTCTACGTTGACGATCAGGCCAGGATGCGTCATTTCGATGCGCCCACTTGGGCCAGATCCGTCCGCATTTTTTTCACGATTGGAACGGGATGTGGTGCGATCCGGCTCAAGCGTTCTTCAATGGCGGCCCGGGCGCTTTATGGGCTCGTCGTCCCCCTGATTGCAGCGCGGCATTTTGGGCGGGGGCTCATAGATTACTTCCGGGCTGGCCCTCGAGCTGGGTTCGGCTTGAAGGGCCTAGCCGCGGGCGCAATTCTCGCCTGCGTATGGGCGTGGGGAGAAGTAGTCGGCGCGTGGAGAGGGCTTGGACGTGTTACGCCGACGCTTTGGCTCAGCGAAGTAAAACCGGTTTCGAGAGAGGAGGTAGCTTGAATCAGCCATTGGCCACCATATCCTTGCGCTCCGTTGCCCATTTCGAGAGTCTCGCGACAGTCTGCGGCGTTAAGTCCTTATGCGGTATTTCCGCCCGCTCGATTGGCTGAACTTCTTCCTCGCTGATGTCCGCGGAGGTTTGGGACCCTATGTGGGGGTGTTCCTGCTGACGCAGGCGGATTGGAATCAGGCAACGATTGGCGCGGTGTTGACGGTGAGCGGGCTCATCGGCATCACCCTGCATACACCGATCGGCGCGCTGATCGATGCTACACATTTTAAGCGCGGGCTCATTATCGGCGGCACTTGCGCTCTGGCGATAAGCGCAGTGGCCATCGCGTGGGCACCCACCTTGCCGATTGTCCTTACCGCCGACATCCTGATGGCCGTGGCGGGCGCGATCTTCGCGCCGACAGTAGCGGCGATCACACTAGGAATTACGACTCGACACGCTTTGCCCGCTCGCCTGGGCCGGAACGCAGCATTCGATCGGGCAGGCAACATTTTCATCGCCGTGCTAGCTGGCGTGGTTGGCTTGGGCCTCTCACAGCGTGCCGTCTTCTATCTCGTGCCGCTTTTTGCACTCCTCACCAGCGTCGCCGTACTGTCGATCCCCGCCCACTCCATCGACCATGATCGCGCGCGAGGTCTAGACGACAACGGCGGCAGGGCTGTTCAGCAAAAACCTGCAGGATGGCACGTGCTTTTCGAAAGTCGGCCTTTCCTGGTGCTCGCTGCGGCGAATGCAATGTTCCACTTCGCCAACGCTCCCATGCTGCTTCTGCTCGGACAGAAATTAGCGCTTTCTCATCCAGGCCAAGAGACTGCATTTGTTTCAGCGAGCCTCATCACGGCGCAGCTCGTTACGATTCCCATTGCGTTGCTGGTTGGACGGAAGGCCAATATTTGGGGACGCAAGTGCCTTTTGCTGGTCGGGTTTGCGGCGCTGCCAATCCGAGGTTTGTTGTATACAATTTCCGATAACGCTGGTTGGCTCGTGAGCGTGCAGATCCTTGATGGGGTGGCTGCTGGCACCTTGGATGCGCTTATACCCCTCGTGCTCGCCGACATAATGCGGGGAACCGGCCGGTATAATGCAGCTCGTGGCGTTCTCGGGACTGTGCAAGGGGTGGCGGGATCCCTCAGCATGACGGTGGCAGGATTCCTTGTCATAGCGACTGGATACAGTGCGACCTTCTTGGCGCTTTCAACTGTAGCAGTGGGGGCTTGGTTGCTCTTGCTGTGGGCAATGCCTGAAACGGGCAAAAATGTTTTCGACCCGAAACTAAGTAGATCGGTCAGCAATAAAATGTAGCGCACCGCGGACAAGTGATTGGACCCATCGAGATCGCGAAGCGATTGGACATCAGTAGAGGGGGCGTTTATCGGGTCCTGAATCTGTCAGTGTAATGGGTCCCCTTCCAGCCCCCCGGGGTAGCCAAAATTGAGGCCGGGGAATTGCTTCTCCTCTCGTACCCCTCGGCCTGCCGAGAGGCAGCGGGGAACCTACCGAGGCCTGGTGCCATCAAATGTTCAGCTACTTCAACCTGGCGGCGGGATGCTCGGATCTTAGCCTGTCGCCATCAGTGAGGAATTGAGCAATGGCACAGGACATTTCGGCTTCTATCACGAGACGAACCATGGTCGCAGGACTGGCGCTAAGCGCCTCTCCGATAGCTTTGGCGGGCGCGGATACCGCGTCCGCGCAGGCTAATCAAACCACGCCTGAAAAAAGTCTGTACGAACGACTGGGCGGTGTCTTCGCCATCGCGGCGGTGGTGGATCACTTCAGCGACGCAGTCGTGAAAAACCCGATCGTCGGCCAGAAGTCCAAAAACCCGCAGCTGCGGGAATGGCACACCAAGAATCTGAAGAGGCTGCCGGGTCTCAAGTTCATGCGGACGTTGTGGGTCTGCGACGTTTCGGGTGGGCCGTTCCAGTTCAAGGCCACCAAGCCCGGCGCGACGCCGCTCGGCCTTGAAGAGGCTCACCGTCACCTTCGGATCTCCCCGAAAGAATTTGATGAGGTCGCAGCGGAGCTCGGACGGACCTTAGATTTCTTCAAGGTCCCGAAGCGTGAGGAGACTGAAGTCCTGACCGCCTTTGCCGCTCACAAAGGCGAGGTCACCGCCGGCTATGTCGAAGTCCCGAGATGAACCCTTGCGCATCGTGCGGGTGAGTTTCAACATTGAAGTTAGACCGCGGCCGACCTCCAGCTAATCTTTGAGGAGAGATTGCGCTCGGGTCACCCCGAGTATGAGAGAGCCGAGGTCGTGATAAATTCTCGCGTGCTGGCCAGCCGTGGGCAGCCTCACTCTTCGGAGCGGGACCGACGATCGACCACGAGTGTCGGAGAAGGATGGAAAGCATCGTGGCACAACTGCGCGATAAGTTTGATTTGGCCTAAGCGTCAGGTCCAGTTGCCTTCGTCACCAAACCATCCTCCAATCCCTTCTCGTAAGCTTCGCTCAAGGCTTGTATCAAAGCTGCTCTAAAGGTCGCCGCATCGAGAATTTTTTCCGCAGAATCGACATGCGTTCGCAGCAGGGAATCAGACACCTCGATCCATGGTGACAACGCCTCTTCCATCGATTCCTCCTGATGAGATTAGGGCCAGCCCTCGGGGGTGGTTAGCGCCAATAGAGAGACACCAGGCTGACGCCGTCGATAAACCCGCATTAGGGTTGGGCGTTCCTAAAGTGTGGAGAGCCATGTTGCGCTCGCTCGCCTCCGCCCCCTGGTGTTCCTGCTATCGCTCTCAACTTGGCTTTCCCACGTCTGCCAGGGAACGAGACCGTGCGCTTGTTGTTCCAATTAGATACGAACAGGGAGCGCATGCCTTGCTTACCCGCCTTGTTGCACTCGCGTTTCTATTAGTCCTTCTAGCCTGTTCCCGCGGTGGTGACGCGCTTCCAGGACTGGGCATTAATGTTGGTGAAACATCAGTCTCTGGCTTGTCAGCTGGAGCTTATATGGCCGGGCAGTTGCAAGTTGCGCATTCCAAGCAGATCGTGGGCGCAGGCATAGTGGCCGGTGGCCCCTTCGGGTGCGCCGAAAGCCAGGCCAACAACCTGCTGCCCACAATAGCTAACAACCTTTCGCAAGCCTTTGAGGACTGCCTCAACGGGCGCGGCATTCCCAACACCGCTGCCTTGGTTGAGCGGGCGAAAGGGCTAGCCGCGGCTGGTGAAATTGATCCGCTCGCCGACCTCAGCAAGGACAGGGTTTATCTATTCTCTGGGGGCAAGGATCGGGTTGTCGACCGCTCAGTGGTTGAGGCAGCGAAACGTTTCTACATTGATGCTGGCGTTCCTCAGGAAAACGTCGCCTTGATGACGCGGGACGATGCCGGTCATTCCATTCTTACGAATGACACGGGCAATGCCTGCGGGCTTTCCGCGAGCCCGTTCGTCAGCGACTGCGACTACGATCAGTCAGGTGCCATCCTCCAATGGATCTACGGTGAGTTAAATGCTCCGGCAGAGCGGCCGAAGGGTAGATTTCTGATCTTTGACCAATCTCCCTACGCCGAAACCGGCAACGGACTGAGCAGCGAAGCCGTGGTTTACATTCCAGCAGCCTGCACAGGCCAAAACGGTTGTCGCCTGCACATCGCCTTACATGGCTGCGAGCAAAATCGCGATCAGGTGGGCATGACTTTTATCGAGGACTCGGGCTTTGCGCGATGGGCTGATACCAATCGTATCGTTATCCTTTTCCCGCAAGTCAAGGCCAGCATCCTCAATCCCAAGGCGTGTTGGGATTGGTGGGGCTACACCGGAAAGGATTTCCTCACAAAGAAGGCACCACAAATTGCTGCGATCTGGAGAATGGTTGAGCAGCTCGCACGCGGTAACAAGGCTGCAAAAGCAGCGTTCCCCGCGGCGGCGGCCTTAGGCCAATCAGCTCTATATCGGGCTGGCCTTGGCATCAGAACACGAATGCCACCGGCTTCAAGATTACGACCGGCGCCTCGGTCTCGGTGATCGCGGTCGGTAGGTTCTCAAACTGATTTGAACTTGGCGCGAGGGGGTTACCTTTTCTCCCCTTGCTGCCTTGTATGCCGTCCTGGCTATAGGGCTGGGGCGGTTCTTACGGAAGGTCGCCTAAGTGGTGTTCCTCCTAGCATCGGGCTGGGCGGCCTTCCGCTTTTTATAAGCGCTTTCGCGCGTTAACGGCCAAGGGCAGGAATCCGGTTCTCTCTCCTTTTTGCTTAGTAGCAAGCGCGGTTCTGCCTTTCCAAGTAGCGCAGGAAACTGAAACCGATGGCGCTGCGGGTAGCAATTCCAAAAGCCAAGCCCCACCGGTCAGGCTTTGAGGCACATCAGTTTGTTACGCATCGTTTTGCGGCTGCTTCTAGTTTCGGCCGCAAGGCAGACGTTCCCGCCGTTCGGTTAAGGGCGGAAGCCTCTTTTAGCTCTTTGATGGAGAGGCTGTCCGCCATGGCGTTTGCGTAACATGAACAGTTGACCGACGCGGACAGCCTATTGCATTGCTCAATGGCAGACTTGATGAAGGATGCTCGACCTTCGCCCGTCAGGCCGATGCGGTTCTCATCCTCCATAGTTCCTGAGCTTTCAGGATTAGTCACGGCGGGACTTTCTTCGGCTGGCTTCAATACGCCAAGTGTCCAAGTCGCCAGCAACCCGCCTGTGGCAAGCGACCTCACGTCCATATACAGCAATTGCTTGTTGCTACCACCAGCAAGGTCACATTCAAATGATTGCATGAAGGCGATCTGCTGCGGATAATTCATCTTATACCACTCACCTTCTTCTATCAGGATCGAGTCACGAAGGCCCTTTGGGCCTTTGAACAGCGCGCCGCGGGTGAAAGCGTCCGCAATCATAGCATGATCACGTGCATACTGCTCCTTGGTGCAATAATCAGAAGCAGCGGCGCTCAATGACAGCAAAAGACCGACACATATAATTGTAGCGACGGATGCGGCTCGCATCATGGCACTCTATCGCATTGCTCTTAGCGTGGCATGGCGGATGCTATCCGACGCTCGTGACCGCCCTGCCGACCGACGGCGGCGCGCGATTGAGCGGGCCCCGGATGCGGAACACCCGTCCCCAAAGCGGGAGAGCCAGTCGGACTTCTTATTAGGAACTCAGTCCCCTTTACCGAGTAGCGTCGGCAGCTTGGCGATGTTGCTCGCTATACGCCGCGCTTCATCAAGGGTGAGCGCCTTGGCGTTTCCGGCGTCACGCGCATCAGCGTGGTTGTGGCGGTAGGGGTGCCGCCCCTGCCAATTCCGGCTGGCACTTGGGGATCCTGAGCCAGGTACGATCGCGACTTTGATCCACAGGGATGTCCTCTAAAGTTTCTGCCGCAACACAGATCCATTCTCCCTTCGTTATGCCCTGGGGCTGGACATCGTTCTCAGCTTGGTGTGCGAGAACTACACCAATCCTGCGGGCCTTTCCGTCTGCGCTGAATGTTTCGCCTGCCGCCACCTTAGCCGGTGGCTTGAATCCCTCACACGGACGAGTGTCCGTCGCCCCTGTCTTCATTTGGAGGCAATCTACCTTTCCATCGATAGCCACCACGGATTGAACCTGGACGTTTTGGGCCGCCGTAGGACTGGTTGCCGCCGCAAGTAGAGCAGCTATTCCAATGTAGGCAATCATGGGTATCGCCTTCGTGCAGGCCATCATCGTCGACTGGCCATTGGCATCGCAGGCTTTAAGTCCACCGGGTATCTTTTCGATGGACCAGGGCGGCGGGAAACGGCGGCCGGTCATTGTCTCAAAGTGAAAATCGTATCTTCACCAAAGGGGTGCAGTCCCGTTCGCGGATCAGTGTCTGGCAACGCTCGCATTGCTCACCCTGTACCGGCATTGAGTTGCGCTCCGTATATTCGCCTTTGCCTTCTGGCCAGTACCGGCAGTTCCGGCAACAGTGCCATATCTTGCTCCAGTTTGATTTGCGGTGGATCATCGCTGGGCCTGTCCAATCACCGACCCCGCCGCGCCGCCGAGTGTCCGACTGGAACGGCTGACCCTGAGGGGTGTTTAAGGAGTAATCGTGGAACGCGTAAACTCAGGAGAGCGACATGCCCAAGCTCCTTATTGCATTCGCATCAGCGACACTACTCTTAGCTGGCAGCGGCATCTGGAAAGCCAACGCGGCGACAATAGCCAATGCCGGAACCCTGGCACCTTTAACGAAATCCTATGCGCCCGCTGAAAAGGTTGCTCTACCGCCATATGGCCGCCGATACGCCCGCCGAGCCTATCGCCGTGGGTATTATGGATATGGCTACGGTTACCCCCATTATGGCTACTCAGCCTACCCATATTACGGCTACGGCTACAGGCCGTACGGTATGGCTACGGCTACAGGCCGTACGGTTATTACGGCTATGGCTGGAGACCAAGCATCACCATCGGCATCGGACCAGGCTGGGGCTGGCGCTACTAAGGCGCAGTGAAGCGACGATTGATCCTTGGTTCTAGTCTAGACAGAAAGGGCGCCGACCGAAGCCGACGCCCTTTCATGCAGGATTGGAGCCTATGGCGTTCTGTCGCGTGTTATCGGCGATTTAGTGCTCGGCTGGTTTACCGTCACGTCTACGCCCTTCTGGTCGGACTGAAAAAAGACAGAGCCCATCAGAATAAGGGCCGCAACGATTCCCGCTAGCACAATGCCGATGGGCATAGCGTTGCCAGTTTGTCTATTTGACGGAATATCGGGCATGGCAACCTCCATGTCCCCGCCTACCTAAGAAACGGCCTTGGCGTCATCTTAGTTCCGCTCAACGTGAGGCGCCGACCGAAGCCGACGCCCCTTCGAAAAACCGTTCAAGCACTGGTCAGGTTACATCTTCTTCTCTTCGCACATTTTAGTCGTAGCGTTCCATGTGCCACCCGCCTTCGCGCAATCCGCCTCTGTCTTTGCGGCGGTCGCTCCTGCAAAGGCTGGCCCGGTGAACGCCAGTGCTAAAGCCACAGCAAATGTCGAGATGAGAATTTTCATGGCGTTTTCTCCGTGACGGTGGACTGAGCCCCCATGACGAACGTGCTTTGTGGAATAGCGTTCCAGAAACACCGAGCGTATTGTTGTACAGAACCGTACCGAAATCTTGCTGGCTAGAGGTGAGACTTCTTCCGATAATAATGATGCGGCATCGACCGCAGACAATGTCGCCAGCCGCATTGGACGCGGCCAGCGCCATGCTAGACATCGCGCCAGCCAACGCGGCAACGCCACCACCACGCAACAGGTCACGTCTATGAATGTGTTTCATCTATCCCTCCATTGTGTGGGAGGGCGACGCGTGCCTATCGCGAGACAAAGTGCTATCGGGGACTTGGTCACGGCAGCCATCTCCATCGGGCTGCTTTGGCGAGTGCCGGTCGAGGGTGTGATGGCCCTCGGCCGGTGCGCACGTCATGAGGCCGTTCGCTCACGAAATCTACAAAAAGTTGCCCCTGATGTTGCCCCAAGGGTTTCACCTCAAATCTTTTTTTGGCTAAGTCCTTGGAAAATTTGGCTCCCCGGGCCGGATTCGAACCAGCGACCCAGCGGTTAACAGCCGCTTGCTCTACCTGCTGAGCTACCGGGGAGCAGAGCGCGCTTTGGTTAAGCGCAGCTAGGGGCGTCATAGCAAAGTACGATAGCGCTTGCCAGAGCTTTAGGGACGACGCCTGCGTCGCGGCCTGACGGCGCCAAATGGCCTGGTTGCGGCGCATCCCGATCGTCCTTATGTGGGAGTGACCCGCCGAAAGATCGAGCATGGCCGCCAAGATCCGTTTCGCCAATCGTCATTTCCATCTGCCGCAGTCGAAGCCGATCCGCGTCGGCCTCGGCATCCTGCTCGTCGCCTTCGGCCTCGTCGGCTTCCTTCCCATCGTCGGCTTCTGGATGATCCCGCTCGGGCTGCTCGTGCTCTCGGTGGATATTCCCATCGTGCGGCGCTGGCGCCGTCAGCTTGCCGTGTGGTGGCATCGCGACCGCAAGGAGAACGGGGAGGGCGCGGCGAACGGAAACAGCGCCCCGGCCAAGGATACCGCGGGAACGAAGGTCGAATGATGTTGCAATTTGAGAGGTGGAGGCCACGCCCGGAATCGAACCGGGGTGCGCGGATTTGCAGTCCGCTGCGTCACCACTCCGCCACGTGGCCAGAAGTTAGGAAATCCAAGGATTTGCGGGTGTCTCGCGTGAGAACGAATAACGAAACCGCAACCTGATTGCAACCCGAACCGAAATATCAGCACCCATTACCTCAGCGCCTCCGCTATCGCGGCGGCTGCTCGTTCGTCGCTGCCCCGCATGAGATGCCCGTGAACGTTTAAGGTGATTGCCGGACTGCTGTGCCCAATCCGCTTGACACAGTGAGAACATCGACCCCCGCGCGAATCAACATTGAGGCGTGCGTGTGCCGTAAGGCGTGGAATGTGGCCTTAACCTTGGCATTGGTGCGCCAAGCCTGGCTGACCCTATCGGGGGGTATCAATTCGCCCAGGAATGAAAACACTGGCACATCATCCCAGCTTGCCACTCACGCCGCAAATCATTCGCTGACGGGAAGCCAAGAAGCGTCTTGAGGCTGCATGGGCCCACGATTGCGAGAACAGGGACGAAGCACTCAAAGACCGAAGGTTCCTCGCGTTGGATCAATGGCCACAGTCGGTCCGCGATCAGCGCGAAATGGAGAGCCGGCCCTGTCTTACTCCTAGACCACCTCAATCAATTCAAAAACCAGGTTGTGAACGACATTCGCCAAGCCAAGATTGCCCTTAGGGCGGTTGGCGTTGACAGTAAGTCCGACCGCGATTTAGCCGAGCTGATGACTGGCCTGATGCGGGACGTGCAGTATCAGTCTGGCGCCTCGCATGTTTACGCTGAGGCTGCGAACGGCCAGGTTTCGTGTGGTATCGGGCATTTTCCGGGTTCTTGACTGCGTATGCCGATGACCAAGTTTTTGATCAGGAATTGAAGATCGAGTGCATCCCGTATCCCCTATCGGTTTACTGGGATCCGGCGGGGCGCACAAGCTCAGACCGCTCGGACGCTGAATGGTGCTTCGTTACTGAGTTCGTTCCAGAAGGAACGTTCAAGTCGCGGTTTCCTTAACCAGAATGCTTGACATTGACGCTCCACGGGATTTGGACGGTAGCGAGTTCTACTGGGCGTCCAGGGATGGCGTGCTGGTTGCGGAGTATTGGAAGAAGGTTCCCCAGAAGCGGCGCCTGGTTGCGTTTGAGGATGGCTCCAGTTTTGAGCTCTCACCCGATGAGGACGTTTCCCCATTGGAAGCCGTGCACGGTCCCGTTGTGGGCGGGATGCGGTAAAAGCTGCTCAGTTATTGGGCTCAAGCACCAACTCACTGACCGGCGCCGAGGTTCTAGAGGGCCCTAACGAGTGGGCCGGCCGGCACATTCCTATCATTCCGGTGACTGGTGACGAGATACGGCTCGAGACCGAGTGCGTCCGCAAGTCTCTCCATCCGCGCCGCGCGTGACGGTCAGCAACTCTATAACTACTGGCGGTCTGCCGCGGCTGAAATGATCGCCATGGCGCCGAAGAGTAAGTGGCTGCTCTCGGCTAAGCATATTGCCGAATACAAGAAATTCAACGGGACACGGTCGCGTCGATGTTGGTCCGAGTTACACCACGATGGATCGAAGCCGCGACGGCGATGCTGGATTACGCGAAATCAGATCCTGCCGCGATGCCGTTCATGCGCGATGTTTTTGTAGAGCAAATGGATTGGCCTGGTGCGCGGCAGTTAGCGGAACGGTTGAAGCGGACTATCCCGTCACAAGTGTTGGGACCGGATGAGCAAGGCGAGCCTGTTGCTCAGATGCCTGATCCGCAGGTGGTCATGGCGCAGCAGCGGATGCAGTTCGATCAACAGGCGCAGCAACTAAAGCTTCAGATGGAGCAGCAAAAGACTGCTCAGGAAATGCAGCTTGAGGCGCAAACTTCGCAACAGAAATTGCAGTTGGAGGCGACGGCCTCCGAGCGAGGCGTTAGCACAGCAACAGAAGATGCAGCTCGAGCAGCAAAAGGCCGAGCACGATATGCAGATTGCAGATCAGCGTTTGGAGATGGAACGCAAGAAATTTGAATTGGAGCAAGCCGCGCTTGCGCAAAAGTTACAGCTGCGCGCAGTTGGATAGGGTGTTCGGCTCCGACTGCGAGCCGGAAACCAAAAGGTGGGAACGGTGAATGGCTAGGGGCCGGGGACGGTGCAGTGATCACTGGGGTTTGCTGTTCGTCTCGGTTTGCAGTTGCTTGATTGCAGCCTTTCGCTGATCGGACGTGAGCTCCTTCGCAAAGCCCTTCGAGGCTTCTTTGAAAGTAGTGTCGCCATCCCTCTTTTCGGAGCAGCTAGATAGTTGTAGCGCCATCGCGATCAGGATGATGACGGCGACAAAGTTGGCCAGGGAGTGAGGCATCAGCCTATCTAGCCTCATTGGGGCCGCCTCACCAGGAGTTAAACAATCCGCCCAGCTCGCGCGCCTTAAGTTCGATACGCTGAAAGCAAAATCTAGATGGAGCGGTTGATGATAAGCCTAACTATTGCTCCGATGTTGATATGGACTCTGGTTGCCTTTGCGCAGACCGATTATTGCAAGGGCTTCCATCAAGGATACTTCGTAGGCTACAGGCACGCATCCGGGAACGAGCCTAACTTTCGTCCCAGAATGCTCGGCTCAGCACGATAAGGAGTTTTCCGATTGGGAGGACGGTTTTCGGATTGGGTCTCAACAAGGCATTATTGGGTCTCAACAAGGCATTGAAGACGGACGAAGGTGATGGGCTCAGCTAGGCTCACGCCGAACTTTGATTTAGCGCAACAACCGCCCGAAGCCGTCCTACACAAAGTAGCGTTGGGGCGCGCGGAAGCGATTTGCCCTTCGCCGCATTGAAGCACGTGCTTTAACAGCGATTGCCTAAAGTCACCACGCAGCGGAGTCCTCTGCGGTTCCTCTTAATGCCGACCTCGTGCCGCGCACTATGCCGACGCCCGCTTGACCGGCACCCTTAGCGACACCGGTCGCAGCCGTCGCTGTGCCTTGAACTGCACCTTTGACCGGCCGAGCGGCTTCCGCCGGCAAGGCCCATACGGCGACTAATAGCGCCGCAAGAAGTGATAGACGCATCTCGTTTCCTTTCAGACCTAAAACCAAAAAACTACCCTCACCGACCAGGGTTCCCCCGCCAAAGCCCGAAGCAGGTAGGCAATTCACGCCCCCGCGGAACAGTAAGCCTCAAAAAGAAGCCCCGGGGCTGTGACCGGGGCTGAAGGATGGATGATCTGGATGCCGGAGTGCGTCAAACAGGAGAGGCCCATGTGGATGGACACCGAACCTCTCCCCGGTTCCGCTAGGGAGGAACCTGTGATGGCAGGGAAACCATCACGAGCCTTACCTAGGAGCCGGAAGCCCCGGGACAACCCTCGAAGAGCGTTGAACTAGGTCGCAGGGCCTCTGGACGATGTTCCTGTTTCGTTCTACTCTGTCGCGATGGCTATGGGGCGGCCTTATGATCTTCCTTATTCCGTCGAGCTTTGGGACGACGCGGACTCGCACGTCGAGGAGCTGATCGCTCTTACCGGTGATTACCGGGTTGCGCGGGCTGCGTTCGATGAGGCAGTCGAGTGCCGGCCAGGCCGGATCGTGACGCTGCGGCAGAAGACACGGCTGTTCGCGGATAGCCGAAGAAAGAATTGAACGGGACAGGGGCATCGAACGTTTTTTGTCCGGCGAGCCTAATCGCAAGGCTCTCAGTCCAAGGAGTAACCCATGAAAAAGTATCTCATCGCCGGCGCCCTGGTTGTTGCCTTCGCGGACGCCCGCGTTCGCGGCTGACTACTACGTCGCGCTGCGGCTTGGAGGCGGAGCAGCCGCCTGCGAAGCTATGATGACTGAGCCAGATGCGAATACGGACAAGAGATGATGGGCAAGTTCAAATCTGAGGCTGACGCGAAGGCTGCTATGGCCACCATGAAGGAGTGTGGCGGTTAAGTACAAACACCCGCTTCTATCGCGG
>CAVUVO010000028.1:0-197277 GCA_963744945.1 uncultured Alphaproteobacteria bacterium | reverse complement strand
GACGATCTTGTGATAGGGGCTTTGCAGGAGGTCCGGCGGCAGCACCTTTGCCGCGGAGAACGTCGGCGGGCTCTCATAACCTTGAGCGAAGATGGGATTGGGGAGAAAGGCCAGCGCCGCCATGAGGCCAGCGCCAAAACACGCCAACGCTTTGCTCATACCCCCCTCACTTCCGAGCCTTTCAAACCGCGGCCGGTGCGGCTCCAACGGTCCCAAGGCCAAGGCGAGACTATATACGGGAATCGCCCCCGGGCGATGCCCAAAGCAACGCACACGCCTAACGCCTCGCCCCGTGCGGGACGGCTGAAATCGCGGCACTTCGGATGCGTGCGCGGGCCTTAGCTTGCCCGGCGCAATTCCCGCTCCAGATTCGACGCCTGCCGTTTGATGGCCTCCGCCGCCTCGGCGGTCACCTGCTTCGACAGGGCGTGAACCTGCTCGGCCTGCTGCGTCGCATGCCGCTTGATCGGCTCGGCAACCTCGGCGCCGGCATTGACCGAGAGCTCGCGGACCTCTTCGGCCTGCTCCATGAGCGTCTCGATCTGCTTCCGCCAAAAGGCGCCTTGCAGCTCGACGATCTCAGCGAGGTTCTTCGCGCTTGCCAGGCTCTTGGCGAGATCGAAGCCCGAATTCACATTGCGCTGGGCGATGTCGATGATCTTGCGATTGAGCGCCGTCGCGGCTTGTCCCGCGGCGTCGTACGAGCGCTCGATAGCGTGCAGGTTGGCATCGAGAGTGGCTTTTGCGCGCTCATAGGCCTCGCGCGACTGCGTCACCGCCGTGCCGGCAAAGGCGCGCATCGCCTCCGGGAAGGCGGTGTCGAACTTCATGCTCTCGAATTGAGCCAAGGGATTGAAGGTGTCGGTCTTCTTTTTATCGTTGGCGGCAGCATCGGGATTGAAGGTCATGGTCATGTATCTACCCTCTTGGTCCCCGCCAGGATAAGGGGGCGGCGAGCCCCCGGGGGGTGCTGGATGGTTGGGCCAGTTGAGGCGCGCGACCAGGACATGGCGTAACGCGCAAGCCATTCTCAAGGCTCGGCGTCAGCGGCCAGCAGCAAATCGGGAAAACTACCACCGTCCTGGGCACGCGTTGCTTCTCCGGTTTCACCGGGCAGCCACGGCTTTGTGCGCTTCTGCGGGCGCTATCCCTCCCAAGGCGCCTAATAGTTAATCACTTTGCAGGCCGGAAGTCGAATCGCTAACGCCGTTCATCCCCAGCCGGAGAGATGCGGGAAGCGTCCTTGTTGGCATCGTACTTCCGTTGGGCCAAGGCCTTGTCCTGGAGTTTTGTCTTCGGCTGTGAACTGGACCTCGCGGTCGAGGTGGTCCCGACCATGGCGATGCCGGAGAGGAAGGCAGCGCCGCTGCCGATGACGGCGGCAATAGCCAAGAGGCGGAGCGCACTAGGGAGGTTGCGCCTTTCGGGCATTTCCGCCCGGATGATGCGGTTGAGATAGGCGATGAAGGAGCTGACCAGGCCGGCGACCGCGCCAATGCCAAAGACCAGCATGGCGGCCGCAAGCTTGGGCTCGGCGCTTGTCTGGAAGCCAAAGACGAAAGCCCCGACCATGACGATCGCCGCGACCCCGTTCAACAGGATCAGATAACTGAGCCCGCGACCGGCAATGCTGTCCTGCTGGCCGTCAATAAAAACGCGCTCGCGGCTTGTCTCTTCGCGTTCCGGGACCCCTGTCGTCATCATCACCCTCGATGGCTTCAACCTGCAAAGTCAGTGTCGGCCGGACATCCTTGCGCGCCCTTGATCGATGTCAGCCGGGGCAGCCACAATTCCAGGCGGCCTAATACTCCGATTCCTCCCGGAAATGCGGGAAATTTGGGGATTCCCACCATTTGTGCCGGGGAAGGCCTAGCCCCGAAACATAGGCGAATTGTGGCGGCAGTGACGCTTCTTCGCCAACACAACGGCACAAAGCCCCGTCTTAATTTTAAGTCTGAGCTGGAACCGAAGCGGTAGGCACGCCGTTTCGAGGCTTGAGGGATTGCAGCGCCAGTATGGGAACGACCGCGATGCCGCTCGGCGCGCGGGTCTTATCGCTTATCTGGTGATTTGCGCTGCTGTCTGCGCGTTCCAGTCAGTGGCGTACGCACGGCCGAGAAGGGACCGACTCCCCGCGCTCGCTGTCCGTTTCGGCGTGCATGCGTCCAATGCAATCGACATGGGAGGTCCCCATGGGCTACCTCAAAGTGACGACTTCCGACACTCGCATGAAGGCGAAGGTCACGCCTTTGCCTCGCTCCGGCGAAGTCAATCTGCGGGCGCGGCGGCTCGCACCGCCGCCGGCGAACGGCAAGACTCACTTGCCCGGCGCCGACCAGCTTGCTCTCGCGCAGATCGCGCAGCGTTTCGCTCCAGGGAGCCCAGCTCCAGGAAGCCCCGCTCCAGGGGGCTTCGCTCCAGGGAGCCAGCCGCAAGCCGCCGCCGTAGACCAGAGATTCGAGACCCGGCAGCAGGCGCCGCAGGGGCAGAGCGCTCAGGCCGCTGCTGCGCCGATCCCCGCTTCGCCGCGTGGAATGCGAACGCTGATCGGCGTGCTCATCCTCGTTGCGCTCCTGCCGAGCGCGCTGTTCGCCGCCATGATCGCTTTCGGCGCGATACACCTGAATTGGCCCGCGCCTTGGCCCAAGACGCAAGCAGCGACCTGGCCTTCGGCGCCTGCTTCGGTCGCCGGTGCCCTTCCGCAGGAGAAACCACAAGCTCAGCCCGAGCCGAAGTTCGAGCCGAAGCCTGCCGCCGAGACGGTCAATGCAGCGCCCGCGCCCCAAGAGCAGCCAAGTGCTCCCGCGGTGGATCCTGGGCCAAGGCCGGTCAAGACTCTGACCGTTGGGCCAGCGCCCGAAGCGAATCCCGAGGCGGTGGCCATGGCATCGACTGAGCCGGTCCTAGAATCGGACGAGCCGTCTCCCGAAGCGACAACAGATCCGGACACCACTGGTTCGATCGCTGCCGTCGACGACGACGCGGGCAAAGACGAGCTTCCCTACGACACAAATCTGATCGGTGTCGTCTCATGGGATGCCAAAAGCCAGGATCTCCTCGGCGCAACGGGTGTCGAGGAGGTGTTCACGACGCCGGAAGAAACCGCGCCGCCGCCCGAGCATCTCATGCAATCGCCGGAGGCCGAGGACGACGACAAGAACTGGTACACCGCCCCGCAATTCGTCAATCTGCGCAAGGGGCCGACCTCGTCCTCGGCGGTGATCAGCATCGTCGCCAAGGGCGCCAAGCTCGAGGTCCTCGGACGGAAACGCGGCTGGGTGCAGGTTGCCAATCCCGAGTCCTCGGAGAAGGGCTGGATCTATGCCGGCTCGAAGGCGCGGCGCAAATCTAAGGATGGGAACGAAGAGACGGCTGACGGAGGCTCGTTCTGGGGCAGCCTGTTCAGCAGCAGCGACTAGGAGGATGGTTACCGCTTCTTAGGACTCCCGAGGGTAGGGTTAACCGTTGGACTCCAGCCCTTGGAGGGAAAGTTGCGTCTCGCGTTGTGGAGCCTTGCGGCCATCGTCATCATTGGCGTCGCCGCCGTCCTTGTCGCCCCCCTGTTCATCTCCGCCGACGATGTGCGGAACAGAGTCTTCGCCGAGATCGAGGGCGCGACCGGCTATCGTCTCACCGTCAACGGGCCAGTGCATATCTCGGCCTTCCCCTCGCTGAAGCTCGTGGCGGAGGATGTCGGCGTGGCGCAAAGCGCTGGCGCCGGCGCGATCGATCTCGCGACGGCGAAGCAGCTTCGCTTCAGCCTGGCGCTGGCGCCGCTGTTGAGCGGCCGCGTGCAGGTGACCGAGATGGCGCTGATCGAGCCGATCATCACCATGCCTGAGGCCAAGGCCACGACCGCAGCACCCGAGGGCGATACCGGAGCGGCCGGACCCTCGATCGCCACGGCGCTGCAAAGCCTGAGCCTCGACAGCCTCCTGATCGAAAACGGAACGGTGATCCTGCCTGGGCAGGGCGGCAACCCAGGCAAGCGCATCGAGATTGTGACGCTTGCAGCCTCGCTGCCTTCTCTTACCGGCCCGTTGTCGCTCGACCTCAAGGCGAAATTCGACGGCAAGCCGCTCGGCATCGTCGGCTCCATCGCCAATTTCGGCCCGTTCCTCGACGGGACGCCGTCGCAGCTCCTGCTCGAGGTCGACGCACCGGCTCAGTTTTCGCACAGGCTCGCGTTGATGGGCACCGCCACCTATACCGGCGACATGCTGGCGCTCGATGCGTTCAGTGCCCGCGCCGGCGACGCCATGGTGCGGGGCGTGGTTTCCGCCAATCTCTCCGGCGCCGTTCCGCAGATCAAGGCCACGCTCAGCGGCGACAGGCTCGATCTCGATGCGTTGCTCGGCGGCAGCGCGAGCGCGCCCGCGGCGTCAGCTGCGAGCGACGGAGCTTCAGGCTGGAGCGACGCCAAAATCGACTTCTCGGCGCTGAAGTCGGTCAATGCCGAGCTCAATCTCAGCGTCGATCAGCTCTCCTACGGCACGATCAAGGCTGGCCCGATCAACGTCCGCGCTGGCGTGGCCGGCGGCAAGCTCAAGGTCGAGCTGCCGAACTTCCAGCTTTATGGCGGCGTCGGCACCGGCGTGCTTGCCGTCGACGCGACAGGCAAGACCCCGGTGCAGGCCTTCCGCTTCTCACTCTCCAATCTCGACGCCTATCCCTTCCTCGACGCGGTGGCAGCCTTCCAGCGGATCGAAGGCAAGGCGGCGCTCGCCATCGACCTGACCGCGAGCGGCGCGAGCCAGCGGGCGATGGTGTCGGCTTTGAAGGGCACCGCGAAGTTCGAATTCACCGACGGCGCCATTCGCGGCATCAACGTCGCCAAGATGGTGCGCAACCTCTCCTCGGCAACGCTGTCCGGATGGCAGGAGGGCGAGGCAGAGAAGACCGACTTCGCCTCGCTCGGCGCGAGCTTCAAGATCGCCCAAGGCAAGGCGCAGACGAACGATCTGCACCTGAACGGCCCGCTCGTGCGCATGGCCGGAACCGGGACCATCGATCTTCCGGCGCAGACGCTCAACTTCCGCGTCGATCCGCAGGTGGTGGCGAGCCTGGAAGGGCAGGGCGGCAAGACGGACCTCGCAGGTCTCGGCGTGCCGGTCGCCATCAACGGACCTTGGGCCGCGCCGTCGATCTATCCCGACATCGCAGGCATCCTGGAGAACCCGCAGGCGGCCTACGCGAAACTGAGCAAGCTCGGCGGCGGCCTGGTAAAGCTGCCAAGCGCCGATGCGCTCGCCGGCACGCTCGGCAATACCGGCGGCATTGGCGCATTGGTGAAGGGCAAGGCCGGCGCGTCGATCGGCGATCTCATCCAGGCCGATCAGGGCACTGGCGAGCAGGGCGTGGTGCAAGGACTAGGTCAGCTTCTCGGCGGCGGCGAGACCGCCTCTCCGCCGGCGGCAGCAGTTGAGTCCGCGGCGCCGCCGGTCGTAGAGCCTGTGAAGAAGAAGGGCAAGAAGAAGCAGGCCAAGGCCGTAGGCACCGCGGCGCAGCCGGTCAGCGCACCGCGGCCTGCGCAAGCCGCACCGAAGCAGGCGATACAGAACCTGATTGGCGCGTTCTGATCCGTCGAGGAGTCAGGACCGGCGAATGCGGGAGGGCTAGCCGGCCAGCATCGTCGCCGCGAGATAGATCATGGCGACGGTCAAAAGCCCGGTCAGAATGCCAATGCCCGCTTGAACGCCTTCGCCGCGTAGCATGCCTCTTGCCATGTCGGGCCTCCATCATGGTTCGCTCGCGATCAACGAAGGAGGAATTGGAAAGTTCCAGGCGGCAACGCTGCTGCAAGCCAATATTCGCCGGCCGAAATCATGTGATAGGGTCAGCGCGTGGCCCTGCTCATCGCGCTTCATGTCCTTGCCGCCGTAATTTGGGTGGGCGGCATGTTCTTCGCCTATATCGTGTTGCGCCCGTCAGCCGGGCAGCTTCAGGCCGAGGCGCGGCTTAAGCTCTGGCAGCGCGTCTTCCAACGCTTCTTTCCATGGGTGTGGGCGAGCGTCGTTCTCCTGCTCGTCAGCGGCTACGGCATGATCTTCCTCTATCTCGGGGGCTTCGCCGGCGTGGGGCTGTTCATCCACATCATGCAGGGCATCGGCATCGCGATGATGCTGCTCTTCCTGCATCTCTTCTTCGCGCCGTGGCGCCGCTTTAGCCGCGCCGTCGAAAGCGAGGCATTTCCCGAGGCTGCGACCGAGCTCGGTCAGATCCGCCGCATCGTCGCGGTCAACCTTGTGCTCGGCCTCGCGACGATCGTCGTCGGCGCGAGCGGCCGCTTCTGGTGAGCCAACCGGCGCGCCGTCCAAGTCCGCCTGCTCACGCCTCCCAAGGTAGGTTCCCCAATTCGAGGCCCCTGCCCGGAATTGCGCCGTCATGCGTAAATCGTAGGCAATATGGCTATAAAATACGCATCGCCGCGAAAATAACTTGTTGAGTTTCGAATTTTCGTAGAAGCTGCCCTCTCAACCTTCGATATGCGCAAGTGACGAGGGGGTGGGATGACTGTCGCCAAAAGGCCGATGACCGTTGTCAGGCGGGCGGCAATTCCCCCTACAGGACAGGGCGCGGCAATCGCAGGGCCATCTCCGCAAGCGAGGCCAGCCGCCCTCGACGCGATCGACTTCACCATCATCCGCATTCTGCAGAACGACGGACGCGCCGCCTTCACGGCAATCGCCAAGCAGCTCGGCATTTCGGAAGGCTCGGTGCGCAACCGCGTCGGGCAGCTGATCGACTCCAAGGTGCTGCGCATCATGGGCGTCGCTGATCCGATGGCGCTTGGCTACGACGCCTACGCCATGGTGGGCTTGAAGGTCGCCTCCGGGCACGATCCGCAAAAGGCAGCGCATTACTTCCGCGATCGCGACGAAGTCACCTACGTCATCTTCGTCGCCGGCCGCTACGATTTGTTGATCGAGGTCATCTGCGAGACGCATGACCAGCTTGCGCTGTTCCTGCGCGAGCATTGCTATAGCCGTGACGATCTTGCTTCCGTCGAGCCGATGGTCGGC
Source organism: uncultured Alphaproteobacteria bacterium (assembly GCA_963744945.1). GTDB lineage: Bacteria > Pseudomonadota > Alphaproteobacteria > Rhizobiales > Methyloligellaceae > Methyloceanibacter. The sequence continues at coordinate 190,255 of CAVUVO010000028.1, read as the reverse complement.
CTCGCGATGTATAAGAACATGCTGAAATGGGGACAGCCCTAGTCATGCACGGGGTGCAGCGTGTGAGCCAAGATCAGAGCCCAGCACGCGCGCCCAAGGATAAGAGACGGCAGGCGCTGTGGTTTGAGTATCTCAAACCCATCCCGCTCTATTGGTCGCTTGCGCTCGGCGTCGCCGTCTGGGTGATCTTCTTCGGCGTGTGGGAGCTCGCCGCGGCAAAGGGCTGGGTCAACACCCTGTTCATGCCGCCGCCGCATCAAGTTCTCTCCACGCTCTATACGATGATCGTCGAGCGCGGCTTTCTCTACGACATCGGCACCAGCATCTACCGGATCGTGGCGAGCTTCGCGCTCGCCTGCGCCATCGCCATTCCGCTTGGCGTGTTGATGGGCTCCTTCCGCAGCGTCGATGCATTCTTCAATCCGTTCGTCAGCGCCTGGCGCTATCTGCCGGCCCCCGCCTTCATCCCGTTATTGCTGATGTGGTTCGGGGCCGGCGAGGGCTCGAAACTCGCGCTGCTCTTTATCGGCGTGATATTCTTCCTCATCACGCTGATCATGGATCACACCCGCGCGGTGCGGGCGGAGCTGATCGAGACCGCGATGACGCTCGGCGCGAACCGGTGGCAAATCCTGTCGACCATCGTGCTGCCGGCGGTCGCGCCGAAGATCATGATTTCGATGCGCCAGATGCTGGCGGTCAGCTGGACCTATCTCGTCATCGCCGAGATCGTGGCGTCGACCACCGGCATCGGCGCCGTGATGATGCGCGGCCAGCGCTTCCTCAAGGTCGACGAAATCATGGCCGGCATCCTCGTCATCGGCGTGGTCGGTCTCTTGTTCGATTTTCTCTTCCGCTGGGCGCAGCGGGTCCTCTTTCCGTATGTGCCGCGCGGAGAGCAGTAGGTGAAGGTAGGCGTCGTCGTTGGATCAAATCCGGCTGGGAGTAGAAAGCCATGCGTCAGGCATCATTATCTCGATTAAGGCAGTTCTCGTTGGCGATCGCCGTAGCGGGCCTCGCTTTTGCCGCCGCCACATCAGGCTGGGCCAAGGATCAAGTCCGGGTCGCTGGCCTCACCTGGCCCGGCTATGGATGGTGGTACATCGCCAAGGCGAAGAACCTCGCTCCCGACCTCGACATCACGTACCAGGCGATCGAGGATCCATTTCAGAGCTTCGCCCTGATGTCGTCGGGGCAGCTCGAGATCGTTTCCTCTACGGCGGAGTTCGCCCCGATCGGCGCCTCGCAGAACATGCCGATCCGCATGTTCGCTTACGGCAATCTTTCGCATGGCACCGACAAGCTCATCATGCGCCCTGAGATCACGAGTCCCGCCGATCTCAAGGGCAAGAAGGTGGCCGTCATGGTCGGCGGCCTGCCGCAGATCATGATGGGCATCTATCTCGAGAAGAACGGGATGCCGTTCGACTCCGTCGAGTATGTCAACGTCATCATGGATCAGGCCGCTGCCGCGATGATCGGCGGAACGGTGGCCGGCGCCGAGCTGTGGGAGCCGTTCGGCACCCAGACCTTGAAGGCGGTCCCGGGCGCCAAGGTGGTCGCCAGCACCGCAGATCCTGAATGGGCCTCGAACGCCCTTATCGCCGACGCGCATTTCATCAACGCCGACTGGGCCAAGAACAACCGGCCGGTGGCGCTCAAGGCGCTCAAGGCGATGTACGACGCCATTGCCTGGTGGAAGGCCAACCCCGAGGAAGGCAACAAGATCATTGCCGAGGGCATGAAGATGTCGGTTCCCGATGTCGAGCTGGTCATCGGCAAGGACGGCACCGGCCTCGATTCAGGGCTAGATCCTTATACCTTCATGCAAGCCGCGCAATTTTGCGGCGTCGCTCCCGGCGATCCGCCCTTCGGCCAGAAGAACGGTCAGATGGTCGATCACTTCAAGCTCACCAATTCCTGGTGGGTGAAGTTCGGCGTGGTGAAGGAGAACTACCCGCCGGAGAAGGGGATCGACTGTAGCCTGCTCAAGGATCTCTACGACAGCGGCTATCGCGGCTGACGAGACTTTCCGGCCTGGCGGATCTCTCCGGTCCGCCGGCCGGAAGACCAAGAACTGTGTGTGAGACCAAAAACACTTAGGTGAGGGAGCGTTCATGGCTGGCATTTACCCGACGTCCTTGGCGGCGGCATTTCCGGAGAAGTCGCGCATCGACCAGGCGAAGGCCGACCTCGAGAAGGCCGGCGTCAAATATGTCTTCTCCTGCTGGATCGACATCCTCGGCAGCCCGAAGACGAAGCCGGTGCCGCTTTCAGAGTTCGAGCGGCTGTGCATCGGCAAGGGCCCGCAATTCGCGGTGCACTCGGTGGCGATGTTTCCCGAGCTCGGGCCGGCCGATCCCGATCAGATCCCGATCCCCGATCTCGATGCGATCTTCGTCTGCCCGTGGAATCCGGAATTTGCCATCGTCTTCGCCGATCTCTACTACGAGGATGCCCCCTACGACGTCTGCCCGCGCATGGCGCTGAAGCGAACCGTGCAGGAGGCAGAAGATGCGGGCTACGCCTTCTACGCCGGCATGGAGCCCGAGTTCATCGTGCTTCGCTATGACGACAAGGGGCAGCCGGTCAAAGCCATCGACGACGATCCGGAAGCCGGCGAAGGGTTTAGGCCAAAGCGCCAGGCCTTCGGCTATGACGTCGAATACTCGCTCGAACTCGATGCCCTTCCTCTCCGACGTCATCGAATATCTGAATGGCATGGGCTGGGGCCTGAAGAACGTCGTGTGCGAAGGCGCCTATTCGCAGTTCGAGGTCGACTTCGACTACTCGACCGTGCTCGGCATGGCCGACCGCTTCACCTTCCTGCGCATTCTGTTGAAGGAGATCGCCAAGCGGCACGGCCTGTTCGTCACCTATATGCCGAAGCCTGCGCAAGGTGATTGGCGGAGCGGCGCGCATATCAACTGGAGCGTCCAGTCGATCGCCAATCCAGGGGCGAACCTGTTCAAAGACGAGGCGAGCGGAGACTGGAGCGACACGGCACGGTGGGCGGCCGCCGGCGCGCTCAAGCACGGCGTGGCGCTGACCGCGGTCAACTGCCCGACGGTGAACAGCTACAAGGGCCTGATCGGCAGAGCCCGCGAGTTCGAGGGCGGCACCGTGACCTGGGCACCGACCCACATCACCTACGGCGTCAACAACCGTTCGGCCATGATCAGGTTTCCGCAGGCGCGCTTCGCCATCGAGAACCGCGCCGTCGACATGTGCGTGAACCCGTATCTCGGCCTCGCCATGACCTGCGCGGCGTCGCTCGAAGGCATCCGCGAGAAGCTTGACCCGGGCCCGCCCCTCGCCAAGTCGCTCTACGAGCTGACCGCGGCCGAGCGTGACGAGTTGCAGGTGAAGCCGCTGCCGCGCAATCTCGATCAGGCGATCACCGGCTTCGCCGCCGATCCGCTCGCCAAGCACGTCTTCGGCGATACCATGCACCGGCTCTACACCCTGCATAAGCAGGACGAGTGGGATCGCTTCCACGAGACGATTACCGACTGGGAGAAGCGGGAATATTTGCGGTTCTTCTAACCTAGGGAGCGGGCCTGATGGGCTCAGGATTTTGACCATGGCAATGCCATCGCAGGCGACCTCGACTTCCGGATCAGCCAAGCTGTCGGTGCGCGGCGTCGGCAAGCGCTACGATCTCGGCAACAGGATGACGGTCGAGGCCGTGCGCGATGTGTCGTTCGACGTGACCGAAGGCGAGATCTGCGCGTTGCTCGGCCCCTCCGGCTGCGGCAAGTCCACGGTGCTGCGCATGGTGGCGGGACTCGAAGATCCCACGAGCGGCGCCATGTTCCTCGACGGCAAGGAGATCCATGGCCCGGACAAGTCCCGCGGCATGGTGTTCCAGCGCTACACGTCCTTCGACTGGATGACGGTGCGGAAGAACGTCGAGTACGGGATGCGAATCAACGGCGTTCCCAGAGACGAGCGGCAAAGAAACGCCGATCGTTTCATCCAGCTGGTGAAGTTGACCAAGTTCAAGGATGCCTATCCGCGCGAGCTTTCCGGCGGCATGCAGCAGCGGGTGGCCATTGCCCGCACGCTGGCAAACGGTCCCTCGATCCTTCTCATGGACGAGCCGTTCGGCGCCCTCGACGCCGAGACCAAGTGGCAGATGCAAGAGCTGATGATCGGCATCGTGGAGAAATCGAATGCCACCGTGCTGCTCGTCACCCATGACATCGAAGAGGCGATCTTCCTTGCCGACCGCATCGTCTTCATGTCCCGTCACCCGGGCACCGTCCGCGAGACTCTCGTGACCGAGTTCAAGGGCGGCCGCCGCCTCGCCAGCCACGAGGAGATGCTGGAAGCCGACGGGTTCTCCGAGCTGGCAAAGAAGATCATGCATCTGATGCGCGATGAGATGCGGAGCGACGACCTCGAAGACTCGCCCGTTACACACTGAACATTCACCCGGAGGAGACAACGATGTGCGGCGTATGCGGTTGCAGCCATCAAGGCGAGCATCACCATCATCATGATCACGACCATGACCATGACCATCATCACCATCATGAGGGACACGCGGGTCATGCGCCGCATGACCTCGTGCGCATCGAGAAGGACATCCTCGCCAAGAACGACGCCTATGCGCGCGAGAACCGCGAGCGCCTGAAGGAAGCCGGCGTCTTCGCAATCAACCTCGTATCGAGCCCCGGCTCTGGCAAGACCACGCTCCTGGTCAAGACCATCGAGATGCTGAAATCCACGGTACAGGTGGCCGTGATCGAGGGCGATCAGGAGACCTCGCTGGACGCCGAGCGCATCCGCGCCACGAACGTTCCCACGGTCCAGATCAACACGGGCCGCGGCTGTCACCTCGACGCGCATATGGTCGGGCATGCGCTCGACAGCCTGCCGCTCAAGCGTAACTCGATCCTGTTCATCGAGAATGTCGGCAATCTGGTTTGCCCGGCCGGCTTCGATCTCGGCGAGGCGCTGAAAGTGGCCATCCTCTCGGTGACCGAGGGAGACGACAAGCCGCTGAAATATCCCGACGCCTTTGCCGCCGCGAGCATGATGGTGCTCTCCAAGATCGATCTCCTGCCGCATCTCGACTTCGATGTTGCCGCCTGCATCGCGCATGCGCGGTCGATCAATCCGGACATCGCCGTGCTGCAGGTCTCTGCCAGGAGCGGCGCGGGCATGGTGGGGTGGATCGATTGGCTGCTCAACGCGTCCGAGCGCGCAGGTCGCGGAGCGGAAGGAGCGGTTCACGGCAATGCATGAGATGTCGATCGCAAGCGCGCTGGTCGAACAAGTCTGCGATCAGGCGGCAGACCTCGGTGCGGCGCGCGTGGCCGAGATCAACCTGAGAATGGGTGTGTTGTGCGGCATCGCCAGGTCGCTGCATTTCTGCTTCCCCTCCGCGTCGCGCGAAACGCTGTGCGAAGGAGCGAGGCTGAACATCGACGAGGTGCCGCTCACGGTGTTGTGCACCTATTGCGACGCGGTGAAGACGCCGGCGGCGCTCTACAATTTCCGCTGCCCCGATTGCGGGCGGCCCACGCCAAAGGTGCTGACGGGGCGTGAGATGCAGCTCGTTTCGATCGGGCTCGTGCCGCCCGCTGCCGGTGCGCCGCCCACGCTGACAGGCGACGGCCCAAGCGAAGCCACGCCAGGAGCCAAGCCATGACCTGGCAGCACGTGCCGCATCAGCATCAGGGACCCCATCAACACAAGGGCGCCGACGATCACATCTATTCGCCGAAGCTGCACAACGGCACCTTCAAGTCGCAAGGCATCGCCACCTTCCTGGGCGCGCCCTATTGCCCGCCCGACCGCGACGCCATCCGCGCCATGGGCGCCAAGGTGTGCTTCATCGGCGTGCCGTGGGATCAGGGCCAGGTGGTGCGCGCCGGAACCTCGCAAGGGGCGGCAGGCATTCGCGAGGCCTCGACGCAATATTTTCCCTACATGTTCGAATACGACGTCGATCTCCTGACCTTCTTCAGGATCGTCGATTGCGGCGACATCCCCATCGTGCCGGGCAACAACGAGAAGTCGCATGAGTATATCTATCATTATCTGACGGAGTGTTTGCACGGCGGGGCCAAGGTCGTCTTGTGCGGCGGCGACCATTCGGTGCCCATCCCCGGCGCGCGCGCTCTCTCCGATTTTCACAAGAGCGGGCGCATCGGTTATCTCCACGTCGATTGCCACCTCGACGCCGCTCCGGACTGGGCGGGCAACGCCTTCACCAATTGCTCCGGCCCTTCCCGCGCGCTCGACCTGCCGAACTGCAGCGCCACGAACCTGGTGCATATGGGCTCGCGCAACGGGCTCAACCCGAAGGACTGGCACGACTTCTTCGTCGACAACGAAGTGCGCCTCATCCCCATGCAGGAGCTCGTCGCCCGCGGCGTGGTCGAGTGCACCAAGGAGATCTTCACCCGGGCCTGGGACGGCACCGACGGCGTCTATTTTTCCTGGGACACGGACTCCATCGACTCAAGCTGCATGCCTGGGACCACGGCGCCCGAATGCTTTGGGCTCAAAGGCCGCGAGATCATCCAGCTTGCGCGTACCGCAGGCACGTTCGGCGCCGACATCATGGAGGTGTCGGAGCTCTGTCCGAAATTCGACGTGAGCCACATCAGCATCAAGACCGCGGCGCTGATGATCATGCATTTCCTCGGCAGCCGGGCGAAGACCCTGCGCGACCGTGGGCAACAACCGTAAAGAGTAAAGGGAAGAGCGAAACGCCATGAACCCCGCGAAAAGCTACGCCCATTTGTTTTCGCCGCTTGGAGGAGAGGGCGGCGAGAACTATCGCGCGCCAGGACAGCTGACGTTCCTGCGCGCGCCGCACGTTGCGCTCGACACCGCGGCGCTGAAGGCGCACGGCGCGCGCTACGCCTTTGTCGGCGTGCCGTTCGACGAGGGTAATGTCGGCAAACCCGGCAGCGAAGATGGCCCGCGCGAGTTCCGCATCGCCTCGCAGGAATATCTCTCCTACTGGTTCGAGTTCGGCGTCGACCTCAACGGGCTTGCCGTCGACTGCGGCGACGTGCCGATGCCGAAGGTCAACCCCGACAGCGCGCGAGACCGCATCTATCGCGCCGTGACTACCGTGCTGAACGCCGGCGTGACGCCGATCATCGTCGGCGGCGACAGGTCGATTTCGATCCAGGCGGCGCGCGCTCTCTCCGACCATATCGGCGCCGGCAAGACAATGGGCTGCCTGCATTTCGGGGCGCATCTCGATATGGCCGAGAGCTGGGCAGGCGAGACGCTGCTCAGCACCTGCGCGCTTGCCCGCATCACCGAATTGCCCAATCTGCGCGCCGCCAACGTGGCCCATATCGGCGCGCGTAACTCCATGAATCCAAAGGATTATATCGACCTCGCCAAGGCCCGTAACATCCGCTTCTACCCGATGTTCGAGATTTATGAGCGCGGCATCGACGCCGTGACCTGCGAGGCGGTGGAGAAGGTCTGGGGCGGTACCGACGCGCAGTATCTCTCCTTCAACTTCAACGTCATGGACGCCTCCGCGGCGCCAGGCGTGACCGCGACCGAGCCTGGCGGGCTTGAGAGCCGCGAGATGGTGCGGGTCGCCGACATCATCGGCGAGCAGAAGACCGTGAGCCTCATCGATGTGACCGAGCTCGCGCCGGTCTACGACGTGAGCGGCACGACCTCGCGTCTCGCGGTGTGCACCGTGCTGCGGCTGATGGCGGCGATGGCGCGAGCGAGAGGCGAGCTGGTCGACCAGAACTTGCGCCGGTCAGACCTGACCGCCGCCGAATAAGTGAGGCCGAGACATGATCACCATCACCGGGATAGTGGGCACGGCCAGCGACCCGCGTCTCGCCGACAGGCTGCATCACCTCGAGCATGACGATCGCGTCGAGACGCTGGTGGTTGGCGAGGAGGACACCTCGCGCCGGCGCTTGCGCGGCAAGACCGACAAGGGAACCGATATCGCCATTGCGCTCGATCGCGGCGATCAGCTCGTCGACGGCGCAGTGCTTCTGCTCGAGGACAGCCGCGCCATCGTATTGCGGAAAGCGCAGCAGCGCTGGCTGCGCCTTGTGCCGCGTGACGCGGACGCGGCGCTCGAGGCGGGCTACTGCGCCGGCAATCATCATTGGAAGGTGAGGTTCGAGCCCGGCGCATTGTTGGTCGCCACACAGGGGCCTGCTGAGCATTATGTCGATCGCCTTGAGCATCTGGTGACGACCGGCCGCATCACATGGAGTGCGGAATGAGCGACGTTGCGGACGCGCTTGCGGTTCTCCAGTTCGGCGACAGCTTCTTCCCCTCTGGCGCGGTTTCGTTCTCGTGGGGATTGGAGGGTCTGTCCGACAGCGGTGTGGTGACCGGCGCCGATGCCGTCCGTGTCTTCGTCGTCGGTCAGCTTCGCGCGCGCTGGGCCGAGTTCGACCGCCCGGTTGTCGTTGCGGCGCACCAGGCGCGGATGAGCCTCGAAGATGTCACTGCCATCGACGCGCAGGTCGAGATGCAGTCTCCTTGCGCCGAGCTGCGCTCGGCCTCGCGGCGCATGGGCGAAGCCATGCTCTCTGTATTCGCCAGGCTCGGCATCGGCGAGGCCGCCACCTATCGCGAGAGAGTAAAGCAGGGCGATGCGTTCGGGCATCTCGCCGCGATGCAAGGCTATCTGTGGGGGCGCGCGGACTTGAGCGAACGGGATGCCGTCGCCCTGTCGGCCCATACCTTCACAACGGGTTTGCTTGGCGCCGGCATCCGACTTGGCTGCCTCAGCCACATCGATGCGCAACAGATCTTGATCGACGCACGGCATGAGGTTGCCAGCCTCGCCGCGCAGCCCGTGCCAACGATCGATGAGCTCAGCGCTTACGCGATCGAAGCCGAAATCGCCGTGATGCAACACGCCAACAACAGTCTGAGGGTGTTCGCCAATTAGCTCCGGCAAAGAGCGGGAGGTGCAGTGTGTTATTGACGCCTACGGAAATGGAACGGCTGACGATCTATGTCGCGGCCGAGCTTGCGCGCAAGCACAAGGCGAAGGGCCTGCCGCTCAATCATCCCGAAGCCGTCGCCTATATCGTCGACGAAATTCTGGAGGGCGCACGGGAAGGCCGCTCGGTGGCAGACCTCATCGCCTGGGGATCGACGCTGCTCTCCAGCGACGACGTAATGCCTGGTGTCGCCCATCTCATGCCGATGATCCAGGTCGAGGGCACGTTCCCGGATGGCACCAAGCTGGTGACGATCCACGACCCCATTCGTCCCGGCAAGCGCACGAGCAAAGACGAAGTTGTGCCGGGAGAGATCATCGCCGACGACGGCGAAATCGAGCTCAATGCCGGACGGCGCAAGGCCAAGCTGAAGGTGGTCAATACCGGCGACCGGCCAATCCAGATCGGCAGCCACTATCATTTCTTCGAAACCAACAAGGCGCTCGATTTCGATCGGAAGAAGAGCTTCGGCATGCATCTCGACATACCGGCGGGAACCTCCGTGCGCTTCGCGCCGGGAGAGTCGAAGGAGGTGGTGCTCACCGAGTTCGGCGGTACCGGCGAGATGCTCGGGCTGAACGGCCTCACCGAGGGCAATTGGCGGAGCGAAGCAATCACGACGGAAGCCTTGCAGCGCGCGCGGGCGCGCGGCTTCAAGGGAGCATGAGCCCATGGCCAAGATGAGCCGCAAAGACTACGCGCATATGTATGGCCCGACCGTTGGCGATGCGATCCGGCTTGGCGACACCTCGCTTCTCGCCGAAGTCGAGCATGATTACGCCGTTCCCGGGCGAAGAGTGCCTGCATGGCGGCGGCAAGACGTTGCGCGACGGTCTCGGCATGACGCCTGGCTATGACAGCGCCATGGGCGCGCTCGACATGCTTCTGTGCAATGCGCTGGTGATCGATCCGGTGCTCGGCATCGTCAAGGGCGACATCGGCATCAAGGACGGCAAGATCGTCGGCGTCGGCAAAGCCGGCAACCCGGCGACGATGGACGGTGTCCACCCGAACCTGATCGTCGGCGCGGCAACCACTGTGCGCGATGCCGAAGGCATGATCGCCACGCCAGGCGGCATCGACGTGCATGTGCATTTCGATTCGGCGCAGCTCTGCGAGCACGCCATCAGCTCTGGGCTCACCACCATGATCGGCGGCTCGCTCGGTCCGATCACCGTAGGTATCGACTGCGGCGGCACCTTCAATGTCGGCAAGATGCTGCAAGCCGCCGAAGAGTGGCCGATCAATTTCGGATTCCTCGGGCGCGGCAACACCTCGCGCCCGCGCTCGATCCTCGATCAGATGAGGGGCGGGTGCATCGGTCTCAAGATTCACGAGGACTGGGGCTCGATGCCGGCGGTAATCGACACGTGCCTGTCGGTCGCCGACGAGCTCGACTTCCAGGTGCAACTGCATACCGACACGCTGAACGAGAGCGGCTTCCTCGAAGATACGCTCGCCGCGATCCGCGGCCGCACCATCCACATGTATCACACCGAGGGCGCCGGCGGCGGCCATGCGCCCGACATCATCCGCGTCGCGGGAGAGATGAATTGCCTCCCGTCGTCGACCAATCCGACCAACCCCTACACCGTCAACACCTTCGACGAGCATCTCGACATGACGATGGTGTGCCATCATCTGAACCCGGCGATCCCGGAGGATGTTGCCTTCGCCGAGAGCCGCATCAGGGCGCAGACCATCGCGGCCGAGGATATCCTGCACGACCTCGGCGCCATCTCCATGCTCGGCTCCGACAGCCAGGGGATGGGGCGTATCGGCGAGGTGATCTGCCGGACCTGGCAGCTCGCGTCGAAGATGAAGGATCAGCGGGGGCGGCTGCCGGGCGAAAAGACCAAGCGCGGCGACAACGAGCGCATCAAACGCTTCATTGCCAAATACACCATCAACGCCGCGCGCACCTTCGGCATCGACGCCTTCATCGGATCGCTCGAGCCTGGCAAGATCGCCGACGTGGTGCTGTGGCGGCCCGGCTTCTTCGGCATCAAGCCTGAGATCGTGGTGAAGGGCGGCTTCATCGCCTGGGGCGCCATGGGCGACAGCGCCGCGAGCCTGATGACCTGCGAGCCATTGCGCATGCGCCCGCAATGGGGCGCCTTTGGCAGGGCCAAGCAGGCGCTCTCCGCCTGCTTCGTCAATCCGCTCGCCATCGAGGCGGACATCGCGGGCTCGCTCGGCCTCGCCAAGACGCTGCTCCCCACCGGGGCGACACGCAAGCTCAACAAGCAGGACATGCTGCACAACGATGCGTGTCCGGAGATCAAGGTCAATCCGCAGACTTTCGACGTCTATGTCGACGGCAAATAGCGACCTGCGAGCCGGCGCAACGGTTGCCGCTGGCGCAGAGATACATGCTGCGATGACAGCGGCACCGCGCCAAACTGCCGGGTGTCGCCCGCATCGGCATCGGCGGTCCGGTGGGGTCCGGCAAGACGGCGCTGGTCGAGCGGCTGATCCCGGTGATGAAGGCGCGCAATCTGGAAGTCGGCGTCGTCGCCAACGACATCGTCACGCAAGAAGACGCCGAGAGAATCAAACGCTCGGGGCTGATCGATCCTGCCCGCGTTCTTGCCGTCGAGACCGGGGCGTGTCCACATACCGCGATCCGCGAGGACCCGACTCTGAACATTCAGGCGGTGGAGAGCCTGGTCGAAACCTTTCCAGAGCTCGATGTCGTGCTGGTCGAGTCTGGCGGCGACAATCTCGCTTCGACCTTTTCGCTCGAGCTCGTCGACTATTGGCTGTTCGTCATCGATACGGCCGGCGGCGACGATATTCCGCGCAAACGCGGTCTCGGTATTCTGCGATCAGATCTCCTGGTGATCAACAAGACAGATCTTGCTCCGTTCGTCGGAGCGAATATCGAGAGCATGGTGCAAGAGGCCAACGAGGTCCGCCGCGGCCGCCCTGTGATGCTGACCAACTGCAAGACCGGCGAAGGGGTGGAGGCCGTGGTGGACCGTCTCGTCGAGGATGTGATCTTTGCCGCCTGACGGATCAGGGACGAGAGAGGCCGAGGCCTCGTCACGCGCGGGACGCAGGCTCGTATCGGGTAAGCTCGATCTCGAATTTGCGGCGGACGCCGATGGGCGCAGCTATCTCCGCCGCCAATATGCAGGCTATCCCTTCCACGTCTGCCGGGCGCTCTACCAGGATCGCGACCATCCAGGACTCGCCACGCTCTATTTGCAGTCTTGCTCCGGCGGCATCTATGAGGACGACAGGCTCGATTTGACGCTGGCCACGGCGCAAGGCGCTGAAGCGCACGTCTCGACCCAGGCCGCGACCGTGGTGCACTCCATGCCGTCGGGAAGCGCAACCCAGCGTGTGCGCATTCAATGCGAGGGCGGATCGTATCTCGAATATCTGCCCGACCCCCAGATTCTCTTTCCCGGCTCGCGCTGCCGTTCGGAAATCGCCGTCAGGCTCGGCGGCGATGCCGTGGCGCTGGTGTCGGACTCCTTCCTCACGCACGATCCATCTGGGCGAGACGGCAAGTTCGCATCCTATTTCAGCGAGATTGTCGTCGAGGATGAGACCGGCAAGGCTCTTGCCATCGACCGCTTGAAGGTCGACGGTCAGGCGTTTCGCGACTCATGTCCCGGCATCTCAGGGCGCTTCAAGGCGCAAGGGACGATGATCGTCGCCGGTCTCGACTTTTCCGCAAGTGCGGTCGCCGGCGAGCTTCACAAGGTCAGGCTCGATCGCGACGTGGCGGCGATCGGTTGCTCGCAGCTGCCGAACTCTGCCGGCCTGCTGGTCAGGGTGCTCGCCGCGGATGGCGCGGCGCTAAAGCTCGCTCTGCATCAGGTCTGGTGCGCGGCACGGCTGGCGCTGAAAGGCTCGCGCCCGGTTGAACGCAGGAAATAGCGCCGCAGGATTGGACCAATCGGCGCCTGCGGTTAGTCAAATTACTCAGGCCTTGGCCCAAACTTCCTTCAGGCCGTCGTAGAGCGTACGTGCGTTTTGGTTGAAGCGGGGAAGCTCGGCGGTCACCTGGCTGTCGAAGCCAGGCAGCGCCTCCGGCCCAAGCGCATCGGCGAGCGCGCGCGCATACTCCGGGATCACGGCCCAGTTCTGCACGGTCTCCCCCGTAACCTCGACGTGGAACTGCATGCCGTAGGCGTGCTGACCGTAGCGGAAAGCCTGGATCGGACAGACGTCGGAGGAAACAAGCACCGTCCCGCCCGGCGGGATATCGACGACCTCGGCGCCGTGCCACTGCAAGACGTTGAGCGGATCGGGAAGCGCCTTGGTGACGGGATCGCTTGCGCCAGCCTTGGTTTTCGAGACAGGGAGCACGCCCACTTCGGGCGTGTTCGCCGGCGTGACGCGGCCGCCGAGCGCGTCGGCAAGCAGCTGGTGCCCGAGGCAGATGCCGAGATAAGGCCGCTGCATGTCCGCGACCCACTTGCGGATGGCCTCCTTCTCGGGAACGAACCAGGGATACGCGTCCTCCTGCCACACATCTTGCGGGCCGCCCATCACCACCATCAGGTCGAAGGGATCGAGGCTCGGGATAGTTTCGCCTTCGTCAAGTTCGACGGTGTGGGTGCGAAAGCCGTCCTCCTTGAAGAAGTCGCGAAAGATGCCTGGATGCTCGACGCGGGCATGCTGGAGAATGAGGAGGTTCATTGGATCTCTAGCCTTTGGATTCTTCGACGCTGGACGTTAGCAGGACATGGAAGGTTGAGCGAGCGGCCGGGCCACCAATCGCAAGAACAGTGACAGGCATTACGGGCACCAAAGGCTCTCGAGACTCCAATTGTCGCCCAACACCGAACCTTCGATATTTTTGGCTTGCGAAGCTAAATCTCGAAGCCAGGGATATCCAAGCGACTTGCCCTCTCGCCACGGCAAAGTCGAAACCACGATGTCGTAGTCATCTCCGGTCTGGGCGCGGCGAGCGTAAGAGAATTCACAATCTACGAGCTCCTCCAGGCGATCCCTTTGGTACCGAGCATCCTGCGCAAGTTCCAACAACGTCTTGTCCGAAGGTAAGTCCACTCTGCGATTTCGCGCGTAGACCGCGTGCTCGCCCGCAACAAAGAGGCAGGTCGTTTGTGCCGCGTCGCGCTTGGTGAGATGCGCAGCGAACAATCTGGACTCCGGTTGCAATCGCCAATGTTCCTCGTACGCTCCGCTCGGCGCCTTCTCAATCATGCACGTTCCGGAATTTCGCCACTCGATCCAGCCAGGCTCTGGAAAAGTGATGACGGGCTGAAAGCGGAACAGGTACGCCTCCTTTGGCCAACTGGCGGTTGGAGATGGCTTGGCGTCTGGATCGAAGAAAGTATTGCCGCAAAAGCAGTCCTGATCGGCTAATTTGAGCAGCTCGTCTTTCGTGCAGTCTGCAAAACCCTTTCGTTCTCGCAGCTGTGGGCGTGAGGCGGGAATGCGGATATCGCCGACGCCCGAAAGCGTCTGAAGCCAAATCACGCGCGTGGTCTTGTCTTCTGTTCCGTCCGAGAAGCGAATAGAGAGCCGCTCCCAGCATCCAATCATTTTTTCTGGAACTGTGGCGCAACCGCAAATGAACTTGGCATTCCGAAAGGATACGTCCATGTGCACTTCATCTGATGACCTTGTTGCGGTGGCCGAGATGGCCGTGAGCCACAAGAGTGCCAAGCACGTCGAGAATGACTCGCGCGGCGAGCTGCGCCGTGTTGTCGTTGACGTCATACGGCGGAGAGACTTCGACCACCTCCATGCCGCATAGGCCTTCGGCGGCAATGGTGTGGATCATCTGCAAGGCCTCGCGCGGCAGAAGTCCGCCGGGTTCCGGCGATCCCGTTCCAGGAGCGAAGCCTGGATCGATCGAGTCGATATCGAAGGACAGGTAGACCGCCTTGCAGCCTTCCCAGGCCATATCGAGCGCGATCTCGGCGGCCTTCTTGGCTCCGTGCTTCTCGATGTCCTGCATGGTGAGCACGCTGGTGCCGCGCCGCTTGGCGACCGCGGTACCAGGCCGGTTGCCGTACCAGCCGCCGATGCCGACTTGCACCAGGTTCTTCGGATGGCAATTCGGCAGTCCGACGTCATGCATGTGGCTGTGGTCGCGATGCGTGGTGACGGTGCCTTCATGGGTGGTCCAGAACCAGGGCGTCGTGTGCATCCGCTCATCCATATCCTTCTCCTGGATATCGATGTGGCGATCGATATGGATGATGCCGACATTGCCGTCGATATGCGGCGCGATCCCCCGCACATTGGGAAAGCCGAGGCTGTGGTCGCCGCCGCAGATGACGGGGAACACGCCCGCGGTAAAGATATGCGACACGGCCTTGGTCACCTGGTCGAAGGTCTTCTCGATATTGCCGGGGATGACGAAGATGTCGCCGGCGTCGCAAAGATCGAGCTCCTCGTAGATATCGACGCCGCCGTCGAACCAATATCCGTCATAGAGCGCCGAGATGCGCCGCACTGCCTGCGGGCCGAAGCGCGTGCCGGGCCGGTAGGTCGTCGCTGAATTGAAGGGAGCGCCGACGAAGGCAGCTTCGAAGTCGCCCACTTTTCGGATGTCCTCGCAATAGGGCGCCTTCATGAAGGTGTTGATGCCGGCGAAGGCAGGCTGATGCCCGCGGCTGAACAGAGAGATGTTGCGGTCGATGATGGAATTGGCCGCTTCAAGGCCTAGCTCTAGCGACCTCTTGACCTCCTCGTCCTGCTTCTTCTGCGAGATGCGGGAGAGGGTCTTGATGGTCTTGGCGCCATAGGTGTCGGCGCGCTTCACGCCATGAACGGGACGGCGCGCGCGCGTCTTGCCCTTGTCCTTCGCGCCCTTCTTTCCTCCAGCCATTTTCAATGTCCTCGCTTCAGCCGATCACGACCATAGCGTCCGGGTGACGCCTTGGAAAAAGGCCGATTTGCTCAATTGGCAGCATTGATGAGATCAATGCTGCGAGCACAAAAGCCGCCGAAATCGCGCGCCCGCGTAATGGAATTTGGCGCTTCAATTCGCCCCGCCAGGAACGCCGATCTCGGCGAGCAGCAGTTGGCGCGCAAGCTTCCCGGGCGCGCGCGGGTTGGTGATCACGAACACGGGCATGCAGGGCTGATCCTCATGCCGAAGCAGCGGCCACAGCCTGCCAGCCTCGACGTCGGGCGCGGCGAAGGCTTCGGGGAGGAAACAGATGCCGACGCCGAGAATGGTGAGCCGCTTCGCTTCGTCGAGATGCTCGGACAGTCCGGCCACCTCGAGGCCAAGACCATGACGCGTGCGATAGGCAGTGAGCTCGTCCGGCTCGTCGGCGCCGGTGAGCACGAAGGCTTGGCTCGCGAGCGCGGAAGGGTCGGCGAAGGTCTTGCCATAAAGCGGATGCGACTGGCCGCAATAGACGCCGTGCGCCTCATCGAACAGGAAGTCGTAGGCGAGATCGGAGCGAAGGGTCTGCGCCGAGGCGACGCCGATGTCGATCTCGTCGCGCAGAAGGGCTGCGGCAACCGAATCCCAGGTGGTGATGTCGATCAGGATCTCAACCTTGGGATGCCGGTCGTGGAAGCGCGAGATGGCCGAGTCGAAGCGTTCGCACACCAGGCTGGAAATGACCTGGATCGAGATCCGCCCACGTATCTCCTCGGAGAGATTGCCGAGCCGCTTCGGCACGTTGCGCACCAGCGAGTTGAGAGACCGGCAGGTCTCGGCGACCAGCATGCCCTCGTCGGTCAACTCGAAGCCGCGCGGCCCGCGCCGGCACAACGTCACGCCGAGCTCGGCCTCGAGGCGCTTCAGAGCGAGGCTGAGGGCGGGCTGCTTGCGCCTGAGCGCGCGCCCGGCGCGGCTGACACCGCCGGCCTCGGCGATTTCGTGGAACGTCTTCAGGAGATTCCAGTCGACGTTGCGGGAGAAGTTGGGACTAAGACGAAGCATGGAAAAGCACCTCTGATGACAGGTGTGGCGCCAGGGAACGGACCTGGCGCCAATTCAACACCGAGTAGGCGGACTTCGCAAAGACTCTACGGGGCGAAGGCCGCATGATCTCCGCCCTATACGGACTTGCCAGCGCCTTCGGCCTCGGCGCGGCAGACTTTATGGCCCGCTTCAGTGCCCGCGCGCTCGGTGCTCCTCTGAACTATGCCGCGGTGCTCCTCATCGGGGCGCTGGGAACGACGATCTGGCTGCTGGCGGCGGGTACGGAGCTCATATGGTCGCCGCTCGGCTATACCTTCGCGGTGGTCCACGGCATCGCCGTGGCGGTGATGTGCATCCTGCTCTACATGGGCATCGCGCGCGGCCCGATCGCCGTCGTGGTGCCGATCGTCGCCGCGCATCCGGCTCTCGTGCTCGCCGTCAACGTGCTGATGGGCGTGCGGCCGAGCGCGGTGCAATGGGCGTCCATGGCCGTCATCATCGCCGGCGGTGTGTTCATTGCGCGGAGCGCGGTCGAAGGGCCGGACGAGGCCGAAGCCGAAAGCAATCGGGTCACGGTGCTGATCGCTATGGGCGCGTGTCTCGCCTACGTCGCCATCGTGCTCGCCGCTCAGGCGGCGACGCCGCTGATCGGTGCGCCGCAGACCATGTGGGTCGGCCGCTGGACCGGCCTCATTTTCATCGCCGGAATCCTTCTCGTGCAGCGGGCGCCGCTCCGCATCCCGGCAGAGTGGTTGCCCTTTGTCGGCCTGCAGGCCGGCCTCGACACGCTCGGCTATATCGCCTTCCTCGCCGGGTCCAACAGTGCGGCGCCGCATATCACCATGGTCGTCGCCTCTGCCTTCAGCGTGGTGGCGGTCCTGCTGGCGCGGATCGATCATCAATGAGCCGGTGAGCAAGATGCAATGGGCGGCGATCGCGCTGATCGCCGGCGGCACGGCGGTGCTGAGCGCGACTTGAGCCTTCAGCCCCAGACGCGTCCGGAGCGTACCGTGTCGATCTGATAGTCACTGGTGTGCCTCGTGAAGAACTCCATGCCGAAGCGGCGCGCCGCCTTCATCGGCTCGCCCGGATCGCGCAGCACGTCGCCGCGGGCGTTGCCGTAGCCATGCACGACGCCGACGAAGTCTGAATGGGTGTAGCGGGAGAATTCCTGGATCTGGCAGATGACCGCGCCGGAGACCATCGGGAAGGTCTCCTCGGAGCTCAGCACGAGCCCGATGCGCTTTCCCTGCATGCCCTGGATGACCTCCGCGGACCCCGGATAGGAGGCGGCGTAGTAGCAGAAGGTGCGATCGAAGAAGGCCTTGAGCTGCGCCGAGCTGCCGTACCAATAGATCGGCGTCGCGGCGATGAAGCCGTCGGCGGGCAGATAGCGGTCGAGGAATACAGAACGAAAGCCGTCCTCGATCGAACATTCGCCGTCGGGCTTGCGGCATTGGCGGCAATCCCGAAGGAAGAAGTGCAGGAAATCGTCGGCGAAGACGAACTCGGCCTCGTGACCTGCTTCCGCCAACCCCTGGCTGACCGCCTCGGCCAGCAGTGCGGAGTTGCCGTTGCGGCGTGGACTTGATGACAGCACCAGAGCCTTCATGTCTCATCCTCTCAACAATTCGGCGGCGGCTTCGTCGAGCGCGCGTTGGAACTCAGGCACCCGGCCAGGCGAGGCGACGCAATGGCCCCATGGCGACTTGAATACGCGGAGCTCGGCGCGCCGCATGGCCGCGACTTCCGCTTCGTTGTCCGACGGCACAAAATACATGTCGGTGGAGCAGGGCATGACGATCGCCCGCGCCTCGATGGACTGCAAAGCACGGCTGAAATCGCCGCGATAGATCTGATTGCCGCCGATGTCGCCATGCTGCCAGGTCCAGATCTTGGCGAGGAGGTCGTTCGCGTCCCATTTCAAATGATCCTCCTCCCAGTCGCGCACGAAATCCTCAAGCGTGGCGAAGCCGAGCTGTCGATAGAGCCCGTCGCGAAAAAATTCGTGGGAATAAGCCCAGGAGGCGTAGACGCGGCCAAAGGCGCGCAAGCCTTTTTCCGGCGGAGTTGAATAATTGCCATCGTTCCAGGCGGCATCGGCCTGCAACGCCGCCTTGGGGCCGTCGAGAAACGCGTGGTTGATGGGCGAGCAACGCGCAGCACCGCAATAAGGAAGGATGGCCTCGACCATGGCGGGATATTGGGCGGCCCATTGATAGGCCTGCATGGCGGCCAGCGACCAGCCGAGAGCGAGTGCAATGCGCCGGACGCCAAGATGCTTGGTCAGCAGGCGGTGCTGGCAGGCGACGTTGTCGAACAGCGTCACGTGCGGAAAACGCGGCCCATCCTGCGGGGCGCGCGTATTGCTCGGCGACGAGGAGTAGCCGTTGCCGAACAGATTGAGCGAGACGACGAAATGGCGCGCTGGGTCGATGGCGCGGCCAGGCCCGAACAGAGCTTCGTTGCGGAGATGCGTGCCGGTATAGAATGTCGGCAAGAGAACCGCATTGTCGGCGGCGGGGTTGAGCGTGCCGTAGGTGGCGTAGGCGAGCTGCGCGTTCTTCAGAACCTCGCCGGATTGCAGAGTTACGTCGCCGAGCACGTAGGTCTTGTGGGCTGTCATCGGGCGATCCGATCCTAGCCGCCCCGGTTCGCAGTTGAGGCCGCCAGCATCACCGATACCGCTGCCGATACGCCTCCGCCGCGGTCTCGAAGCAGGCAAGCGGCGGCCGCACCACGCCGGCGCCAATCTGGCCGCCGCCTTTTCCGGCGATGCCGACATCCAGCACGGGAAGCACCTTGCTCTCGACCACCTTGAAGATGTCGATGCCGGTCGGCGTGCCGCGAAAGCCGAGAGCGGGAACGAGGTAGTCGGGATTTTCGCCGACGGTGATGGCGTAGAGTTCCTTGTTGCGGGCGATCATCGTCTCGTACGAGCCGCCTTGGTAGGCCTGGAGCGATGGGGCTGAGGCTTGGGCAAATCCGCCAAGCCCGATGGTTTCGGCGATGATGCTCTCGCCGCCCATCCAGGTGATCTCGTCCACGCTGTGGCCTTCGAACAGCTTGGCTTCCACTTGCGCGTGAGGTCCCTTGAACCAGGTATCGCCGAGCCCGCTCACGCGTATGGCGAAGCCGCGGCAGTTAAAGGCCATGGCAGTGACGACGCTTGAGCCTTCTACGCCGCGCGCAGCGTCGGCGGTGGCCTTGGCGGCGGCCATGGACAGGCGCAGGAAGAAATACTGGTCGTCGACCATGGTCTGGACGGCGCGCACGATCCGGTCGCTGCCGGACGCCGCGAGCCCGAGGAAGCTCGGCACGAGCTCGCGCAGGAACAGGAGCGCGGCGGCGCTGTTGCGCGAATGCAGCTCGTCACCCATGCCGAGGGCGCGCTTGATGATGGGCTTGAGCGGAATGCCGGAACTTTGGCGCAGCGCCTCGGCGATCACCGGGACGATCTCGTTCTGCACCAGAAGGAGCCTGTCCCTGACGCCGTCGTCATATACACCGTAATTCAGACGGCGCGGATTGCTGCCTTCGTAGATGTTGCAGCAGGCGACATTGCCAAACGCGCGGTTCTCCACCACGAACACCGGCATCGAAGCGGTGTAGATGCCGGCAAGCGATCCGACGCAACCGAAATCGTGGCAGCCGCCGACCTTGATCTCGCCGGCATCGAGCCTGGCGATGGCTTCGTCCCTGTCCTTGGCGAGGTTCTCGAACAGGGCGCCGCCGATGATGGCGTCGCGCTGGCCGCCAGTATAGTCGGACCACTTCATCGGCGGGCCGGAGGTCAGGATGGTCTGCCGGGTGAAGCCGGGGATGAATTCGCCGGCCGGGCGCACATCGACCAACACCGGATCGGACTTGGTGAGCCTCTCGAATGCGAGCTTGTTGGCCTCAGTGCGGCTGTCCGCGGCAAACTGCATCCGTCCACCCCGCTAAATCCTAATTGGTCGATTAATTAGTATCAAAAGAGTGTTGCCTTAACTGCTTGGCTAATGCAAGTACGTGATAAGTGGATTGCATCGCGCTCGCAACCGGACTTAAGGTCGATGCGTGCGTCGGGCCGACGGACAAAGTCTGAGAAGGGCAGGATGACCCACCAACCGAGCAGGGATATCGAGCGTAAGAAGCCCGGCGCAAGGATGATCCGCAGGGTTGCTCCGGCAAGAGCCGGGCGCGACGAGCGTAGCGCCCGCGACAAGTTCCTGGCTGCCTCGCTCGATCTTTTCGCCGAGCGCAACTTCGCCTCGGTGACGATCAAGGACATCGCCAAGGCGCTCAACGTCAACACTGCGCTCATCTATTATTACTTCGACAGCAAGACCGATCTTTTCCGGGCGACGATCGAGTACGCCGTCGCCGGCGCCTTCGAGAATGTCCGCGCTCTCGACGACAGAAGCGCCGATGCGCCAGCCATCATCGCAGCTTGGCTTGCCAATCATGTCAACAAATATGCCGAGATCCACCGCTTCGTGAAGATTGCCCTCGACTTCCGGGGCGCGCACGAGGGCGACCCGGACATCGCCAGCACCATCGAGAGTTTCTACGTCGAGGAGCGCAAGCTGCTGTCGCGTGTCATTCGCGAGGGCATCAGGCAGGGCATGTTCAAGCCGGTCGATCCCAATCGCATGGCGCAGTTCATCTCCACCTATCTCGACGGTTGCATGGTGCGCTCCGTCATCCTTCCCGATTTCGACCTCAAAGGCGCGGTGCGCGATCTGCATCAGCGTGTGCTGGAGATGCTCGGCTATGCGGGGAAGACGGGCGGAAAGTTGCAGCGGCGCTGAACGGCGGCCCGAGCTCCGTTTCGATCTTCAGTCGATCTTCGCCGGCGAGAGTTTGCGTGCGCGCCGAGCCGCGCTCTCCACAACGCACATCTGAACAAAATTAAGCCGCTGCGACTACGCGCTAGGCAATGTCTGCCTATGCATTGTCCATCCCAATACAATCAATTACCTGCAACAATGCACGCGGCGCAAATCTAATTGACTGTTTAATTAGACACGCGCAGAGTGAGCCCCGTCACGGAACGGCCATCATTCAACTTGGCCGAAAGCGACGGGGGAAACGGCACGAAGCGAACGGGGTTGCGACGTGACTTTGGACTCAAGCTCAAACAAGATCCAGGCACGCGTCCCGGCTTCCGCAAGCCTCTAAGGAGACGATCCGTCCATGAACGAGATATCGACCGGAGCGAAGATCGAAGGGTCAGCGGCGAGCTCTCAATCCGACCGCGAGACGATGCGCAGTCTGATCGACAAGGGCGTCGAATATTTGATGCCGCTCTACGTCGATGTGCACGGCATCGCCAAAACCAAGACCGTGCCGGTCAGCCATTTCGATCGCATGATGCGCGGCTCAGAGCTGTTCACCGGCGCAGCGCTCGACGGTCTCGGCCAGGGACCGCATGACGACGAGCTGGCGGTGCTGCCAGATCCGCGCGCCGTGATGCAGTTGCCGTGGCGGCCGAACGTGGCCGTGATCCCGGGTCAGCTCACCTATCACGAGCAGCCCTATCCGATGTGCTCACGCACGGTGCTGGCGAAGCAGATCGAACGTGCCGCCAAGCTCGGATTGAAATTCAACATCGGCATCGAATGCGAGACCTATATCGTCAGGCGCGATCCGTCGGCGCATAACGGCATTGCGCCGAACGATCCGCGCGACACCATTGCCAAGGCCGCCTACGACGCGAGCCTCACCCTCCTCAACCTCGAGCTTCTCAATGACATCGTGACGTCGATGAACAAGCTCGGCTGGGAAGTGCACTCCTTCGATCATGAAGACGCCAACGGCCAGTTCGAGTTCGACTTTGCCTATGCCGACGCCATGACCATGGCCGACCGCTTCGTCGTGTGGCGCCTGATGATGAAGGAGCTGGCCAGGAAACACGGCTTTGAAGCCACCATGATGCCGAAGCCCTATGCCGACCGGACGGGATCCGGCGCGCACTTCAATATGTCGCTTGCCGACGTCAACAGCGGCAAGAACGTATCGGGCGATGCGAGCGACAAACGCGGCTGCGGCCTCTCCAAGCGCGCCTATCAGTTCCTCGGCGGCTTGCGGAAGCACGCCGCGGCGATCGTCGCGGTGAGTTGCCCGACCGTCAATTCCTACAAGCGCCTGATCAAGACCGGCTCGATGACCGGATACACCTGGGCGCCGATCTTCATTTCCTACGGCGGCAACAACCGGACGCATATGTTCCGCGTTCCGCTGCTCCGCCCGCATATCGAGGGCGGCGACGGCGGCCACAGCCACATCAATCTCTCCAGCACGCGTTGGGAATGCCGCGCCGTCGATCCGTCGACCAACCCCTATCTGGCCGCCGCCATGTTCCTGGGCGCGGGGCTCGACGGCATCGAGCAGGACCTCGATCCCGGCGATCCGCAGCTTGTCAATATGTATGAGCTGTCCGACGAGGAGCTCGAGAAGCGCGGCATCAGGCAATTGCCGAAGACGCTACTCGAAGCGGTGACGGCATTCGAGGCCGACGACCTCGGTCGCCGGGTGATGGGCGATGAGCTCTACCGGTCTTACATCGATCTCAAGAATTCGGAGTGGTGGTCCTACCACAACTCGATCTCGCAGTGGGAAATTGACGAGTATCTGACCAAGTTCTGAGCCGAGGGTGCCCACGTGTTCTGGCGCAAGAAGGGCAAGGACGCAAACGGGGAGGTGAAGATGTTCTTCGCCTCCGACCTCCATGGCTCCAACGTCTGCTTCAAGAAATTCGTCAACAGCGCCAAGTTCTACAGCGCCGATGTCCTCGTACTTGGGGGCGACCTGACCGGCAAGGCGGTGATCCCCATCGCCGAGCAGGCCGACGGCAGCTTCCTCGCGTTTCAACATGGCGAGCAGGTCAAGATCGACAGCAAGAACGAGCTCGACGAGTTCGTCAAGCGCCAGGGCAATATCGGCTTCTACCCGGCGGTCATGCCGGAATCCGAATATCAGCGCCTGAAAGCCGACCCGGAGGAGCAGGCGGCGCTGTTCAAGCGGCTGGTGCTCGAGCGCGTGCGCGAATGGGCTGAGTTCGCCGCAGGCAAGCTTAAGGGAACCGAGATTCCGCTGGTGACGCTGCCGGGCAACGACGATTTCGAGGAAATCGACGAGATCCTGACGCAAGCCGCTCATTTCGACTTCCACGAGATGCAGGTGTGCGAGTTCAAGGGCGGCTATCAGATGCTCTATTGCGGAGGCTCGACGCCGACGCCCTGGGACACCGAGCGCGAATATACCGAGGAGCAATACGTGGCGCGCTTCGCAGAGCTCCTTCCCCAGGTCGGGGATATGAGCCGCTGCATCTTCAACGTCCACGTCCCTCCGTTCGGCACGGCGCTCGACGCCTGCCCCAAGCTCGATAAGAATTTACAGGTGGTCTACGAGATGGGCCTGCCGGCGCAGGTCCATGCGGGCTGTCAGACGCTGATCGACATCATAAAAGAGCATCAGCCGCTGCTCGGACTGCACGGGCACGTCCACGAAGGCCGCGCCAAGATCAATATCGGCAAGACGATCTGCATCAATCCGGGGAGCGTCTACCCCGAGGGAATTCTGCAAGGCGCCCTGATCACCCTTCGGGACGGCCAGGTCACGCAGGCAAATCTCATGCAAGGGTAACGGAAGCAGTTTGGTGAATGTGAAAGGCGATCTCCAGAGAGGGAGGGCAGAATGTCCGTCACTGACATAGGGGCAGATAAGCGAATATTCCTACGGAAGGCCTCCGGCCTGATCAGGACCGCTGGCTTGACGGATACCTTCATCTACAATCTCGGCGTGGTCAGCATCGGCCTCGGCGTCGGCTCGATGCTCTATTACGGCCCCGCTTTCTATCCGCAAGGCAATCTGGTCTGGGGATGCATCATCGCCGGTATCGCGATGACGTTGATCTCCCTCGGCTTCATCACCTGGACCATTACCTTGCCGCGCTCCGGCGGCATCTATGTGTTCGGATCGCGCATCCTGCCACCGGCGCTCGCGCTCACCATGAGCCTGGTGGAGATCACGGCCTGGCTGTTCTACTGCGCCATCGCCGCCTATTGGATCGTCATTCTTGCCTTGGCGCCGATGTTTGCCGGTCTCAACCTCCTTACCGGTAACGAGACCTTCCTCACCATCTCGAAAACGATGCTGGAACCATGGGCGACTTTCCTGATCGGCGCGGTGATTCTCCTGCTGTCTCAGGTCGTGCTGTCCTACGGGATGCGCTTCTATCTCACCCTTAACAAGTGGGTGTTCATTCTCGCCATGGCGAGCACGGTGTTCCTAATCTTGGTGCTTGCCATGTCGACGCGCGAGCAGTTCATGGCCAACCTCAACGAGCTTGTCGGTCCCTCGCTCGGCGTGCCCGACGCCTATAACGCGATCATCGCCAGCGGCAAGGAGAAGGGCTGGGGCGAAGCCGGCTTCGATCTGTGGCAGACGATGTTGATGTCCAACTGGCCGTTCCTGCCGTTGATCGGCGCGGCCTTCTCCATCGCCATCGGCGGCGAAATCAAATCCGTCGGACGATCGCAGACCGTGGGTATGCTGGGCGCGGTGTTCGTCGCCACGTTGGCCTTCGTGATCACGGTATGGCTGGCCTACCGGGTGTTCGGCTTCGAGTTCCTCGGCACCGCGGTGTTCAATACTCTCACCGCCAATGGGGGCCTGACCACGCCGACCGACCCGTCCATCGCGCTGCTAACCGGCATTCTCACCAAGTCGCCGCTGATCACGGTCCTCACCTCGCTTGGTCTTGCGCTGTGGATGTGGATGTGGATTCCGGCGATGCACACGTTCGGCGTCCGTGCAGTGGTTGCCTGGGCGTTCGATCAGGTGGCGCCGGCACCGCTCGCAACGATCTCGGAGAAATATCACACGCCGATCGTCGCCATCACGGTGACCACGATCGTGAACCTGATCTTCATGGCGCTCTTCGTGTTCACCCCGTGGTTTTCGAAGATCGTGATTCTGATCGAAGCCGCGGTGCTTGCCTGGTCGGTGGTACTCGCCGCGGGGATGTTCTTCCCGTATCTGCGGCCGCAGCTTTATGAAAAGTCGCCCCTTGCCGGCAAAACCATCTTCGGCTTGCCGATCATGACGGTGGCCTGCTTCTTTGGGTTCATCGCGGCGCAGTTCTACTTCTGGACGCTGTTCTTCGACCCGAACGCGGCAGGTCACGATCCCACCCAGGTGATGATCGTCGCGGGCGTGTTCGTACTCGGGTTCGTCTTCTACTACGTCATGAAGATGATCCGCAGATCGCAAGGAATAGACGTGACGCTGGCGTTCAAGGAAATCCCGATCGAATGAACGCTGCGTCCGAATGCCGGATGGAGCCGTCAGGCCGAGCATGCTCTCTTGGCACTTCATCCGGCGTACGCCCTCGGGGCAATCCACTCACACGCGATACGACGCCGGACGCGGATGGAGGAGGCCTATTTGACTGAGATGCCTGCAGATCCAGGTCTCAATCTCGAATTCGTCGATGAGGCGCTCAGCCTCGTCCGCGACGCGGAAGCAAAGGGTATCCGCCTGAGAATCCTGGGCTCGATCGCCTACCGCCTGCAATGCCCGCGGAATTTGCACTTGTTCGAGGACACGAAGCGCGTTCTCACCGACGTCGATTTCGGCGCGGAGAAGAAGCAGAACCGTGCCATCCGCGAATTCCTCACGTCCCGCGGCTACGTTGCCGACGAGGGCATCTACATGGCGTCGGAAGGAGCGCGCCATGCCTTTCTGCACCGGCAGACAGGCCTCAATGTCGACGTGTTCGCCGACGAGCTCTTTTTCTGTCACCGCATCCCGTTCAAGGATCGGCTCGATCTCGACAGCCCGACCATCTGCACGACCGACTTGCTCCTGGAGAAGATGCAGATCGTCGAGATCAACCTCAAGGACTTCAAGGACACGGTCGTGCTCCTGCTCGAGCACCCGCTCTCGAACGAGCAGCCTGGGTCGAAGTCGATCGACGTCGACTATATCATCGGCATGATGCGCCAGGATTGGGGCTTCTATTACACCTTCACCACCAACCTGAAGCGTGTGCCGGAGCATCTCAGCGAGTTCCCCTCGATCCGCGAGGATCAGCGCGGCGTGCTTCACGGCCGCATCGGCAAGCTGCTCGAGGCCATCGAGGCGGCGCCGAAGACCTTGGGCTGGAAGATGCGCTCGAAGATCGGCACGCGGAGCCGCTGGTACCAGGAAGTTTCGGAGAAGTCGGAACAATACTGACCTCAGCAAGGGAGGAGTGCATCTTGCCGACGGGTCGCGCGCGGGCGCCTCTCACCCATGACGCTTTCCGGCAGAGGCAGAAATCGGTTGAGCTGGATGGACTAAGCTACAAGCCGCTCCGCGTGGCTTACACCGATGTTGGCACGGGTGATCCAGTCATCCTGCTGCATGGAATTCCGACCTGGTCGTTTCTCTATAATGAGGTGATACCGCGGCTTGCCGAGACCGCCCGCGTCATCGCGCCCGATTTTCTCGGCCACGGCTACTCCGATCGGCGCGACTTTTTCGACCGCTCGCTGCTCGCGCAGACCGGCATGATCATGCGCCTGATGGATCATCTCGGCATCGAGCGCGCCGACTTCGTCGGTCACGACACGGGCGGCGGTGTCGCCCTGATCATGGCCATCGATCACCCCGAGCGCGTCGCGCGCCTCGTGCTGACGAATGTCGTCGCCTACGATTCCTGGCCGATCGACGACATGATCGCTCTCGGTAACCCCAACTGGCGCAGCAAATCGCCAAGGGAGGTCGCCGACTTCCTGGCGTCTGGCCTGCCAGACGGGATCTTCAACAAGCACCGCCTGACGCCGGAGTTCAGGGCCGGCATCGTCGCGCCGTACAGCGATGAAGAGGGCAAGATCTCCATCATCCGCAACGCGAGCGCCCTCAACACCAACCATACGACCATGCTGGTCGAGAGGCATGGCGAGATCCGCGCGCCGACCTTGTGTCTCTGGGGGGTGCAAGATCCATGGCAAACAATCCGCGACGGCGAGAGGTTATCGCGCGAGATTCCGGATGCGCGCCTGGTGCGCGTCGAGAACGCGTCGCATTGGATTCCGCACGACACGCCGGAGATCTTCGCCGAGGAAGTGGCGAAGTTTCTCGGGCGATAGGAGGGGCGGCGACAGCACGGGCAGAGAGAACTAGTAGCCCCTGATCTGCTTGAGCTGGGCGACGCTCAGGCCCTCGATGTCCTTCTGGGTCAGCGTGTGGACGCCGTCGCGCTTCGCTTTTGCCTGGGCGGCCTTGAACTTGGCGTCGGACTTTTGCGCGAGAGTGCGTGTTGGCGCCTCTTTCCGTGCCGTCTTCGCACGCGATGGCGCGGGCGCCTGCCTATGAGCGCTGGGAGGTGGGACTGCCCTTTGGCGTGGGTAGGCGCGCTCGCCATAGGCTCTCGGCGTTCGTGGCATCGGTCCATAGGCGACGGCCCCATCATAATTGGGCGGCCCATAGACCACCGGCCCGTAATAGCCGGGTGGCGGCGGGACGAAATAGACCTCCGGCGGCCCCATCATGCTGCCGAGGATTGCGCCGATGCCGAAGCCCACGAGGCCTGCGCCAATATCGGAGCTTCCCGCCCGGGTAGGCGTGCCGAGTGACAGTACGGCGATGCCGATTGCCGCCGTTGTGACGGTTGCTCGAACGGCTTTGCGCATTGGGAAACCCTCCTTCGCCCGCTTCATGAAACGCGACGCGGGAGCCCGCCCTACGGCCGACGGTAAATTAAAAGCGTTACCAGAAGATCACGGTGCTCCTCCAATTCGTGACCTTCTGGTAACCCATCGGGCTTAGCTTTCCCCTTGGGGCTCGAACGAGCCCTCGAGGGAAAGCTTTTCAAATGCGCCAGTTGCTTCGCGTTTTGGCTGCGGCCGCTGCCGGATTGACGTTGCTATCGTGCAACCGTCCGCCGAAGCCGCAAGAGGTGGTCTATGCGCCTCCGCCACCGCCATCCTATGGCAGCGCCAGCGATGGAGGTGTGTATGTGCCGCCGGCGCCCCCGCCGACCTATGGCAGCGCTTCCTATGGTCGAGCGGACGTTCCGCCACAATATCCGCCGCGGCGGAATTACGACAGCGCCCCCTATGGACGAGCGGACGTCCCGCCACAGTATCCCGCGACGCGGAGCTACGGCAGCGCCGAGGTCGCGCCACAGCACCCGCCGACGCGGAGCTATGGCAGCGCTCCCTATGGACGAGCGGACATGCCGGATCAGGACCAACGACTCGTGTGGAAGTCCTCTCCACGCTGGGCCACGGCAAAGCCAAAAGCCAAAACCAGCGTGGTCAAGCGCGACCCGCAGGCGAAGTTCAAGGCGGCCCAGGCGAAGGCGGCGGAGGTCGGCGTCGAGAACCTAACCAAAGAGGACATCGACGGCCTAAACCTGGCGGAGATCAAACAGCTCAGGGGCTACTGAACGTCCGGCGAGTTAGCGGCATCGCAGGCCGTAAGCTCTTTCTTACATTTGTCGGCATAGGGCTCTTCGCCAGCCGCAAGAGTTTGAAATGACACAGCAGCAAAAAGGGATATCAACGCAAGACTGCGCGGAGCTATCCGCCCCCGGCATTGGCGCCGAGACGCCCCCTGCGCTTGACCGCTCTCGCGCGACAGGTAGACTTGCCGCCGCATCGAAATCCGTTGAAGTCGATAGCGGGCAATAGCGCCGTCAGACGCCCAACAAGCGAGATAGCGGGTCCTTAATGGATTTCTCGGTAATCGATTTCGAGCTGGTGGCGAAGCTCCTCCTGCTCTTGCTCATCGGTATGGGTCCCAAAATTGCGCTCGTGCCCTTTCTCGAAAAAACCAAGACATTCGACGCAGAGACGCAGCGGGCGGTAGGCCGGCAGATGGTCGTGACGGCGGTCGTTACCGCGCTCATTCTATTTGCCTTCGGAGCGCTCCTCATGCGCCTCCTCCACATCACCGGCGGTGCCGTTGCAGTTGCTGGCGGGATCATCCTTGC
This sequence comes from uncultured Alphaproteobacteria bacterium, assembly GCA_963744945.1. GTDB lineage: Bacteria > Pseudomonadota > Alphaproteobacteria > Rhizobiales > Methyloligellaceae > Methyloceanibacter. Next base: position 160,446 of record CAVUVO010000028.1, on the reverse strand, counting down.
TATCCTGGCAATCGACATGGTGCATGGACCCGGCAAAAAAATCGTGGAGGAAGTGGAGGTCCTGGAGGATCCGAAGCGGATCGCGGTCTACCCGCTCGCGGTGCCGTATCTGCTGAATCCGGTCGGCATGACTGTGCTGATTATTGCGTCTGGCGAGGTCGTCTCGGTAGCGAGCGCCGGACTTGTCGTTGGGCTCGTCCTCTTGGTGGGAGCGTTCGACTATTTGATCTTTGCCAACATCGACAAATTGGCAAAACGCCTAAATCCCACCAGTCTGGTTGTTTCTGAAGTTGTGTTCGGAATCCTGTTGACCGCGGTTGCGGTCCAATTAGCGGTCAGCGGACTGGGTTCACTCGGGATCATCGCCGCAACCGCTGGCTCCACCCACTAGGCATAGAAGTCGAGCGTTCAGACGATGCCTGCGGAGAGTGACGATAAGAAGGACGACGCCCCACGCGATCCCGTAAGGCGGTGGACACTTATCGTTCTCGGCCTGATCGTGATTCTATTCCTCTATTCGCTGATCGCCGATCGGCTCACGCCTTATACGTCGCAGGCCACCGTCCAGGCCTTCGTGGTGCGGATGGCGCCGGAGGTTGCCGGACGGGTGATCGAGGTCAATGTTGTCGATAATCAGAAAGCGAAGGCCGGCGACGTGCTGTTTCGCATTGACCCGCAGCCCTTCGCAATCACCCTGCAGCAGGCAGAGGCCAAATTGGCCGGCGTCGGCCAATCGATAGGCGCGAGCACCGCGGCGGTTAGCTCGGCGCAGGAACGTCTGGTTACGGCGACAGCAAAGCGCGACAATACGCGCGAGCAAGTCGCACGTGTCTTCGAGCTTGTTAAGAAGGGCACCTATGCCCAAGCGCGGGCCGACCAAGCCACGGCGCAGATCCAATCCGCCGAGGCCGGCGTTCGGGAGGCCGAGGCCGAGCTTGAGCGCGCCAAGCAAGAGCTCGGTCCTCAAGGCACGGACAATCCGCAATTCCGCGAGGCGCTCGCCGAGGTCGAGAAGGCCAAACTCGATCTCGTGCGCACCACCATCTTGGCCCCTACCGACGGGGTGGTGACCAATCTTCAGCTGACCCTTGGTCAATTCGTGGGCGTGGGGCAAGCGGCGCTTACCTTCATCGACGCGCGCGATGTTTGGATCAATGCCAATTTTCGCGAAAACAGCTTGGAGAACATCAAATCCGACTCACCCGTCGAGCTGGTGCTCGATGTTCTTCCCGGCCGCATCTTCCCCGGCAAGGTTCAAAGCGTCGGTTGGGGCGTCTCACAAGGCTCGATCGATCCGGCAACGGGGCTGCCGAAGATCGGTGAGCCGATGGGGCTCGTCCGCAATCCGCAGCGCTTCACCGTCAGGATCGATCTGGACAGCGAATACTTCCAAGGCATGCGCTATGGCTCGCAAGCCAACGTAGTCGTCTATGGGACCGACAACGCCATCGTCAACGCGCTCGGGGCGCTCTTTATCAGGCTTGTCGCCTTTCTGACCTATGTCAGCTGACGCCGCCACCGTTCGAACACAGGCCGAAGAAGCCGGCGAGGCCCATGCGCTCGCCTTCAGGATCGCCTTTGCCGCCGCCGTGGGCCTCACGCTCGGCGAGATGTTCGGGTGGGACTTCCCCTTCTTGCCGGCCATGCTTGCCGTTCAGCTCTTGAGCGGTCGCGGGCCCCTAAGCGTCAAGCAGGGTCTCGCCTTTGTTGCCGTGATGGTGGCCGCTTGCGCCTTCGCGACCCTCCTGGCTCAGATTCTCGTCAACAGTCCGCTCGTCTTGCTCCTCGCCGTCTCTCTCCTGGTTTTTCTCGAGTTTCTGCTGCTCGCGCGCGGCCAGGCGACGGGCGTGGCCGCGATCTTCCTCATCACGACAGCCGTTGTTCCATTGCTTGCGATCGAATCCATGTCCATGGCGTACGGGCTGATTTACACGCTGATTGCCGGAAGTGCGCTCGCGGTGCTGCTGACCTTTGCAGCGCATGCGCTTTTCCCGACGCGAGCAAACGCCGAGACCGTTTCCGCCCGCGTGCAGAATGCAGCTCCAACCGCCGTCGCGCTGGCCAATACCGCGGCGCTGATGAGCCTTGTGATCTATTTCATGCTGACAGTCTCGCCGGTGAGCATCGTCGCGGTGTTGACGGTCATCGGCATTCTTCGCCAGCCGGCCGATCTTGGCGGTGGCACCGCGGCCGGCTTGATCCTGGGCAACCTTGTCGGAGGCCTCGCCGCGACCGCCGCTTATGTTCTCGTTACGCTCCTTCCTTCCCCGGGCTTTCTTCTGCTGGTCGCCTTGCTGGTTGGGCTTCTCTTTGGCGACCGCATTGCGCGGGGTGGGGAGTTGGCACCGATCTACACGGTCGGCCTCATGACCTTTCTCATCGTGCTGGGCCTTGGGATCTCTCCCTTGCCCGAGGACAGCGGCACTTTCTTCATTGCCCGCGTCTTCGACGTCATGGTTGCGGCCGTCTACGCCATCGGCATGGCCAGCCTGTTGCGGGGCGCGTTTGGCGCCCGCTGACTTCTCAGGCTGAGCCGAAGTTCAGGGGCGCCTGTCCGCACCGCCCATGCCGACATGTTTGCGCCGCTCAATGCACCTCAGACTCGTTCATGAAGAGAGCTGACGGTCGCACGACGCCGGTCTTCACGGAGCTTTGTCGTTTGCGTTAGGGGGACGAGGACTTTTGGTCCGGGCGCGCGACCTCGAGCCGGAGTCTCCTCCCCGCCGCGCCCCTCCAGGGCGGCAATGGCATTCTTAAGCGTCGCCCGAATGCGTTCGATGGCAGTGGCGTCGATGGCCCTGGGATCGAGGTAGAAGTCGAGGCCGGTCATGTGTTCGCTGAAGATCTCGATCTTCCGCCCGGCTTCGTCCAGCACGCCCTCCACGACATAGGGAACCACCATGCGGCCGATACCCTTCACCGAGATCTCCGGCAACGCGCGCGCCGCCACGATGTCGCGCACGAGAACGTAGGTGTCGTAGCTGATGACGATATGTCCAGGCTCGGCGATCGATTGGAGACGCGCGGCGAGATTAACCTCGGCGCCGATGGCGGTGTAGTCCATGCGATGCATGCTGCCGAAATTGCCGACGTTGCAGAAGCCGGTGTTGACGCCCATGCGCACGCGGAACGGCTGTTCCGTGCCCGCGCTGCGCCATTTGACATTGAGCTCGGCGAGCCGGCGCTGCATCTCCGTCGCCATATTGAGGCAGGCTCTCGCGTCCTCCACGGTGCCCTTGGTCTCGGGGTCGCCGAAGAAGATCACGAGCGCGTCGCCGATGAATTTATCGACGGTGCCGCCATGCTTGAAGGGCGATCGCCGACATCTCCGTGAAATACTCGTTGAGGAGGAGCGTGATCTCCTCCGGCTGCAAGCGCTCCGTGGTGGAGGTGAAATCCTTGATGTCGGAAAAGAAGATGGTGAGCTCCTTGCGCTCGGTGTGGATGGTGACGTCCCTCTGGCCGCTGAAAATGCTCTTGTAGATCTGCGGTGCGAGATAGTGCGAGATCTTCGAGGAAATCCTGGCGAGAAAGTCATTGGAGGCCTCGAGCTCCCGGTTCATGTCCCCCAGGCGTCGATTGAGCTCGGCCTCTTTCTCCTGCAGCAGGGTCATGTCATAGGCCTTCTGCTGCAGGCGGCGAGTCGCGTCGCGCTGCTCGGTGACATCGAACAACACGACCCAAACGGTGTCGCCATCCTGATGAAGATGAAGGTCGGCGGCGCGGCCGCAGTCGAACTCGATCGCGGGAACGAAATAGGGCGACTCCACGAGCGGTAGAAGCCCTTCGAGGAAGAAGGCCTGCTCGACCGCCGGCTCGCCGAGGCGCATGGCCACGAGCCCATAATTATCGAGATGCCCGCCGGCGTCGATCAGAGTGAGCGCGGCATCGACCTGCAGATAGGCGACAGCCCGCTCGTCATAGGTCAGCTCTTGCAGCCGCTCGGCCAGGCTCGCTGGCACCCCTTGCATGGTTCAGCTCGAGGCGCGGATTGCGAGGTCCTTGAAGGCATCCTCCACGCCTTCACCGGTTCGCGCGCTGCTCGGCTGCACCCACAAGCCGTTCTGCCGCAGGCCTTCCACCTCGGCATCGCCGATCGCCCACTGCTCCTTGAGGTCGCTCTTGTTCAAGAGCAGCACGAACGGCAGCGGGCCGTAATCGGCCTCGACGCGCTGGCGGAGCGAAAGCGCGACGTCGAGGGTCGAGGGGCGAGTGCCGTCGGCGACCAGAACGTATCCGGCAGCGCCGCGCATATTGGTCATGCGGAACGTGTTGATGTCGTCCTCGCCGGCGAGGTCCCAAAGGATGAGAGTTACGGTCCGGTCGGAAAGGTCCACGGTCTTCTTGTCGATCTTGACGCCCACCGTGGTGAGGTAGGTTTCGGAGAATATGCTCTGGACGTAGCGCTTCACCAGGCTGGTCTTGCCCACCGAGAAGCCGCCGAGCATGCAGATCTTCTTCTGCAGCACGGGCGTCATGGCTCTTCCTCGAAGCCGATCGAGAATGACACCCGGCGGTTAGCGGAACGCGCGGCCGCTGCGGCCGCGGGAGTGTCGTCGGCAACCGGCTCGAGCTGACCCGCGCCGCGCACTTGAAGCAGATCGGGATCGACGCCGCGCTTCTTCAGAAGAGCGCGGACCGCTTCGGCGCGTGCCATGCTCAGCGACAGGTTGGAGGTGCCCTGACCTTGGCTGTCAGCATGCCCGGTCAGCGTCATCCTGGTGACTGCGTGCAAGGTGGAAGACAACTTCACGAGCTCATTCAGGTCGTTCGCGATCTCATCGAGCACCTGCTCCTGGCCTGCGGCCGGCAGCGACTTGCCGCTGTCAAAATTGATGCTGCGTGCCTGGATGGCATCGCGCAATTTGCCGAGTGCGCCCTCGCTGATGTCGCGCACGGCCGACAGGTCCAAAACCGGCGCGCCTGCCGGCAGAGAGCTGCCGACCTTGCGAGCGCGCGAGATCCACGGCGAGGAGGCCTCTCCTCGCGCCACGATGCGGTCGCCGTCGACCGCGAAGGTCACGCTGGGCGGCGGGTTGAGGGAAGCCTGCAGACGCTTGAGCACGAATTGCGGCTCGAGGCCCTGATAGGGATCGAAATGCGCCTCGACCCGCGCCGGATCGATCCCCGCCTCGCCAAGCAGTGAAAGCGGATCGATGGCGAGCGGATCGCGCAAGCCGGACAGGATGAACTTGCCGTCGCGCACTTCAGACTGGGTGACCACGATGCCGGGCTCGTCCCGCAATCGCGCCACATAGGCCTGCCATTGCCGTTCCTCTGCCTGCCGCCGCTGCTCCTCCGCCTGCTGGCGCTGCTCCTCCGCCTCATCGGCGTTGGTCACCCCGGCGACGTCGAAGCTGGGCGCTCCGGCCGGCAGCGCCTGCGCGATGGCACGCGCTTCCTCGATCCACGCCCGCGGCGCAGAGCCTCGCGCCACGATGCGGTTGCCTGCGATTTCCAGGGTGACGGTCGGCGGCGGCTTGAGCGTTGCGTCGAGCCGCTTCAGCATCATTTGCGGATCGAGCGACTGATACGGGAGCCAGCTCGCGACAACCCAGGCGGGATTCACCCCCGCCTCGCGCAGTATCGCCTGCGGGTCGGCCGCCAACGGATCACGCAAGCCCGATACCACGAACTTGCCGTCACGCTTGCCAGCTTCGGTGATCACAATTCCGGGCTGCGCCCGCAGCCGGTCCAGGTAGCCTTGCCAAAGCTGTTGGTTGTTCCACCACCACGCGGCCCAGGTTCCCGCCAAGATCAGCAGAAGCAGCACCAAGCCCCAAATGACCAGACGTGCCAGCCCGACGCGGGGCGGCGCATGCTCGCCAAGCGCCACCAGGTCGCGCAGCCGCGCCTCGACGTCGCCGAGGCCGGCGCTGTCGCCGTTGAAGGTCTCGAGCGCATGATGCCGTTCGGCATGAATGCGCGACAGGGTGTCGCGAAATGTGTCGTGCAGCCCCTCCGGCGGGTCGCCGCGGATCACCGCGACCAGCGCGGCGAACGGTCCCGGCTCGGACCAAAGGCGCAGTTCTCCCAGCCGCAGCGAGTCGAGCCCCTGGTGCTCGGCGCCGGTGAAGGAATCGCGGACAAAATCCTGGATTGCCACCAGCATCGAAGACACGAGCTGCGGATCTTGGCTCACCGCATTCTCGGCCGACACGTGGGCGATCAACAACCCGGTATGACGGTGGACCAGGAACACGTGTTCGACCTGGTAGACCAGCGTGTGCTTGAGCACGACCTCGGCGAAGGACGCTCCAGTGCGCCAAGCTTCCCAGCGCCATTTGAGCCCTCGCCAGGTGAGGCTGTATTTCAGGCTCTGATTGAGCCGCTGGAACGTCCCGTCAATGGTCTCGCCGATCGATTTGCGGATCGCCGGCACGATCGTCGGATAAAGGATGTTGATCAGCGTTGTGGGATCATTGCGGATCGAGCTCTCCGCCGCCCTCTCCATGACGGGCGCCAACACATGCCCCATCCGCTCATCGCTCGTCGCCTGGGCGATCGCGGTCGGCAAGATGCGCCCGATCGCCGCGGCGAAGCGCTCGGGATCGTCCACCACGCCGGTGAGCCGCGACAATGTCTCGATCTCGCGGCCGACCAGCAAGGTCCGCAGCTGCTCGAGCTGCAGATCGCGCGGGGTCACGCCGTTTCGCTCCGCGCGCAGCTCGGGCTTCAGGCTCTCCGCGATTTCGACGAGCAGACTCGCCAGCGCTTTCCGATCGATGGCGTCATCGCCCGAGGGCGGCCGAAGCAGCGCCTCGAGAATATCGGGGGAGTTGCTCACATCACGGCGCTAGCTGACCGCCCGGCCACGCGATGGTTCGATCCCGCCCTTGACGGTGGTCGCCGCGTCCTGGTTCAGGCACTTGGCGACCTCGACGAACAGCCCGGCCAGCAGGTTGCGATCGGTCTTGACGTTGCTGAGCTCGGAGAACATTTTCTCGATCGCGTGCTGAAGGTCCTCGTTCTTGCGCTTGATCTCCTCGCGCAACGACTGCGATTCCTGGGTCAGGCGGTCGGCCATGTCGCGCTCGAGCTGGCTCAATTGGTCCGACATCGCGCGAAGCCGCTTTTCCAGCGCCTGATTATGCTCGCGCAGGGTCCGCTCGATCTCCTTGTCGGCATCGGCGCGCAAGTCCTTCTCTTCGCGGAGCTGGCTCGCGAGCGACTCCACCTGCTTCTTCGCGTTCGATTCGAAGGCGCTGAGGTTGCGCGCCGTCTCCGACTCAATGTCCTTGAAGCGCTGGAGAAACCGCTCCTCCAGCTTCGAGAAGCGGCGATCGTAGTCTTGCATCTGGTTGCCGAATAGGAGATCGCGGATCTTGTCCACGCCCACGACTTCGCCGCCAGGAAGCGGACCGTTGCCCAGTTGCGCAGCGGCTACGGGGTCGACCAATTCGGCTTCAGATTTCGATGATTTCCCCGCCACGGTACACCTCCACAACCTTATGACGAAAGTAACTTGCTGTTATCGCATCGTCTGTTGCGAACTTGCAAGCCTTCGGGAACTCAGTACGCGCTGTCCCGCTCATATCTCCAGGCGGACTGTGCAACCAGCCTTATCAACTTGAGAATCTGGGGGTTTTCGCAATCCATGTTGCGCCTCCTCATCACGTTCAGGAGGGAGTCGGAGTCATCGCTGTGATGAGAATGAAAAATTGGCGGAGAGGGTGGGATTCGAACCCACGGTACGGTTACCCGTACAACGGTTTTCGAGACCGTCCCATTCGACCACTCTGGCACCTCTCCGGAAGGCTAGACCATGCGCCAATGGCTGTCGGGAGCGGCACCTTTATAGTGCTCGTCCCTTGGCGGCAACTCAAAGGCTCGCCAAACAGGCCCCAAGCTCGCGATTGACTTATGGTCGTTGATTTATATAGTGCGCCGCTTGGCGGGATCGGCCCATAAGGCCTCTGAACCCGCCATTTTCTCTGGCCCCCTGCCAAGGCGGCCCAAGCAAGGCCGGCTTTCCAAGCCAAGAGTTAAAGACGAGAACTAGACATGTTCGCGGTCATTCGCACGGGCGGCAAGCAATATCGCGTGGCGCCAAACGACATTATCAAGATCGAGCGCGTCGCGGGCGAGCCCGGCGACATCATTGAGCTCGGCGAGGTGCTGCTGCTTGGCGGCGATAGCCCGAAGACGGGAAGCCCACTCATTGCCGGCGCGCTGGTCGCTGCCGAGGTGATGGAGCAGACGCGCGGCGACAAGATCATCGTGTTCAAGAAGAAGCGGCGCAAGAACTACCGCCGCAAGAAGGGACACCGCCAGGATCTGACGCTGCTCCGCATCACCGAGATCCTGACCGACGGCAAGAAGCCGTCGCAGGCCAAGGTGGCGCGGCCCGAGCCGAAGAAGGTCGAGGCCAAGAAGGCTGAGGCCAAGGCCGAGACGAAGCCGGCGAAAAAGCCCGCCGCCAAGAAGGCAGCCCCTGCGAAGAAGGCCGCGCCCGCCAAGAAGCCTGCGGCGAAGGCAGCGGCCAAGAAACCTGCGGCCAAGACGGCAGCCAAGAAGCCTGCCGCGAAGCCAGCGAAGAAGAAGTAAGGACCGATACCATGGCACATAAGAAAGCCGGTGGCTCATCCCGTAACGGCCGCGATTCAGCCGGCCGGCGGCTCGGCGTGAAGAAGTCCGGCGGCCAGCGCGTCATCCCGGGCAACATCATCATTCGCCAGCGCGGCACCAAGTGGCATCCCGGCGACGGCGTCGGCATGGGCGTCGACCACACCTGTTCGCGGTCCGCGAGGGCGAGGTGGAATTTGCCACCAAGCGCAAGGGCCGCGTCTACGTTTCGGTAAAGCCGAACTAACTTCGCACCTCGGAAGACCCGCGTCATGGCCGGGCTCGTCCCGGCCATTTGCGTTTGTGACGCATCTCGCCTCAGGGCCCGCGCCCGCGTATCTTGTCCCCGTGGCCATACGCACGCAAAGACTGCTGCTCCGCGCACCTGCGCCCGGCGACGCTCGCGCCATCGCCGAGCTTGCCGGCGACTATGAGGTCGCGAGCATGACCGGAACCATCCCGCATCCCTATAGCGAGGAGATGGCCGTCGACTGGATCGAGAGCCTGCAAGAGGGCGAAGAGGGCGTGGCTTTCGCCGTCGACCTCGGCGGCGACCTGATCGGCTGCGTCGGCTATCGCGCGACCGAGAAGGACCATGCCGAGATGGGCTACTGGATCGGCAAGCCCTATTGGGGGAGGGGTTACGCCACCGAGGCGGCGCGGGCGCTGATCCTCCACGCCTTTGAGAAAGAGGTCTTCGACTATCTCACCGTCGGCCATTTCAAGGAGAATCCGGCCTCGGCGCGGGTGATCGCCAAGCTCGGCTTCGAGCCGTCCGGCGAAATGTTGCGGGATTGCGCCGCACGCAACAACAAGGCGCGCTGCCTGACCTACCGGCTTACCCGCGAGCGGGCGCTGGCTTTCTTGCGCCCAGACTTCGGGGCTCCCTCCCTCATTCCGGCCGGGAGAGGGTTGGGGTGAGGGGGACTTTGCGTTAAACAACCTGTGCTTTAACCCCCCGTGACCCGCGCCAAGCCAAGGCTGGCTCGGCGGGGCCTCTCCCCAAAGGGAAGAGGCGACCCTTAACCCTCGCGATAGCGCTCAAATGCAGTTCCTCGATGAAGCCAAGGTCTATGTCCGCGCCGGCGACGGCGGCAACGGCTGCATCGGCTTCCGCCGCGAGAAATATATCGAGTTCGGCGGACCTGACGGCGGCGACGGCGGCAAAGGCGGCGACGTCATCCTCGAATGCGTGGCGAACCTCAACACGCTGCTCGACTATCGCTACAAGCAGCACTTCAAGGCGAAGAAGGGCGGCCACGGCATGGGCCAGAACCGCACCGGCGCCGGCGGCGCCGACGTGGTGCTGAAGCTGCCGCCGGGCACGCAAGTGTTCGAGGAGGACGGCGAGACGCTGATTGCCGACCTGACCAAGCCTGGAGACCGCGTGGTGCTGCTTCGCGGCGGCAATGGCGGCTTCGGCAATACACGCTTCAAATCCTCGACCAACCAGGCGCCCCGACGGGCCAACCCGGGACAGGAAGGCGAGGAGATGACCATCTGGCTCAGGCTGAAGCTGATCGCCGATGCCGGGCTCGTCGGCCTGCCCAATGCCGGCAAGTCGACCTTCCTTGCCGCGGTGAGCGCGGCCAAGCCCAAGATCGCCGACTATCCGTTCACCACGCTTCATCCCAATCTCGGCGTGGTGCGCGTCGACACCACCGACTTCGTGCTCGCCGACATTCCCGGCCTGATCGAAGGCGCGCATGAAGGTGCCGGCATCGGCGACCGCTTCCTCGGTCATGTCGAGCGCTGCTCGGTGCTCTTGCATCTCGTCGACGCGACGCTCGACGATCCTGCCGAGGCCTATCGCATCATCCGCGGCGAGCTCGAAGCCTATGGCGCGGGGCTCGAGGACAAGGCCGAGATCGTGGCGCTGTCGAAATGCGACGCCGTTCCCGCCGATGAGCTCAAGCGCAAGGCGAAGTCGCTCGCCAAGGCTGCGGAACGGAAGCCGCTCGTCCTGTCCGCGGTTAGCGGCAAGGGCATGAAGGAGGCCTTGCGCGAGCTTGCCGCGATCGTCAAGGCGGCACGGACCAAGCGCAACGCGCCGGCGAAACGCGAAGCCGGGTGGCAGCCATGAGAGCCGAATGGACCGGCGCCAAGCGCCTCGTGGTCAAGATCGGCTCGTCGCTCCTGGTCGACAGCAAGAGCGGCGCGCTGAAGGCGCAGTGGCTCGCCTCGCTTTGCGACGACATCGCCAAGCTTAAAGCGCAAGGCAAGGACGTGATCGTCGTGTCTTCCGGCGCCATCGCGCTTGGCCGCAACGTGCTGAAGCTGCCTAAGGGCGCGCTCAAGCTCGAAGACAGCCAGGCCGCGGCCGCCGTCGGGCAGATCGCTCTTGCGCACGCCTACGAGGATGAATTCCGCGCGCGCGGGATGGTGGCGGCGCAAGTGCTGCTGACGCTCGGCGATACCGAGGAGCGCAGACGCTATCTCAACGCGCGCAACACGGTGACGACGCTGCTCAGCCTCGGCGCCGTACCGGTGGTGAACGAGAACGACACGGTGGCGACGAGCGAGATCCGCTATGGCGACAACGACCGGCTTGCCGCGCGCGTCGCCTCGATGATGAGCGCCGACTGCCTCGTGCTGCTCTCCGATGTGGACGGTTTCTACACAGCCCCTCCAGGCTCCTCGGCGGCGGCGCGCCGGCTTGACGAAGTCCGCGACATCACGCCTGAGATCGAAGCCATGGCCGGCGATGTCGGCTCGGAGCTGTCGCGCGGCGGCATGGTGACCAAGATCGAGGCGGCGAAGATCGCTGTGGCCGGCGGCACCAACATGGTGATCGCGAGCGGCAGGGTGTTCCACCCTCTGACGGCACTGGCCACCAGCGCCGTGTGCACCTGGTTTCTCGCCCATTCCGATCCCGTTGCCGCGCGCAAGCGGTGGATCGGCGGAACGCTCGAGCCGAAGGGCGCCATCGTCATCGACAAGGGCGCCGCAGAGGCGCTCACGCGCGGCAAGAGCCTGTTGCCTGCCGGCGTCACCAAGATAGAAGGAAGCTTCGAGCGCGGCGACGCCGTGGTGATCCGGAACGGCGAGGGCGCCGAGCTCGGGCGCGGCCTGACCGCCTACGACCATGAGGAGGCACGGCGCATTATCGGCCGCAAGAGCAGTGAATTGGCCGAGATTCTCGGCTACCGTGGCGACCCGGAGCTGATCCACCGCGACGACATGGTGCTGCACCGGAGGAGTTGAGGAGAGCGATGTCAGTTCTGGCTGGCCAGCCGCAGACAAGTATCGAGCCGATGATGCTCTATATGGGGCGCTTGGCGCGCGAGGCCGCGCGCACGCTTGCGCTTGCCTCGACGGAGCAGAAGAACGCCGCGCTCGAAGCCATGGCGCGGCGGGTCGAAGCGCGCTCTGGCGCGATTCTCGAAGCCAACAGGAACGACATCGAGGCCGCGCGGGGCAAAGGGCGCGACGAAGCTTTCATCGACCGGATGGCGCTCGACGAGGCGCGGGTCAAGGCAATGGCCAAGGGTCTGCGCGATATTGCGGCGCTGCCGGATCCCGTCGGCGAAGTGACGGCATCGTGGAAGCGGCCGAACGGCTTGGAGATCTCGCGCGTGCGCGTGCCGCTCGGGGTGATCGGCATCATCTATGAGTCGAGGCCGAACGTGACGGCCGATGCCGGCGGGCTTTGCCTCAAGTCAGGCAACGCTGTGATCCTGCGCAGCGGCTCTGAGAGCTTCCTCACCTCGCTCGTGATCTGCAATGCGCTGACCGAAGGCCTCGCCGAGGCGGGATTGCCGGAGGCCGCGATCCAACTCGTGCCGACGGTGCAGCGCGAGGCTGTGGGATTCATGCTCGCCGGGCTCGGCGGCGCTATCGACGTGATCGTGCCGCGCGGCGGCAAAAGCCTCGTCGCCCGCGTGCAGGAGGAGGCGCGGGTGCCGGTGTTCGCGCATCTCGAAGGCATCTGTCACGTCTATGTGCATCAGCCAGCCGATGCCGCCATGGCGAAGGCCATCGTGCTCAACGCCAAGATGCGGCGGACCGGCGTGTGCGGTGCGGCGGAGACGCTGCTCGTCGATCGCGCCGCGGCGCCGATCCATCTCGTGCCGCTTGTCGATATGCTGATCGAGGCGGGCTGCGAGGTGAGGGGCGATCCAGACACGCAGCGCGCCGACTCGAGGGTGAAGTCGGCAAGCGAGGACGACTGGTCCACCGAATATCTCGACGCCGTCATCGCCGTGCGCGTGGTGGATGGGCTCGACGAGGCGATCGACCACATCGCGCGCTACGGCTCGCAGCACACCGAAGCGATCGTCACCGAGGACAAGGACGCGGCGGAGCAGTTTCTTGCCCGCGTCGACAGCGCCATCGTGCTGCACAATGCCTCCACGCAATTCGCCGACGGCGGCGAGTTCGGCATGGGGGCTGAGATCGGCATCGCCACCGGGCGCTTCCATGCCCGCGGGCCCGGTGGGCGTCGAGCAGCTCACGACCTTCAAATATGTCGTGCACGGCTCGGGCCAGATCAGGCCTTGAGCATCCCTCCCCGGAACGGGGAGGGTGGTCGCCAAAGCTCGCTTTGGGATCGGTGGGGGTGATTGCCAATGACGAGTCCTGACGCTTCCTCTGAAATGAGCCCCCACCCCAGCGACGCCACGAGGCGTCGCCGGACCTCCCCGCAAGGGGGAGGTATGGAGCGAGTGGTCACGTCGCATGGGTAAGAAAGACAGCAAGCGCCCGGCGCAGCATCTCAAGGTGCCGATGGCGGCGCCGAACATGCGCATCGGGCTGCTCGGCGGCTCGTTCAATCCGGCGCACGCGGCGCACCGGCAGGTCAGCCTCGCTGCGTTGAAGCGGCTTCGCCTCGATCAGGTGTGGTGGCTGGTGAGCCCGAGCAATCCGCTCAAGGCCAAAGCGCCGGACCTGGAGACGCGCATCGCCGTGGCGCGCGCGGTCGCGCATCATCCGAAGATCGTGGTCACCGGCTTCGAAGCAGGTCGCAACAGCGCCTACACGGTCGACACCATCCGCTTCCTCAAGCGGCGCTATCCGTCCGTCAATTTCGTCTGGCTGATGGGCGCCGACAATCTCGTGTCGTTCCATCGCTGGCGCGCCTGGGAGACGCTATTCCGCCTGGTGCCGATCGCCGTGCTCGACCGCCCAGGCTACCGGCTGAAGGCGCGGGCGAGCCGGGCCGCGCAGCGTTTTGCCTCTGCCGCGCTCGATGAAACCGATGCTCCGGGACTTCCCGGCATGGAGCCGCCGGCCTGGACGCTCCTCACTTTACCGCTCTCAAGCCTCTCGTCGACGCGGCTCCGCGGTGCCAAATCGGCGACGCCCGCGGGCGTCACGCCGCGCAAGGCTGCGAAAGCCGCAAAGAAAGAGGTGAAGAAGGTTCTGAAGGCCGCCAAGCGTCGCGGGAAGAAGGATGCGAAGCAGGCAAAGCGCGACGCCAAAGCCACAAAGAAAAGTAAGAAGAAAGCGTGACAATACTAGCTATTGAAATTTTGCCGCGACGCAGACTATGTTTGCGTTGAAGCGGCACGAAGAGCACGCTTCGGCGTTTAACCGGAGCAAGCTGCTGGTCGCCGCTTCCGCAGGAGAAATGACAGAAGGACATCCACCAAAACATGCGCTCACCAAGAGAGGGTACCTCTAAGGGTACGCCTCCCTCCGGCTTTGCGTCATTTCGCGCAAACCCGAACCGTTTGCTCAACGTCGTGCTCGACACACTCGACGATGCCAAGGCCGAGGACGTCGTCTGCATCGACATCAAGGGCAAGACCTCGATCGGCGACCAGATGGTCGTAGCCTCGGGTCGCTCGCAACGGCATGTCGGCGCCGTTGCCGATCATCTCGTCAGAAAGCTCAAGGATGAAGGCTACGGACGCGCCCGCGTCGAAGGCCTTCCTCATTGCGACTGGGTGCTGATCGACGCCGGCGACATCATCGTCCACATTTTCCGTCCAGAGGTGCGCGAGTTCTATAATCTGGAGAAGATGTGGTCCGCCGACCGCCCGATGGAGCGCATGGTGGTTTGATCCCCCACTGACGCTCCAGGGCTTAGGCCTTACAAGGTCGCGCCATGCGGCTTCTCATTGCTGCCGTGGGCCGGCTGAAGCAGGGCCCCGAACGTGACCTGTTCAGGCACTATCTCGAACGCATCGAGATGGCCGGCAGCAAGCTCGGTCTTGCGCCGGTGACGGTGATCGAGGTGCCGGAGTTGCGGGGGCCGACGGCGGCCGCCCGCACCGCCGCCGAAGCCATGGTGATGCTCGGCAAGGTGCCGCCGTCCCACAAATTGGTTTGCCTCGACCGCGAGGGCGAACAGCTCGGCAGCGCCGAATTCGCCGGCGCCATCGGTAAATATCGCGACAGCGGTACACCCGGCCTCGCTTTTCTCGTCGGCGGCGCCGAGGGGCTCGCGCCGGAGGTGCTGGCCCGCGCCGATCTCAAGCTGTCGCTCGGGCGCATGACCTTGCCGCATGGGCTCGCCCGCATCGTGCTTGCCGAGCAGCTCTATCGCGCTGCGACCATTATCGCCGGACATCCCTATCACCGCGCCTGACCTCCGATCCGTGGCGGAGGGGAAGGTTAAGGTTTGTTCAGGATATTCGCCTTGATTCTGCCTTATCGCCACGCTTCCGTTGCCCCTCGCTCGAGTTCCAACTCAAGGCCGGCGGGCAAGAGACGGGACGGGGGAAGAGCACGCTGATTCAATGCGGATGGCGCCAATCCATCGGTCCCCTGAGCGGACAGTCCGGTCGATCTTTTCCGGCATTCTCCTCCTGGGGCTTTTGAGCACCTTCCCGTTAGTCGTTGCGGCGGAGGACGACCTCTCCCGCGAGGAGGCGCAGAAGAAACTCGACGAAACCACGCAGAAGCTGCAATCGAGCCGCGCGCAGGAGCAGGGCCTCAGCCAGGACATCGTGGCGCTCGCCGAGGCGCGGGCAAAGCTCAACACCGAGCTGATCGAAGCAGGCAAGCGGGTTCAGGCGAGCGAAGCAAAACTGTCCGAGACCGAAGCCAAACTCACCGAGCTTACCGACCAGGTCACCGTCATTCGCGATTCGATCACCGAGCGAAAGGAAACCATCGTCAAAATGCTCTCCGCCATGCAGAGGATCGGCCGCACGCCGCCGCCGGCGCTCGTCACGCGCCGCGACGATGCGCTTGCCGTGGTGCGGAGCGCGATGCTGTTGGCGCAAGTGTTTCCCGAGCTGAAATATCAGGCCGACAATCTGTCACAGGAGCTCGACGGACTGGTCAAGTTGGAGACCGGCATCAGAGAGCAGCGCGATGCCGAGAAGCGCGAGACCGACAGGCTCGCCGCCGAGCGTGGCCGTATCGACCAGCTGCTTGAGGAGAAGAAGGCGAAGCTTGCCAAGAGCGAGGTCGAGCTTGCCGCGACGCGCCAGGCGGCGCAGCAGCAGGCGGCGGAAGAAACCGAGCTCAACGCCCTGATCACCCGCCTCGACGAACGGATCGCCAAGGCCGAGGTGGCGCAATATGACGCAGAAGTCGCCGCCGAGACGGCGTTGCGGGCCCGCGAGCAGAGCCAGGCGCTCGCCACGCCTGGCAACGAGAGCGTCGTCGAGATCAAGCCGGGAGCGGCCAAAATTGCCTTTGCCAGTCCCTCCCGCATGAAGCCGGCGGTGCCGTTCGAGACCACCAAGGGCTCCCTGCCGCTGCCCGCGCAAGGCAAGCGGTTGAAGCGCTTCGGCGAGGCCGATGGCGTGGGCGGCAGCCTGAAGGGAATTTCCCTGCAAACCCGCGGAGAAGCGCGGATTATCGCCCCAACGGACGGCTGGGTTGTCTACGCAGGGAACTTCCGGTCTTATGGCAATCTATTGATCATCAATGCTGGCGGGGGCTATCATGTTCTGCTTGCGGGAATGGGCCGCATAGACGTGAGCCTCGGCCAGTTTGTCTTAGCCGGCGAGCCGGTCGCGGTGATGGGCGCGGCGCTCCAGGCAGGCCAAGGCAACAACGATAATTCGCGCCCTGTCCTCTACGTCGAGTTCAGAAAAGACGGCAGGCCGATTGACCCTGGCCCATGGTGGGCCGAGGCTTCTGAGAAGGTGCAAGGATGATGCGGAAATCCGAATACGCGCTCTGGACACTTCTGGTGTTAGCCGTGCTCGCTGCCGGTTCGACGATGGTGGGGCTCGCGCGCAGCCAGACGGCCTCGGCGGCCAACTCGGAGATTTACCGGCAGCTCGATCTGTTCGGCGAGGTGCTGGAGCGCGTGCGCGCCGACTATGTCGAGAAACCTGAGGACGCCAAGCTGATCGAATCCGCGATCAACGGCATGCTCATGGCGCTCGATCCGCATTCCGCCTATCTCAACCCGAAGCACTTCCGCGACATGCAGGTGCAGACGCGCGGCGAGTTCGGCGGCCTCGGCATCGAGGTCACCATGGAGAACGGCGTGGTCAAGGTGGTGGCGCCGATCGAGGATACGCCGGCATCGAAGGCAGGCATTCAAAGCGGCGATCTCATCACCCATCTCGACAAGGAGCAGATTCTCGGCCTCACGCTGCAAGAGGCGGTCGAGAAGATGCGCGGCCCGGTCAATTCCGGCATCACGCTCACCATCGTGCGCAAGGGCACCGAGGATCCGTTCGACGTGAAGGTCGTGCGCGACGTGATCCACATCAATCCGGTGAAGTACAGCGCCGAGGGCGACGTCGGCTATATCAGGGTCACCACCTTCAACGAGCAGACCACGGCCAATCTGCAGAAGGCAATCGAGGATCTGAAGAAGCAGATCGGCCCGAAGCTGAAGGGCTATGTCGTCGACCTCCGCAACAATCCCGGCGGCCTGCTCGATCAGGCGATCTCGGTGTCCGATACGTTTCTCGATCAGGGCGCCATCGTGCTGACCAAGGGCCGCAATCTCGAGGAGACGCAGCGGTCGAATGCGCGGCCTGGCGACGTCACCGACGGGCAGAAGATCATCGTTCTGATCAACGGCGGCTCGGCTTCGGCCTCTGAGATCGTGGCCGGCGCGTTGCAGGACCACCACCGCGCGACCATTCTCGGCACGCGGTCCTTCGGCAAGGGCTCGGTGCAGACCATCATTCCGCTTGGCTCGAACGGCGCGCTCAGGCTCACCACGGCGCGCTACTACACGCCGTCGGGCCGCTCGATCCAGGCCAAGGGCATCGATCCCGAAGTTAAGGTCGAGGAGGAATTGCCCGAGGAGTTGAAGGCCAAGGCCGCGTCGCAGAATACGCGCGGCGAGGCAAACTTGCGCGGTCACCTCAAGGGCGAGGACGAGGAAGCCAAAGCCAAGGCCAAGGAGGACGCCGGAGCGAATGCCGACGACGACGAGGACGGCGAAGGCAAGGCCAAGGACGAGGAAGAGTCCGGCAGCTCCTCCTATGTCGCGCCCGAGAAGGAAAAGGACACCCAGCTGCAATACGCGCTCGAGATCCTGCGCGGCACCAAGACGGTCAACACAGAGGCGAAGAAAAAGGCTGAGGCCAACTAATCGGCCGCCAATGGGAGGAGGCTCCTGCCCTGACCCAGGGGCTGGTCCGCGGGGAGGTACCGGGTAGATGAAGGCGCTGATCGTCACGGCCTCGATCGTGCTCTCGGCACTCTTGCTGTGTGTTGCTTGGCTTGCATTTTTCCCAGGAGATGCGGGCGGACCTGTCATCAGCGTGGCAGTTACGCCGCCGCCGCCAAAACCGTCGGCACCGCCGCCGCCGAAGGCGGCTCCCGCGCCATCGATCGATCTGCCGCCAGGGTTCGGCATCAGCCCGGTGCGCCCGCAATCAGGCCCTGGTGGAGCGGCCGGCTCGCAGCAGCAGCAGGCGGGGACCCCGGCTCAACCAGGCGCGCAAGGTCAACCCCAACCGGTTGGCGTCCAGACGGTTGCCGTGCCGCCGCCGGTCGCGCCACCGCCAGGGTTGCCGCCGCCACCTGAGTCGGAAACAGCCTCGATCACGCTCGTCGATGTCCCAGTCGCCGAGCTGGTCGAGGAGTCTCAATATGGGCCGCTTCCCAAGGTCGCAACCGATGGAAGGCGGCCCATCGACGTTTATGCGCGTCCTTCAAAATATGCGGTCAAGGCGGCTGACGCGCCCCCGCGCATCGCGGTGCTGATCAACGGCATGGGCTTGTCGGACGGAGCCACCGCCGAAGCGATCAAGGACCTGCCGGCGCCGATCAGCGTGGCCTATGGCGCCTATGGCCGCAATCTTCAGGACTGGGTGGAGAAGGCGCGGCAGGAGGGTCACGAGGTCCTGTTGCAGATCCCGCTTGAGCCCTTGGACTATCCCACCAACGATCCCGGACCGCACACGCTGCTGACCACGCTGCCGCCTGAGGAGAATTTGAAACGCCTGCAATGGCTCATGTCGCGCTTCACCGGTTATGTCGGCATCACCAATCTCATGGGTGCGAAATTCGAGCCGACACAAGCCTCGTTCGTGCCGGTGCTCGAGGAGGTGAAGGCGCGCGGGCTCTTGTTCGTCGACGACGGGTCGGTGAAGGATTCCGCCGGCGGCCAGATCGCCAGCACCATCGGTCTCGACTTTGCGACCGCCGATGTGCAGATCGATGCGGTCCCCTCGCCAGACGATATCAACAAGGCACTCGCCCGCCTCGAAGCCGTTGCCAGGGAGAAGGGCTCCGCGATCGGCATCGCCAGCGCCAAGCCCGGGACCATCAAGCAGCTCTCGCAATGGGCCGGACAGCTTCAGGGCAAGAACATCATCCTCATCCCGGTCAGCGCGGCCATCCGCTCGCAGCGTCAAAGCTGATCCTCATCCCATGACCGCAGAGACAGAGCTGCCCTACCGGCCTTGCGTCGGCGTGATGCTCATCAACCGCGACGGCCTCGTCTTCGTCGGCAAGCGATCCGACGTACCGCTCGCACCGGAAGGCACCGGGCATTGGTGGCAGATGCCGCAAGGCGGATTGGACGAGGGGGAAGACCCGGAAGAAGCCGCCCGCCGCGAGCTGCACGAGGAGACCGGGGTGACGCGGGCCCGCATCCTCGGCCGGACGCGGCGATGGTACAACTACGACCTGCCGCAAGGATTGATTGGCACCGCCTGGCATGGGCGCTATCGCGGCCAGAGGCAGCTTTGGTTCGCCGCAAGTTTCGAAGGCGAGGACAGCGAGATCGACTTAACGCCGAAGCCAGGGCATGAGCAGGAGTTCGACGCCTGGCGATGGGTGCCGCACCGGCAGCTGCCCGATCTCGTCGTGCCGTTCAAGCGCCCGGTCTATGAGGGCGTAATCCAGGAATTCGAGCGCTTCGTGCTTGCTTCGAGACGCTAAAGGCTGAGCGTGGCCTGCACCTGACGCAGATGATCGAGCTTGGTCTTGGCGCGGTCGCGGACTGCGTCGTCCTTGGCGTCGGCCACGTCCTCCTCGGCGTCCTTGATGGCGCCAAGTAGCGTATCAGCCTGAAGCTCGAAGAGGTCGATCGCCGTCTCGGCAAGCACGGTGAGGCCGGTTGGGCCGACCTCGGCAAAGCCGCCGCGCACGAAATAGCGGCGGCGATCGGCGCCGCCGAAGCCGATCTCGAGCAGCCCTGGACGAAGGCTCGTGAGCAAGGGCGCATGATGGGCGAGCATGGTGAAATCGCCCTCAGACCCCGGCACGAGCACCTGCTCGACATCGGCAGAGACAAGCAGGCGCTCGGGCGAGACCAGCTCGAATTTGAAGGTGTCAGCCATGCTCAAGCCTCGCTTCAATCCTCATCCTGAGGAGCGCGAGCGAAGCGCGCGCGTCTCGAAGGATGACTTCCATTCCGTGCCTCATGCTTCGAGACGCGAACCTGCGGTTCGCTCCTCAGCATGAGGAGTTATTCTACGCAGCCTCGGCGGCGAGCTTCTCGGCCTTGGCAACAGCTTCCTCGATGGTGCCGACCATGTAGAAGGCCTGCTCGGGCAGATGGTCGTACTCGCCATCGCACAGGCCCTTGAAGCCCTTGATGGTGTCGGCGAGGTCGACGAACTTGCCTGGCGAGCCGGTGAACACTTCGGCCACATGGAAGGGCTGCGACAGGAAGCGCTCGATCTTGCGGGCGCGCGCCACGGCGATCTTGTCCTCTTCCGACAGCTCGTCCATGCCGAGAATGGCGATGATGTCCTGGAGCGCCTTGTAGCGTTGCAGGATCTCCTGCACGCGGCGGGCAACCGCGTAGTGCTCCTCGCCGACGATCAGCGGCGACAGCATGCGCGAGGTGGAATCGAGCGGGTCCACGGCGGGATAGATGCCCTTCTCGGCGATGCCGCGCGACAGCACGGTCGTGGCGTCAAGGTGGGCGAAGGAGGTGGCCGGTGCAGGGTCGGTCAGATCGTCGGCCGGCACGTAGATCGCCTGCACGGACGTGATCGAGCCCTTCTGCGTGGTGGTGATGCGCTCTTGCAGCGCGCCCATGTCGGTGGCGAGCGTCGGCTGATAGCCAACCGCGGACGGGATGCGTCCGAGAAGCGCCGACACTTCCGAGCCGGCCTGGGTGAAGCGGAAGATGTTGTCGACGAAGAACAGCACGTCCTGGCCCTGGTCGCGGAAATATTCGGCGACGGTGAGGCCCGACAGTCCGACGCGGGCGCGGGCGCCAGGCGGCTCGTTCATCTGGCCGTACACCAGCGCGCATTTGGAACCCTCGACGGTGCCTTTCCTCGGGTCCTTGTTCACGCCCGAATTCGATCATCTCGTGATAGAGGTCGTTGCCCTCGCGGGTGCGCTCGCCGACGCCGGCGAACACCGAATAGCCGCCATGCGCCTTGGCGATGTTGTTGATCAGCTCCATGATGAGCACGGTCTTGCCCACGCCGGCGCCGCCGAACAGGCCGATCTTGCCGCCCTTGGCGTAAGGCGCGAGCAGATCGACGACCTTGATGCCGGTGATCAGGATCTCTGCCTCGGTCGATTGATCGACGTAGGACGGCGCCGGCGCATGGATCGGCCGCCTCTCCGCGGTCTTGATCGGGCCAGCCTCGTCCACCGCCTCGCCGACCACGTTCATGATGCGGCCCAAGGTCTCGTCGCCGACGGGAACCGCGATCGGCTCGCCGGTATCGACCACCTCCTGGCCGCGCACCAGGCCCTCGGTCGAATCCATGGCGACGGTGCGTACCGTGCTCTCGCCGAGATGCTGGGCGACTTCGAGCACGAGCCGGTTGCCCTGATTGTCGGTCTCGAGCGCGTTCAGGATCTCGGGCAGGTGCTCGGCGAACTGCACGTCGACCACGGCGCCCATCACCTGGCGCACATGGCCCTTGGCGCCCTTGCCTTCGGCGATGCGCTTCTCTTGCTGCTTTGGTCTCGGCGACCACGGGGGATTTGCGTGCCATATCGTTGTTCCTTACATCTCGAAACTAGAGCGCCTCGGCGCCGGAAATGATCTCGATCAGCTCCTTGGTGATCATCGCCTGGCGCGTGCGGTTATATCTCAGCGTCAGCCGTCCGATCATGTCGCCGGCATTGCGGGTCGCATTGTCCATGGCACTCATGCGGGCGCCTTGCTCCGAGGCCGCGTTCTCCAGCAGCGCGCGGAGGATCTGCGTGGCGATGTTGAGGGGCAAGAGGTCGGTGAGGATGTCGGCCTCGTCGGGCTCGTATTCATAGACCGCGCCGCCGAGCGAAGCTTGCGCCGGGGCGGTCTCCGGGATCTGCGCCGGGATGATCTGCAAGGCAGTTGGGATCTGGCTGATCACCGAGCGGAAGCGCGAAAAGAACAGCGTCGCGACGTCGAATTGCCCGTCGGCGAACAGGCTCAGAATTCTCTGCGCGATCCTCTCGGCATCCTTGAAAGCTGAGCTGCTTTACGGCCCTGAGCTCGATCACCTCGATGATCTGCGAGGCGAAGAGGCGCTTCAGCTGATCGAAGCCCTTCTTGCCGACGCAAAGTATCTTGACCTGCTTGCCGTCATTCATGAGCCGGTAAGCGTGATCGCGGGCCAGCCGCACGATGGACGAGTTGAAGGCGCCGCACAGTCCGCGCTCCGCGGTCGCAACGACAAGCAAATGGACGTTGTCCTTGCCGGTGCCGGCCATCAGCGGCGAGCCGCCTTCGCGCCCCTGCAGCGCCGTGGCGAGATTGGCGAGCACGGCCTCCATGCGTTCGGCGTAGGGGCGTGCCGCTTCGGCGGCACTTTGCGCGCGCCGCAGCTTCGCCGCGGCCACCATCTGCATGGCCTTGGTGATCTTCTGCGTCGCCTTGACGCTCGAGATACGATTGCGCAGCTCTTTCAGCGACGGCATGGCGTGTAACCGCTAATCCTTACGCGAAGGCCCTGGCGAATTTGTCGACGGCCGCTTTCAGCTTGTCGCCGGTCTCCTTGGAGATTTCATTCTTGTCGCGGATGTCGTCGAGAATATCCTGATGCTCGGCGCGCATGTAGCGAAGAAGCTCGGCCTCGAAGCGCGACACGTCCTTGACCGCGATCGGGATCGAGATAGCCGTTCACGCCGGCATAGATCACCACGACCTGCTCCTCGACCTTCATCGGCGAGAATTGCGGCTGCTTCAGTAGCTCGGTGAGGCGGGCGCCGCGATTGAGCAGGCGCTGGGTGGTGGCGTCGAGGTCCGAGCCGAACTGGGCGAAGGCCGCCATCTCGCGATATTGCGCGAGCTCGCCCTTGATCTTGCCGGCGACCTGCTTCATCGCCTTCACCTGCGCGGCGGAGCCCACGCGCGACACCGAGAGACCGACGTTCACCGCAGGCCGAATGCCCTGATAGAACAGGTCGGTCTCGAGGAAGATCTGACCGTCGGTGATGGAGATGACGTTGGTGGGGATATAGGCGGAGACGTCGTTGGCCTGCGTCTCGATCACGGGGAGCGCCGTCAGGGAGCCGGAGCCGTTGTCCTTGTTCAGCTTGGCGGCGCGCTCCAAGAGCCGCGAGTGCAGATAGAACACGTCGCCGGGATAGGCCTCGCGTCCAGGCGGGCGGCGAAGCAAGAGCGACATCTGGCGATAGGCGACGGCCTGCTTGGACAAATCGTCATAGAAGATCACCGCGGCCATGCCGTTGTCGCGGAAGAACTCGCCCATGGCGCAGCCTGAGAAGGGCGCGAGATACTGCATCGGCGCGGGGTCGGAGGCGGTGGCGGCGACCACGATGGAATACTCCATGGCGCCGTTGTCCTCGAGCACCTTGACGAATTGCGCAACGGTCGAGCGCTTCTGGCCGATGGCCACGTAGATGCAATAGAGCTTGGTGCGCTCGTCACCCCGCGCATTGACCGATTTCTGATTGAGAATGGTGTCGAGGATGATGGCGGTCTTGCCGGTCTGGCGGTCGCCGATGATCAGCTCGCGCTGGCCGCGGCCGATGGGGATCAGCGCGTCGATGGCCTTGAGGCCGGTCTGCATCGGCTCATGCACCGATTGGCGGGGAATGATGCCGGGGGCCTTCACGTCGACGCGGCGCTTCTCCTCGGCGTCGATCGGGCCCTTGCCGTCGATCGGATTGCCGAGAGCATCGACCACGCGGCCGAGCAAGCGCCTTGCCGACCGGCACCTCGACGATGGCGCGGGTGCGCTTGACCACGTCGCCTTCCTTGATGTGGCGATCGTCGCCGAAAATCACGACGCCGACATTGTCGACTTCGAGGTTCAGCGCCATGCCGCGCGTGCCGTCGGCGAACTCGACCATCTCGCCGGCCTGGCAATTGTCGAGCCCATAGACGCGGGCGATGCCGTCGCCCACCGACAGCACCTGGCCGATCTCGGAGACTTCCGCCTCCTGGCCAAAATTCTTGATCTGCTCTTTGAGGATCGCGGAGATCTCGGCGGCCCTGATATCCATCAGCCAACCTCTTTCATGACAGCTTTCAGACTATTGAGCTTGGTACGGAGCGATGAGTCGACCATGCGGCTGCCGACCTTGACGACGAGGCCGCCAAGGAGGGTTGCGTCAACTTTGCGGTCGAGCTGCACGTCCTTGTGCAGTGCGGCTTTGAGCGCGGCCTGTAGCGCGCGCACCTGGCCTTCTTCCAGCGGCACCGCGGAGGTGACCTCGGCCGAGGTCTGGCCGCGATGGCGCGCGAGCAGCGCGCGGAAGGCCTTGATCATGTCGGGAGCGGCGAACAGCCGGCGGTTCCTGGCGATCAACTTCAGGAAATTGGCGGTGAGCCCCTCGATCTGCATCTTCTCGAGGATGGCGGCGATGGCGCGCACTTGCTCATCGGCGGAAAAGACCGGGCTCCGCACCAGGCGGCGAAGGTCCTCGACGGCGTCGAGCGCCTGATTGAAACGGTTCAGATCCTGCTCGACCTTTTCGAGCGCATTTTCCTCGAGCGCGAGCTCGAACAGGGCATTGGCATAGCGGCCCGCGACGCCTGAAGGGGTGTCTACTTCACCTGCCACAGAAACAACGCCTTTCGTTCCGGACGGGCACTTTTTCAAGCGCGCCTGCGTCCCTCGGACCCGAGAAGTTCTGGGATTGGAGCCTCCGCGTCAACAGCTTGGAATATGCCGCCGACGAGCCCTCGGAAGACCCGCGGAGCCTGTACCATATGGGGGAGGGGGGTGCAATAAGGGGAACTCCGTAGCGATGACCTTTGCCGAGGCGCGCATCGCAGCCTCGCTCAGCTGATGGCAGCATCCGCGCGGCTATCTCCGACGCGATTTCCCGCACGTTATCGTCGCGACGAGGGCTCTTCGGTTCTTGGAGCGCCCATCGAAAGATATATCTTGCGATACTATCGAATAAGCTATATCTTCCGTTACAACGAATTCTGCAAGGAGAACGAAAAATGCATGGTTTAGGACATCACGGCAGGCATTTCGGCGGCCTGAGGGCTGCCGGACGCTTTGGCCGTCATTCGGGCGAGGGCCCCCGCTTTGGTCGCGGCGGACGCGGCGGCGGGGATTGGTTCCGCGTCGGGCGCATGCTCGCGCAAGGAGACTTGAAGCTGCTCGCGCTCGCGCTGATCGCCGAGCAGCCGCGCCACGGATATGAGCTGATCAAGCTCATCGAGGAGAAGACGAGCGACTGCTACAGCCCGAGCCCAGGCGTGGTCTATCCCACGCTGACCTTCCTCGAGGAGGCCGGCTACGTCACGGCGGAGAGCGAAGGCGCCAAGAAGCGCTACACCATCACCGAGGAAGGCCGCGCCTATCTCGAAGAGAACCGCGACATCGCCGACATGATCCTCGCGCGCCTCGCTGCCATCGGCAGCAAGATGGCGCGGGCGCGGCGCGCCTTCGGACGCGACCGGGATCGCGAGGACGCGCAGAACGTGCCGCAGCTCGTCGATGCCGCCCTCGACAATCTTCGTAGCGTCACGGTGAAGCGGCTGGAGACCGAGGATTCCGAGGCCGAGACGCGGATCGTCGAGATCCTGGCGAGAGCCGCGCAGGACATTCGGAACACTTAGCTCCTACAAAAAGCTGTAAGGACATCCGGAACGCTTAGCTTGCGACCCCCAGGGAGTCTGGCCTCAAGCCCGACTCCTAGGGGTGCGGCGGAAAGGCCGCTGAACCTCTGACCGCTCTTGGCGTTGTATGAGCGCAATGGCCCTTGCCGATACACGAGAAGCCCGTGGCCGCAAGGCCGCGGGGGGTTTGCCCGAGCGCGCGCGCTGATGGCTGATCCGGGTGAACTCTCGTGGACGAGCTTCGCTCCGCGACCCTCTTTACGTAGATGCGCTCGAAGGCGACCGATAACGGCTCCGTCGCATCCATTCAGTTCCTCTTTGATCTTGCGCCAGTGAATTGATGCGCCGACCATTGTGCACGGCGCATCTCGAAGCTCGGCATTGTGACAGCAACAGCTGAAGGGCTGCGCATCGGATTGCTCTCGCTCATTGCTACTGCTTTGTCCCCACGCTGAGAAATCTCTGCCGTGGTCATCTCACGTCATCGGTGGCTCGCCATCGTACCCGTCGCATTGTAGCAGCAGACACTGCCTCGGATCGGAACCGCAATTGCTAGCTCACAAGAAACTATAAGGGTCGATGTCCACGGTGAGGCGGACGTCGCCCTTTGGCTTCGGCGCTTCCTTGAGCCAAAGGCGCAGATAGGCCTGTAGATCTGCCTCGCGCGCGGCCTTCACCAGCAGGCGAAAACGGAAGCGGCCGCGGATCACGGCAAGCGGCGCTTCGGCCGGCCCAAGCACCTCGATCTTCTGTGCGGCGGGTGCCGCGCGGGCGAGGCTTCGCGCATAGCTCTCGGCGGCGTCGCGCGCGCCGGCGCTGACCAGAAGCGAGGCGAGACGCCCGAAGGGCGGCATCGTCGCCGCCTTGCGCGCCTCGATCTCGCGGGCGAGGAACGCGTCGCGGTCGCCTGAGGCAAGCGCCTGGATCACGGGATGCTCGGGCATATAGGTCTGGATCAGGCCGCGGCCGGGAATGACCTCGCGGCCGGCGCGCCCCGTCACCTGATTGAGGAGCTGAAAGGTGCGCTCGGCGGCGCGCGGGTCGGCATGGGTGAGGCCAAGATCCGCGTCGACCACGCCGACGAGTGCGAGGCCAGGGAAGTGATGGCCCTTGGCCACGAGCTGCGTGCCGATGACGATATCGACCTCGCGGTCCTCGATCTCGCGCAAGGTCTCGCGGAGATCGCTCACCCCAGGGGTCAGGTCGCTCGAAAGCAGCACGCGGCGCGCCTCGGGGAAGAGCGCTGCCACCTCCTCGTCGATGCGCTCGATGCCGGGCCCGCACGGCACGAGCGAATGTTCCGCTCCGCAATTCGGGCAGACCTCGGGAATCGGCGCGAAGGTGCCGCAATGGTGGCATTCGAGCCGCCGGCGAAAGCGGTGCTCGACGAGCCAGGCAGAGCAATTCGGGCATTCGAATTTGAAGCCGCAGTTCCGGCATACGGTGACCGGCGCATAGCCGCGGCGATTGAGAAAGAGAAGCGCCTGCTCGCCGCGCGCCAAAGTCTCGGCGACCGCCTCGACCAGAACCGGCGACAGCCATTTGCCGCGCTCGGGCGGGCTTGTCCGCATGTCGATGGCAGCGATGTCGGGAAGGCGCGCGGCCTTGTAGCGCTGCTCGAGCTTGATGTGCCGGTAGCGGCCTTGGCTCGCATTCACCAGGCTCTCGATCGAGGGCGTGGCCGAGCTCAACACCACGGGGAACTGCCCCAGCGATCCGCGCAAGACCGCCATGTCGCGCGCCTGATAGGTGACGCGCTCCTCCTGCTTGTAGCCTGCGTCATGCTCCTCATCGACGACGATGAGGCCGAGATCGGGGAAGGGCAGGAACAGCGCCGAGCGGGCGCCGACCACGAGCTTCGCCTGATTCTCGGCGACAGCCCGCCACACGCGGCCGCGGAGCGGCGCCGAGAGTCCCGAATGCCATTCGGCGGGCTTGGCGCCAAAGCGCTGCTCGCAGCGGGCGATGAAATGGCTGGTCAGCGCGATCTCGGGCATGAGCACGAGCGCCTGCTTGCCCTTGCGCGAGCGTGGCGGCGATCGCCTCGAAATAGACTTCGGTCTTGCCGGAGCCGGTGACGCCGTCGAGCAGCGTCACGGAGAAGCCGTCATTCATATTGGCGAGGAGCTCGCCTGCCGCGTCCGCCTGCTCAGGCGTGAGCCGCGCCCGCGCCGTCGAGAGGTCGAGCTGCGGCGGCGCCCAGGCGGGAAGCTCCTCGGTGATCAGCGTGCCGGCATCGACCAGGCCGTCGATCACGCCGGTGCTGACGCCGGCGGCTTCGGCGAGCGCCGACTTCGCCCAAGTCATGCCGTTGCCCGCAACCTCGAGCACGCGGGCGCGGGCCGGCGTCATGCGCGATGGGGCGCTTCCTTCGAGGAGCCGCACGCCGTAGCGCGGCGCAGGCGGCGAGAAGGCGCGGCCCGCGCTCATCATCATGCGCAGCACCATGCCCGGCGAGCTCAGCGTGTATCGCGCCACCCAATCGGCGAAGTCGAGCGACACGCGCGGCAGAGGCGGCACGTCGTCGACCACCTCGATGATCTCGCGCAGCTTCTTGGGATCGAGCTTCGGCGGCTCGGCGCTCTCGTCGCGCGGCCAGACCACGCCGAGATAGTCCACCGTCGAGAGCGGCGCCACGACGAACTGACCGGGCGCCACGGTCATGCCCTCCGGCACGGCATAGTCGTATGGCGCCGGCAGCGCGAGCGGCAGCAGCACGGGGACAGTCACTGGTTTCGATTTCGCCAAAGCCGGGCTCGAATCGGTTAAGGGTCAAGAAGTGAGTTCTATCCCATAGTACCGCAAGGGCGCGCCGCCCTGGGTCGGGATGGGGGAAGCTCGTTGGCCAAGGCTGCCGAAGCTGAAGCTGTGATCGTCGCCGCGCCAGACCTCAAGCGGGCGGTGGAGGCTTGGCTTGCCTATCTCGAGGTCGAGCGCCAGCTTTCGGCGAATACGTCGGAGGCCTATGCCCGCGACCTCTCCCAGTTCTTGAGCTTCCTCGCCGGCCATCTGAACCGGCTGCCGACGCTCTCGCACCTCAATGCCTTGGCGGCCCGCGACGTGCGCGCGTTCCTTGCGTCGCGCCGGGCGCAAGGGGTCGGCAGCCGCAGCCTGTCGCGCACGCTGTCGGCGCTCCGCATGTTCTTCCGCTTCCTCGAACGCCGCGGTCTCGGCAAGAACGACGCGGTGCGCGCCGTGGCGCTGCCCAAGCTGCCGCATTCGGTGCCGAAGCCGCTCACTGCGGTCAAGGCGCGAGCGCTGGTGGAGAGCGCCGACATCGCGGCGCCTGACGCAGCCGAGTGGATCACCGCGCGGGATACCGCCGTGCTCGCGCTCCTCTACGGCTCGGGCTTGCGCATCTCAGAGGCTCTGTCGCTTGCCCGCAGAGACGCGCCGACCAAAGGCCGCGACATGCTGCGCGTCACCGGCAAGGGCGACAAAACGCGGGTGGTGCCGGTGCTTCCCATCGTGCGCGAGGCGGTCGAGCGCTATATCGAACTTTGCCCGATCGAGCTTGGCTCGGACGATCCGCTGTTCGTCGGCGTGCGCGGCGGCCCGCTCTCGCCACGCATCATCCAGCTCGTCATCGCGCGGGCGCGCGGCGCGCTCGGGCTGCCCGACACGGCGACCCCGCATGCGCTCCGCCATTCCTTCGCTACGCATCTGCTCGGCGCCGGCGCGGATTTGCGGGCAATTCAGGAGCTGTTGGGCCACGCCAGCCTCTCGACCACGCAAGGCTATACCGAGGTCGACCGCGAGCTGCTGCTGAAGACCTACGCCCGCGCCCACCCCAGGGCCTAAGCTCAGACCGCCCCCCTCCGATTTTCGTCATTGCCGGGCTCGTCCCGCACTAGCGCGGGCCGAATCATATGACCGGACGTCCCAGCATCGCCAAGGAATTTCTTGCATGCTCTTGCAGTACTGACCAGTCAGTCATTATATTGGGTGGTGAAACGGCTGCGTAGCGAGGGTCAAGGGAAATGGCAGAGGCAAAATCGGCGGGGCGGAAGCCCCCAAAGCCAAAAGTGCGGCGCCGCGACAAGGACGTGCGGCCGCAGCAGATCGTCGCCGCCGCCTTCGAGGAATTCGCCGAGAAGGGCTTCGCCGGGGCGCGGCTGGAAGACGTCGCCGCGCGAGCCAAGGTCAGCAAGGGCCTCCCCTATCTCTACTTCAAGACCAAGGTCGAGCTGTTCAAGGCGGTGATCCGCAGCGTCATCACCTCGCATTTCGAGGTGATCCGCCAGCGCATGGAGACGACCGAGCTCTCCACCGAGGACTTCCTCAAGGGCCCGTTCCTCACCTTCCTCCAGGAGCTTCCCAGCTCACGCCGCGCCTTCATCGTGCGGCTCCTGATCTCCGAGGGCTACAAGCACCCCGAGCTCACGCAATTCTATTATGAGAACGTCATCTCGCGCGGGCTCGAGACGATGAAGCGGCTGATCGATCGCGGCATCGAGCGCGGCGAGTTCAAGCCGACGCCGTTGCGCGACTATCCGCAACTGCTCGTGGCGCCGGTACTAATGGCGATCCTGTGGCGTTCGCTGTTCGAGCGTCACTACCATCTCGACACCGACAAGCTGCTCGCCACCAATATCGATCTCCTGGTCGAAGCCGTGAAGGCGCCCCCTCGCCGGAGTGGCGAAGGTGATGGGCGATGAAGCGTCTCATCGCCTTCCTTGTCTTCATCGTGGTCGCCGGCGTCGTCGCATTGCTGCTGACAACCTTCCCCGCCAACCGCGAGACGATCTTTCCGGGCTACATGGAAGCGGACCTGGTCCTGGTCGGCTCAGAGCAAGGCGGCCGCGTCGAGACGCTTTCGGTACAGGAAGGCGACAGCGTCGAGAAGGCCGCACCGATCTTCACCTTGGAGAGCACCGAGCAGGAGGCCGAGGTGGCTGCCGCCCGCGCCAGGGTGACCGAGGCCGAGGCGCGGCTCGCCGACGCCAAGCAGCAGATGCAGCGGCCAAGCGAAATCGAGGTGCTCGAAGCCTCGCTCGCGCAAGCCAAGGCCATGCTGGTGCAATCGAACCTCAACCTCGCCCGCACGCAGACGCTGTTCGACAAGAAGTGGGTGTCGAAGGCCCAGCTCGACGAGGTGATCGCCCAGCACGACAGAAACGAAGCCGCGGTCGCCGAAGCGGAGCGCCGCATCACCGCGGCCAAGCTGCCGAACCGCTCCGATCTGATCGATGCCGCGGCGGCCTCGGTCGAGACCGCACGGCATTCCTTGGAGCAGGCAGAGAAGGGGCTCGCCAAGCGGAAGGTATTCGCGCCTGCGGCGGGGACGGTGGAGGAGGTCTATTTCAGGCCGGGAGAGGTGGTGAATTCAGGCCAGGCGGTGATCGCGCTTCTGCCGCCGGGCAACCTCAAGGTGCGATTCTTCGTTGCCGAGCCGGTGCGGGCGAGCCTGCACGCAGGCCAGACCGTCAAGGTCAGTTGCGACGGCTGCCAGGGCGAGCTCACCGCCAAGATCAGCTTCATCGCGCGCGAAGCCGAGTTCACCCCGCCGGTGATCTTCTCGCAGGAGCAGCGGCAGAAGCTCGTGTTCCTGGTCGAGGCGAGGCCCTCAGGCGAAGCGGCGCGGCTTACCGCCGGCCAGCCGGTGACCGTCAGCCTTGGGCCAGGCGCGCAGCTGGTGCGGCGATGACCGACGCCAAGGAGATCGCCATCGACGCGGAGGGACTGACCAAGTCCTTCAACGGCCGCACCGTGGTCAATCATCTGACCCTCAAAGTGCCGAAGGGCGAGATTTACGGCTTTCTCGGCCCGAACGGCAGCGGCAAGACCACCACCATCCGCATGCTGTGCGGACTGCTGACGCCGGACTCAGGGCACGGCACCTGTCTCGGCTATGACATCCTCACCCAGCAGGACGAGATCAAGCGCGAGGTCGGCTACATGACC
The DNA here is from genome assembly GCA_963744945.1 of uncultured Alphaproteobacteria bacterium. Lineage (GTDB taxonomy): Bacteria > Pseudomonadota > Alphaproteobacteria > Rhizobiales > Methyloligellaceae > Methyloceanibacter. The sequence continues at coordinate 128,657 of CAVUVO010000028.1, read as the reverse complement.
CAGCGCTTCAGCCTCTATGAGGACCTCTCCATCCGCGAGAATCTGGAATTCGTGGCGCGCGTCTATGGCGTGCCGGACCCAAGAGGCGCGGCCAAGGAGGCCATCCACCGGCTCGGGCTAGAGGGCCGTGCCGAGCAGCTCGCCGGGCAATTGTCGGGGGGCTGGAAGCAACGTCTTGCGCTCGGCGCCTGCATCCTCCCTAAACCGAAACTGCTCTTGCTCGACGAGCCGACAGCAGGCGTCGACCCCAAGGCGCGGCGCGAATTCTGGGAGGAGATCCACCGCCTCGCCGCCGAGGGCGTCACCGTGCTCGTCTCAACCCACTACATGGACGAGGCCGAGCGCTGTCACGAGATCGCCTATATCTCCTTCGGCGAGCTGCTGGCGCGCGGCACCGCCAACGAGGTGATCGCGCAGTCCGGCCTCTCGACCTGGATCGTGTCCGGCGCAGACCTGCACCGGCTCGTCTTGCAGCTACAGATGGTTGACGGCGTCGACATGGTGGCGCCGTTCGGTACCGAGCTGCATGTCAGCGGGCGCGACAGCAAAGCCCTCGATGCGGCAATCGCCGAGGCCAGGAAGGCTGACGGCGCGCATCGCTGGAAGCGTGGAGAGCCATCGCTCGAGGACGTGTTCATCATGCTGATGGACAAATCCAAGGACAATTACGCGTGAGCGGCACCGAAGCCTATAACGGAGCCGACGGGCGCCGCGATCCCGGCTTCATCGGCCGCATGTGGGCGATGATCGTCAAGGAATTCGTGCAGATGCGGCGCGACCGCATGACCTTCGCCACCATGCTGTTCGTGCCGATCTTGCAGCTCACGCTGTTCGGCTTCGCCATCAACACCGACCCCAAGGATTTGCCGACGGCCGTGCTCGTGCGCGACGACGGGCCGCTCACCCGCGCCGTGCTCAGCGCCATCAAGAACACCGACTATTTCGACTTCAAGCGCCAGGTGCGCTCGGCCGACGAGCTCGACCAACTGGTCAGGTCCGGGACGGTGCAATTCGCCATCGAGATTCCGGCGAGCTTCGACCGCGACGTGCGGCGCGGCGACAAGCCGTCAGTGCTGGTCATCGCCGACGCCACCGACCCCGTGGCGACGGGCACCGCCATCTCCGCCGTGCAGGGCGTGATCGACACGGCTTTGCGGCGAGAGCTGCGCGGGCCCGACGCCTCGGTCACGGACAAATCTCAAGCGTTCGAGCTCGTGCTCCAGCGCCGCTACAACCCGGAAGGCATCACCCAATACAACATCGTGCCCGGGCTCCTCGGCGTCGTGCTCACCATGACCATGATGATGTTCACCGCGCTCGCCGTGACGCGCGAGATCGAGCGCGGCACCATGGAGAGCCTGTTGGCGATGCCGATCAAGCCGATCGAGATCATGATCGGCAAGATCGCGCCCTTCGTGCTGGTCGGCTTCGTGCAGATGACCATCATTCTGGTCGCGGCATATTTCGTATTCGACGTGCCGATCCTCGGCAGCGTGCCGCTCCTCATCACGCTGTCGACGCTGTTCGCCGCCTCGAACCTCGCCGTGGGGTACACCTTCTCCACCGTCGCCAAGAACCAGCTTCAGGCGGTGCAGATGACGTTCTTCTTCTTCCTGCCGAATTTCCTGCTGTCGGGCTTCGCCTTCCCCTTCCGCGGCATGCCGCATTGGGCGCAATGGATCGGCGAGACATTGCCGCTCACCCATTTCATCCGCATCGTCCGCGGCATCATGCTGAAGGGCAACGGCTTCGCCGACATGCAGATGGACGTTGCCGCGCTCTTCATCTTCATGATCGCAGCCATGGCGCTCGCGCTGTTCCGCTTCCGCAAGACGCTGGATTAGCCGGAGACGTTGCGCAGCGCATTTCGGTCCGGGACCGAAATGGAGTAGACAAGGGCAGAACGACAGCGAGGTTGTCATGCGTCCTCTGGCCTTTCTCGTCGGCGCGCTTGCGCTCAAGGCGCGAGCCAGCGTCGCGTGCGGCGCGTGCCGGTGGCCGCGCGAAAGCTCGCACCAGTCGTGTTGCCTCCGGTCAAAGTGCCTGCGTCCGCCACCGGAGCCTCGGCGGTAGGGGCGCTCGCTGCGGGGCAGATCGCATTTGGAGCATTCGCCGTTGGGGCGCTCGCGGTCGGCGCAATGGCGATCGGCGCGCTCGCCATCGGCAGGCTCGAGATCCGGAAAGCGCGGCTGCGCGAGGTCGAGATCGACAGCCTCACCGTGCGCAAGCTGAAGGTGACCGAGGAACTGGCCATGGAGCCGGACAGCACGAAGCCATAGGGCTCATGGCAATGAGAGGGGGAAAGTAATGTCAGTCAGGCTCGTCCGCTTCCTGGTGATCATGCTGGCGGCTCTGTCGCTCGGCGTCGGCATCGGCCATCTCATGGAGTTGCCGGCGCGAATGGCCTGGGATCAGGACCTTTGGGTCGGCGCCACGGTGCAAGGCGGCTTCTTCGCGCTGTCCGGTCCGCTCGGCGTCCTGCTCCAGGTCTTCACCATCATCGGGCTGATCGTGCTTGCGGTTCTGCTTCGCCGGTATGTGGTGAGCGGTCTGCCCTTCACCATCCTCGCCGCGGTCCTGTTCGCCATCGGCCTGCTCGTCTGGTGGATCTTCGTCTATCCGGTGAATGTCGAGCTCGCCAAATGGGTGAACGGGCCGGTGCCCGGCGACTGGGCCGATTGGCGTCAGCTGTGGGAGTGGGGACAGGCGGCGAACGGGCTTGCTCAGTTCGCAGGCTTTGCCGCGCTGATCGCCTCGGTGCTGGTGACGAAGGTGAAGAAAGACAAGACGGCCAAGACGTGGGGCTGAGCTTTCGTTCCCGCACCCCAGTCACGGCATTGTCGCAAATCCATTCCAATTGCCGCCTCCGCGGCCGGCCATGGCTTGTATTTGAGGCGCCCTTGCAATTGCGCTTTGCTAGGGCCTTGCGGCCAAACTCAAGCCCGTACAGATTACCGCCCACAAGAACGTCGGATGCGCCAAGCGCACCGTGAGGGAGAGGCACGCTATGGCGAGCACGGATCGTACGGCGGACGCGGACGAGCAGATCGGTCTCCTGGACAAGGAGCGCATCATCGCGCCGCCAGGCTACAATCGCTGGCTCGTTCCGCCTGCGGCGCTTGCCATCCATCTCTGCATCGGCATGGCCTATGGCTTCAGCGTGTTCTGGCTGCCGCTCGGCCGCGCGCTCGGCGTTGCGGCAGGCACGGGCAAGCCGATCGTCTGCCCGGGCGATGCCACCACCTTCGGCGGCAAGCTCCTCATGACGGGCAAGGCGCTGTTCACCACGAGCTGCGACTGGACCCAGTTCGACCTCGGCTGGATGTACACGCTGTTCTTCGTGCTGCTCGGCACCTCTGCCGCCATCTGGGGCGGCTGGCTCGAGCGCGTCGGCCCGCGCAGAGCCGGCGTCGTTGCCGCGCTCTGTTGGTGCGGCGGCCTCATGATCTCGGCGCTCGGCGTCTATCTGCACCAGCTTTGGATGATGTGGCTCGGCTCGGGCATCATCGGCGGCTGCGGGCTTGGCCTCGGCTACATCTCGCCGGTCTCGACGCTGATCAAATGGTTTCCCGACCGCCGCGGCATGGCGACCGGCATGGCGATCATGGGCTTCGGCGGCGGCGCCATGATCGGCTCACCGCTCGCCACCATGCTGATGAACCACTACGCGACGCCGACCTCGGTCGGGGTGTGGGAGACCTTCGTCACCTTAGGGCGTCATCTATTTCGTGTTCATGCTTGGCGGCGCCTTCGGCTACCGGCTGCCCGCGGCCGGATGGAAGCCGGAAGGCTGGACGCCGCCCACCAACACCCACGCCATGATCACCACCGGCAATGTGCACCTCAAGGATGCGCACAAGACCCTGCAGTTCTGGCTGATCTGGGCGGTGCTCTGCCTCAACGTCTCGGCAGGCATCGGCATCATCGGCGCCGCCTCGCCAATGCTCCAGGAGACCTTCGGCGGCAGACTGTTCGGCGATCCCTCCGTCGGCTTCGGGCAATTCAGCGACGAGCAGAAGGCAAATGCCGCTCTCGTCGGCGCGGCCTTCGTCGGGCTGTTCTCGCTGTTCAATATCGCCGGGCGGTTCTTCTGGGCGTCGCTCTCCGACACGCTCGGGCGGAAGATGACCTATTTCACCTTCTTCACGCTCGGCTTCCTCTGCTACGCGGCGGCGCCGACGCTTGCCACCCTCGGCATGCTCGGCGTATTCGCCGCCGCCTTCTGCCTCATCGCCTCGATGTATGGCGGCGGTTTTGCCACCATCCCTGCCTATCTCGCCGATATTTTCGGCACGCAGTTCGTCGGCGCCATCCACGGGCGTCTGCTCACCGCCTGGTCGACGGCGGGCATCGTCGGGCCGGTGATCGTCAACTACATGCACGACGCGCGGAAGGCCGAAGGAATTCCGCCCGACCAGATCTATCACCCGATCTTCTATGTTCTCGCCGGACTCCTGGTCGCCGGCTTCATCGCCAATCTGCTCATCAGGCCGTTGGACAAGAAATGGTTCATGAGCGATGAGGAGGTGGCCGCGCTGCAAGCCAAGCTGAAGAGCAGGGTGGAAGTCGCGGAGTCTTCGGCCGTCAAGGCTGGCTTCGACTTGAAGGCGCTGCTCGCCTGGGCCGCGGTCGGCATTCCGCTCGCCTGGGGCATCTGGATCACGCTCGAGAAGGCGCTCGTGCTGTTCAAATAGCCTGTCGCGGGCTTTAAGCGTAGGAAGCGGCCATGAGCTTGCGCCAAACCGTGCTGCTCGTCGCTCTCCTCAATCTCGCTTATTTCGGCGTGGAGTTCGGCGTCGCCATCGCCATCGGCTCGGTGTCGCTTTTTGCCGACAGCGTCGATTTCCTCGAAGACGCCTCGATCAATCTCCTGATCGCGGTCGGGCTCGGCTGGAGCGCGCAGAACCGCGCGCGGCTCGGCATGGTCCTCGCCGCGGTGATCCTCGTGCCGGTAGCGGCGACGCTATGGACGGCCTGGCAGAAATTCGCGGCTCCGGTGCCGCCGCAGCCGGTGCCGCTCACGCTTACCGGCGCCGGCGCCTTTCTCGTGAACTTCGCTTGCGCCTTTCTGCTTGCCCGCTTCCGCCATCACAGCGGCAGCCTGACCCGCGCCGCCTTCCTGTCTGCCCGCAACGACGTGCTGGCCAATGTGGCCATCGTCGCCGCCGGCTTGGCGACCGCCGCCACCCTGTCGGTCTGGCCGGACCTGATCGTCGGACTGGGGATTGCGGCTCTCAATGCCGATGCGGCGCGGCAGGTCATGAACGCAGCCAGGGCCGAGAGGAAGGCGGCGCAGCCTTGAGCAGCTACCATATATTTGGCCGCAATGTCCCTTTGACCACTATATATCGCGTTATTAGCCTGCTTGAGGCGCGTTTGGCGCCCCTTCTTGTAAGGCCTTCTTAATCCGGAATTCAGAATTCGTTCATGTGGAAGTCATGCGGTACTCATCCCCCTGCCTCATATTCAGGATCGTAAGTTCACCGAAGGAGACGACCATGAAAGAGTGGCTGAAACCCGAGATCACCGAGTCTGAGGCTGGCATGGAAGTGACGAGCTACCTCCCGGCCGAGCTGGACCGCGCTTAATTATAAGCGTCGATCTATAGTCGAGTTTGCTAAGTGACGGCCTCCGCGAAAGCGGGGGCCGTCACTGTTTTTGGCGTTCCTCTTCCAGCGCCAAGACGGGATGACAGAGCTTTCCCGCGACCTTATGGTGCGCCCGGCCGGCCATTAGCCCGGCACTATGGTACGGGCGAACGGCGCGATCTCTCATGGCTTGGACTTACCTGATCCTCGCGGGGCTGTGCGAAGTGGTCTACGCCGGGCTGTTGAAGCAAACGCAAGGCTTCACCCAGCCGCTGCCAACGGCCCTCTTCGTCGTTGCGGTCGTGTCGAGCTTCGTGCTGCTCGCCCTGGCCGCCCGCGAGATTCCGATCGGAACCGCTTACGCGGTATGGTCCGCCATAGGCATCGCCGGCGCGGCAACGGTCGGCATTGTTCTCTATCATGAGCCCGCCACCGCTCTCCGGCTGTTCTTCCTGGTGACGCTGATTGGCTCGATCATCGGACTGAAGCTCGCGACACCCACATGAACGATTCGACGAAGTCAAAGACCATGACCAACGAAAGCGCCGGCAATTTCTTCGAGGATTTCACGCTCGGCCAGCAGATCGTGCACGCCACGCCGCGCACCGTGACCGTCGGCGATACGAGCCTGTTCACCGCGCTTTACGGCTCGCGCTTCGCCGTGCAGTCGTCGGATGCCTTTGCGCAAAGCATCGGCTATCCGACCGCGCCGATCGACGACATGCTGGTGTTCCATATCGTGCTCGGCAAGACGGTGCCGGATATTTCGCGCAACGCCATCGCCAATCTCGGCTACGCCGATATGCGCTTTCTGAAGCCGGTCTATCCGGGCGACACGCTCTCGACCACCACAGAGATCATCGGGCTCAAGGAGAACTCGAACCGTAAGAACGGCACGGTCTATGTGCGCTCGACCGGGCGCAATCAGAGGGCTGAGCCGGTGCTCTCCTTCTCCCGCTGGGTGATGGTGAACAAGCGCGACGAGAAGGCCGCCGCGCCGGAGCCGCATGTGCCGGAGCTGATCGCCCAAGTCGATGCGTCGCGGCTCGGCGATGCGCTGCCGAGCCTCAAGCTCGGCGCCTACGACTATGCGCTTGCCGGTTCGGCGAAGCGCTGGGGCGACTATCAGATCGGCGACAAGATCGACCATGTCGACGGGCAGACCATCGAGGAGGCCGAGCATCAGCTCGCCACCCGCCTGTTCCAGAACACGGCGCGGGTGCATTTCAATCAGCACATCGAGGCGCAAGGCCGTTTCAAGCGGCGCATCGTCTATGGCGGTCACGTCATCTCCATCGCGCGCGCCTTGAGCTTCAACGGGCTCGCCAATGCCTTCCACCTCGCCGCCATCAATGGCGGGCGGCACGTTGCGCCGAGCTTTGCCGGCGACACCATCTATGCCTGGAGCGAGGTCACCGATAAAGCCGAGCTTCCCGGCCGCACCGATATGGGCGCGCTGCGTCTCCGCCTGTTTGCGGTGAAGGATCGGAATTGCGCCGACTTCCCCGGGCAGAAGCCCGACGGCACTTACGAGGATGGCGTGGTGCTCGATCTCGATTGCTGGGTGGCGTTGCCGCGTTAGATCGCGGCATCTCAACGATTTTTGTCATGCCCGCGAAGGCGGGCATCCAGTACTCTATGGTGTCGCCGAACCAAATCGAACCGGCACGGGTTACTGGATCGTCCGCCTGCGCGGACGATGACAGCGTTTGTTGAGAGAGGACTGCCATGAACCGCAAATCTACCCTCGCCGCGCTGCTTGCGATGACGCTTGCCATTGCCTCGCCCGCGCTCGCCGTCGACAAGGCCTCGGCGGTGCTGAAGGACAAGGACGGCAAGGAGGTCGGCAAGGTCGAGCTTACCGATACGCCGAGCGGCGTTCTGATGCGGCTTTCCCTCGACGGCGTCCCTCCCGGCGATCACGCCTTCCATGTGCACGCGGTCGGCAAATGCGAGCCGCCAGATTTCAAATCAGCCGGCCCCCATTTCAATCCGGACGTGACCAAGCACGGGCTGATGAACCCGGAAGGCCCGCATTCCGGCGACATGCCCAATCTGCATGTGCCCGACTCGGGCAAGCTCACGGTCGAGGTGTTCAACGAGATGGTGACGCTCGATGCCGAGCAGGCGCTGCTCGATGACGACGGCTCGGCCGTCGTCGTGCACGCCGCCGCCGACGACTACACGACCGACCCTGCCGGCAATGCCGGCGACCGCATCGCCTGCGGCGTGGTCACGGAGTAGCTCTCAAACCTCGCGAGGGAAGCGGTGCCGCCCTTCGGGCGCGAGCGGCGCAAAACCTCGAGGCGGTCACAAAAGGCCACATCCGGTTCGATTGCCCCCGATGGGGTCGGTAGTTTATGAGTTGACAGAGAGTTCGATTTCCTGGCCGGCAAGGCATTTCCATGGGCAATAGCAAGATGGCAGCGCAGCGGCCGCTTTCGCCGCATCTGCAGATTTACCGGCCGATGCTGACCATGATGATGTCGATCGCCCATCGCATCTCAGGGGTCGGCAACGCCATCGGTTTCATCCTGCTCACCTGGTGGCTGGTGGCCATCGGCTCCGGACCTGAGGCCTACGCCACGGTCAACGATTTCTTCGGCAGCATCTTCGGCCGCTTCCTGCTGTTCGTGTTCAGCTGGGGCCTGATCCACCATATGATCGGCGGTATCCGCCATCTCATCTGGGATACGGGCCGCGGGCTCGACAGAGTGAGCATCGAGATCTTTGCCTGGGGAACCATCATCGGCTCGACGGTGCTGACCGTGCTCGTCTGGATCGCAGGCTACTGGCTGAGGGGAGGCGTGTAGTCATGGCCACGCCACTTGGCAAAGCGCGCGGCCTAGGCGCCGCCCATCGCGGGACCGAGACCTTCTGGCGCCAGAGGATGACGGCGGTCGCCAACGTGCCGCTGGTGATCTTCCTCATCCTGTCGATCATCACGCATATCGGTGCCGACTATGAGACAATTCGGGCGTATCTGGCCCAGCCGGTCGTGGCGATCGCCATGCTTGCGCTCGTGATCTCGGCTGCGATCCATATGCGCATTGGGCTCAAAGAGATCATCGAGGATTATGTGCATGGCGAGGGCGCCAAGGTGGTGGCGATCTTGCTTGCGACCTTCTTCGCCGCAGCCGTCGGCCTTGCCTGCACCCTCGCGCTCGTGAAAATCAGTCTCGGAAGCTAGTCGATATGCCGCAAGACGCAACGCCAGATCAGGCACCGAACATCAACGGCCGCGCCTATCCCATCATCGACCATACCTACGATGTGGTGGTGATCGGCGCCGGCGGCGCCGGCTTGCGTGCCGTGGTCGGCGCGAGCGAAGCAGGCTTGCGTACCGCCTGCATCACCAAGGTATTCCCCACGCGCTCGCATACCGTCGCGGCGCAAGGCGGCATCGCCGCGGCCCTCGGCAATATGGGCCCGGACGATTGGCGCTGGCACATGTACGACACGGTGAAGGGGTCGGACTGGCTCGGCGACCAGGATGCCATCGAATATCTGTGCAAGAGCGCGCCGGAAGCCGTCTATGAGCTCGAGCATTGGGGCGTGCCGTTCTCGCGCAACGATGACGGCAAGATCCTCCAGCGCGCCTTCGGCGGCATGACCAGCAATTACGGCAAGGGGCCGGCCTTGCGCACCTGCGCCGCCGCCGACCGCACCGGCCACGCCATGCTGCACACCATGTATGGCCAGGCGCTCCGCTATTCCGCCGAGTTCTTCATCGAGTATTTCGCCATCGACCTGATCATGGACGATGAGGGGCGCTGCCGCGGCGTGGTTGCGCTGTCCATGCAGGACGGCACGCTGCACCGCTTCCGCGCCCACCAGGTGATCCTCGCCACCGGCGGCTATGGCCGCGCCTATTTCTCCTGCACCTCGGCGCATATCTGCACCGGCGACGGCAACGCCATGGTGCTCCGCGCCGGCCTGCCGCTCCAGGACATGGAGTTCGTGCAGTTCCACCCGACCGGCGTTTATGGCGCCGGCGTGCTGATCACCGAAGGCGCCCGCGGCGAGGGCGGCTTCCTCACCAATTCCGAAGGCGAGCGCTTCATGGAGCGCTACGCGCCGAACGCCAAGGACCTCGCCTCGCGCGACGTGGTCTCCCGCGCCATCACCATCGAGATCCGCGAGGGCCGCGGCACCGGTCCCGACAAGGATCACATGCATCTGCATTTGAGCCATCTCGACGAGGCCATGCTCGCCGAGCGGCTGCCGGGCATCACCGAGTCGGCGCGCATCTTCGCCGGCGTCGATCTGACCCGCGAGCCGATCCCGATCATTCCCACGGCGCATTACAATATGGGCGGCATCCCCACCAACCTGCATGGCGAGGTGGTGTGCCCGCGCGACGGCGACCCAGATGCGATCGTGCCTGGCCTGTTCGCCGTCGGCGAAGCGGCTTGCGCCTCGGTGCATGGCGCGAACCGGCTCGGCTCCAACTCGCTGATCGATCTCGTCGTGTTCGGGCAGGGCGGCGGCCTATCGCTGCGCCGAGACCATCAAGCGCGACAGCGCCATGCCTGAGCTGGCGAAGGGCGCCGGCGAAGAGGCGGTGGCGCGGCTCGACCGCTTCCGCTACGCCAATGGCGGCACGCCGACCGCGGCGCTACGCCTCAAGATGCAGAAGACCATGCAGACCGACTGCGCCGTGTTCCGCACCGCCGAGGTGATGGAGCAGGGCGTGCGCAAGATTCATGACGTGTGGAACGAGAGCAAGGACATCCGCGTCACCGACCGCTCGCTGATCTGGAACACCGACCTGATCGAGACGCTCGAATTCGACAATCTGATCTCCCAGGCCGCGGTCACCGTCGCCGGCGCGCTGGCGCGGCAAGAGAGCCGCGGCGCGCATGCGCGCGAGGACTTCCCCAAGCGCGACGATGCGAACTGGATGAAGCACACGCTGTCTTTCGCGGACTACGATATCCGCAGCGTCCGCCTCGACTACCGCCCGGTGCACAAATACACGCTGTCCAACGAGATCGCCTATATCGAGCCGAAAGAGCGGGTGTATTAGGCCCTGCTTGCATTGAACTCCTTAGAGACCTGGATTTAGCGGCCTGCTTGACTCACACATAGCTCGGCGGTTATATGTCTATCCATAGCCACAAGGTTATGGATTGCAAATGCCGAACGCCCACGATGTGCTCTTCCGAACGCTCGCCGATCCGACCAGGCGCGCGATCTTCGAGCGCCTATGCCGCGAAGGAGAGCAGACGGTCGGGGCCCTGACGGCTCGGGCCGGGGTCTCGCAACCGGCCGTCTCAAAGCATCTTGCGGTCCTGAGACAGGCCGGGCTGGTGCGCGACCGCCACGAAGGCCGCCAGACGCACTATAGCGCGCAGCTCGGCGCCTTGGCCCCGCTGATCGACTGGACAAGCCAGATGGCCGGCTTCTGGCAGAGCCGGTTCGACCAGCTCGAAGACTTGCTGAAAAGGATGGACCAATGACCGATACCGCGACCGAAACGCGTTCCGTCGTCGTCGAGCGCGAGATACCTTATCCGCCGGAAAAGATCTGGCGCGCGCTCACGCAGCCACACCTGATCGAGGAGTGGCTCATGAAGAACGACTTCAAGCCGGCCGTGGGTCACCGGTTCAGTCTTCGCGGAGACTGGGGTGGCGTGTTGGATTGCGAGGTCCTCGCGCTCGAGCCGAACAGAACGCTGTCCTACACATGGAACTTTGCGCACGACGATGCGGCCTACAATCTGAAGAGTGTGGTGACCTTCACGCTCACGCCAACGAGCTCAGGCACCCATTTGCGCATGGAGCAGGTTGGCTTCCGGCCGGATCAGAAGCAGGCCTTCGGCGGCGCCAAGGCGGGGTGGCAGAAGTTCTTCGGCCAACTCGAAACTCTGCTGGCGAAACAGTAATGGCGGAAGCCGCTACAAAATCCATCGTCGTCGAACGCGTGATACCGCACGCGCCAGAGAAAATCTGGCGGGCGCTCACTCAGGCGGCGATGATTGCCGAATGGCTGATGGAGAACGACTTCAAGGCCGTTGTCGGTCACAAATTCCAGTTCCACGCCACGCCCATGCCGGGCTGGAAGGGCTACACCAACTGCGAAGTGCTTGAAGTCGATGAGCCAAGAAAGCTCGTCTATTCGTGGGGCGATGGCGCGGAGTCGGACAGCGGCCTCAAGACCATCGTCACGTGGACCCTCATACCTGCGGCAGGTGGAACGCTCGTGCGCGTGGAGCAGTCAGGCTTCAAGCCAGCCGACGAAGGCGGCTTCAAGGCGATGAGCGGCGGCTGGCACCGCATCCTAGCCGCGCTCGAACGCGCAACGGGGATGCTTGCCTAGGCCTTGGGTATGAAGTTGTGTGTGGCAAAGCCATCTGCGGGTGAACGCATGGTCAACAAGACGTCCAAGACGCCGGCGAAGGTCGCGAGGAAGGCGGCCGCCAAGCGGGTGCCGGCGAAGCCGACCCTTCTCTCGGGCGGCAACCCTCAGATCGCGAAGGGCTACGGCGACGCCCCCGTGCAGGCCTACATCGCCGCCATGCCGGGCTGGAAACGCGACGTCGGGCGCCGCCTCGACGCGCTCATCGCGCGCACCGTCCCCGGCGTGCGCAAGGCGGTCAAATGGAACTCGCCGTTCTATGGCGTCGAGGACCAGGTCTGGTTCCTCAGCTTCCATTGCTTCACCAAGTACGTGAAGGTGGCTTTCTTCCGCGGCGCGTCGCTCGCGTCCTATGCCCCCCGGCACGTCCAAGCAGAAGGACGTGCGCTACCTCGACATCCACGAGGACGACGAGATCGACGAAGCTCAGCTCGCCGCCTGGGTGAAGCAAGCGAGCAAATTGCCCGGGGAACGCATGTGAGTGGAAAGTCGCGAGGTGCGTGCGTGGGCTAAGCCGAGCGGCCACTCTCCAGAGCTAACTGCTCCCCGAGGGGCCGAGGACCTGCTTGGCGGTGGTGAGCTCTGCGCCCCCGAGGCTGATGAGGTTGTTCGAGTTGCCGGGCGTGACGGGGATGTCGCCCGCGTGCGTGGCGGACATGATCAGTCTGCCGTCGCGTGCCCCGAGACCGAAATGCATCTCGGCGCCGACCTGCGAGGTGCCGGCGAAGGCCTCCTGCCCCAGATTCGGCGCCGCCGCAGGGTTGAACCCGGGCGCGGCCTTGCTCCCCTGCACGGCCGTTTGGTAGGCGGCTGCGGCATCGCCGGCGCTGGCGTACTGGTCGACGGAGACCGTCACCTTCTTCTTTCCGTCGGCGCTGGTGAAGACCACCGATCTCGACGCGATCGGCTTGCCGACGCTCGTTTCGTTCGGTCCCGTGCTCGCCTCCTTGGTGATTTCGGGGAAGTATTTGGTCACCTCACTCACAGGCACGACCGTGTCGCGCGGCAGTAGCGGAGCGGGGGCATCGCCGCACGCGGCCAATGAAAGCAGCGCAATCGCAGCGACCGAGAGCACCACCGCCCGCAGGCCTCGTTGTCGGTTCATTTTCGCCTCCCTCACTTGTCCGGAATCACGATGTTACGGTCGCTCGTGTCGACCACGAAGATGGCTAGAAGCTTGGCCGGTTCGGTGTTGCTGGCGTTGTGGCTCACTTGGTGATGATCACCAGGCTTCTCCGTCCAGCTCTCGCCAGCCTGATACGTACGCTCGGGCTCGTCGTTCACTTTGCTGCGGATCGCTCCTTCCAACACCCGCGCATAGATGAAGGCCGAGGACGGGTGACGATGTGAGGGCGATCCGGCACCGGGTTCGTATTCGACGAGCACGGCGCGCATGCTCTTGCCAGGGACGTTCGGCAATTCCTTGTCAAAAACGACGGATACGTTCGCTCCCGGAGCGATCGTCTCTTGGGCGGCGACGCTCGTCGCCAACAGAGCGGCAGCAGCCGTAAGCAGCAGTGCAGTCTTCTTCATGGTGCGTCTCCTTCTCTGTGGTCGCGTAGGTTTGTGGTTGCGTATGAGAACGGTTACTTTTTCGGCGGCGGCGGCGGGACGTGGGTGAGCCACCAGTCGAACTTGGTCGAGCCGCGGCGCGCGTTGGGGCCGGGAATGAGCGACTGATCGTTCAGTTTGACACCGAAATAGAGTGCTTCCGGATCCACAACGACCTTCCGCGCGGTCCTTGTCATATTCGAGAACCTTCCCGACGATCTCATCGATGTGGAATGCGTCGGGACCGGCAATCTCGATCGTGCCGTTTACCGGCTCAGCGACGGCCGCCTCGGCGACCGCTGTGGCGACATCTTCCGCCGCCATCGGCTGGAACAACGAGTGCGACAGGCGCACTGTGTCACCTTCAATGGCCGACTGCGCAATGCCACGGAGGAACTCGAAGAATTGGGTGGCGCGGACGATCGTGTATGGTATTGGCGCGCTCTTGATCAGCTTCTCTTGGGCAAGTTTGGCGCGGAAATAACCGCTGTCCAGCAGGCGCTCGGTTCCGACAACCGAGAGGGCAACGTGATGCTTGATGCCGGCGGCCACTTCCGTCGTAGCGAGGTTCTTGCCGGCCGTCTGGAAGAAGTCCATCGCAGCTTGATCTTCGAATGAGGGCGAGTTGGCCACGTCGACGACGACTTGAGCGCCCGCAAGCGCATCTGCCAGGCCTTCGCCAGTAATCGTGTTCACGCCCGTGTTTGGCGCAGCTGCAATTGCCTCGTGACCCTTTTGTTTCAGCTTCTCGACGACCTTGGCCCCGATTAGGCCGGTTCCACCAACAACTACGATCTTCATGATCTCACCTCTTGTTGATCCCTTCCGAAAGCAGCAACGCCACGCGCGTCATGTCAGTTCATGGCCACCGGTTGTGCCTCTCGGGCCGGCGCCAGGCAACGCTCCTTGATGGGAACCCTAGCCGGTCCGCTGATCGATGACGCCAGGCTTTCCGGCTCTTTTTTAGCAGGGTCGATAGTGGTAGGTCAGCTTCCGCCCTTAGCGGACCTCTGCGGCGATCAACACATCGAGGGCCTAACAGTTGGAGTGAGCGCAATGGCCAACAGCACGTCCAAGACGTCGACGAAGGTCGCAAAGAAGCCTCCGCCAACAACCATGACGCGGAAGAGCGCCTCGAAGGAAGGAAAGGGAGGAGACACTCCTTCTCAACTGATCGATGCGAGAATCGCTGCGCTCTCTGATTGGCGCGGCGAGACGCTCGCTCGGGTGCGAAGGCTCATCAGAGAGGCCGATCCCGAAATGGTCGAGGAGGTGAAATGGAGAAAGCCGTCGAACTCGATGTTGGGGGTTCCGGTGTGGTCGCACGCCGGAATCATCTGCACCGGCGAGACGTACAAGAGCGTCGTGAAGCTGACCTTCGCCAAGGGCGCCTCGCTCAAGGATCCTTCCGCCCTGTTCAACGCGAGCCTCGAGGGCAATGTGAGGCGCGCCATCGATATCCATGAGGGCGACAAGATCGATGAGAAGGCGTTGAAGGCGCTCATTCGCGCCGCCGTGGCACTGAACATTTCGGTACGAGCCACCGCTCGCCCCGTCCGCTCCCGGAAGAGACCAAAGAGCGCTTGAGGGAGCGTCTGAACCACCAAGGCCCGCGTGGCCTAGCTCGTGGCCGATACCTCGGGCGTCTTGCCGAGCAGGGCAGCAAGGGCCGACTTCACCGCTTCGAAATCGAAGGGCTTGGGCAGGAGAATCGGGTCTTTGAACCCTTGGCCCTCGTCCAAGCCGCTATCGCCGGTGGCAAATGCAAGAGGAACCCCGCGAGCGCGAAGCGCGTTGGCCAACGGATAGCAGGTGTCCCCACCTAGATTGACGTCGAGGATAGCGCCATCCAACTGCCCGCCGGCGAGCGCAAGTCCGTCCGCGACGGAACGGGCCGGGCCCACAACCTCGCAGCCGAGCTCATCGAGCCAATTCTCAACCAGCATTGAGATGAGGGGTTCGTCGTCGACGACGAGGATGCGTGGCACGAGAACTCCAGAAAAGGCTTGCCTAAGCCGAGGTGCATGACAGTCTACCTTGAAAGCGCAAAGTCAACCAGTGCCGCCGTCTTCAGCCCCCCAATTCATGGTGACCCGACGTGCCGACGCGAGTGCTAAAGGCGAGCCGGCTGGTCCACAATGCCTGGATCATCATGGCGATTGGCTTGGGGTTCGTCCTTGCCGCCGCCATCGCCGTGGCCGTCCTCGTCGCTCGCAGCAATGAGGCGGATCGCCTTGTCTCGCACACTTTCGAGGTGCAGCAGGAGGCTCACAACCTCCTCGGCGAGCTGCGGACGGCGGAAAACGGCCAACGCGGCTATGTGCTCACCCAAAACCAAGAGTATTTGAAGCCGGTCGACGCGGCCGTTGCCAAGGTGCCGGGCCTCGTGGAGAGCCTGCGCAAGAAGACTGCCGACAATCCCTCTCAGCAGGCGAGGTTGGACAGGGTCGAGCCCCTCATCGGACCGCGGATCGATGTCATCCGGCGCAGCATCGAGCTGACACGGCAAGGCGATCGCGATGGCGCCATCGCGCTCGTGGCCACCGGCCGCGGCAAGGACCTGATGGAAGAGATCACCGTCGAGATGCAGCAGTTCGACCGGGAGGAAAAGGGGCTGCTGGCCGCCCGGCAAGAGGAGGCGAAACGACTGAGGATATGGCTCGCAACCCTCATCGGTCTTGCTTTGCTTGCGGCGATGGTCCTTGCCGGCGTTCTCGCGGTGGCGACGCGGCAGGCGGTTGCCGGGCTGCTCGACCGCACGCGGGAGCTTGAAGCTGAATCCAAGCTGCGGCACGAGGCAGAGGCGACGCTGAGGCAGGCGGTCAAGATGGAAGCCGTGGGACACCTCAGCGGCGGCATTGCCCACGACTTCAACAATCTCCTGACCATCATCATCGGCAATCTCGACACGATGAAGCGGCGGCTCGCCGAGCTCGCCAAGTCGAATGTCGCGGGTGATGCAATCGCCAAGCTCGAGACGCCGCTCGAATCGGCAATGAAGGGCGCGAAAAGTTCGGCGCAGCTCACGCAGAGGCTGCTCGCCTTCTCGCGGCGTCAGGCGCTGGAGCCGGATCGGGTCGACGCGAATCGGCTGATCTCAGGCATGCTCGAGATGCTTCGCCGCACTCTCGGGTCCGATATCAGCATCGAGACCGTGCTTGGCGCCGGGCTGTGGCCGAGTTTTGCCGACGCACATCAGCTCGAGAACGTGCTGCTCAATCTGGCGCTGAACGCCAAGGCCGCCATGCCGACCGGCGGCTGCCTCACCATCGAGACGGCAAACACCTATCTCGACGACGCTTACGTGCGCCGGTTCGGCGACGTCAAGGCGGGCCAATATGTGGTTCTCTGTGTCACCGACACCGGGACCGGCATCCCCGCCGAGATCCTCGACCAGGTGTTCGATCCGTTCTTCACCACCAAGCCTGCGGGGGAGGGGTCTGGGCTTGGACTTGCCATGGTGCATGGCTTCGTCAAGCAATCGGACGGCCATGTGCGCATCTATAGCGAGGTCGGCAGCGGCACCACGGTGAAGGTCTATCTACCGCGCTTTGTCGGCGCCGAGGAGGTCAGCGCCGCGCCGGCCGGCAAGACGGAAAGCGAGCAGGCCATACCGCGGGCCAAGCCGAACGAAATGATCCTGCTGGTGGAAGACAATGCCGACGTTCGCGAATATGCCAGGGACGTTCTCCTCGAGCTTGGCTACGGGGTGCTCGATGCCGCCAACGTGCAGGAGGCGCTTCGAATCGTAGCCAAGAAGCCGCGCATCAGCCTCGTGTTCACCGACGTCGTGTTGGGTGATTCAAATGGCCGGGTGCTGGCCGACAAGGTCAGGCAAATTTATCCGCATTTGCCCGTGCTGTTCACCACAGGTTACACGCGCAACGCCATCGTGCATCAGGGACGCCTCGATCCCGACGTGCATCTCCTGAACAAGCCCTTCACCCAGCAGGACCTCGCACGCAAGGTGCGCGAGCTGCTCGATGCCGCCGAGGCAAGCCATCTGCCGCAGGCCGCATCCTGATTTTTCGATTGTGACCGCGCCCCGCTTTATGCGAGGCAAGTGGATGGCGGGGACCAGCCCGGCCATGACAATGGGACGACGATGGTTCAATTCACGCTGCCTAAGAACTCCAAGGTCAAGCAAGGCAAGGCTTGGAATCCGCCGCCGGAAGGCGCGGAGAAGGGGCGTTACCGCGAGTACCGCATCTACCGCTTCGATCCAGAAGCTGGCGAAAACCCGCGCCTCGATACCTATTGGGTCGACATGAACGATTGCGGGCCGATGGTTCTCGACGGGCTCATCTGGATCAAGAACAACGTCGACCCCACCCTCACCTTCCGCCGCTCCTGCCGCGAGGGTGTGTGCGGCTCCTGCTCGATGAATATCGGCGGCACCAACACCCTCGCCTGCACTCTGCACGCCGACGACGCGCCCGAGCGCATCGCCATCTATCCCTTGCCGCATCTCCCGGTGATCAAGGACCTCGTCCCCGATCTCACCCATTTCTACGCCCAGCACCGGTCGATCGAGCCGTGGCTCAAGACCGACACGCCGACGCCGCAAAAGGAATGGCGGCAGAGCCGCGAAGACCGGAACAAGCTCGACGGGCTTTACGAGTGCATCCTGTGCGCCTGCTGCTCGACCGCCTGCCCGTCTTATTGGTGGAACGGCGACCGCTATCTTGGCCCTGCCATCCTGCTACAGGCCGACCGGTGGGTCGAGGACAGCCGCGACGAGCGCACCGGCGAGCGGCTCGACGAGCTTGAGGATCCCTTCAGGCTCTATCGCTGTCACACCATCCTCAACTGCACCAAGGCCTGCCCAAAGGGGCTGAACCCGGCGGCGGCCATCTCTTCGCTGAAGCGGCAATTGGTGGAGCGCGGCGAGTGATCGACCATATTGGCCTTAACGTGCGCGACGTCGCCCGTGCCACCGAGTTCTATCTGAATGCGCTCGGCCCGCTCGGTTATGGCATCGTCATGCAGGTTTCGGCGGAGGAGAGGGGCGGCAGTCCGGCGGTCGGCTTCGGGGCAGGGCAGAAGCCATCGTTCTGGATCGCCGAGGGCGAGCCAAGAGCGGGCCGATGCATGTCGCCTTCGTGGCGCCAAACCGGGCCGCGGTCGATGCCTTCTATGCTGCGGCGATCAAGGCCGGCGGCAAGGACAATGGCGGTCCCGGTCTCAGGCCCGAATATCATGCCAATTATTACGGGGCCTTCGTCTTCGACCCCGACGGCAACAATGCCGAGGCCGTCTGCCATATGCCTGCGTAAATCGCGAAATCAGCGCGCGCAATTCGGCAGTGAGAAGGTGCAAGGCTCCGGCGGCGTCACGGCAACCCTCTCGCCGGTCTTGGGGTCCTTCTTCGTTGCATAGGGGCTGACCACGTCGCGCGGTGCGAAGGTCACGCGAGCGAGCCTGCCGCTTTCGAAGGCGAGGCTCGCGCTGCATTTCCAGTTCTTGTTGGATTTCGGCTTGCCGAGCGGGCCTTTGGGCTCGTCCGACTTCGCCGGCGCCGCCGTCGGCACGGGGCCTGCGCCGGAATAATGATAGGTGAGGGTCTCGCCGGAGGTGGTGCCGTAGCTGCCGGACGGCTTGCCGGCGCAGGCGATGATCTGCTCCTTGGTCATGCCGATATAGGGCTTGGTTGGATCGAAGAAGGTGCGCTCGAAGGTCTGCACCGGCGCCTGGCAGCTGCTTACGACAACCCCCGCCGTCCAAATCGCCAGCATCGCTGGAGCGTTGCGCATGCTCGTCCCCGGTTTCTTACCCAACCGTCGATTGGGCGCAGAATGCGCGCAAAAAGTGGCAAGTGTCGGGGTGTCGTGGACACTCGGACTCCCTTTCCCTCCCGATGGGAGAGATGGGAACTAGAGCGCGGCGGAAAAGAAGTCCCAGAGCAGCTTGATGTTTAGCGTGATCACGATGATCGCCGTGACCGCGGCAAGCGCCGTCAACCAGCGCGGCGCGATCAGCGCGCCCATCTTGCCCTTGTCGGAGGTGAACATGACGAGCGGCACGATGGCGAAGGGAAGCTGAAGGCTGAGGATCACCTGGGAGAGGATCAGGAGCTGTGCCGTGCCCTCCGACCCATACCAGATGGTGACGATGGCCGCGGGCACGATAGCGATGGCGCGGGTGACGAGCCGCCGGAGATAGGGCGGCAGGCGAATGTCGAGGAAGCCCTCCATGACGATCTGCCCGGAAAGCGTCGCCGTCACCGTGGAATTCAGACCGCAGCAGAGAAGCGCGATGGCGAACAGCGTCGGCGCGAAGGCGGAGCCGAGCAGCGGCGAGAGGAAGGAATGCACCTCCTCGAGCTCTGCCACGTTGGTCTGGCCGGTCTGGTGGAAGGTCGAAGCGGCAAGGATGAGGATCGAGGCGTTGATGGTGAGCGCGAACATCAGCGCGATGGTCGAATTGATGGTGGCGAGCTTGATCGCCTCGCGCCTCTCCGGCACCGAGCGGCCATAGGCCCGCGTCTGCACCACGCCGGAATGCAGATAAAGGTTATGCGGCATCACCGTCGCGCCGATGATGCCGAGCGCGAGATAGAGCATCTCCGGGTTCTTCACGATCTCGACCGTCGGCGCGAAGCCGCGGATCACGTCGCCCCAGACCGGATCGGCCATGGCGATCTGAATGCCGAAGCAGACGGCGATGACCCCAAGCAGGGTGACGATGAAGGCCTCGATCCAGCGGAAGCCGAGCTTCTGCATCCACAGGATGAGGAACACGTCGAGCGCGGTGAGGACGACGCCGATCTCGAGCGGAATGCCGAACAGAAGATTGAGGCCGATCGCCGTGCCGATCACCTCGGCCAAGTCGGTGGCGCAGATGGCGAGCTCGGCGAGCGCCCAGAGCGGATAGGAGACCCAGCGCGGGAAGGCGTCGCGGCAGGCTTGCGCGAGATCGCGCCCCGAAGCGACTCCGAGCCTGGCGCAGAGCGCCTGGAGGATGATCGCCATGATGTTGGAGAGGAGCGCGATGAACAGCAGCGCGTAGCCGAACTTCGAGCCGCCGGCGAGCGAGGTCGCCCAGTTGCCCGGGTCCATGTAGCCGACGGCGACGAGATAGCCTGGCCCGAGAAAGGCGAGCAGCTTGCGCCACATCGGGCCTGTCGGCCGCGTGCGGATCGAGCCGAACACTTCGGCGAGCGACGGCGTCGTCTGCTCGCGGCGCCAGCCGTAAAGGTGCTGACCCTCTTCGACATCGCCCGCAGCTTGCGCGTGGACCGGCTTGACCGGACTCAGCATGGATCCCTCTCTTCGGGGAAAGGCCTCGCGCCCGCAGGCTTGAAGCCAGGTTGGATTGGAAAATTAACTTACATGCGAATAATTTGCAAGAGCATCTGAATCGCAGTTCCGGGATAACCGAGGCTGCCGCCAATCTTAGTTAAATGCAAGAAATCATGAGGGAGAAACGGCGGATTTTCGGCACTATTCATCATGAATAGCGGTGATTTAAGATAATCTGGAATAATAAGCATGGACTTCCTTTAACTAATGACCAGGAAAGTCCTCAATCTCTTCGCCTCTTATATGGCGCCGCCGCAATCGAGCCAAGCTCGACCACTATTGCTCGCTTGTCCGCGTCAAAAATAAAGGGGAGTCGACATGATCGAGTCGCTCAAGAGCGCCGCTGCGATCAACGCCACACTCTTTGCCATGCAGGGTGTCGAGCCGGGAAGGGATCAAGGTCAAGCCGACGCCGCGCCGCTCCGCCAGCCAGAGCCGCAGATGAGCGAGGCCGCCACGCTCTCCGCCGCCATCCAGCGTCTCATCTCCGAGCGCGACAGCCACAAGAGCCGCGCCGGCACGCAGGAGATGGAGCTCACGAGACTCCGCGCCGTGAACGATGAGCTCCGCCGTCAGCACGAACAGACCGCGGCGTTGCGCGATCATTACATGCGGCTCGCCACCGAGATGCTGACCACGCTCAGGCATATCGACGGCACGATCCACGATCTCGTGCAGAAGGCCGTCGGGGCCAACGGTGTCGCGGAAAGCGTCGACGCCACGCTCATGTCGCTCGCGCGGCGCCTGTCGCCGAAGGGCGCGGCCAACGACCATACGGAGCTTCGCAGCTGATGTAGCGCTCGACTTCGTCTCGATCGGTCCAATGGGGCAAAGAGGGGATCATGCCGCGCTACTATTTTCATGTCGTGTCGCCGAGAAATCCGGTGCGTGACGCTCACGGAGTTGAGTTGGCCGGGCTCGACGCAGCCCATTGGCACGCCATGCATCTCGTCTATCGCTTGCGCGAGCATGCGCCGGAGACGGGAGAGGATTGGGTCATCGAGGTCAGCGACGAAACTGGCGCCCGCCCGCTCGTGGTGCTGCCGCGCGCCGTGCCGATGCTGCGCGAGGCGACAAAGCCTGCGGAGCTTGGGGGGTCCCTCTCAAATTTGGGAGGAGATCCAGGTGAGGGGGATCCTTGGAACCCCCTCACCCGTCTCGCAAATGCGAGCCGGCCTCTCCCCGCTGGGGAGAGGTTAAAGAAGCGAGCTGATCTCGCCGCTACTTCTTCGCGGTGTCGTCGGGGCCTGACAGCTTCAGCACCGGAAAATCCTGCGCCGAGACCCTGACGCCGCAAGCAGCAACGGTCAGCACGATGCCGGCGCAGAAGATGATGGTGACACCGGCGGCAAAGGAAGCGGCCGCGGCCTCCGCGGTCCCTGATCGGTCACGCATGACAGCACCTCCCTTATGGTTGGGGCGAGCCTGTCATGCCGGTTGCTAACCGCAGGTTGGCGGCAAAGGGGAAATCGCTGCGGTGGTGAAAAAATCGATACCTGCCCCAACTTGATCCACATCAAGGACGGCGGCGCGTCCCGCCCCTCAAATCGGCGGGATGGCCGCGAGTCTAACAAGCGGCCACTCAGGGAGGGGTCCGATGGCAGATGCACCATCAGGCTGGCCGCAATTCGCCCGCGCGCTCCGCAAGCAAGCGCTGATGGACGAGATGATGGAGACGCAAGGCGTCGATCTCGCCGCTGCCGTCCGCACCGGCGACGGCTTCGTCAAGGCGCGAGCCAATTGCCGTGAGTGCAAGGATGAGGAGGCCTGCCGGGCCTGGTTGCTCGCGCAGGCCGGAGAGCCGGCGGAATTCTGTGCCAACCGGGCGTTCTTCGCCGCGCTCAAGAGCGAGAAATGAGGGTCAGTCGTAGGGGTAGTCCGGCGATTGCCTAAAACCGCCTTCGTTGAGTTTCACCTCTCAGGCCTGAGGCTGACGAACGCACTGAGACCCCGCGCCTTCGCTCATCAATTGGGAACCTTTTTCTGGTCTCCTGGCTTCCCCATATCTCCGGAGGGGGCAGGTCCAAAGGAGGCTACCCAGATGACGAGAGTTCTTTCCCTCAGCACCGCGGTCCTCTCGCTACTTGGTGCTGCGCTCATCTCCACCCCCGCCTCTGCCACCGATTTTTCGGAAGCAGCCGATTTCGGCGGTACCTACGGATATATCGGTCCCGGCGTCGCCTCGTTGCCCGATCTCGATGTCGATACCGGACCGCTTGGCGCGGGCGTCTATGTGGAGCCTGGCGTCGCCTTCATGTCACCCGCCATGGACTATGCCTCGCCGGCCTCGACCTGGGCGCCGGTCTATCCGCAAGCCCAGCTTGAGGTGGTGCCGGAGCCTGAGAGCATCGAGTTTGGCCCCGGGGCAATGGGCGCCGAACCCGGGCAATAGCCCGCTCTCCGGCCTGTTCTTGCTTCCCCTCTGTAGGGTCGCCGCATTGCGGCTTTCGTCGCAATGACGGGAGCGAGAAAGCGCGCTATGCACCCTAAGCGGCGCCGCCGGCAGAGGAGAGCATGCCATGACCCCAAGGAAGGCCCTCATCTCGGCCCTGGTGGTGGCGGGCGTGGCCGGCCTTGCGCTTCTTGTCGAGCTCCGGGCGGAGACGATGGGCCAGATCAAGGCCGATCAGATCCTGGTCAAGGATCTCGCCGGCGAGCCCGGCAAGGAAGTGAATATCCAAGTCTATACCTTCCCGCCCGGCGCCTCGGTGCCATGGCACATTCACCCCGATACCCATGAATTCGGCTATCAGCTCGGTGGCGAATTCACGCTCCTGATCAACGGCGAACCGTCGCGGATCCTGAAGGTTGGCGATGGCTTCTATGTCCCGCCGAACGTCATTCATCGTGGGATCAATGCGAGCAGCACACCGGCGAAATTCATGGTGGTGCGGGTGAGGCCGAAGGGCAAGCCCGCGCTTGTGGAAGTGCAGCCTTAGCAGTCGCCTTCGGCGTGCAGGCAGGCCTGCCACAGCGCGTAGATGGCGACGCCCCAGCCGGTAAGCGCCAACGCCCAGTTGATGAGATTGTCGGTCGTGTCGAGCGCCATGCCGAAATGATCTGGGGTAAAGGTGCCGAATCCGGCGAACAGCGTGAAGAAGATGGCGAAGGCGAGCATGTAGGAGATCGAGAGCCGCGGCATGAAGAAGCCGATCACGCTTCCCGCCAAGCCCCAGACGAGGTTCACCGCGGCATGGATCGGATCGAGCCGGAAACCGGGGCCGAACTGGGCGGCATCGGTGCCGAAGCCGTAATAGGCGTAGGAGCCGAGCACGATCAGGCCCTGGATGAACAGGATGAGGGTGAGCCGCACCACCCACACCACGAGCGGCACGCCGGCAACCTCGATCGATTCCTCGATCGCGTCCTCCTCGTCCTCGTCGACCCCCGGATCGGCCTGAGGGGCCCCCTCCTGGCGCTTGGTCGCCATCATCCGCCTCTTGGCTTCGCGCTGCCGGTTTGCTTTAGAGCATAACCTATGCAGGACGGTCCTCTCCAGCGATACCGGCAGATGGTGCAGGCGCGCGAGCTTGCGCCGGATACCGCGCAGGAATTGGCGGCGGAGAAGCTACAGCTCCTCGCCAATCGCCTGGCGCACTATAGCGAGCCCCGGCGCGGGGTTCTCCTGCCGTTCGCGCGGCGGCGGCGGACGGCGCCCGAGGGGCTCTATCTCTATGGCGGGGTCGGGCGCGGCAAGACCATGCTGCTCGATCTCTTCTTCGACGCCGTCCATTACGCGCCGAAGCGCCGCGTGCATTTCCAGGAGTTCATGGCCGAGGCGCACGAGGCGATCGAGCGAGGCCGCAAGGCCGCAGCCGATCCGATCGGAAGCGCCGCGGCAGAGATCGGAAACGATGCGGCGCTACTCTGTTTCGACGAGTTCGAAGTGACCGACATCGCCGACGCCATGATCCTCGGCCGCCTGTTCCAGCATCTCTTCGCCAGCAACGTGGTGATCGTCGCCACCTCGAACACCGCACCGCGCGATCTCTATCGCGACGGGCTGAACCGCCAGCTGTTCACGCCCTTCATCAAGCTGATGGAGGAGCGCATGGAGACCTATCAACTTGAATCGGCCAAGGACTATCGGCTCGAGAAGCTGCAAGGGAGCGATCTCTACCTCACGCCCGCCGATGCGCGCGCAGGGGCCGCCATGGATGCGAGCTTCCGCAAGCTCACCGGCCGGATGCGCGGCGAACCGCAGACGCTGAATCACAAAGGCCGCAGCATTACGGTGCCGGAGGCTGCGCTCGGCGTTGCGCGCTTCACCTTCGCCGATCTCTGCGGGGCGCCATTGGGTTCGCTCGACTATCAGCGCATCGCGCACAATTATCATACGCTGATGATCGAGGAGATTCCGGTGCTCGGACCGGAGCAGCGGAACGAAGCGCGGCGGCTCATGATCCTGATCGACGTGCTCTACGACAATGGCGTTGGGCTCATTGCCTCCGCCGCGGCAGAGCCGCACGCGCTCTATGTGGATGGCACCGGGGCCGAGAGCTTTGCCCGCACCGCCTCGCGTCTCATGGAAATGCGCTCGGAGGCTTATTTGGCGGAGCGGCATCGGCGGAGCGGTCCGCTGACCGAACCCGCCTAAAGGCCACGCCCCACGCGCTTGCGCGATGCCGGAAATGCCAGTAACCAAAGGCGGTAGCGGTGCCTGGGCCCGCTCGTCACGGCGTCAAATCGAGGAGGGAACCATGGCACGCAGTCGCATTGCATTGATCGGTGCAGGCCAGATTGGCGGCACGCTCGCTCATCTTGCGGGGCTCAGGGACCTCGGCGAAATCGTGCTGTTCGACGTTGTCGACGGGGTGCCGCAAG
Source organism: uncultured Alphaproteobacteria bacterium (assembly GCA_963744945.1). Taxonomy (GTDB): domain Bacteria; phylum Pseudomonadota; class Alphaproteobacteria; order Rhizobiales; family Methyloligellaceae; genus Methyloceanibacter. Next base: position 103,033 of record CAVUVO010000028.1, on the reverse strand, counting down.
GCAAGGCGCTCGACCTGTCGCAGGCCGCGCCGGTCGAGAAATACAGCCCGAAGATCAAGGGCGTTAACGAATATGCCGAGATCAAGGACGCCGATGTGGTGATCGTCACCGCCGGCGTGCCGCGGAAACCCGGCATGAGCCGCGACGATCTCCTCGAAATCAACCTCAAGGTCATGGAGCAGGTTGGCGCAGGCTTGCGCAAATACGCGCCGGAAGCCTTCGTCATCTGCGTCACCAACCCGCTCGACGCCATGGTCTGGGCGCTGCAAAAGACGAGCGGGCTGCCGCGCAACAAGGTGGTCGGCATGGCCGGCATCCTCGATGCGGCGCGCTTCCGCTTCTTCCTCGCCGAGGAGTTCGACGTAAGCCCGGAGGATGTGACGGCGATGGTGCTTGGCGGCCATGGCGACACCATGGTGCCGCTCATCCGCTACTCGACCGTGGCCGGCATTCCGCTCACCGATCTCGTGAAGATGCGCTGGATCACGCAGAAGCGGCTCGACGAGATCGTGCAGCGGACGCGAGACGGCGGCGCCGAGATCGTCGGCTTGCTGAAGTCCGGCTCTGCCTATTACGCGCCGGCCGCGGCCGCGCTGGAGATGGCCGAGTCCTATCTCAAGAACAAGAAGCGCGTGCTGCCTTGCGCCGCCTATCTCAACGGCGAATACCATGTGAAGGGCCTCTATGCCGGGGTGCCGGTGGTGATCAGCGCCAAGGGCGTCGAGCGCGTGATCGAGCTCGATCTCAACTCGGCTGAACGCGATGCCTTCATGAAGTCGGTCGAGTCGGTGAAGTCGCTGGTCGAGCTCTGCCAGCGCATCGCGCCGAGCCTGGCCGCGCCTGTCTCCTGATCGCCAGTCTCCGGGGGTCCCATGAACATTCACGAATATCAGGCGAAGAATTTGTTGCGCGACTACGGCGCCCCGGTGAGCGACGGTCATGTTGCGACCACGCCGGATGAGGCGGTGGCCGCCGCCGGCAAGCTCAAGCCGGGCGGCTGGGTGGTGAAGGCGCAGATCCATGCCGGCGGCAGAGGCAAGGGCGGCGGCATCAAGCTGGTGAAGACCCTGGAAGTGCTGCGCGGCCATGCCGAGCGCCTGTTGGGCAAGCCGCTGGTCACGCCGCAGACCGGCCCCAAGGGCAGGCCGGTCGCGCAAGTCTATGTGGTCGAGGATATTGCTATTGGGCGCGAGCTCTATCTCTCGCTTCTGGTCGATCGCGACTCTGGGCGCGTGGCCTTCATCGCCTCGACCGAAGGCGGCGTGAATATCGAGGAGGTCGCGGTCGAGACGCCGGAAAAGATCACCACGCTCACGGTCGATCCGGCCTCTGGTCTCGCCCCGTTCCACACCCGCATCATCGCCTCGGCGCTCAAGCTCGAAGGCGACCAGGCAAAGCAATGCGCCAAGCTCGTCGGCGCGCTCTACCGGCTGTTTCTCGAAAAGGATGCAAGCCTCATCGAGATCAATCCGCTGGTGGTGACCAAGGACGGCAAGCTCAGCTGCCTCGATGCCAAGATCGGCTTCGACGACAACGCCGTGTTCCGCCACCCCGACATCGAGGCGTTGCGCGACTTCGACCAGGAGGAGCCTGCCGAGGTCGAGGCGTCGCGGCTCGGGCTCTCCTATGTGAAGCTCGACGGCACCATCGGCTGCATGGTCAATGGCGCAGGGCTCGCCATGGCCACCATGGACATCATCAAGCTCAGAGGGGGGGACCCTGCGAATTTCCTCGATGTCGGCGGCGGCGCCTCGAAGGAGAGGATCGCCGAAGCCTTCAAGATCATCCTCTCCGATCCCCACGTGAAGGGCGTCTTGGTCAACATCTTCGGCGGCATCATGCGTTGCGACGTCATCGCCGAGGGGATCATTGAAGCCGTGCGCGAGGTGAAGATCGGCGTGCCGCTCGTGGTGCGGCTCGAAGGCACCAATGTCGCACGCGGCAAGGCTTTGCTCGATGAGTCCGGGCTTGCCGTCATCTCGGCCGACGATCTCGACGATGCGGCCCGGAAAATCGTCGCCGCGGTGAAGGAGGCGACCTGAGACCGAAGGAAACGATACGGATGGATAGAGGGGTTGGAGCTTCAGGACTGCGTTACTGTCGACAAGACACTCAGGGTCGCAATCGTCATATCGCTGCAACACCGCATCAGCTACTGGGATGGTGCGATCCTTGCAGCGGCTGAGCGTTTGGGGGCCGAAATCGTCTACACCGAGGACCTCAGTCATGGACAGACCTATGGGCCGGTCCGGGTGGTAAATCCCTTTCTCTAGGACTCTCCGAGCCAATTCTCATGTCAGTTCTTGTCGATAAGAATACGCGCGTCATTTGCCAAGGCTTCACCGGTGCGCAAGGCACCTTCCATTCCGAGCAGGCCATCGCCTACGGCACGAAGATGGTCGGCGGCGTGACACCCGGCAAAGGCGGCACCATGCATATCGGTCTCCCGGTGTTCGACACCGTGCGCGAGGCGGTGCGGGAAACCGGGGCTGACGCGAGCGCCGTCTATGTGCCGCCGGCCTTTGCGGCGGATGCGATCCTGGAAGCCATCGAGGCTGAGGTGCCGGTCGTGGTGTGCATCACCGAGGGCGTGCCGGTGCTCGACATGGTGAAGGTGAAACGCGCGCTGTGCGGCTCGAAGACGCGGCTGATCGGGCCGAACTGCCCGGGCATCATCACGCCCGACCAGTGCAAGATCGGCATCATGCCGGGCCATATCCACCGTCCCGGCACGGTGGGCATTGTGTCGCGGTCCGGTACCCTAACCTATGAGGCGGTGGCGCAGACGACCGCGGTCGGGCTTGGGCAATCGACGTGCATCGGCATCGGCGGCGATCCCGTCAACGGCACGAATTTCATCGATTGCCTCGAGCTCTTTCTCGGCGATGACGGCACCGAGGCGATCATCATGATCGGCGAAATCGGCGGCAGCGCCGAGGAGGAGGCCGCGGAATTTCTGTCCAAGGCCAAAAAGAAGAAGCCGATGGTCGGATTTATCGCCGGCGTGAGCGCTCCGCCTGGCCGCCGCATGGGACATGCCGGCGCGGTGATCTCCGGCGGCAAGGGTGACGCTAAGCACAAAATTGAGGCAATGCGTGGCGCGGGAATTGTCATGGCCAACTCGCCGGGTGGCCTTGGAACAACACTAGCCCGCGTATTACATGGGGGTTAGGCCGGGCGGCCCAAGACTTGCCTTTTTTGCCCGGCAGGCCGGTAGCAGCAAACCACCGGCAAGGTCGATCTCATGACGAGGCATGAACTCAACGACGTGTTTGCCACTACGTCGTTTCTGCAAGGCGCGAACGCAGCCTATCTCGAGCAGCTCCACGCAAGCTATGAGCAGGCCCCGGAGTACGGTCGGCCCAGAATGGCAGGCCTTCTTCGCCAGCCTAAGGGACGACAAGGACGACGTTCTGTTTCAGGCGCGGGGACCGTCCTGGAAGCCGTCGAACGGGCTCGAGGGCAAGGTGCTGGCGCCTGCCGCCTTCACCGAGGAACAGGCGCTTGCCGCGGCGCGCGACACGCTCGGCGCCCGCATGCTGATCCGCAATTACCGCACCCGCGGCCATCTCATCGCCAAGCTCGATCCGCTCGAGCTTTCGACCCGCAAGGAGCATCCGGAGCTCAGGCCGCGAACTTACGGCTTCACCAAGGCGGACTACGACCGGCCGATCTATCTCGGCGGCGCGCTCGGCCTTGAGTTCGGCACGCTCCGTCAAGTCCTCGATATTCTGAAGCGCGTCTACGGCCAGCATATCGGCACGGAGTACATGCATATCTCCGATCCCGAGCAACGGCAGTGGATCCAGGACCGGATCGAGGGACCTGACACCGACATTCGCTTCACGCCGCAAGGCAAGAAGGCGATCCTCAAGAAGCTGATCGAGGCCGAGATCTTCGAGCGCTTCCTCGACGTGAAATATACCGGCACCAAGCGCTTCGGGCTCGACGGCGGGGAGTCGGTGGTGCCGGCGCTCGAGCAGGTGATCAAGCGCGGCGGGCAGCTCGGGCTGAAGGAGATCGTCATCGGCATGCCGCATCGCGGGCGGCTCAACGTGCTCGCCAATGTGATGGCGAAGCCTTACCGCGCGATCTTCAACGAGTTCAAGGGCGGCTCGGCCCATCCCGACGAGGTCGAAGGCTCCGGAGACGTGAAATATCATCTCGGCGCCTCGTCAGACCGCGACTTCGACGGCAATCGCGTGCATCTGTCGCTCACCGCCAACCCGTCGCATCTCGAGATCGTCGATCCGGTGGTGCTCGGCAAGGTGCGGGCGAAGCAGGATCAGCTTCACGACAACGAGCGGCGCGAGGTGCTGCCGCTGCTCTTGCATGGCGATGCGGCCTTCGCAGGCCAGGGCGTGGTCGCCGAATGCTTCGGTCTGTCCGGCCTGCGCGGTCACCGCACCGGCGGCTCGCTCCATTTCATCGTCAACAATCAGATCGGCTTCACCACGGCGCCGCGCTTCGCGCGCTCATCGCCCTATCCGTCCGACGTCGCCAAGATCATCGACGCCCCGATCTTCCATGTGAACGGTGACGATCCGGAGGCCGTGGTCTTTGTGACCAAGATCGCCATGGAGTTCCGCCAGCGCTTTGGCAAGCCCGTGGTCATCGACATGTTCTGCTACCGCCGCCACGGCCATAACGAGGCCGACGAGCCGGCGTTCACCCAGCCGTTGATGTACGCGCGTATCCGCGAGCATCCGCGCGTGACCGAGATCTATGGCAAGAAGCTGGTCGAGGAAGGCCTGCTCACCTCAGCCGAGGTCGAGCAGATGCACGCCGACTTTCGTGCCCTGCTCGAGGAAGAATTCGCCGCTGGCGATTCCTATCGCCCGAACCGCGCCGACTGGCTCGACGGCAAATGGTCGGGCATCGGTCACGCCGACGAGGGCGCGCGCCGCGGCGTGACCGGCGTCGATGTCGAGAGGCTGAAGGAGATCGGCCGCAAGCTCACGAGCTTCCCGAAGAGCTTCACCCCGCACAAGACGATCGCGCGCATCATGGCGGCTCGCCGCAAGATGATCGAGGACGGGGCCGGCATCGACTGGGCCACCGCCGAATCGCTCGCCTACGGAACGCTCCTCACCGAGGGCTTTCGCGTGCGCCTGTCGGGTCAAGACAGCGAGCGCGGCACCTTCTCGCAGCGCCATTCGGTGCTGATGGATCAGGAGAACGAGAAGAAATACACGCCGCTCAAGCACATCTCGAAGACGCAAGGGCCGTTCGAGGTCATCAACTCAATGCTGTCGGAAGAGGCCGTGCTCGGCTTCGAATATGGCTACAGCCTCGCCGAGCCGAACGCGCTCGTGTTGTGGGAGGCGCAATTCGGCGACTTCGCCAATGGCGCGCAGGTGGTCATCGACCAGTTCATCTCCTCAGGCGAGCGCAAATGGCTGCGCATGTCCGGGCTCGTGATGCTGCTGCCGCATGGCTACGAGGGTCAGGGCCCGGAGCACTCCTCGGCGCGGCTCGAGCGCTATCTCCAGCTCTGCGCCGAGGACAATTGGCAGATCGCCAATTGCACCACGCCGGCCAATTACTTCCATGTCCTGCGGCGTCAGCTGCATCGCCAGTTCCGCAAGCCGCTCGTGCTGATGACGCCGAAGTCGCTGCTCCGTCACAAGCGCGTGGTATCGACTCTCGCCCAATTCGGGCCAGGAACGAGCTTTCATAGAGTGCTGTGGGACGATGCCCAGTTCCTGCCGGACCAGGCGATCAAGCTCAAGCCGGACGCCGAAATCAAGCGCGTGGTGCTCTCCTCGGGGAAGGTCTATTACGACCTCTACGAGGAGCGCGAGAAGCGTGGCATCGACGACGTCTATCTGCTCCGCGTCGAGCAGCTTTATCCCTTCCCGGCGCGGGCGTTGATCCAGGAGCTCACGCGCTTTTCCGAGGCCGAGATGGTGTGGTGTCAGGAAGAACCGAAGAACATGGGCGCGTGGAGCTTCATCGAGCCGAACCTGGCCTGGGTGCTCGACCATATCGAGGCGAAGCACAAGCGGCCGCGCTATGCCGGGCGTCCGGCGTCGGCGTCGACGGCAGCCGGGCTTAGCGCGCAAGCATCAGTTGGAATTGAAGACGCTGCTCGACGAGGCGTTGGGTTAGACTTCGCGGCAGGCAAAGGGACGACTGCTCATGGCCACTGAGATCCGCGTTCCGGCCCTTGGGGAATCCATCACCGAGGCGACCGTCGGCAAATGGTTCAAGCAGGCTGGCGACGCCGTCGCCGCCGACGAGCCGCTGGTCGAGCTCGAAACCGAGAAGGTGACGGTCGAGGTGCCGGCGCCAACGTCCGGCGTGTTGTCGGCGATCATGGTCAAAGAGGGCGATACGGTCGCCGTCGGATCGGTGCTTGGCGCCATTGGCGAAGGCGATGGCAAGGCGAAGCCAGCGCCTGCTCCGGTCAAGGCCGAGACGGTCGCGCCGCAGCCCGCGCCCCAGCCTGCACCGGCGCCGGTGAAGGCGCCGGAGCCGCCGAAGATGCAACCCGCGGCGCTCGAGCGTGAGCCGATGCGACGCGAAGAGGTCAGCGACAGCGGCAACGGCAACGGCGCGGGCGGCATGCCGCCGTCACCCGCCGCACGCAAATATCTCGCCGAGGCCGATCTCTCCCCGGTCAGCGTTGTTGGCTCTGGGCGTCGCGGCCAGGTGCTGAAGCAAGATGTGCTTGCGGCGCAGGCTCCCGGCGCAGCTGCTTCCTCCGGTCCTGTGGTGAGCGCGGCAGCGTCACTGCTTGCGCGTGCGCCGGTACCGAAGGCGCCGCCGGCGCCGCGTCCGCCGATCACGCCGCAGGACGAGACGCGCGAAGAGCGCGTGCGCATGACGCGGCTGCGGCAGACCATCGCCAAGCGGCTGAAGGAAGCGCAAGACACCGCCGCCATGCTCACCACGTTCAACGACGTGGATATGAGCGCGCTGATGCAGCTCAGGCGCGACTACCGGGAGGCGTTCGAGAAGAAGCACGGGGTGAAGCTCGGGCTGATGGGATTTTTCGTGAAGGCTGCCGTGCAGGCGCTGAAGGACATCCCAGCGGTCAACGCCGAGATCGACGGCACCGACATCATCTACAAGAACTACTACCATATCGGCGTCGCCGTCGGCACCGAGCGCGGGCTCGTGGTGCCGGTGCTGCGCGAGGCCGACCGCATGAGCCTCGCCGAGATCGAGACGGCGATCGCCGATTTCGGCGCCCGCGCCCGCGACGGCAGGCTGGGCCTGGAAGAGATGCAAGGCGGCACCTTCACCATCTCCAATGGCGGCATCTACGGCTCGCTGCTCTCCACGCCGATCCTCAACGCGCCGCAATCCGGCATCCTCGGCATGCACCGGATCGAGGAGCGCGCCGTGGTGCGCGACGGGCAGATCGTGGCGCGGCCGATGATGTATCTCGCGCTGTCCTACGACCACCGCCTGGTGGATGGCAAAGAGGCGGTGACCTTCCTGGTACAGATCAAGGACGCGATCGAGGATCCCAAGCGCCTCGTTCTCGATCTTTAGCGACGGCGCTGGAACCGAGCACCGGTCACTGGTAAGTGTTTCCGGAGGCATTCCGGGAGCCAGTGATGCGTCCGCTCAAAATCCTGCTTAGCGTTGTCATTCTGCTCAGCGTCGCCTTCCTTGCCCGGGCCGAGGCGCCGGAGCCGCGCACCGCGCTGATCATCGGCAATGCCGACTATTCCTTCGCGCCCCTCAAGAACCCGATCAACGACGCAGACGCCATGGCCACGGCGCTCGAGGGCGCCGGCTTCAAGGTGATCAAGGAGACCGACGCGGACCAGGCCAAGATGGTGGAGGCCGTCCGCACCTTCGGCACCGAGCTGAAGCAAAGAGGCGGCGTCGGCCTGTTCTATTTCTCCGGTCACGGCACGCAGATCGACGGCGAGAACTACCTTCTGCCGGTCGGCCGCGAGTTTTCGAGCCTGGAGGACGTCAAGCGCGGCTCGGTGACGGCGCTCGCGGTGGTGGACGCCATGGCCACGGGCCGCAGCGATCTCAACATCATCATCCTCGATGCCTGCCGCAACAATCCGATCGACCCGAACGGGGCGAAGGGGCTCTCGCGCATCGATTCGAATGCGCGGCTGTTCATCTCCTACGCCACCTCGCCGGGACTGACGGCGCTCGACGGCGCAGGCAACAACAGCCCTTACGCCAAATATCTCTACCAATCGATCGATGCACCCAATCTCGACATCGAGGATACCTTCAAGCGGACCTTGAAGGGCGTCTATGTGGAGACGCATGGCGAGCAGACGCCGTGGATCTCGTCGACCTTCTTCGGCGATTTCGTATTCCGCCCGAGCGGCGAGAAGCCGTCGGCGGAGGAGGACGGCACGCGGAAGAGACCGCACAGCCTGAAGAAGAGGCCGAGCCTAAGAGCATCGACCTTGCCGGGGTCTATCGCGTCGAGGGCACCAACCCGAACGGCGGCAAATATCACGGCATGGTGGCACTGACCCAGGACAAGGATCAGTTCGATTTCACCTGGTGGATCGCCAAGGACGTATTTCGCGGGTCAGGACACTTCGCCGGCAAGATGCTGGTGGTCAATTGGGGCGACAAGACCCCGGTCATCTACACCTTTGGCGAGGAAGGCGCGCTCGACGGCGAATGGGCGGACGGCTCGGCCACGGAGACCCTTGAGCTTGTCGCCAATGCCGCGCCGGGTGACATCGCACTGTCGGAAGGCTCCTATAAGGTCGAAGGCAAGAATGCCGACGGCAGCGCCTATGAGGGCACCGTCGAGATCGAGAGGCAAGGCAAGGGCTATCATTTGAGCTGGGAGGTCGGCAGCTCGAGCTATGAGGGCAACGGCGTGCTCGCCGGAAACCTGCTCACGGTGGAGTGGGGAAGCCCGACGCCGGTGGTCTATGCTTTGGGCACCGACGGCAGTCTCACGGGGCTTTGGGACGCGGGCAAGGGCGAAGAGACGCTCACGCCAGAGTGAGTGCAGGGAATGTCATGACGTACGATGTGATTGTGATCGGCACCGGGCCGGGCGGCTATGTCGCCGCCATCCGCGCAGCGCAGTTGGGCAAGAAGGTCGCCGTGGTGGAGAAGCGCGCCACCCATGGCGGCACCTGCCTCAACGTCGGCTGCATTCCCTCCAAGGCGCTGCTGCATGCGAGCGAGCTTTATGCCGAGGCTGCCAATGGATTTGCCGGCATGGGCATCAAGGTGAAGCCAGAGCTCGACCTTGCCGCCATGCTCGCCTTCAAGGACGAGGGGGTGAAGGGCAACGTGCAGGGCGTCGAGTTCCTGCTCAAGAAGAACAAGATCGACCACTTCCACGGCACTGGCCGCATCGCCGCTCCGGGGAAGGTCGAGGTCACCTTCATCAACGGCGAGAAGCAGGCGGTCGAAGCCAAGGACATCGTGATCGCCACCGGCTCAGAGGTCGCGGCGATCCCTGGTATCGCCATCGACGAGAAGACCATCATCTCCTCAACCGGCGCCCTGTCGCTGCCGACGGTGCCGAAGCGTATGGTGGTGATCGGCGCGGGCTATATCGGGCTCGAGCTCGGCTCGGTGTGGCGGCGGCTAGGGTCCGAGGTCACCGTGGTCGAGATGCTCGACCGCGTCGCTCCGGGCCTTGACGGCGAGGTGGCCAAACAGTTTCAGCGCATCCTCGAAAAGCAGGGCATCGTCTTCAAGCTCGGCACCAAGGTGCTTGGCGTGGAGAGCGATGGCACGTCCTGCAAGGTGCGGATCGAGCCTGCGAAGGGCGGCGCGGCTGAGACCTTGGACTGCGACGTGGTGCTGGTCTCGGTCGGACGCGTGCCGAACACGCAAGGGCTTGGCCTGGCCGAGCTTGGCGTGAAGACCGACAATCGCGGGCGAATCCAGGTCGATCCGCATTATGCGACGAACGTGCCTGGCATCTACGCCATCGGCGATGTCATCGCCGGGCCGATGCTTGCGCATAAGGCCGAGGACGAAGGCATCGCCGTCGCCGAGATCCTGGCCGGGCAGGCGGGCCACGTGAATTACGACGTGATCCCGAGCGTGATCTATACCGCGCCTGAGGTTGCTTCCGTCGGCAAGACCGAGGAGGAGCTGAAGGAGGCCGGCATCGCCTACAGGATCGGCAAGTTTCCCTTCACCGCCAACGGCCGCGCCAAGGTCAACCGAACCACCGAAGGCTTCGTCAAGGTGCTGGCCGATGAGGCCACCGACCGCGTGCTCGGCGTGCATATCCTCGGCGCCGACGCAGGCACCATGATCGCCGAGGCTGCGGTGCTGATGGAGTTCGGCGGCTCGGCCGAGGATCTCGCGCGCATCTGCCACGCCCACCCCACGCTGAACGAGGCGGTCAAGGAAGCAGCGCTCGCCGCCGAAGGCCGCGCCATCCATATGTGAGCGGCGCAGCCACCCTTCCCTAATCTTCCTTGACGCCGTAGCCCTGAATGCCCTGCTCGTTGCCGTAATATTTGTAGGGAAGGAACTTGCCGGTCATGGTGATCTTGACGCGGTCTCCCTTCTCATGCGGCTGACGCTCGATCTCCATGTCGAAATCGATCGCCGACATGATTCCGTCGCCGAACTCCTCCTCGATGAGCGCCTTCCAAGCCGGTCCGTTTACCATCACCAGCTCGTAGAAGCGGTAGAGGAGCGGATCAGTAGGCGGCATCTGTGTTCCGCGCAGCGGAACCTCGTTCAGCATCCGCTCCTCGTCTTCGCTCAAGCCGAAAAGTTTAGCCGCCTTCTTGGCCAGCGGCTTGACGAGCTTCATCTGGCCGAGCAGGGCGCCGACGATCAGGACCGGCGACACGCCGCCGATCTCGTTGGTGATATGCCGCCAGCTCCAGCACTGCTTTCGTTTGATATCGAGAATTTTCTCGGTGAGTTCATCTCGCCGCATGGTCGTCCCTCCGCCTACAAGAGCGTCATGGCCGGGCTTGTCCCGCCTGCGCGGGCCGAAGCCTTGTGACTTGACTTCCAGCTATCGCTCCGGCGGGCGAAGGCCCGGCCATACACGTCTTCGGTCCTACGAAAAAATCGTGGATGCCCGGCACGAGGCCGGGCATGACGATGCTCCTTGGAACTCCAACTAAGCCGCTTCCGCGCCCTTGGTGGCGTCCCCGGCGGTGTAGGACTTGGCGCCCGTGCCGGCGAGCTTGCCCTTGTCCACAATGAGGTACTCGGTGCGGATGGGCTTGCCCGCGAAGTAGGACTCGAGGATCTCGCGCGTCCCAGCTGCGTAGCGCGTCTGGGCAGAGAGCGAAGTCCCCGAGATGTGCGGCGTCATGCCGTGATGCGGCATGGTGCGCCATGGATGGTCCTTAGGCGCGGGCTGCGGGAACCAGACGTCGCCGGCGTAACCTGCGAGCTGGCCGCTCTCCAGCGCGCGGACGATGGCGTCACGGTCGCAAATCTTGCCGCGCGCCGTGTTCACGATATAGGCGCCGCGCTTCATCTTGGCGATCAGCTTGTCGTTGAACATGTTCTCGGTCTCGGGGTGAAGCGGCGTGTTGATGGTCACCACGTCGCATACCTTGACCAGAGATTCGACATCCGGGTGGAAGGTGAGGCCCAGCTCCTCCTCCACCACCTTCGGCAGGCGATGCTTGTCATAGTAGTGAAGCTTGACGTCGAAGGGTTTGAGGCGGCGGAGCGCGGCAAGGCCGATGCGGCCGGCGGCGACGGTGCCGATATTCATGCCTTCGAGATCGTAGGAACGCTCGACGCAATCGGCGATGTTCCAGCCACCGCGCACCACCCAGCCATAGGACGGAATGTAATTGCGCACGAGGGCCAGGATCATCATCACGATGTGCTCAGCGACGCTCAGCGAATTGCAGTACGTCACCTCGGCGACGGTGACGTTCTTGTCCATCGCGGCTTGCAAGTCGGTGTGGTCGGAACCGATGCCGGCGGTGATGATGAGCTTCAACTTCTTCGCCTTGTCGAAGCGCTCCTTGGTCATATAGGCCGGCCAGAAGGGCTGGGAGATGACGATCTCGGCGTCGGGCAGCTCTTTCTCGAAGACCGAGTTCGCGCCTTCCTTGTCGGAGGTCACCACCAGCGTGTGGCCGGCCTTCTCCAGGAATTTGCGTAGTCCGAGCTCGCCGGAGACGCTGCCGAGCAACTGGCCTGGCTTGAAGTCGATGGCGCTCGGCGTCGGCGTCGTCTGACCGTCGGGATAATGGGTGATCTTGGGGATGTCGTCGCGGGCGTAGGTCTTGGGATAGCCGTCGACCGGATCGGGGTAGAGAACACAAAGAACTTTGGCCATGTCATAAAACTCCTTGGCTCGATGCACGCGCGACGGCCCGCAAGCAAAGGCTTGCGGCCTGCACCCTGCGTGCACGCTCGTTGTTAATCTTAGGGGTGGGGTGGAGCGCTTCGCTCCAAGCCTCATCCCACGCGTTTCCGTCCGCCGGCGGCGCTTTTTGCTTGACCTTCTCGATCGCCTGGCACCGCCACATTCCGCCGTGAAGCCCAGGGAGATCAAGAGGTCAGATCGAAACGGCCGATAGGCGCCGCCTATCGAACCCGCGCCCTGGACAAACGCGCGACGTGCTGAAATTGTGCCCGGCTTTCAGAAGGAGGATTGTCGCATGGCTTTGCCGAGGAGCCTGATCGAAGGACACCGGCGCTTTCTACGGGACCGGCACGCGCCCGAGCGCGGCCGGTATATTCAACTTGCCGAGCTTGGCCAGGCGCCGACCGCCATGGTCATCGCCTGTTGCGATGCGCGGGTCGATATTTCGGCGATCTTCGATACTGAGGCTGGCGAGCTGTTCATCTTGCGCAACGTCGCCAACCTCGTGCCGCCCTACGAGCCGGAGGGCAAATATCACGGCACCAGCGCCGGCATCGAATTTGCCGTGCAGGTGCTGAAAGTGCCGCATCTCATCGTGCTTGGCCATTCGCGCTGCGGCGGCGTGGCCGCCTACCGGCAGAAGGTGCGGGACAAGGTGCCTGAGCGCGGCTTCATCGGCAGCTGGCTCACCATGCTCGACAACCTCAAGATCGATGAGAGCGAGATTTTCGAGTTCGGCGACGAGACTGCCTTCGAATTCGCCGCCATCCGCTCATCGCTGGCGAATTTGCGCACCTTCCCCTTCATCAAGACGCGGGAGAAAAAGGGCCTGCTCTCTCTGCATGGCCTGCATTTCGATCTCGCCAGCGGTGCCGTGCTGGCGCTCGACGAGAAGAAAGGCAATTTCACCGACCTCGATGCGGCCTAGGCAAGGCTCGCCCAGAGGAAGGTGACGGTGGCGAGCGCGCCGAGCGCGGTCCGCACCGCGTGCAAGCGCCCCCAGTCCTCCATTAGCGCCCGGCTTTCCGGCCCGGCGTCTTCAAGCCGCATGGTCATCAGCCGGTTGTTGGTCGGCATGATGCCGATGAGGGTGTAGGGCCAGTTGGCGATGAGCAGCACGGCGCCGGCGAGCCAGCGCCAGTCGCCGGACTGCCACCAGGCGATGAGCCCGAGCAGACAGCCCACGACGGCCAATGGTCCCTGCATGGCGAAGCCGCGCTTGTAAGCGGGCTTCCATTCGGCAAGCGCCGAGCGATCATCGAGCGTGAGCCGCGCCGGCTGCTCGGCGACGTTGACGTAGAGTGCCGCGCCAAAGAAGGTGGCGGCGACGATCAGGGCAAGCTGTCCGGCGAGCATGACCAATCAACCAATCATCGGCGCTGAGTGTTCCGCCGGCAAGACGGCAGATCAGGCCGCGGATTTGAGCAGATTGCGGTTGATGATCAGCTCGGCGATCTGCACGGTGTTGAGCGCGGCACCTTTGCGCAGATTGTCCGACACCACCCAGAAGGAGAGGCCGTTGTCGATGGTCTGGTCCTCGCGGATGCGGCTCACATAGGTCGCATAGTCGCCGACGCATTCGACCGGCGTCACGTAACCGCCTGGCTCACGCTTGTCGACCACGAGCAGGCCAGGGGCCTCGCGCAAGACGCTGCGCGCCTCTTCGGCCGTGACCGGGCGCTCGAACTCGACATTGACGGCCTCGGAATGGCCGACGAACACCGGCACGCGCACGCAGGTCGCGGTGAGCTTGATCTTGGGATCGAGAATCTTCTTGGTCTCCACCATCATCTTCCATTCCTCCTTGGTCGAGCCGTCTTCCATGAAGACGTCGATATGAGGAATGACGTTGAAGGCGATCTGCTTGGTGAAGATTTTCGCCTCCGGCGGATCGGTGACGAAGATGCCCTTGGTCTGATCCCACAATTCGTCCATCGCCTCCTTGCCCGCGCCAGACACCGATTGATAGGTGGCGACGACCACGCGCTTGATCTTGGCAAGATCGTGCAGCGGCTTCAGCACCACGACGAGCTGCGCGGTGGAGCAATTCGGATTGGCGATGATGTTCTTCTTGGTGAAGCCCGCCACGGCGTCGGCGTTCACCTCAGGCACGATGAGCGGCACGTCGGGGTCGTAGCGCCAGCAGGAGGAATTGTCGATGACCACGCAGCCTTGCGCGGCGATCCGTGGGCTCCACTCCTTGGAGACGGCGGAGCCCGCCGACATCAGGGCAAAGTCGACGCCGCGGAAATCGAAATTCTCGAGGTCGCGGCATTTCAGCCGATGGTCGCCGAACGACACCTCGACGCCCATCGAGCGGCGCGAGGCGATGGCGAACACCTCGTCGGCGGGAAACTCCCGCTCGGCGAGAATATTGAGCATCTCCCGGCCGACATTGCCGGTGGCTCCAATGACAGCGACCTTGTAACCCATAGTCTGCTCCTAAATTCATGCGCGCGGCCGATCGCGCGGGCGTGCGGCCGATGTATGGGAAGGCCGCCGGAAAGTAAAGGCGGTCAACGAACCGCTTCGAGAAGTTGCCCCCGTCTTGAGCAGGCCACCTCTCCTTGAGACGCAAGTTCGCTCGCCCTCAAGATGAGGTAGCTTGGCGAAGGACGGAGGCTCCTCAGCATGAGAGTTTCCTCCTCACCCTCAGGAGCGCCGAAGGCCCGTCTCGAAGGGCGTGGCCAAGAGGTCATCTCCTCAGCGCCGATTATCCAAGGCGAGCGCGCCGGGGCCGGCGCCGGCGAGAATAAGGAAGCCGCCGGCGATGGTGATGTTCTTCATGAAGCTGATCATCTGCATCTGGTCGTCCGGATGAAGGTGGAACAGGAGCGCGGCGAGCACACAGAAGCCGGCCAGCAGCAGCGCCGACCAGCGGGTGAACAGCCCGAGCAGCACGGCGAGGCCGCCGCCTGCCTCGAGCAGGATGACGAGCGGCAGGAGCGCGCCGGGGACGCCAGCCGCCTCCATGTATCCTTGCGCGCCTGCATAGCCGAAAATCTTGCTGATGCCTGCCTGGATGAACATGACGGCCATCAGCACGCGGCCGATGGCGATGAGATAGGGTGCGGCGTAGTACATCGAAATGTCCCCTTCCAAATGGTCACTGCGGCTGATTGCCAATGCGACTCGGGAGCTCGTGCTTGAGCCTCTTGCATTTCTTGCCGGTGAACTCGTTCACCATGCGCACCACCTCCGGCCCCAGCACGTTGGTCGAATTGTCGAACCCCGTGCCGGCATAGATCAAGGCATAGGCGAGCATCGGCGCGTTGGCCTCGCCCCAATTGAGCCACGCCGATTTGGCTTTGCCGTTCTCGAAGGCAACCCTGGGGGCAATCGAGACGCCGACCGCGTAAGGCTCGGCTTCGGATTTCTGGGCAAGCGTGCATTGCACCTTCTGCTCGGGCAGAGTCGCCTCGTAATTCGCCTCGGTCATGGCCTTGACGAGCTGCTCGCGCTTGATGTCGAGCTTCGACTGGCAGACGGCCTTGCCCCACGGCCAGTCGAACCTGCCGCCCAGCATCTTGGTGATGTCCGACTCACGCCAGGTCTTGACGATGTCGCAGGAGACATCGTCGCCCTGCGGCTCCTTGGTGGCGAGGATGTCGCAGATCTTGATCTTGCAGGCCTTGCGCGCTTGCTTCTCGGCGCGTTCCTCGGGCGTCAGCTCGGTCTTGGCGGCATCCTCAGCGGGCGTTGCCTCGGTCGAGGGGCTTTCGCTCGCCGGCGCGCCCGCATCTTGGGCGGACGCAGCCAGGCCAGAAACCAGCGTCGTTATGGCTGCGATCAGAGCGACGCGGGCAAGTGTCATGGAACTCCCTTGTGCGGCCCTTGCCCCCGAGGATGGCGGAGTATGGTCGGGGGCAGAAGCGGTGTCCAGCACGCGAGGAGAGGCTATTTTGCCATGCGGTCGAGCGCCGAAATAATGGCTCTGCCCATCTCGGCGGTGCCGATGGTGCGGCAGCCGTCCTGCGCGATGTCCTGAGTGCGATAGCCCTCGTCGAGCACGAAGGCGATGGCGCGCTCGATCAAATCCGCTGTCGCGCCCTGATCGAAGGAATAGCGCAGCGCCATGGCGAAGCTCGCGATGGTGGCGATCGGATTGGCGATGCCTTTGCCGGCGATGTCGGGAGCCGAGCCGTGCACCGGCTCGTAGAGCGCGCGGCGGCGACCGTTGGCATCGGCGGCGCCAAGCGAGGCCGAGGGCAACATGCCGAGCGAGCCGGTGAGCATCGACGCCTCGTCGGACAGCATGTCGCCGAACAGATTGTCGGTGACGATGACATCGAACTGCTTGGGCCAGCGCACGAGCTGCATGGCGCAATTATCGGCAAGGATGTGGTGCAGCGTCACGTCCGAATAGCGCTCCTTGTGCAGCCGCGTCACCACCTCGTTCCACAACACGCCGGTCTTCATCACGTTGCGCTTCTCGGAGGAATGCACCTGGTTGCGGCGAAGGCGCGCAAGCTCGAAGGCGACGGCAGCGATGCGCTCGATCTCGTAGGTCTCGTAGACTTGCGTATCGACTGCGCGCTTCTGGCCGTGGCCAAGGTCTTTGATCTCCTTCGGCTCGCCGAAATAGACCCCGCCGGTCAGCTCGCGCACGATCATGATGTCGAGGCCGTCGACGCGGTCGCGCTTCAGCGAAGAGGCGTCGGCGAGCGCCGGGTAGCAGATCGCCGGGCGGAGATTGGCGAAAAGCTCGAGATCCTTGCGCAAGCGCAACAGCCCCGCTTCGGGGCGCTGCTCGTACGCGACGCCGTCCCATTTGGGACCGCCGACGGCGCCGAGCATCACGGCATCGGCTTGAAGTGCGCGCCCCATGGTCGCGTCGGAGATCGCTTCGCCATGGGCATCGTAGGCGCAGCCGCCGACGAGGTCGGTCTCGGTCTCGATGTGCGCTTCTCCCCGCGCATTCACCCAGTCGACCACGCGCTCGACCTCGGCCATCACTTCGGGGCCGATGCCGTCGCCGGGAAGAAGCAAGAGTTTGTAAACGGTCATGAATTCCTATCCACCCTGTGCTAGGACGACGCCGGAAAGATCACGAGATCGCCGGCGATTGCGTAACGGGAGAGCAGAATGCTGACAAGGGTGCTCTTTGCTTTGGTTCTGATGTGCGGCCTGGCGACCGCGGCGTGCGCCGAGGACGCCAAGGTGCTTGCCTTGGGCATCACCGACCATGAGGTGACCCAGGAGGAGGCCGAAAAAGGAGCGGCGCTCCCCGTGCCGCGCTTCAATACCCCTGCCATCGCCTATGCCCTGGCCGCGGACCTCAAGAAGGGCGACACAGTGGAGGTGGCGCTGTTCAACGAGGACAAGTCGCTCCTCCACAACACCCAGACCTTGAGCGAGGACCAGGCGAAGCTCTTGCTGCAAGCCGGCAAGCGCGGCGTGCCTGCGGGGGGCTGGCCGGAAGGAAGCTATAGCGCCAAGGTGACGGTCACGCGCGACGGCAAGACGCTGATCGAGCAGAGCTCAAAGCCGGTCAAGTTCGAGTAGCGGTTCTGTCATCCCGCGACAAGCGGGAATGCCAGGCAACCGAGGCGTTTGTCTTGAGTCAATCGGCGCCGGGATTAGCTGGGATTGCCCGGTCAAGCCGGGCAATGATCAAGTGGTTGAGGGTGCGCGCCTAAGCCCAGGGGCGGCGGATACGATGCTCGGTCTCGAAGGCCTCGATGTGGTGCGCCTTCTCGAGCGTCAAGCCGATATCGTCGAGACCTTCCATCAGGCAGCGCTTGAGGAAGGGATCGATGTCGAAGCGAATGACGCCGCCGTCAGGCCCCCTGATCTCCTGGCTCGGCAGATCGATGGTGATGGTGGCGTTCGGCCCACGCGACGCATCGTCGAGCAGCTTGTCGATCTCGCTCTGCGGCAGCCGGATCGGCAGAATGCCGTTCTTGAAGCAGTTGTTGTAGAAGATGTCGGCGAAGCTCGGCGCGATGACGCAGCGAAAGCCGAAATCGAGCAGAGCCCAGGGCGCATGCTCTCGCGCTCGAACCGCAGCCGAAATTGTCCCCGGCGATCAGGATCTGCGCCTTGTCGTAAGGCGGCCTGTGCAGCACGAAGTCGGACTTACGGTTGCCGTGCTCGTCATAACGAAGCTCGGCGAACAGGCCCTCGCCCAAGCCGGTGCGCTTGATGGTCTTCAGATATTGCTTGGGGATGATCATGTCGGTGTCGACATTGATCATCGGCAAGGGCGCGGCGATGCCCGTCAGCGTGATGAACTTTTCCATGTGTCAGTTCCGAAGGTCAGGATGACGGGTAAATGAGCCCTGGGAGGCCGCTTGTAAAGTCCGCAAGCCGCGTGACGCAGCCGCTATTGCGGGGCGAGGGTGTTCGCCTTCGGCTCCGAGCCTGATCGCGGGCTCGCGCTTGCCGACTGGCCGGTGCCGCTCTCGATCAGCTTCGTATAGTACTTGCGCATGGTCTCGCAGCGCTCCGGTCCGGGCGGATGCACCGAATCGCCCTTCAGCGTCGAGATGAAGGCGCAGATGTCCTCCATGCCCACGGCGTCGAGCCAGCCCCATTTCACGCCGCGCCTGATGGCGAAGAGGTCGGCCTTGGTCTCGTCGGGGCCCACGAACTGATGGCCGCATTCATGCGAATAGACGTAGAGCTTCACCGCGGTGGAGAGGCCGTTGATCTTCTTGGTGTTGAGAATGACGAAGCCGGGGAAGGCGCCGCCCCAACTGTCGAAGTTCGAGTTCAGCACCGTCGGGCGCTTGCCGCAATTCACCATCCTGCCGTCGATCTTGAGGGCGCCATGCGGCACGATCTTCACGTCAGGGCCTGCCTGGTTCACATAGTCGTCGATGGTCGGGCCGGCCGAGCTCTGCAGGAACGTGTGCTCCTGCGCGGCCAAGCGCGTCGGCTGCAACGCCAGGCCGCCGAAGACTAAGACGCCAAGAAGCGCGCCCCCAATTCGCATTGACGCATCCCTCATGAGGGCCAGCTTACGGGGCGAACGGGCTTTGCGCAATCTGCCTCCCGGGGCCGCAAATCCGCGGCTATCTGTCGCCATCACGGGCCGTCACACCCTTCTTGGCGAAGCATTGGCGAAGCTGATCGCAGCGCGCTTGCGGATCGGGATGAACCGGCCCGTGGCCGGCGATATTGAACACCGCGCAAACGTCATTGAGGGCCTGGTCGTCGAGCCAGCCTTCGCGCCGCGCGCGCTTGACCGCATAGCAATCCGCCGCGGTCTCGCTCTGCCCAAGCAGGATGTGGCCGCATTCGTGGTAGTAGATCAGCCATTGCACCTGGCGCGGCAGGGGGTTCAGCGCCTGCATGTTGAGCATGATCACGGTCGAGGACACGGCGAAGCCCTCGAAGTCCCTGAGCAGGGTCTTGGTGCTGCCGCAGGAGAGCCGCCGGCCCTCGATGACGAGCCGGCCTGCCGGCACGAGCCTGTCCTTCTCGATAGCCACGGCCTGAGGCTCCGGGCCCGCCACGACCAGCGCAAGCAAAAGCGCAAAAGTGGCCCGCAGGCGGGCAGCCGACCCCATGCATTCCTTCCTTGCTGCCCTTGAGCAGTGATTTCAATTGAGCCCCGAAGCGGACTGTGGAGGCCTGGGCTCGCCCCCGTCAACGGCAAAAGCTCTGCCTGATCGGCCTTTGTTTGCCGTTTCAAAATGCCGTGATTGCTCCCCTCCCTGTCATGCTCGCGGCCGCCTGGCGTGGCATGCTGGGGCATGGCGCGATTGACCCCACGAAGGCTGGTATTTGGCGCTGCGGCTCTCACGCTTGGGCTTGCCTTGGCGCTGCCGCCCGCCTTCGCCGTCGAGGAGATGCGCGAGTTCAACGACGGCGGCAAGAAGGCGGGCAGGACCAAGAGCTGCCCCAAGGGCGCGCGGTATAGCGAGAAGAAGCGCGGCTGCGTCAAGACGAGCTGCGCCGCCGGGCAAGTGTGGAGCAGCGGCACTGACGCCTGCATCGACGGCAGGTCGGCGGCCCTGACCGATGAGGATCTTTATCTTGCTGCCGGCGAGTTCGTGCTCGAGGCGCGCTACGCCGACGCGCTGCCGCTGCTCTTCCGCATCAAGGACCGCAACACGCCGCAGGTGCTGAACCTGATCGGCTACTCGACGCGCAAGCTCGGCGATATCGACAAGGGCATCGACTATTACCGTCAGGCGCTCGCGGTCGATCCCGATTACACCAAAGCGCGCCAATATCTCGGCGAGGCCTATCTCCTGAAAAACGATGTCGGGAAGGCCAAGGAGCAGCTCGACGAGATCGCCGACCGCTGCGGCGGTCCATGCGAGGACTACAAGCTTCTGGTGGCGGCAATCGCCGCCCATGTCAGCGGCGAAACCAACACGTGGACTGGTAGGTCCATTAGGCCGCGGCTTCCTCCTCGATGCGATGCATGTCGGCGTCGGACAGGCCGAAATGATGGCCGATCTCATGCACCAGGACATGGGTGACGATCTGCCCAAGCGTGTCCTCGTGCTCGGCCCAATAGTCGAGGATCGGGCGGCGGTAGAGGAACACCATCTCTGGGAGCGCGGCCGGGTCCATGATGCTCTGCCGGGCGAGATCGACGCCGTGGTAAAGACCGAGCAGATCGAAGGGAGACTCGATGTTCATCGAGTTCGAGCACCTCGTCGGTGGGAAAGTCGTCCACCCTGATCACCACGTCCTTGCAGAGATCGCGGAAGCGGCGTGGCAGCCGCGCGAAGGCGGCATCGGCGATGGCCTCGAACTCGGCGAGGCTCGGCGCCTGACGCTTGCTCCATTCGCTGCTGCTCATCAGGCGCCTTCCTCCGCGCTTTCGTCTGCCTCAATCGGAGCCTATATCAGGCGATGGGAGCGCCAAGAAAGGGTCTCGATGACGCGCAAGCATTCCCTTCTCAGCTTTGGCTTGGCGTGGCTGTTGGGCATCCTCGCCGCGCCGGCGCCTGCGTCAGCGAAGGATTGCGCCGCCTGGAACAATTGGTGCCGTCCGGCTTGCGGCGATTGGAACGGCTATTGCGCCGGGCAATCGCTTCCACAGGTGATCTCGCGCATGAGCCCGCGCAGCTACTTCGCCGACCCGTGGTGGTACGGTCAGCGCTCCGACACGCCGTATCAGGAGCCGCGATGGCAGGGCAAGGCGCCGAAGAGACAGGCGCGCAAGGGCAAGAGCTCAAAGGCTAACGCGGCTTCTTCCCGGTAACGATGCCCTCTTTCAGGGTAAAGACGAGCCCCGAGCCGGTGTCGCGCGAAGCGACGAAGCTGCGCAAGGGCTCGGTCAGCAGCATCTCTTTCAGCCGCGCCGTGGTGTGCGTGTTCGAGCGCATGCGCTCGACCCAAGGACCGAATTCCATCTCCTTGTCGAGATGCTCCCTGTGCGCGACATCGAAGCCCGCGCTGGCCAGCACCTGCTCCCATTCGATGAGACCAAGGCAGCGCCGGTGGCTTGGGTCCGACAGTTTCTTGAAGGCCTCGAACTCGGCAGTGAGTTTTCGCAAATCCTCTGCCGTCTGCCCGGGCACGATCGAAGCATCCGGCGCGATGGTGTCGACGATGCCGATCGTGCCGCCAGGCATCAGCACGCGATAGGCCTCTGCGGCGAAGCCCTTCATGTCGTCGAAATGATGCGCGGCAAGGCGGCACACGACGAGATCGAAGCTCGCGTCGGGGAAGGGAAGGTCCTCTGCCTTGGCGTGCAGCGTCCTGACATTGGTGAGGCCCCTGCTCGCCGCGAGCTTCCGCGCCTCGCGAAGCATTTCCTCGGTGATGTCGGTGGCGGTGACCTTGGCGACGTGAGGCGCGAAGGCAAGCGCGGTATGGCCCGCGCCGGTGGCGACGTCGAGCACGCGCCAATGGGATTTCGGCTCGGTGAGCTCGACCAGGCGCTTGAGGCTTGCGCCCTTGGCGTGCACCTCGGAGGTGGCGTAGTCCGCCGCCGCTCTGCCAAACCGCTGCTGCGCGAGGGACTTCGTCAAAGCTCAATGCACGTCGCGGATGTCGACGAAGCGGCCGGCAAGCGCCGCCGCCGCCGCCATCACCGGCGAGACGAGATGGGTGCGGCCGAGCCTGCCCTGGCGGCCCTCGAAATTGCGGTTCGAGGTCGAGGCGCAGCGCTCGCGCGGGCGAAGCTGATCCGGGTTCATGCCGAGGCACATGGAGCAGCCTGGCTCGCGCCAATCGAAGCCGGCGTCCTTGAAGATCTTGTCGAGGCCTTCGGCCTCGGCCTGCTCCTTCACCAGGCCTGAGCCAGGCACGATCATGGCGCGACACATTGGCGTGCACGCGCTTGCCGTCGACGATCCTCGCCACTTCGCGCAGATCCTCGATGCGGCCGTTGGTGCAGGAGCCGATGAACACGCGGTCGAGCGTCAGGTCGGTGATCTTCTCGCCGCCTTGCAGACCCATATAGTCGAGCGAGCGGATCGCAGCCGTGCGCTTCATCTCGTCGGCGATCTCCTCCGGGCGCGGCACGCGGCCAGAGATGGAAACCACCTGCTCCGGGCTCGTGCCCCAGGTGACGAGCGGCGGCAGCTTCTCGGCATGCAGCACGATCTCGCTGTCGAAGGCGGCGTCCTTGTCGGAGAAGAGCGTCTGCCAGTGGCGCAGCGCGGTCTCGTAGGCGCCGGCCTTCGGCGCGCGCGGGCGGCCCTTGATATATTCGAAGGTCTTGTCGTCGGGCGCGATCAGGCCGGCGCGGGCGCCGCCCTCGATCGACATGTTGCAGATGGTCATGCGCCCTTCCATGGAGAGCGCTTCGATCGCCTCGCCGGCATATTCGATGACGTGGCCGGTGCCGCCGGCGGTGCCGATCTCGCCGATGATGGCGAGGATGATGTCCTTGGCGGTGACGCCGTCCTTCAGCGCGCCGTCGACGCGCACGCGCATGTTCCTGGCCTTCTTCTGGATCAGCGTCTGGGTGGCGAGCACGTGCTCGACCTCGCTCGTGCCGATGCCGTGCGCCAGCGCGCCGAAGGCGCCGTGGGTCGAGGTGTGCGAATCGCCGCAGACGATGGTGGTGCCGGGGAGCGTGAAGCCCTGCTCGGGGCCGACCACATGCACGATGCCCTGGCGGCGGTCGCGCTCATGGTAATACTCGATGCCGAACTCGCTTGGCGTTCTCGGCGAGCGTCGCCACCTGGAGCGCGGATTCGGGGTCGTCGATGCCATAGGAGCGGTCGGAGGTCGGCACGTTGTGGTCGACCACGGCGAGCGTCTTCTCCGGCGCCCGCACCTTGCGCCCGGTCATGCGCAGGCCCTCGAAGGCCTGCGGGCTCGTCACCTCATGCACGAGATGGCGGTCGATATAGAGCAGGCAGGTGCCGTCCGGCGCCTCATGCACCAGATGCTCGTCCCAGATCTTGTCGTATAGGGTGCGGGGTTTGGCCATTTTTCGCGGCGATCGACGGAAATCTCCAATATCTGCACGTCAGATAGCGATTGACGGGCCGATTGCCAACTCCTCGTCATGCCCGGCCTTGTGCCGGGCATCCACGAATTTCCGGTAAATGATCGACGACGTGGATGGCCGGGACAAGCCCGGCCATGACGAAACCAGGGATAGAGCGAGGCTAGCCCTTCTTGCCCTTTTTGGCGGGCTTGGGCTCCTTGGCTTTGGCAGCCTTGGGGGCCTTGGTCTCGGCAGGGGCTTCGTCGGCGCCGGCCTCGTCGTCTTCGCCGGCGGGGACCTCGTCGGCCGTGGTCTCGGCCATCAGGGCAACCGCCTTCGACGTCCAGTCGTCATTCTCGATCTGGCCGTTGAGCTTGAGCGTCTCGTCGACCTTGGCGATGTCGTCGTCGGAGAGATTGGCGATCTGCTCGAACTTGATCAGCCCGAGCTTGTTCAGCTTCGCCTCGAGCTCAGGGGTGATGCCGGCGATCAGCTTGAGATCGTCGGGCGCGCCCTTTGGCTTGGTGAAGCCCTTGAAGGCCTCGCCCTTCTTGTGGCGCTGGTCCTGGCGCTCGGGGATACGCGCAGCCTTGCCGCGCCGTCCGCGCAGGTAATAGAGCTTGGCGCGGCGCACGCGGCCGCGGCGAACCACCTCGATGGAATCGATCAGGGGCGAATGCACGGGGAATACGCGCTCGACGCCCTCGCCGTAGGAGATCTTGCGGACCGTGAAATTCTCGTTGATCCCGCCGCCGGCGCGGCCGATGCACACGCCCTCATAGGCCTGTACGCGGGCGCGGTCGCCTTCGACCACCTTGACGTTGACGCGGAGCGTGTCGCCGGGTCCGAACTCGGGGACCTTGCGCTTCTTGGCAAGCGCCGTGGCCTGCTCTTTCTCGAGCTGTTCGATGATATTCATGACTAAACCTTTCCAGGGCGCCTGCCTTGGCCTTTAAGGCCTTCCGGCGAACGCCATTCTTTTTGATTGATCCTGATATGATTTCGCGCGCCGTTAGGCACGCGAAGCGTGTTCCTAGCGCAAGGTGGCGCTTCTGTCGATGGAAAATCCGGGGTTGTGCCGGGGCCCAAGGCCTCGCTCATTTGCAGGGATAGATGGTGATCCACTCGGTCTTTTCCGGCAGCTTCACCCGGACATGGTCGGCCTTGTCGGTAAGGTCGAGGGAGAGGACACCGAGGCTGATCTTGTCTCCCAGCGTGCATTTGGAGTCGTAGTCCTCGAGCCCGGTTCCGGCGGATCGCGCATTGCCCATGATGCAATGGAAGTTCGGGCCGTTGATCACGCCGCGGGCGATCTCGAACACGAGCTTCTCGTCGTCGATGCAGTAGATCTTCGCCGAGGCGTACTTGCCGAGCAGGTCGTCGGTCTGGGCGTGCGCGATCGCCGGCGCGAGGAGCGCGGGGAGGAGGGCAATTGGGAAGATGCGCATGCGGCGACCATAGACGAGTTCCCTCATCCTGAGGAGGCCGACGAAGGCGGCCGTCTCGAAGGATGAGGCCCATGGTTCGAGACGCGCCCTTCGGGCGCTCCTCACCATGAGGGGTTACCGCTTGCGTCCTGACAACAGATCGGGGCGGCGCTCTTTCGTGATCTTCTCGGCCTGCTCGCGGCGCCATTTGGCGATTTTCTCATGGTCGCCGGAGAGCAGCACCTCGGGGATCGCCCGGCCCTCCCAGTCGCGCGGCCGCGTGTAATGCGGATATTCGAGGAGGCCGTGCAGCGAAGCTCTCCTCGGCGAGCGACACTTCGTTGCCGGCGACGCCAGGCAGGAGGCGCACGCAGGCATCGATCAGCACGAGCGCCGCAAGCTCGCCGCCCGAGAGCACATAGTCGCCGATGGAGACCTCCTCGACGCCGCGCGCTTCAAGCACGCGCTCATCGACGCCCTCGAAGCGCCCGCAGAGCAGGATCACGCCGGGACCGGCCGCAAGCTCCCGGGCGCGGGCTTGCGTGAGCGGCTTGCCGCGCGGCGAGAGATAGAGCGTGGGCGTGGCTGCCGGCATCGCGGCGCGCGCGGCATCGATGGACGCAGCGGCGATGTCGGCGCGCATCACCATGCCGGCGCCGCCGCCGGCAGGCGTGTCGTCGACCGACCGATGCTTGTCGGTGGCGAAGTCGCGGATGTCGATGGTCGCCAGCGCCCACTTCCCTTCCGCCAAGGCCTTGCCGGCGAGGCTGAGCCCCAAGGGCCCCGGGAACATCTCGGGGAAGATGGTGAGGATGGTGGCGCGCCAAGTCATGCGGTACGGACCTCTTCGCTCGCGCCAGGCGACCGCTCCTTCTTGAGCAGCCAGGTCTCGACTTCGCCGACGCCCTTCACTTGGATTGCCCCGCGCGGTACGAGCACGAAATTCGCTTGAAGCGTCTTCGTGCAGTCGCCGCATACCTGGATCTCGCCTGGCAGCCCGTGCGACTCGAGCCTTGAAGCGAGATTCACCGTCTCGCCCCACACGTCGTAGGAGAATTTGTCGGCGCCGATGACGCCGGCCATCACCGGACCGCTGGCGATGCCGATCCTGATCCTGAGATCGACGCCATGCGTGGCGGAAAGCTGCTCGACGAGATCGGGCAGGCGCAGCGCCATGCGCGCGAGCCGCGGCAGATGGTCGGCTTGCGGCCGGCTCACGCCAGCCACCGCCATATAGCCGTCGCCGGTGGTCTTGATCTTCTCAACGCCATGCGCTGCTGCGAGCCGGTCGAACTCGGTGACCACCTGGTCGAGGAGCGCTACGGTGCGCGCCGCGCCAAGCCGCTGGGCAAGCTCGGTGAAGCCGACGAGATCGCTGAACAGGACGGACGCCTCGGCCACGCTGTCGGCGACGCGCTCGCCAGGCCGCTCCTTCAGACGTTCGGCGATCGCCTCCGGCAGGATGTTGGCGAGCAGCGCGTCAGCCTCGGCACGCGCGTGGTCGGCAAGAGTAAAGGCGTAGCCGACGATCAGCGCGATCATGCCGAAGGTGGTGACCGCGGAAGAGACGTAGAGATTGGCGAGCAGCGCCGGAGGGGCGGCGATCAGCGCGCGTTCCGGCGGAAAGAGGAACCAGGCGGCAAGATGCAGCGCGAGGCCGGTCACGATCACCGCGACGGTGAGCCGGAAGCGGGTCATGCCGCAGATGGCGAAGGCGACCGCAGCGGCGATGATGTAATTGGTCTGGATGCCCGAGTCGTGGCCGAGCGCGCGCACGAAGTAGAACAGCGCGGCGAATTCGGCGATGGCGATGAGGAGCGCGCCGGCGATGTCGCTGATGCGGTGGGCGAGCGGCACGAGGAGCGCGACAGCGACAAGCAGCAGATTGACGACGATGAGGTGCAGGTAAACATCCATGCCGTAGAAGGCGAAAACGATGGCATAGACCGCAGAGAAGACCGCGATGAGAACCGCCATCAGATTGACGATCGCCATCTGCCGGCGCGCGGGCCGCGGATAGCCCTCGGTGCCGAGCTCGGCGAGCCGGGCAAGCGGTCCGAGCCAGGCGAAGAGCGGCGCGTTGCGGCCGGCGCTAGCCGTTGCAGTGTTGCTCATGGCAGCGCTCGTCTCAGTTCGGCGCGGAGGCGCATCAGGATCAGCCCGAGCTTGTTCTGGCCGTTGCCGTCGCGGCCGACACCCCAATAGTAGTCCGTTGGGGCGGCTTCCTGCAGCTCCTCGTCACCGGTCGAGAGCAGAAGCTGGCGAAGCTCGGCATGCAGCTCGAATTTTCGCCGCACCGCGCGTTCCATCACCTCGTCCTTGACGCTCTCCCAGTCGGCGCGAATGGAAGCCTTGTTCTTATCGCCGAGGCTTTTGGCGATGGGCGGCTTTTCCGCCTGCCGGATTGTCTTCTGGAGTTCGGGATCGGCGAATTTCTGGGCCTGGTAATAGTGCTCGACGCTTGGCCAGCGCTTGCCGTCGAGATCGAACGGGAATGCAGCGAAGTTCGAGAACTCGCGGTGCGTCTCCGACTTCGAGAAGAAGCGAATGGTCATGGATCATCTTAGCGCGTCGGCACGCGGCAGCGCCTCACTCGAATAGGCCTTCTGGCGGCACGACGCGCAGCCAGCCGCCCTCGACATCGACTTCCGGAACGGTCTCGCGGGTGAAGGGCATCAGCACCGTCGACCCGCCGCCGGCTGGCCTGATCTCCAAGAGATCGCCGGCGCCGAAATTATGTACCGCGATCACCGTGCCGATCGCCGCTCCGTCACGGTCCTGGGCGGCGAGGCCGATGAGGTCGGTGTGGTACCACTCATCCTCCTCGCGCGCGGGCAGGCGCGTGTGGGGAACGTAGAGCTTGGTGCCGGTGAGGGCTTCAGCCTCCTCGCGCGTGGTCACGCCCTTGATGCGCGCGCTGAGCGCCTTCGGCGTGACCCGCAGCGATTCGATCTCGAACAGGCGCGTGCCGGTCTCGTCCTCGAGCGGCCCATACTCGGCGATTGAAGCGGGCTCGGCGGTGAAGGAGCGAATCCGCACCTCCCCTTGCAAGCCTTGGGGGCGTCCGATGTCCCCCACCAGCACGCGGTCGGGTTTTGCCGCCAAGGCTATTCGGCGGTTGGCTGCTCAGCCTCGGGGGCAGGCTCGGGCGGTCTGGCAGCGGCTTCGGCGGCGGCCTTGGCCTTCTCGGCTGCTGCGGCGACCTTCGCCTCCTCGCGCTCGACGCGCTTCTTGCCGGGCTGGGCCTTGGTCGGGTTCGAGCGGGCATCGCGCTTCGCCATCCCTGCCTTGTCGAGGAAGCGGAGCACGCGGTCGGTCGGCTGGGCGCCGACGCCCATCCAATGCTTGATGCGGTCCTCGACGAGCTTCACGCGTTCGCCGGAGTCGCGCGGCAGAAGCGGATTGTAGGTGCCAACCTTCTCGATATAGCGGCCGTCGCGCGGGCTCTTCGAGTTGGCGACGACGATCCGGTAGTAGGGCCGCTTCTTGGCGCCGGCCCTGGCCAGTCTGATCTTCAGTGACATGTCACGTCCTTCTCTAGTGGTGTTCCAAAATTCAGCGTTTCTTCGATCCTGGCAGACCGGGAAAGCCGCGGGGCATGCCTGGGAGGCCGGGAAGACCGCGCGGCAGGCCGCCGCCAAGGCCGGGAAGCCCTCCTGGCGGGAGCGGAGGCAGGCCAGGAGGCAGCGCCGCGCCGGGCGGCAGATCGGCGGGAAGCTCTGGCGGCGGACCGCCGCCGAACATTTGCCCAAGCAGCCCGCGCTTCTTGCCCATGGACTTCATCATGTCGGCCATCTGCCGGTGCATCTTCACGAGCTTGTTGATGTCCTGCACCGAGGTGCCCGAGCCCGCCGCCACGCGCTTCTTGCGCGAGGCATTGAGCACCTTCGGGTTCTTGCGCTCGCTCTTCGTCATCGAGCCGATGATCGCCTGCTGGCGCTTCAGGATCGCGTCGTCGAGCTTGGCGGTGTCGAGCTGCTTCTTGATCTTGCCGACGCCGGGCAGCATGCCGAGCACGCCGCCCATGCCGCCGAGCTTCTGCATTTGGTTCAATTGCTCGGCGAGGTCGTCGAGATCGAAGGCGCCTTTGCGCATCTTGGCGGCGATCTTCTCGGCCTTGCCGATCTCGACGGTCTCGATCGCCTTCTCGACCAGGCCGACCACGTCGCCCATGCCGAGGATGCGGCCGGCGATGCGCGAAGGATCGAAATCCTCGATGGCGTCGATCTTCTCGCCGGTGCCCATGAGCTTGATCGGCTTGCCGGTGACGGCGCGCATGGAAAGCGCGGCGCCGCCGCGTCCGTCGCCGTCGACGCGGGTGAGCACGATGCCGGTGAGCGGCAGGCGCTGATCGAAATTGCGCGCGAGATTGACGGCGTCCTGGCCGGTCAGCGCGTCGGCGACGAGCAGCGTCTCATGGGGCTGCGCAATACGAGCAATGTCCGCCGTCTCGGCCATCAGCGCTTCGTCGATATGGGTGCGGCCGGCGGTGTCGAGCAGCAGCACGTCATAGCCGCCGAGCCTGGCGGCCTGGAGCGCGCGCTTGGTGATTCCCGCCGGGTCCTGGCCTTCGACGATGGGGAGCGTGGCCACGCCGGTCTGCTCGCCCAGCACGCGAAGCTGCTCCTGTGCCGCCGGCCGCCGCGTATCGAGCGAGGCCATCAGCACTTTCTTCTTTTCGCGGTTCTGCAGGCGGCGCGCGATCTTTGCCGTGGTCGTGGTCTTGCCGGAGCCTTGCAGGCCGACAAGCATCATCACCACGGGAGGCGCGGCGACGAGGTCGATGGGCTCGGCTTCGGCGCCGAGCGTGCGCACGAGCTCGTCATGCACGATCTTGATGACCATCTGGCCGGGGGTGATGGAGCGCACCACCTCCTGGCCCACGGCCTTCGCCCTCACCGCGTCGGTGAAGTCGCGCACCACGTCGAGCGCAACGTCGGCCTCGAGCAGCGCGCGGCGGACCTCGCGCATCGCTTCATTGACGTCGGCCTCGCTGAGCGCGCCCTTGCGGGTGAGCTTGTCGAGGATGGCGCCAAGGCGATCCGACAGGGTTTCGAACATCGTCTCTCCAAACCAAAAACGCACCCGAGGGCGCATCGCGCTGTCGGGTGTTGACCCCCCTGGCTCCTGATCTTGCGCTCAAGTAGCGCGAAGCGCGGTAGCGCAAAATCATGTCCAGGGCGGCGGCTCAGGAAGTTGAGCTGCCAATGAATTCGGGCGGAATGTCGTTGAGCGGGCCGGGTAAGTCAAGCCTTGCGAGACTATGGCGATACGGAGGCCGAGACTCCCAGGAGCAGAGCGCCGAGGCCTATGAGCACGATAGCCCAATGGGAGACCTTCGGTTTCTCGCCGGTTTCGGGCAGCCTGCCGGCGCGCCTCTCGGCCCAGGTCTCAGCGGTCTTGCGCACGACCACGAGCACACCCGCGATGATCAGGATCACTCCCAACACGGCCAGGATCATGAGCGGGCCTCCCCAATCAGTGGCGCGAGCTTGACGGCAAGATCGAGCAGGGCCTCGTCGCCGCCTTCCCAGCCGATGAAGGAGAGACCGACCGGGCAGCCTGCCGCCGTTCCCGCCGGAATGGAAATCTGCGGCAGGCCGGCATGTCCGGCGAGGCAGGTGCTGCCAAGGGTCATGGCCCTGAACTCGACGGTCGAGGCGCCGTCGGGAATGTCGCGCTCTGGCGGCAGCGTCGGTGTCGTCGGCATGAGGATCATAGTGCCTGGCTTCGCCAGACTTTGCAGCCGCTCCTTGGCTGCGGCGCGGATCTCCCCGCCGATCCTTGCCTCATCCTTGGTGATGCGCGAGGCGATGTCGAAGCGCTCCCTGATCGCAGGCGACAATGCGTCGGCATGGGCAAGCGCAAAGGGCATCAGCGTCGATTGCAGCTCATAGCCCTGGTTGAAGCGGAAGGCGTTCCGCCAAGTATCGAACTCCTCGCCGACCACGTCCATCTGTTCCGGCTTCGGCAAGGCGCTCTCGATCTTGTCGAGCACGCGCCAGATCTCCTCGTCGATGCTCGCCTCGCCGCGCGCAAACATGTCTTGCGCCAGGATCACATGCTGAAGCGGGGCGGCGACGCTCGATCCCTGAAGCAGCACGCGGCCAATGTCGCGGAAGAGCGCGGCATCGCGCGCCAAGAAACCGACCGTGTCGTAGCTCGGCGCCATTGGCGTCACGCCCGACATGTCGATGCGGCCGTGGGTGGGGCGGAGGCCATAGAGGCCGCAGAACGCGGCAGGCACGCGGATCGAGCCGCCGGTGTCGCTGCCGAGCGCGAAGTCGCACATGGCGGCGGCGACCGCGGCAGCCGAGCCGCAGGACGAGCCGCCGGTGACGTGGCGGAGCGCATGGATGTTCACCGGCGCGCCGTAGTGAACATTGGTGCCGAGCACGCTGTACAGCAACTCGTCGCAGATGGTGATGCCGGTGAGCGTGGCGCCGGCATCGAGCAGGCGCAGAAGCGCCGGCGCGGTCTCGGCCGCGGGGCTTGCCGCCGCATACCACTCAGGATTGCCGATGGAGACCTTGTGGCCCTTGATGGCGAACAGGTCCTTGACCATGAAGGTTCGTCCGGCGAGCGGTCCCTTGCCGCATCCGGCCATCGGCTCTTTCAGAGTATGCGGAACGAGGGCGTTGACCGGATCGTCGGGAGGGAATTTTGCCATGACTTCCTTGTCCGCCGCTCTGCTGGTTCCATCTGCCGCCAAACGCCATATAAAGGCGGAACGAGACATCGGCAAACGCATGACCGGCACCATCCATTTCCGCAAGATGAACGGCCTCGGCAACGACTTCGTCGTGCTGGACGCGCGCAAGCAGCCGCTTGCGCTTAAGCCCGCGCAGATTGCGGCCATCGCCGACCGCAGCCGGGGCATCGGCTGCGATCAGGTGATCGCGCTCGAGCCATCGGATTTCGCCGACGTGTTCATGCGCATCTGGAATGCCGATGGCGGCGAGGTCGGCGCGTGCGGCAATGCCGCGCGCTGCGTTGCGGCGCTGCTCGTCGCCGAGCGCGGCTCGCCGCACGTCAGCATCGAGACCGAGAGCGGGATGCTGGCGGCGACCGTCGCCAAGGACGGGCGCGTCACCATCGACATGGGCATCCCGCGCTTCGCGTGGAACGAGATCCCGCTCAGCCAGCCCTTCGACGACACGCGGGCGATCGAGCTGTCGCCGGCCGGCGATCCGGCTTTGAACGCGCCGTCAGCGGTCAATGTCGGCAACCCTCACTGCATCTTCTTCGTCGACGATATCGAGGCGCATGACCTCGCCCGCTTCGGACCGATGCTCGAGCATCATCCGCTGTTTCCCGAGCGTGCCAACATCTCGCTCGCGCAGGTGACCGGCCCCAACTCCTTGCGCTTGCGCACCTGGGAGCGCGGGGCAGGGCTGACCAAGGCTTGCGGCACCGCGGCCTGCGCGGCCGCAGTTGCGGCGGTCCGCCGTGGCCTCACGGGCCGCGAGGTGCGCGTGACGCTGCCAGGGGGCGACCTTGTCATCGGCTGGCGCGAAGGCGACGACCATATCCTGATGACCGGGCCCTTCGCGCTGGACTATCAAGGCACGCTGCCGCCTGAGTTGCTGCAGCAGGCGCCGGCGGCCTCCAGCTAGGGGCTATCGAGTCGCGCCAATTGTTCGTTTCGTGTTAGAAGCCGCCACAATGTCGGATATCGAGATCATCACCTTCGGTTGCAGGCTCAACGCCTATGAATCGGAGGTCATGCGCAAGCATGCGAGCGACGCCGGGCTCGGGGCCACGGTGATCGTGAATACCTGCGCGGTGACGCAGGAAAGCGTGCGCCAGGCGCGGCAGGCTATTCGGCGGGCGCGCCGCGAGAATCCGCAAGCCAAGATCGTGGTCACCGGCTGCGCCGCGCAAATCGACCCTGCGCCTTTCGCCGCCATGGACGAGGTCGATCACATCATCGGCAATCAGGAAAAGACCGAGGCTCGCACCTTCCTGGGACTAGGCTGCGGCGACACCGAGCGGGTCAAGGTCAACGACATCATGTCGGTCAAGGAGACCGCTGGCCATCTGATCGAGGGCTTCGGCGCCCAGGCCCGCGCCTATGTGCAGATTCAGAATGGCTGCGACCATCGCTGCACCTTCTGCATCATTCCCTACGGCCGCGGGCCGTCGCGCTCGGTGCCCGCCGGCGAGGTGGTGGCGCAGGTGCGCAAGCTGGTCGAGAACGGCTACGCCGAGATCGTGCTGACCGGCGTCGACATTACCGCCTATGGCGCGGACCTTCCCGGCGAGATCACGCTCGGCAAGCTGACTTCCAAGATTCTCGCGCTGGTGCCTGAGCTCAAGCGGCTGCGGCTGTCCTCGATCGATTCGATCGAGGCCGATCCCGCGCTGCTCAAGGCCATTGCCGAGGAGGAGCGGCTGATGCCGCATCTGCACCTCTCGCTCCAGGCAGGCGACGACCTTACGCTGAAGCGCATGAAGCGCCGTCACTCGCGGGCGCACGCGGTCGGCTTCTGCGAGGAGGTACGCAAGCTTCGCACCGACATGGTGTTCGGCGCAGACCTCATCGCCGGCTTCCCCACCGAGAGCGAGACCATGTTCCAAAGCTCGCTGTCGCTGGTGGACGATTGCGGGCTCACCTTCCTGCACGTGTTCCCCTTCTCGGCGAGGCCGGGGACGCCAGCCGCGCGCATGCGCCAGATCAACGGTGCGGTGATCGCTGCCCGCGCCGCGTCCTTGCGCGAAAAGGGCGTGCAAGCGTTGCAGCGCCATCTTGTGAACGCGAAGGGCCGGCATATTCAGGTGCTCATGGAGAGCGAGGGACGAGGCCGCGCCGGCGACTTCACTCCGGTGAAGATCGAGGCGGCGGAAGGCACGCCGAAGGTGCTCGACGCCGTCGTCAGCGGCCATGACGGCAGTGCCCTGATCGCGAGGACGTTAGTGTGAGCAGCGAGAAGAAGCCGGGATTCTGGCAGCGCCTGTTTGGTTTGGGACCCGAGGAGCCGCCCAAGAAGGAGCCGCCGGCTCCGAAGCCGGCCAAGAAAGAGCCGGACTCGAAGCCGGCTCAGAAAGAACCGCCGGAGCGCAAGAAGCCTCCTAAGAAGGCTGAAGGCGCGGCTCAGGCCAAGAAGTCCGCCAAGCTGAAGGCGCCCCCTCCCGCGGGCCCTCTCGT
This sequence comes from uncultured Alphaproteobacteria bacterium, assembly GCA_963744945.1. GTDB lineage: Bacteria > Pseudomonadota > Alphaproteobacteria > Rhizobiales > Methyloligellaceae > Methyloceanibacter. Next base: position 68,837 of record CAVUVO010000028.1, on the reverse strand, counting down.
ATCCCAAGGATGAAGAGCGGACCGTCGAGATGGCGGGCCGAAGGGCCCGAAGCCAGGCGGCGGAAAGCGTCCGCGCAAGCCGAAATCAGAGGCGCCAGCTGCGCCTCCGCCGGCAGGCCCTGCGGCGCGTGAAGGAGCGAAGCCTCCCGAGGAAAGAGCGCCGGGGACAAGGGAGAAGGGCACGCCTGACGAGCCGGACCTGCCTTCGCCCGCCACCGAACCGGAAAAGTCTGAGGACGATAAGCCCTCGCAGGCATCTGCCGAGAGCGCGCCTGCGCCACGGCGGAGCTGGTTCACGCAACTCCGCAGCGGACTTGCCCGCACCTCATCTGCGCTCAGCGACAATCTCACCTCGGTGCTAAGCCGGAGGAAGCTTGACGCCGAGACCCTCGATGAGCTCGAGGATGCGCTGATCAAGGCCGATCTCGGCGTTGCCATGGCGGCGCGCATCAGGTCGTCGCTCGCCTCGACCCGGCATGACCGCGCGCTTTCGCCGCTGCATTTGCGCGAAGTGCTTGCCGCCGAAGTCGCCAAGGTGCTCGCCCCGGTGGCGGAGCCGTTCGTCCTCGACAAGAATGCCCAACCACATGTGATCCTGCTCGTCGGCGTGAACGGGACAGGCAAGACCACCACGGCGGCAAAGATGGCGCATCGCTTCATCCGCGATGGCTCTAGCGTGATGCTTGCCGCCGCCGATACCTTCCGCGCCGCGGCCATCGATCAGTTGAAGGTGTGGGGTGGACGCGTCGGCGCCGAGGTGGTCGCCAAGGATGTCGGTGCCGATCCGGCAGGTGTCGCCTATGAGGCGCTGGAGCGGGCCAAGGCCGAGAAACTCGACGTGCTCATCATCGACACGGCTGGACGCTTGCAGAACAAGTCGGACCTCATGGCCGAGCTCGCCAAGATCGTGCGCGTGCTGAAGAAGCTCGATCCTCAAGCTCCGCATAGCGTGGTGCTCGTGCTCGACGCCACCACCGGGCAAAACGCGCTCAACCAGGTACAGATCTTCCAGGAGATCGCCGGCGTCACCAGCCTCGTCGTCACCAAATTGGACGGCACGGCGCGCGGCGGCATTCTCGTCGCTGTCGCCGAGCGCTTCGGCTTGCCGGTGAATGCCATCGGGGTCGGCGAGGGCATCGACGACTTGCAGGCCTTCGATGCCGAGGAGTTTGCCCGCGCCATCGCCGGTCTGGACGCGAGCAATGCAGAAGCAGCCTGACGCAGCGCCGCGTGCGCAAACGGAGGCCCCGGAATCGGGGCTGGCGCTCGCCACCAAGCTCGCCATCGAGCTCGGGCCGCTGCTCGTGTTTTTCGGCACCAATGCCGCCGCCGGCATCTATGTGGCGACGGCGGTGTTCATGGCCGCGACGCTCGTCGCGCTTGGCGTCGCCTGGTGGCGCTACCACAAAATTCCGGTGATGCCGCTCGTCAGCGGCGCGGTCGTGCTCGTGTTCGGCACGCTCACGCTCTATCTCCGCGACGACACTTTCATCAAGCTGAAGCCGACCATCGTCTATCTCACCTTCGCCGCGTTCCTCGGCGCCGGCCTCTTGCTGCGAAAGCCGGTGCTCGAGCTTCTGCTCGGCTCGGTGTTCAATCTCACCGAGCCAGGCTGGCGCAAGCTCACGCTGCGCTGGGCGCTGTTCTTCATCGGCATGGCGGTTCTGAACGAGATCGTTTGGCGAAATGTGTCGACGGATGCCTGGGTAAGCTTCAAGGCTTTCGGCTTCTTGCCGCTCACGTTCATCTTTGCCATGGCCCAGATGCCGCTGATGCAGCGCTATAGCGCCGTCGACGACAACAAGAGCGCCGGGCCCGAGCTTCCCAGCCAATGATGGTCCCAAGCGCGCCCAAATATGCCTTTGGGGTACCCAATTGTAGTGCCGGCTTTGATGTTCAAAGTACTTGCACGTTTCTGGTTCGATACCAATATGAGCCCCGCGGCGATGCAATTGCGGGGTCGACGCGCTGGAGACGCCAGGGGTAGATTAGGGGGTACGTTACCTGCCTTTTGTCGGCATTGCCTTCAAGTCGCTTAAAATTCTCGGAAAATGCTAGATTGGTTGTCGCGGTGGAGCGACAGAACCCGCCCGCAGGGGTAGGCGGAGCGCCACATGGTTGCAAAAGGCTCTCGTCAGCTGGAACGTTCGGCGACGCATCTGATTCATCGCGCCGGGCAATGCGCCACTGACATTTTTCAGGTTGAGGCCCGTTCAAGCGGTCTCACCCCGCGGCAGTTCGCCGTACTCATGACCATCGCCGAAGAAGAAGGGCTGACCCAGACCGATCTCGTGGATCGAACCGGGATCGACAGGTCCACTCTTGCCGACATTGTCGCGCGGCTTCTGTCGCGTGGCCTCATTCATCGGAAGCGCGCCAAGGAGGACGGCAGGGCCTACGCCATCAAGCTCACCTCCCAGGGCTGGAGGGGCCTGCGTGACGCGGAGCCCGGCGCCGCAGCCACGGACTCCCGCCTGCTCGCCGTGTTGCCACCGCCCAAGCGGCAGGAGTTCCTCGACACTCTTGCCCTGATCGTCGGCGCAACGAACAAATAGGTAGCTTCGCGTCAGCCTTGCGGCTTGGCGCCAGTAGGCTGCACGAGCGGCAGAAGCTTCTCCTTGATAGCGTCCTCGGTGAGCGGTCCGACATGGCGGAAGGCGATCTTGCCGTCGCCGCCGATCACATAGGTTTCGGGGACCCCGTAGACGCCCCAATCGATGGCGACGCGGCCGGACCGGTCGGCGCCGACGCGGGCGAAGGGATTGCCGTAGCGGCCAAGGAAGCGGCGCGCCGCCGCCGGATCGTCCTTGTAGTTGATGCCGTAGAGGCGGACGCCTGGCTGCTTGGCGAGCTCCAGTAGGAGCGGGTGCTCTTCGTGACAGGGCACGCACCATGACGCCCACACATTGACGATGGTTGGCTCCCCCTTGGCGAGGTCCGTAGCCTGAAAGCCTTCCGCGTCCGCGAAGCCCTCGATCGGCGGGAGGGTGAAGGGCGGCACCGTCTTGCCGACGAGCGCGGACGGCAGCCGCGACGGGTCGCCGCTATGCAGCGCATACCAGAAGAGCCCCGAGAGCAGGGCGAAGATCAGGAGCGGCAGCGCCATTCCCCAGCGCTGCCAGAATGAGCGCGGCTTGGGCGTGATCATGGCTTCGGCTTCCGCGCGCGGGACTTTTTCTCGACCGGCTTTGGCTTGGCTGTCGGCTTGGCGGAGCGGCGGGTAATGCCCTGGCGTTCGAGATCGGCGAGAAGCTGCCGTTGTCTGCGGTCGTCCTGCACGATCACACCGACGAGGCCGGCGACCGCGACGAAGGTCACGGCGTAGGCGGCCCAGATGAATGCAGCGTGGGGACCGAGATCGGGCATTGGAGTGGCGTTGGGCCTTAGGCTGCCGCCGCGCGCTCGACATGCACCTGGCGGAGCGCATGAACGCGGCGGCGCAGGATCTCGGCGCGCATGGCAATGAGGTGCAACAGCACGAACAGCAGCGTGAAGCCAACAGCCATGACTAAGAGCGGCGTGAGCAGCGCCGGATCGATGGTCGGGCCGCCGGTGCGGAAGATGCTCGCCGGCTGATGCAGCGTGTTCCACCAATCGACCGAGAATTTGATGATCGGCACGTTGACGAAGCCGACCAGGGCGAGGATGGCGGCGGCGCGGCCGGCCCGTCCGGGCTCCTCGATCGACTGCCAAAGCGCGATCAGGCCGAGATAGAGCAGAAACAGCACGAGCATCGAGGTGAGCCGCGCGTCCCACACCCAATAGGTGCCCCACATCGGCTTGCCCCATAGCGAGCCGGTGACGAGCGCGAGGAAACAGAAGGTGGCGCCGATCGGGGCCGCGGTCTTTGCCGCGACATCGGCGAGGGGGTGGCGCCAGATGAGCGAGCCGATGCTGGCGATGGCGATCAGCGTATAGCCGAACATGGCAAGCCAGGCTGCCGGCACATGCACGAACATGATGCGCACCGTCTCGCCCTGCTGGTAATCGGGCGGCGCCACGAACAAAGCGAGGTAGAGCCCGACGCCGAGGATGAGGAAGGTGAGCACCGCGAGCCAGGGGATGACGCGGTCGGCAAGCCCAAGAAATCGCGTCGGATTGGCGAGGGTCCACATGCCGGTTGGTCTAGTTGGTTTGGCCTGTGAGTGCAATTGGTCGCCCCTCCTACCGCAGCGCCGTGCGGAGAGCGGCGGCGGCGGCGATGGGCGCAAGCACAAGGCTCGCGAGGCTCAGCGCGCAGAGAATGAGGAAGGGCGGCCAGGGCGAGGCCGGGCCAACGCTTGCCGCCGACACGGTTGCCACGCCAAAGATCAGCACCGGCACGTAAAGCGGCAGCACCAGCAGCGCAAGCAGAACGCCGCTCCGCCTAAGCCCAAGCGTCAGGCTCGCGCCGATGCCCGCGACGAAGCTCACCGCAGGCGTGCCGGCAAGCATGGCGAGCACGAGCAGCGGAAAGGACTCGATCGGCAGGTTGAGGAGGAGCCCGAGCAATGGCGCAAGCAGCGCGAGCGGAATGCCGGTCGTGACCCAATGAGCGAGGCTCTTGACGCCGGCGACCAGCTCGAGCGGCAACGGCCCCGTTGCCAGCACGTCGAGCGCGCCGTCCTCATAGTCGTTGTGGAAGATGCGGTCGGCGGAGAGCAGGCTTGCGAGCAGGAGCGCCACCCACAAGACGCCTGGCGCGATGCGCGAGAGGAGATTGAGGTCCGGGCCGAGGCCGAGCGGCGTGATGGCGACCACGACGAGGTAGAAGCCGAGCGCGGTGCCGATGGTGCCGCCCTCGCGCCAGGCAAGCACGACATCGCGGCGGAACAGCGCCCAAGCCTCCTTCACTGGACGGTCTCCCGCTTCAGCGCGAGCTCTTGCGCGAATTTCACCTTCAGCGAGGTATGGCTGGCGACCACGGCGATGCCGCCTTGCGCGAGATGCTGGGCGATCGCCTTGTCGAGCACCTTGACGGACGCGGCATCGAGCGAGACCGAGGGCTCGTCGAGCAGCCAGATCGGGCGGGGGGCGGCAAAGAGGCGTAGCAGCGCAAGCTTTCGCTTCTGTCCAGCCGACAGCAGTCCAGCCGGCAGATCCTTCAGTCCCTCGAGACCGAACATCTCAAGCGCATCGTCAAGATCAGCATCGCCGCCGCCGAGGAAGTCCACCCAGAAAGTGACATTCTCTTGAAGCGTGAGCGCGCTCTTGATGCCGTTCGCATGCCCCACATAGTGACAGAGCTCAGGCAGGGGGAGGCTCGCATCTCCACTCTCGAAGCTGCCTGCGGCGAGCGGCAAGAGGCCAGCGATCAGGCGCAGCAGGCTCGTCTTGCCGGCGCCGTTCGGCCCCGTCACCAGCAATCCCTGGCCAGGCTCAAGCGTGAAGCTCAAATCGGCGAACAGGAGCCTGCCGCCGCGCTGGCAGGCGATCCCATTGGCGGCGAGGCTGGTCTTGATCGGCATTTGCCCGGAATTTGCGCAAGTTGGTACGAAGTGCCAAGAGAAACGGCGCGCCAAGGCGCTTCTCGCGCATTGTCTCGCTGCCACGAGGGCTCTTATATAGAGGGGAGCGCGCCTCCAATAGTCCGGGATGGGTCAAGGACCCCCCGGCGGCTTGGCCGGCGGCTCCCCGCCAAGCGATTGGCCAAGCCTTTGCATGTCGTCAGCCTGTCGCCTAGCAGGCGGTAGACTTGCGCCCGCGCTCGAGGAGATCCGAGTTGACATCGGTAGCAGAGACCTCGCTCGACAGCTTCAATTGCCGGCGGACGCTGAAGGTCGGCAAGCGCAGCTATGATTATTTCGATCTGAAGGAGGCCGAGGCGAACGGGCTCGCCGGCGTCGGCCGCTTGCCGTTCTCTCTGAAGGTGCTGCTCGAAAATCTGCTGCGGCATGAAGATGGGCGTACCGTCACCTCCGACGACATTCGCGGCGTGGCCGAGTGGCTGGAGACGCGCAAGAGCGAGCGCGAGATCGCCTTCCGCCCCGCCCGCGTGCTGATGCAGGATTTCACCGGCGTCCCAGCCGTGGTCGATCTTGCCGCCATGCGCGACGCCATGCGCGCGCTTAACGGCGATCCGCGCAAAATCAATCCTCTGGTTCCGGTCGATCTCGTCATCGATCACTCGGTGACGGTCGATACGTTCGGCACCGCCGCCGCGTTCCTTGCCAATGTCGAGAAGGAATATGAGCGGAACGGCGAACGCTACGCCTTCCTGCGCTGGGGCGCCGGCGCCTTCGACAATTTCCGCGTGGTGCCGCCGGGCACCGGCATCTGCCACCAGGTGAATCTCGAATATCTGTCGCAAACCGTATGGACCAGGAAGCAGAACGGCAGCGCGGTCGCCTTCCCCGATACGCTGGTCGGCACCGACAGCCACACCACCATGGTGAACGGCCTCGCCGTGCTCGGCTGGGGCGTTGGCGGCATCGAGGCCGAGGCCGCCATGCTCGGCCAGCCGATCTCCATGGTGATCCCCGAGGTGATGGGCTTCCGCTTGACCGGCAAGCTGAAAGAGGGCGTGACCGCGACCGACCTCGTGCTCACCGTCACCGAGCGGCTCAGGCGCGCGGGCGTCGTCGGCAAGTTCGTGGAGTTCTTCGGCGAAGGGCTCGGCAATCTTCCGGTGGAGGATCGCGCCACCATCGCCAATATGGCGCCGGAATACGGCGCGACCTGCGGCTTCTTCCCTATCGACGAGGAGACGCTCGCTTATCTCGACGCCACCGACCGCAAGGACCAGCGCATCGCCCTGGTCGAGGCTTACGCCCGGACGCAAGGCATGTTTCGCGACGACGACACCGGAGACCCCGTGTTCACCGACTCGATCGCGCTCGATCTTGGCGACGTCGAGCCGTCGATCGCCGGGCCGAAGCGGCCGCAGGACCGCGTGCCGCTCACCCGCGCCGCAGGCGCCTTCGCCGAGGCGCTCGACAAGGAATATGGCAAGGCTGACGAGAAGGGAAAGCGCGTCAAGGTGCAGGGCACCAATTTCGATCTCGGCCATGGCGACGTGGCGATTGCCGCCATCACCTCCTGCACCAACACGTCGAACCCATACGTGATGGTGGCTGCCGGCATGCTTGCCCGTAACGCCGTGAAGCGCGGGCTTCAGGTCAAGCCCTGGGTGAAGACCTCGCTCGCGCCGGGATCCCAGGTGGTGACCGACTATCTCGAGAAGGCAGGCTTGCAGCACGATCTCGACACGCTCGGCTTCAACCTCGTCGGCTATGGCTGCACCACCTGCATCGGCAATTCCGGTCCGCTGCCGGAGGAAATCTCCAAGACCATCCAGGACCATGGGCTCGCGGTCGCTTCGGTGCTGTCGGGAAACCGCAATTTCGAGGGCCGGGTCAATCACGATGTGCGCGCCAACTACCTCGCCTCGCCGCCGCTCGTGGTGGCCTACGCGCTCGCAGGCTCGGTGATGATCGATCTCACCACGGAGCCGCTCGGCACCGATGCTGAGGGCGTCCCCGTCTATCTCAAGGATATCTGGCCGTCGTCGAAGGCGGTGGCCAAGACCGTGCGCAAGGCGGTGAAGAAGTCGATGTTCCGCCGGCGCTACGGCAATGTGTTCGAGGGCGACAAGGAGTGGCAGGGCATCGAGGTCACCGGCGGGCTCACCTATGAGTGGGACGTGAAGTCGACCTATGTGCAGGAGCCGCCTTATTTCGTCGATCTCACCCATACGCCGAAGCCGGTCACCGACATCGTCGATGCCCGCATCCTCGGCCTGTTCCTCAATTCGATCACCACGGACCACATCTCCCCCGCAGGTGCGATCAAGCGCGACAGCCCGGCGGGCCGCTATCTCACCGAGCATGGCGTGGCGCCGCACGACTTCAACTCCTACGGCTCGCGGCGCGGCAATCATGAGGTGATGATGCGCGGCACCTTTGCCAATACCCGCATCAAGAATCAGATGTTGAAGGGCATCGAGGGCGGCGTCACGCTGCACTACCCCTCGCTCGAGGCCGTGAGCATCTACGACGCGGCGATGCTTTATGGGCAAGAGGGCGTGCCAACCGTGATCTTTGCCGGCAAGGAATACGGCACCGGCTCGTCGCGCGACTGGGCGGCGAAGGGGCCGCGGCTGCTTGGCGTGCGCGCGGTGATTGCCGAGAGTTTCGAGCGCATCCACCGCTCAAATCTGATCGGCATGGGCATCCTGCCGCTCGTCTTCGCCGAAGGCATGAGCTGGCAATCGATCGAGCTGACGGGTCCAGAGACCGTGACCTTGCTGGGCTTGGCCGACATCAAGCCAGGTCAGTGGATCGAGGCCGACATCACCTATGTCGACGGAACGAAGCGCGCCGTGCCTTTGCGCGCCCGCATCGATACGTTCGACGAGCTCGACTATTTCCGGAACGGCGGCATTCTGCATTACGTGCTGCGCGGCCTCGCCAGAGAAGCCGCGTAGCCGGATGTCATCCTGCGGGCTGAAGCGCGTGCGGGGCGCGCAATTCCGACCATGAGTGGCCGATAACGATCCAAGCGCCTTGCAGGGCGAGGGCTGCCATGATGGCGGCGACCGCAATGTCGGGCCAGCCAGTGCCGGTGCCGAACACGCCAAGTGCCGCGAGCAGCACTGCGAGATTGCCGAGCACATCGTTGCGCGTGCAAACCCAGGCCGAGCGCATATTGGAGTCGCCCTCGCGATACGCCCACAACAGGGCGAATGACATCGCATTGGCGAGGAGCGCCGCAACGCCCACCGCGCCCATGGTGAAGGCCTCGGGCACCGTGCCCTGCCAGGCGTGCCAGGCGGTCACCCCGATCACCCACAATCCGAACAGGCCCATGGTCGAGCCCTTGGCCAAGGCGGCCATGGCGCGATAGCGCAAGGCCATGCCGACGACGAGGAGGCTGATGATGTAGTTTCCGGCATCGCCGAGAAAGTCGAGCGCATCGGCCTGTAGCGATGCCGAGCCGGCGGCGAGACCCGCCATAACCTCGACGCCGAACATCGCTGCGTTGATCGCCAGCACCGCCCACAAAACGCGCCGGTAGCTCTCGCTACCGCGGTGTGGATCGTGGGCTTGGCCGCAACAAGATTGCACTCATGCTTCTTCCCGGGTGTGTTGGGTCTGAGCTCGACTGGGTAATTTGACGGCTCGCTTGGCGAATTACAACGATGACCCAGGTCGGGGGTCACTCAGTTGTGACCTGGCTTGACCCCTTTTTCCCGGAAATTTCGGCCTCTATCCGGCATTGTAGGCGCCATGAGGTCCCTCTTTCTCCCAGGCGCTGGCGGCCTTGCTGCGCTCGCGGCTCTCGCACTTGCCGGACCCGGCGTGGCGAGCCCCGACACGCCGCCGGCGGTGGTCGAGCTGTTCACGAGCCAGGGCTGCTCGTCCTGTCCGCCGGCGGACACGCTTCTTGGCCAGCTCACCGAGAAGCCTGGCGTCGTCGCGCTCTCTTATTCCGTCGACTATTGGGACTATCTCGGCTGGCGCGATACGCTCGGCAGCCCAGCCAATAGCGAGCGCCAGCGTGCCTATGCGCGTTCGCGCGGGGACGGCAAGGTGTACACGCCGCAAGCCGTGGTCGACGGCATCACCCATGTGAACGGCGCCAGCGAGGCGGCGATCGAGATGGCGATGCGGAACGCGGCGAAGCGGCTGCAAGACGTGAGGGTTCCGGTCAGCATGCGTGCCGAGGGCGATACGCTCATTGTCGATGTCGGCGCAGCGCCCGAGAAATCCGACCGCCGCGCCGCGACTGTGTGGCTCGCCATCGCCAAGGAGGTGGAGACGGTCAAGGTCGCGCGCGGCGAGAATCGCGGGCGTGACCTCAGTTACCATCACCCGGTGCGCGAGCTGTCGCCGATCGGCATGTGGCACGGCGATCCGATCACGTTGCGCCTGCCGCTCAAGGACTTGAAGACCATGGGCGGCGATTGCCTGTTCGCGCTGCTGCAAGTTGAGGATTATGGGCCGATCCTCGGCGCCGCAGAGTTCGAGCCGAAGTAGGCAGCGCGCCCCGCGTCCTCACGTTCCCCGCGCACATAACAAAGACGGGCCGAAACGACCCGTTGTAGAACCCTTGGGAGGAACGACTAGGAAATGAAATGAGCCAACTGGCCCGATCCGAAAGAAGACCCCGGGGGGCTGGGGGGCTGAGAATCCGAAGCCTCTAACTGGACCGGGCCGAGAGGCAACAACGATGATCATACGGTTCTTTGGGGCGTGCCAAGGGCTGAACTAGGGCATATCTGTGATTAGTGTTTCATAATATTACAGTGCACGAAACACCGGGCATGCGCTTGAATTTCCACGACTCCCGGGTCATCATGACGCTTCCATTACAGGAGGCGCGCGTTGAGCGAAACCGAGCCCATACAGTTGCCGCTGGCCGCCAAGGCCGGCGGCCAAGCACACCACAATGACGGGGTCATCCGGCGCGGCGGCATAGCCTTTAACCGCGAAGAACTCTCTCAAATCCTGAACGTCTATGGCCGCAAAGTCGCGAGCGGCGAATGGCGCGACTACGCCATCGACACCTTACGCGAGAAGGCGGTGTTCTCCGTGTTCCGGCGCACGACCGAAGTGCCGCTTTACCGTATCGAGAAAGCGCCGAAGCTGTCGCGCCGTCAGGGCGCCTACAGCGTGATCGCGGCGACCGGGCTGATCCTGAAGCGCGGCCATGACCTCGCCCGCGTGCTTCGCGCGCTCGACAGGGGCCTACGCCTGGTCGAGTGCTAGCGCAAAAGAAAAGGCCCCGGCGAATGGCCGGGGCCCTGACTTGTGCCCATTAGCTCTTGTCTATCGGCGGTCGCCGAAGAGCTGAAGCAGCATCATGAACAGGTTGATGAAGTCGAGATAGAGCCTGAGCGCTCCCATCACGGCTTTGCGCCCAGCGACCGTTCCGTCGTCGCCGGCGTAGTACATCTCCTTGATCTGCTGCGTGTCGTAGGCGGTGAGGCCGGCGAAGATCAAGACGCCGATCACCGAGATGGCGAACTGCAACGCCGAAGAGGCGAGGAACAGGTTCACCAGCATGGCAATGATGATGCCGATCAGGCCCATGAACAGGAATGAGCCCCAGGCCGAGAGGTCACGCTGCGTGGTGTAGCCGTAGAGGCTCAACGCGCCGAACGACGCCGCGGTAATGAAGAACACGCGTGCGATGCTCGCATGAGCGTAGACCAGGAAAATCGACCCGAGCGACAGCCCCATAAGCGCGGCGAATACCCAGAACGAAATCTGGGCGGCGCTAAGGCTCATGGAGTTGATGCGCGCCGAGAGGAAAAACACCATGCCGAGCGGCGCGAAGATCACCACCCATTTGAAGGCGCTCGCGAAGATGAGATTGCCGAACGGCGTGAGCTGGAGTCCTGCCCCGCTATCCACCACGGCAAACATATAGGTCAGGTAGGCGACCACGCCGGTGATCGCGACACCGGACGCCATGTAGTTGTAGACGCGCAGCATGTAGGAGCGGAGCCCCTGGTCGATCACGCCTGTTTCGGCGCGGCCGACGGTCGTGCCTTGCGCGTATCGTCTGTCTAAGTCCGCCATAACTCGTCCTTTCGCCCCAGTTGTTCCAAGTCCGTAATTCCAGACACTTTGAAGCAGAATATGGGTGGTCTGTTACCCCCGCGCAAGTGAGTGGAAATGGCCGTCATTCAATATTCGCGTACGCTGCCGGACACCTATTCCCCCCGCAAATAAGGCGCGGCCTTGGCCGACAGCACCCGCCAGGTGGCGACGGCGCCGACGCCGAGCACGAGGGCCAGCGCCAGAAGCACGGTTTCCGCGGCAGCGATCCCGGAGAACACGAATGGCACCTCGAAGGCCCATTTGCACAGCGCCCAGGCGGTGATGACCCCTGCGGCAAGCGCGAAGGCGGCGACGGCCACGCCAAGCAGCGCGAATTCCAGCAGCTCGGCGCGGACGATGCGGCCGCGCGTGGCGCCGAGCGTCTTGTAGAGCACCGCCTGATATTTGCGCCGCTGCTGGGTCGCGGCCACGGCGCCGGCGAGCACGAGCGCGCCGATCAGAAGCGTGACGCCCGCCGTCATGCGGATCGCCGTCATGACCTTCTCCAGCAGATCCTTCGCCGCCTCGACGATGTCGCCGACCTTGATGGCGGTGACGAGCGGGAAGCGGTCGGAGAGCGCCTGGATAAGCTTCGCTTCACGCGCCTGGTCGGTTCCCTTGGGATATTCGAGCGTGACCAGCACGCGGTGCGGCGCGCCGGTGAGCGTGTTCGGCGAGAACACCATGACGAAGTTGATGGCAAGCGACTCCCAGTCGATCTTGCGGAAATTGGCGATCTTGGCCTCGACGTTGCGGCCGAGCACGTTGACCGTGATGGTGTCGCCGACCTTCAATCCGAGCCCAGGGCCGGAGTCGGCGTCGAAGGAGACGAGCGGCGGTCCGGAATAGCCGGGCTCCCACCATTTTCCCTCGGCGATGGTCGAGCCCTCGGGAGCTTGTCGGTATAGGTGAGACCGCGGTCGCTCGCGAGCACCCAGCGGCTGTCGGGTGCTGCCTGCACCTTCTCCGCCGGAACGCCGTTGATCGCGACGATGCGGCCGCGCAGCATCGGCGCGTCGGCAAGCTTGGCGTTGGGCTCCACCGATTTCGCCGTGTCGCGGAAGGCGGGGAGATCCTTGGCGTCGATGTCGAGGAAATAATAGCCGGGAGCGTCGGCCTGAATGCTGTCCTGGAACTCGGCCATCAGCGAGCGCTCGATCAGGGCGATAGCGACGAGGAAGCCGAGGCCGAGCCCGAGCGAGACCGCAACCTGCCGCGCGATCGAGCCAGGGCCTGCGATGCTCGCGAGCGCGAGCGCCCAGGCCGGTGGCTTGGTGCGCCGGAAGCGTGCGGCAAGCTTCTGCAACAGCCAGCCGAAGCCGAGCAGCAGGAGAAAGCCTCCGACGATGCCGGCGGAGATGGAGAGCGTGATGGCGCGCTCCTCGGACGCAGCGATGGCGAGGGCAAAGAGCGCAAGTCCGCTCGCGGCAGCGGTGACGATGAAGGCAAGCGGCGGCCGCTCCTGCTCGTCGGTGAGATGCGAGCGCATCAGCACGGCGGGCGGCACGACTTTGGCGCGGCCGAGCGGCAGAAGCACGAAGAGCAGCATGGTGAGGAGACCTGCGCCTGCCGCGGTCAGAAGCGACAGGGGATGCGGCTCGACCGCGAGCGCGATGGGCAGCGCCTCGCCATAGGTGGCGGAGAGAAGCGCAGGGGTCAGCGCGCCAAGAACTAGGCCGATGACGATGCCGATGCCGGCGAGCATGAGCGCCTGGATCAGATAGACGGCAAGCACGAGCCTGCTCGAGGCGCCGAGCGTCTTGAAGGTGGCGATGACGCCGCGCTTCTTCGCCATGTAGCTGCCGATGGCATTGCCGACGCCGATGCCGCCAAGGAGCAGCGCGGTCAATCCGACGAGGCTGATGAACTGGGTGAAGCGCTTCACCTCGCGCCGGATGGACGGCGCCGGATCGGTCCAATCGTTGATGGCAAAGCCGCTTTCGGGGAACTTGGCCTCGATGGTGAAGCGCGTGGTGTTGAGCGCCGTCTTGTCGTTGCCGCGCGGCTCGGGCAGCTTCAGCCGGTAGATCCAGCGGATCAGGCTTCCCGGCTGAATGAGGCCGGTGCGGTCGAGCGTCTCGAGTGACATCAGCACGCGCGGGCCATAGGCGAGGCGGTCGGCCAGCCGGTCGGGCTGGGTGCCGAGGATGCCGCCGATGGTCACCGTTGCGTCGCCGATGGAGAGCGTGCCGCCGATGCCGACGCCAAGCCGCTCGAGCAGAGACTGCTCGGCGACGATCACCCCCGGCTTGCGCCAAGGAAGGCTCGCGTCTTTCGGCTCGCTGATCACCACGTCGCCATAGAGCGGATAGGCGCTATCGACGGCCTTCACCTCGATGAGCGCGCTTTTGCCGCCGTGGATCCTCGCCATGGCGCGCAAGCTTGCCGATTCCGTCACCTGACCTTCATTGTCGAGCGCCGCGCGCTCCTCGTCGCCGGCACGCCGGTGCACGCGCTCGAAGGACAGATCGCCGCCGACCAGCAGGCGCCCTTGCCGGGCGAGCGCCTCGTCGAACGAGGCGCTGAGCGAGCCGATGGAGGCAACGGCGGTGACGCCAAGGGCGATGCAGATCACGAAAATGACGAGGCCGCCTGCGCCGGCGCGCAGCTCGCGAAGGGCGATGGAGAGCGCAAGCGGCAGGGACAGCCGGTTTGACGGCCCGGGAGTGGCGATGTCGGCTGCGGTCACGAGGCTGCGGCGCGGCGTTTGGCGCCGCCGGCGGAGGTGACGCGGCCGTCGGCGAGATTGACCGTGCGGTCGCAGCGCTTGGCGAGCGCAAGATCATGGGTGATGAGGAGGAGGGTGGCGCCGGTCCGCTCCTTCAGCGTGAACAGGAGGTCCATGACGTCGGCGCCGGTGGTCTCGTCGAGATTGCCGGTCGGCTCGTCGGCAAGGATGAGGGACGGTTTTGGCGCGAGCGCCCGGGCCATGGCCACGCGCTGCTGCTCGCCGCCGGAGAGTTGGCCGGGGAAATGCGTCTCGCGATGGGTGAGGCCGACTTCGGCAAGCGCCGCGCGGGCGGCATCGAAGGCATCGTCGCGGTCGAGGAACTCGAGCGGCAGCGCCACGTTCTCGATGGCCGTCATGGTCGGCACGAGGTGGAAGGATTGGAACACGATGCCGATATTGGCGGCACGGAGACGGGCCAGATCGTCCTCGTTGAGGTTCGCGAAATCGGCGTCGAGCACGGTGACGCGGCCTTGCGTCGCGCGTTCGAGCCCGGCGATGATCATGAGCAGCGTCGATTTGCCCGAGCCCGAGCGGCCGACCACGGCAATCGATTCGCCCGCTGCCACGTTCAGGTCCAATCCGCGCAATATGGCGACGGGGCCGGCGCGGGAGGGAAGCGTGACATGCACGTCCTCCAGCCGGATTGCGGGTTGGGGTTGTTTCAGAGTCTGATCCATGGAATTGGGTCGCGCTCACTCAAATGGCATGGCGGTGTGGAATAAAGAAGGGCAAAGAGGTCCAAAAAATGAAGCGAGGCGCCTTGGCTATGGTTGCGATTGCCGCGGGAATGCTCTTCGCCTCGGTCCTGCATGGCAATCGGGCAGTGGCCGGCACGCCGGTGATCGTTGCCTTCGGCGACAGCCTGACCGCGGGATTTGGCCTTCAGAACAGCGATTCGTTTCCCGCTCAGCTCGAGAAGGCCCTCAAAGCCCGCGGGCAGGACGTGAAAATCGTCAATGCCGGCGTCTCGGGAGACACTGTGGCGGCAGGGCTTGCCAGGCTCGATTGGGCGCTGCCTGATGACGCGAGCGGCGTCATCATCGAGCTCGGCGCCAACGACGCGCTTCAGGGCCTCGATCCCGCCGCGACCAAGGCGACGCTGGAAAAGATCATCACCGACGTGAAGGCGCGCGGGCTTCCCATCCTGCTCGCAGGCATGGAGGCGCCGCGCAATCTCGGCAAGGATTACGTGGAACAGTTCCGGGCGCTCTATGTCGACCTTGCCACCCGCTACGACCTCATCCTCTATCCCTTCTTCCTCGACGGCGTTGCGCTCGATGACAAATATTTGATGGATGACGGGCTCCATCCCAACGCGGCTGGTGTGGCGCGTATCGTCGAGGGTATCCTGCCCAAGGTCGAGGAACTGCTCGCCAAGGCAAAGCCCCAGCCTTGATTTTGCGACGGCGGCCGTCACGAATTCGTCTCACGACTTTGCCAGGAGAGCCGCATGACCAATCCTCCGGCGCAAGCCCCCGTCCCTCCACAGAGGGTCATGTCGCAGCTTCTGTTCGGCAAGCAGCTCACGGCGTCGCTGTCGGCATTGGCGCGGCTTGGCGTCGCCGATCACATGGGGGACACGGCGATCTCCGCCGACGAGCTTGCCGCGAAAATCGGCGCTCATGCTCCGTCGCTCTACCGCGTGATGCGCATGCTGGCGGGCGTCGGCGTGTTCACCGAGGAGCCGGGCGCCAAGTTCGCGCTGACCCCGCTCGGCGCACTGCTCAAGACCGACGTGCCGGGATCCATGCGCTACACGGCGATGATGCTCGGCGATGAATGGTCGATGCGCGCCTACGTCCACATGACCGACTGCATCCGCACCGGCGGCGACGGCGTCACCATGGCCTACGGCAAGCCGATCTTCGATCTGTTCGCCGAACGCCCCGAGCAGGCCGAGACCTTCCAGCGGGCGATGAGCGGCGGATCGGCCATTGCCGCGCAATCGATCCTCGCGTCTTACGATTTCTCCGGCATCGAGCGCCTCGCCGATCTTGGCGGAGGGCATGGCCTGCTGCTCGCCTCGGTCTTGCAGAAATACCCTGGAATGCAGGGCGTGCTGTTCGATCTCCCCGAGGTGGTCGCTGGCGTGCCTGCCGATCGTCTCGCCGCTTGCGGCGGCCGCTTGCGCGTGGAGGCTGGAAGCTTCTTCGAGCGCGTGCCGCAAGGTTGCGACGCCTACATGATGAAGCACATCATCCACGATTGGAGCGACGAGCATTGCCGCACTATTCTGCGGCTGATCCGCGCTGAGTTGCCGCCGCATGGCCGCCTGCTCGTCTGCGAGCTGGTCATGCCTGAGGAGCCAGGTCCCGCGCCGGCGAAGATGCTCGATATCGAGATGCTGGTGATGACCGTCGGCGGCAAGGAGCGCACGCCGGCCGAGTTCGGCGAGCTGTTCGCCTCAGCAGGGCTGAAGCTCGGCCGCATCGTGACGACGCCAACCCCGATCTCGGTGGTCGAGGCGCTGCCCGCCTAGCTCCACATTTTGCCGAAGGCCAAGATGAAGGCCGCCATCGCGGCAAGCGGCGCGACCGTGCGCACATGGTTCCACGCCGTCCACACACGGAGGTAATGCGTCCACACCGCCTTGCCCTCGGCGCTGTCGGGCTTCACCGCGGCGAGCCTGTTGTTGAGCGGCACGTTGAAGAGCAACGTCACCAGGAAGGTGCCGACGAAATAGAGCAGGCTGCCCGCGACCAGATAGCCGGACCAAGGTGCCGACCAGTCCATGAGCGCGACGATGTCGAGCACGAGCGAGAGGAGGGCGGTGCCGAAGAATGTGCCCAGGAACAACGGGTTGAGCACCACGACGTTGATGGCCTGCATGGCGGCGATGCCGGAAGCCGGCTGAATGCGGCCGAGCGCCCACATCACGGTAGCCGAGAAGGCGAAGAAGAACCCCGCCATCAAGCCCGAGCCGAGCGCGGCGAGGAACGTCAGGATCGGAAGCAGGTATCCCATGACCATCCATAGCAAAAGCTCTAAAACGTCGCACGGTCTTATGCTGGCGGGGGATCAGCGCAGTGCCAACGATCTACGATCTCAAGCCGCGCTTCCAGGCGTTGTTGCGTCCCCTGGCTGACAGTCTGGCCAAGGCCGGCGTCACCGCCAATGGCGTGACCTTGGCGGCGCTCGTCTTGAGCCTCGCCCACGGCGCCTGGCTTGCGCTTCTGCCCCAATCGCGCTGGCCCTTCCTGCTTCTGCCGGTGACCCTCTTCCTGCGCATGGCGCTCAACGCCATCGACGGCATGATGGCGCGCGAGCACGGCATGAAGAGCCCTGAAGGCGCGGTGCTCAACGAGCTTGGCGACGTGATCTCCGATGCAGTGCTCGCGCTTTCCGCCCTGACCATCGTCAACCGGGCGCGCGGCATCGTCGCCGAAGCGAAGGCGCGCGCGCGATGACCACAATCTTCGGCATCCCCGCCAATGTCGTCTACGCCACCGCAGGCGTCTATGCGCTGCTCATTGTCGCGAGCGCGATTGTCTGGATGCTGAGCCGCCGCGACGAGGCCGGCCATTACCGCGAGCTGAAAGACCGCGTGCGCTCCTGGTGGTGGATGATCGGCGCCTTTACCCTCGCCATGCTCTCCAGCCGCACCGTGGCCATCGTCTTCCTCGCCTTCATCTCCTATCTCGCGCTGAAAGAGTATCTCTCGCTGATCCCGACGCGGCGCATCGACCGCGGCGTGCTGCTGTTCGCCTATCTCGCCATTCCCCTCCAGTTCTACTGGGCGGCGATCGACTGGTACGGCATGTTCATCGTGTCCCGGAGGGATCGCGCGGCGAGCCCGAGGCGCTCGCCGCCTTCAAGAAGGGCATCGGCCACCTCGCCAAGGCGAGGCCGAAAGTGCCGGTGGTCCCGATCTTCATGCATGGGCTCGGCAAGGCCCTGCCCAAAGGCTCGGCACTGCTCGTGCCGTTCAATTGCCTGGTGAGCGTCGGCGAGCCGCTCTACGGGAGAGAGTCCCACGACGCCTTCGTTGCCGAGCTCGAAGCGCGCCTGACCGCGCTTGCCGCCGAGGAGAAGCTCCCGGTGTGGGACTAGGGTTCAACCAACCTCGACGTCTTGCCAAAAGCCGAAGCGGTCGGCGATGTGTTTCATCGAAGGAAGCGGCGCTTCATAGCGCCAAGCGGCGCGTTCGTGCCGCGCGCCGTCGACAACCACGTCGTAGAACTGGACGCCATGCGGGCATTCGCGGTCAAATGCTGTCTTCTCGCTCTTCTCCAGAAGATCAATCCGAACATGCGCGTTCGGGAAATAGTGATAGCCGCGTTCCGTGACGATGTCGTCGCTTTCGGCAATGACGCGGTGCTTCAGGGTCGCCCTCATGTGTGCCCTCCTACTGCCCCCAGGACACGTTGGTGCAGCGGACGCCCTTGGTCTTGGTCGAGGTGATCTTGCCGGTGGCGAGGTCGATCTCCCAGGCGCGGCGCACTTCGGTCCACCATTCCTTGCTCTCGGGGCCCTTGGCCTCGCCGATGAAGCGAAGCGTCTCGTCCTGGCCCTGCACGCAGGAGATGGTGAACTGCAACGCCCGAGGCAGGCGGCGGCACGATCAGGGCGTCGACCACCTCGTAATTGCCGAGGACGTCGCGCGCTTCCTTGACGAGCTGGCGGCTGGTGAGCACGAGAAAAGTGCCGTCAACGCGCTGGTAGTGGCGGATGAAGATCGGCGCGACGATGAGGCCGCCGCCGAGGTCGTTCCAGCCCTCGATGGCGAGCTCGCCGTCGTAATTCTTGCCGAGGAAGCTCGCGGCGAAGGTGGCGTCGGCGTTCTCCTCCTCGCTCGGCGCCTTGGGCTCGGCCAGCGCCACGACGGACGCAAGCGCCAGGCCCAAGGCGAGCACGGCGGCGGAAGCGAGGCGAAAAGCGTGTGACGGCATGGCGTAAGGGTCCAATCGCCTGCATTTACCTAGTCTCAAGTCTATTCACAATCATGGCAAAAGCGGCACCGCGTCACGCCCATGCCCTTCAAGCGGTATCTGACCGAGTGTTAAGTTCCCACCACCGAAGCGAGCTTGCCGAGGGCTCAGCTTCTGGCTTTGGAAAGGCGAGACTGCCATGTTTCGTATCCTTGCCGCGGCGCTCCTTGTCATGCTCTCGGTCTCATCGCCGGCATTGGCCGACGCCAAGCGCGTCGCGCTCATTCTCGGCATCGGCGAATACCAGCATCTTTCGAGCCTCACCAACCCGGTCCGCGACGCCAAGGCGATCGCCACCGAGTTGCGGGATCATGGCTTTGAGGTCTCCGAGCATTACAATCTCGACCGCGCCGATCTGCTCGACGCGCTCGAGACCTTCAAGCGCCAGGCGCAAGACGCCGAGGTTGCGCTGGTCTATTACGCCGGCCACGGCATGGAGATCGACGGCAAGAACGTGGTGGCGCCGACCGACATGGAGATCGAATGCGCCAACAAGTCCACGCTTCGCTCGGTCGAGCTCGACGCGCTGTTCGCCGCCGCCAGCCCCGCGCCGCAGCAGATCGTGCTGCTCGACGCCTGCCGCAACAATCCCTTCCCGCAATGCCCGACGCGCGGCTTTGGCGCCGGCGGCGGCTTTCGCGGCTTCTCGCGCCAGACCGAGGAGGACCGCTCGCTTCTGATCGCCAACGCCACGCTGTCGGGCCAGCTTGCCGCCGACGGCGATGCCGGCGATCATTCGCCCTTCGCCAAGTCGCTGCTCAAGAATTTCGACGAGAACCCCCGCGCATTCCTGCGCGATGTGCTCGAGATGACCGCGAAGGACGTGCGTGTCGCATCGCGAGGGAGCGCAGGTGCCCGAGATCACCACGCGGGGCGGATCGCCGCGCGTCTGCCTCGATGCCACTGGCTGCGGCGTGACGCCGGTGGCGCTTCCCTCAGAGGGCGTGCTCAACGATGAGGTCGCGCTCAACGAGACGCGCGACATCCTCAAGCAGCTCGGCTTCATCGACACGAGCCGCGGCGGCGACGCGACGCTGGAGGACGCGATCAAGCGCTTCCAGGCCAAGGCCGGGATGACGCCTGACGGGCAGATCACGCCGAGCCTGCTCGCCGTGTTGCGCGCGACCAAGACGCAAGTCGCGGCGCTACCGGTGACGCCAAAGCCTGGTGCCGCCGTACCTGGCCTTGGCGGAGGTCCGCTCGAGCATGAGGTCGGCTCGACCTTCAAGGATTGCGAGTCCTGCCCCGACATGGTGGTGACGCCTGCCGGCCGCTACCGCATGGGGGCGCCAAAGGGCGAGAAGGGGCGTCAGCCGGCGGAAGAGCCGCAGCATGACGTGACGGTGGCTGCGCCGCTCGCCGTGGGCAAGTTCGAGGTCACCTTCGATGAATGGGAGGCCTGCGCGCTCGAAGGCGGCTGCGCCAATTACCGGCCGCAAGATGCCGGCTGGGGCAGGGGACGCAGGCCGGCGATCTATGTCTCCTATGACGACGCCAAAGCCTATGTCGATTGGCTGCGCGAGAAGTCCGGCAAGGCCTATCGCCTGCTGTCGGAGTCGGAGTGGGAGTTCGCCGCGCGCGGCGGCACCAGCACGCCATTCGCCGGCGGCGAGAGTCTGGCGGCGACCCAGGCCAATTTCGATGCGAGCACCGCGGCCGGAAGCAAGAAGCAGGGCAGCTACGAGGGTAAGAGCGTCGACGTCGGCACCTTCCCGCCAAACCCCTACGGGCTGCATGACATGGAAGGCAACGTGTTCGAGTGGGTCGAGGATTGCTGGAACCCGACCCATGCCGGCGCGCCTGCCGACGCATCGCCACGCGGCGGCGACTGCAAGCGCCGCGTGGCCAAGGGCGGGGCCTGGTACTACGAGGCGGAGTTCGCGCGGCCTTCGGCGCGCATGAGCTTCCCCAAGGGCTCGCGCCTCAACGTCATCGGCTTCCGCGTGGCGCGCCCGCTGGAATAGCCAGTCCTCGCGAGTTCCACTTGTCATGCCCGCCTTGATGCGGGCGATCGGCGCGCTAAGCGCGCCGGGTGGGGTGATTACCGCCGTGCCCCTTCCGCCCACCCGGCGAGCCCCGGACATTGACCGGAGCTCGCCACCCTCCCCACTAGGGGGAGGGATGAAGCACCTCAATTCGAGCTGAGATTGCCCACGACGAGGTTGTCGATCTTGCCGAGCATCGGTTTCTGCTCGAGCCCGAACGATTTCCGTGCCGCCGTGCGCACCGCATCGGCGGTGTAGACGTAAAGCTCGACGGTATCGATGCGCTTGTCGTCGTTGCCGAGCGGCGCCGCGTCGGCCCTGCCGGCGAGGCCTTCGATCAGATAGCGGGTGAAGAGACCGATGCCGTATTCCGGATCCTTGATGGTCTTCTGGTCGCGGTCGGACGCCTTGAACACGGCAAGTCCGGGCACCGGATTGACCGGCATGGCCTCGACCTCGAGCTCGGGCAGATTCGGCGGGTCGATCAGCTCGTCGAGGTTCTTGGCGAAGTTCGCCTCGAGCATGAGCATGATGGTGCGGGCACCGATCTTGCCGAGATGGTCGTAGAGCTCCTGGAGCGGATAGGCGGTCTTGTCGAGATCGTCGAGCTTGGCGTCGACGGGAAGGAGATAGGCTTCTTTGCCGTCGTCCTCCTTCACCATGCCGTGGCTTGCGACATAGATGAACACGTCGCCGGGGTCCTTCTTGTCGATGCGCCCGGCGAGTTCGCCCTCGGGATCTTTGTCCGAGCCGAACACGCGCTCTAAATCCTCGAGCGTCGCGTCGCGGAGATCGATGATGTTCTCCTGCTTGTAGCCGAGCTGGTCGATGAGGAGCGCCATCACGGCATCGGCATCGGCGCTGCCGTCGGGGTTGTCGGGAAGGTCGCCCTGGTAGTCCTTGTTGCCGACGATGACCGCGATATTGCCGTCGTTCTTGGTGCCTGCCGGCAGGTCCTTGAAGATGGTGCGGATCTCGGTGACCTTCTCCACGCCTGAACGCAGGGCCGCCGATCGAGGCCGGAAGCCGGCACATGTCAGGATTGACGCAGAGCGTGATGTTGGCGGCGCGCTCAAGCTGCAAGACCGAGGCGAGCGGCATGTAGCCGCCGACCTGGACGCAGTTGTCGCACCAATTGATGCCGCTCTTCTCGGCCGCCGCGTCAAGCTCTGCCTCGGTGAAGGAGGCAGGCTTCGGCAGGCAAGCCGCCGGGCAGCGATCGAGCGACGGGCGCTTGCCGTAGGTCTCCTCGAGCAGATCGTAGAGGTCGCCGGGCAGGCAGCGGGCATTAGACGCCGGATCGACCAGCGCCACAGGCTCGACGCCAGGCTGCCGCGGCGGTGAAGCGGGAGAGGCCTCCTGCGGGGGATAATCGTCAGGCGGTCCGCCAGGGCCGGGACCAGGTCCAGGGCCGCGGTCCAACACCCGGCGGGGGACCGTCGGGGTAGTCGGGCTCAGGTCCGATCGGCACGTAACCGGGTCCGTCCGGAATGTAACCGGGTCCACCAGGCACGACCACGACCACCGGCGGCCGGTAGCAATCGCCATGGCGGGAGATGAAGCCCGGACCGCAGACGCAAGAATTGCCGATCCTGACCATCGGCCAGCCGCAATAGGCCTGGTCGTGCCCGCCAGGCCTCACGCAGCCTTTGCCCCTCTTCCACACATAAGGGTGCTTGCAATCGACCAGCACGGGGTCCTTGTGGCCGCCCTTGCCGTCATGCTTGTCGCCGTCGTGCTTGCCGCCGGGGTATTTGTCGCCGGCGTGCTTGTCGTCGTCCGTCGCGATCCTTGCCGCCCTTCTTGTCGTCGTCCTTGTCGTCGGAGGCGTGCTTGCCGTCTTCGGGATGGAGCTTGCCGTTCGTTTCGGGGCTGACCGTCTTGCTGCCGCCATCACGATCCTTGCCGCCTTTTTCGCCGCCGTCGGCCTTGCCGAATTCCTGACCAGGAGTGACCTTGCCGCCCTTCTTGCCGTCGTCGTCGGCTTTGCCGAATTCTGGACCGGGAGTGACTTTGCCGCCCTTCTTGCCGTCGTCGGCCTTGCTAAAATCGGAACGGTCACGATCCTTGCCACCCTTATCCTTGCCGCCTGCTTGTTTGCCGCCATCCCCTTTCGGGCCGGCCTGGCGCTTGTCGACTTGCGGCTTGCCCTGTTTCGGTTGGTCCAACAGCTTGTTGACCTGCTTCTTGTCTTGGCCGCGCGGCCGGTCGGCCTGCTGCTTCTTCAGGTTGCGCTGTTGCTGCTGCTGGAAGCTCTTGGCGGGTTTGGGGGCGCCCGGCATCACGCAGCCGCCGCCCTTCTTCACCAGCGGTGGAGGGCAACCCTGGGCTTGGCCACCGCCACCGCCTCCACCACCGCCGCCCGCCTCCACCGCCGCCCTTGTTCTTGTTCTTACCGGCGTCGACGCTGGCGCTGATCACCAGGACCAAAATAAAAACCAAGGCCGCCACGGCCTTGGCCAGAAACTTCAAGGCAGACTTTTTTGACTGCATGGCCCGCTCCCAGGGCTCGGCACGCGGGCACCTTAGCATGGCCCAACCCATGCGAGCGCTCAAATTCTTGACAATCCAGTAGGGTTGGAGCCGTGCTTCGCGCGTGAGGATAGCCATGACGCGAGCGTCAATTCTGTCCTGCCTCTCGCTGCTTGCGGCGGCGAGTTTTGCGCTGTGCGCCAATGGCTTGAGCGCCGCCGAGCCCGACGGGCTTGCCGCGTTGCGCGAGATGGCGAAGGCCGACGACAGGCTCGACCGGATGATCGGCCAGACGATCATGGTGGGCTTCTCCGGCCAGAGCGAGCACGACCCTGGCGTCAAGGCGGTGCGTGACCAGCTCGCCAAGGGCCTGATCGGCGGCGTGGTGCTCTATCCGGAGAATATCAGCTCGCGCGGCAGCTCCGCCTCCTCACCGCCTACCTGTTGAACGCCAATTCGGCGCTGGTGCCGTTCATCGCCGTCGATCAGGAGGGCGGGCGGGTGCAGCGGCTCGACCGCCGCACCGGCCACACGCACTATCCTTCGGCGCAGAAGATGGGGCGCGATGCGACGCTGACGCCGGAGGAAGCGCGCCGCATCTATGGCGGGATGGCGAAGGAGCTGGCCGGCGCCGGCATCAACCTCAATTTCGGCCCCGTCGTCGATCTCAGCCTCAATCCGTGGAACGCGGTGATCGCACGGCGCAAGCGGAGCTATGGGTCCGGATGCCGCAACGCGGTGACCTCGCTCGCCCGCTCCTTCATCGCCGCGCATCGCGAGGCGAACGTGGCCACGGTGGCGAAGCATTTTCCCGGTCACGGATCGAGCTGGAGCGACAGCCACAAATCGCTGCCGGATATTTCGCGGAGCTGGCAGGAGAGCGAGCTCGAGCCGTACGTGGCACTCGCCCATGACGGGCTGCTCGACATGGTCATGGTCGGGCATCTCTATCACCCGCGCTTCAGCGACGGCGACAAGCTGCCGTCCTCGCTGTCGGCGAACGCGATCAAAGCGCTTCGCGCCGAGGGCTATATCGGGTTTGGCGGCGTGGTGGTCAGCGACGACATGGAGATGGGCGCGGTGCGCGATCACTATTCACTCGAGGATCGCGTGGTGAGAGCGCTCAACGCCGGCGTCGACCTGCTCGTGTTCTCCAACGTCAAGTCGCGCGACACCGATCTTGGCGTCAAGCTGCACGAGATCGTCGCTACGGCGGTGCGCGACGGCCGCATCCCGCGCGCGCGGATCGAGGCCGCCTATGAGCGCATCGCCGCGCTCAAGCGCCGCCTGATGGCGCACGACCTTGCGGGCAGGGGCTGAGTCCCTATCTTTCAGGGAAAGGAGGATTTGCCATGTTGAATTTTCTCGGTTGCAGCGCACAAGGACTAGCCGTCGCCAGCGGCGTGACGACTTTGGCGCTTTTGGAGCGCATGGTTGAGCGAAACATTCTTACCCGTGCGGACGCGCGAGCCGTTCTCGACAGCGGCATCAAGTGCCTGGAGCCGCGCATCAACGTTCCCGCCGTCGCGGAGGCGGTCCACCTGATGCAAGACCGGATGCTGCCGCTCTTCGCCGAACGGGCTGAGGTTCAGTGATAGGCGTCGTGCTCGGTCGCGTCCCAGAACACGTAATAGGAGTAGGCGGTGTAGCCCAAGATGATGGGCAGGATCGGGATCGCGCCATAGAGCATGAAGAGCTGCGACTCAGGTGCCGCAGCCGCCTGCCATAGCGTGATCGACGGCGGGATGATGTAGGGGAAGAGGCTGACCGCAAGCCCGGTGTAGCAGAGCAGGAAGATCACCGCCGCGAGCAGGAAGGGCGCATAGCGCATCCGCTTCTTGAGCGAGAGCCAGAGCGCGTAGATCGTCCCGGCGGTGGCGAGCGGCACCGGGCTCAGCATCACCATGTTGGCAGGCGTGAACCAGCGCTGCGCGATCTGCGGATGGATGAGAGGCGTCCACAGGCTGAAGATGAGGATGAAGGCCGCGACCGCGATCAGCGCGTAGCGGGCGACGATGTAGGCCCAGTCGCGCAAGGCCTCGTCGCCCTTCATGATCAGCCACCCGGCCGAGAGCAGCACATAACCTGCGACGACGGCGAGCGCGGTGACCAGCGCAAACGGCGTGAGCCAGTCGAAGGCGCCGCCGGCGAATTGGTTGTTCTGGACGGTGAAGCCTTGCACGAAGGCGCCGATGATCAGTCCCTGCATCAGCGCGGCGACGATCGAGCCGCCGGCGAAGGCGAGGTCCCAGGTCCAGCGATAGAGCGAAGATTTGAAGCGGAACTCGAAGGCGACGCCGCGCAGGATCAGCCCGATCAGCATGACGATGATGGGGAGATAGAGCGCCGGCATCATCACGGCATAGGCGAGCGGAAAGGCCGCGAGCAGCCCGCCCCCGCCAAGCACGAGCCAGGTCTCGTTGCCGTCCCAGAAGGGCGCCACCGAGTTCATCATGGCGTCGCGGTCCTGATGCGTCGGCGCCAGCGGAAACAGCACGCCGAGGCCGAGGTCGTAGCCGCCGAGCAGCACGTAGAGGAACACGGCGAGCGCAAGGATCGCGCCCCAGACGAGCGGCAGGATGATGGGAAGGACGTCAGGGGTCATGGGTTGCCCGCCGCTGCCATGGGTCTGTGGGAGAGGTCGGCCTCGCCTTCCTCCGGGACCGGAGGCGTCTCGTCCGGTCCGCGGCTCACGAGCTTGGCAATGTAGTAGAGCCCTGCGCCAAACACGATGCCGTAGACGAGCACGAACAGGAAAATGGAAAAGAGAATGCTGCCGCCTGGAACCGGCGACACCGCGTCGGCCGTGCGCAACACGCCGTACACGGTC
The DNA here is from genome assembly GCA_963744945.1 of uncultured Alphaproteobacteria bacterium. GTDB lineage: Bacteria > Pseudomonadota > Alphaproteobacteria > Rhizobiales > Methyloligellaceae > Methyloceanibacter. The sequence goes on along the minus strand of CAVUVO010000028.1, from coordinate 42,366 downwards.
CAGGGCTGGCGCCCAACCTCGGTGGTGAACCAGCCGGCGAGCACGGCGAGGAAGCCGAGCGGCGAGACCCAAACGAGCGTGTTAAGGAACCAGCGGCTCGAATAGAGCCTGCCGGTGAGCCACAGGATCGAGCCGATAATGCCGACGGCGATCATGATCGTGCCGATGCCGACCATGATGCGGAAGGCGTAGAACGGGATGATGGGATTCGGGCGATCTTCCGGCGGGAAGGATTTGAGCCCTCTGATCTCGCCGTCCCATTCATGCGTCAGGATCAAGCTGCCGAGCCGCGGCACGGCGATCTCGAAATGATTTTTCTCTTCCTTGGGGTCGGGCACCGCAAACAGGATGAGCGGCGCGCCTTTCTGCGTCTCCCAATGGGCTTCAAGCGCGGCGATCTTGGCAGGCTGATGCTCGCGCGTGTTCAGCCCATGCAGATCGCCGATGACGAGCTGGAGCGGCGCGAGCCACACCAGCAGGCTCAACCCCATGCCGAGCATGATCCGCCCATGCGCCACGCTCCGCCCGCGCAAGATGTACCAGGCGCCGATGCCTGAAACGATGAAGGCCGTGGTGAGGTAGGCGGCGGCGGTCATGTGGGCGAAGCGGTAAGGGAAGGACGGATTGAAGATGACCTCCCACCAGTCTGCGACATGCAGCACGCCGTCGGGGCCGACCGTGTAGCCTGCGGGCGTCTGCATCCAGCTATTGGCCGACAGGATCCAGAACGCCGAGATCAGCGTGCCGAGAGCAACCATGGCGGTGGCGAAGAGGTGCACCGCCTTCGGCACGCGGTCGTGGCCGAACAGCATGATGCCGAGGAAGCCAGCCTCGAGGAAGAAGGCGGTGAGCACCTCGTAGGACATCAGCGGGCCGATGACGTTGCCGCCGAGCCGCGAGAACTCGCTCCAGTTGGTGCCGAACTGGTAGGACAGCACCACGCCGGAAACCACGCCCATGCCGAACGACACGGCGAAGATCTTGGTCCAGTGCCGCATGATGTCGGCATAGATGCGCTTCCCCGTCTTCAGCCACAGGATCTCGAGCACGAGCAGCCAGGCGGCAAGGCCGATGGTGAAGGACGGAAACAGGATGTGGAAGGAGATGGTGAAGGCGAACTGGATGCGCGACGAGCATCAGGGGATCGAGTTCAGGCATCCGCGTCGGCTCCAGCGCTGCAAGCGCCATGTGCCGGCGACTCGCGCATTTTGCGTGAGCTTAGCGCCATGCGGCGCTGGCGCATAGTTGCGGTGAGGCCGCAGATTTGGTCAGCGCCGGATGGTTGCAAAGGCCCTCAAGGCCCTCGCGCGCGCCGATGCGTGGTCGACGATGGGGAGCGGATAGGTCTTGCCGAGTTTGACGGATGCCTGCGCCAGCAGGAGTTCAGGCGCCTCCCACGGGGCCTGGATGTTTGGCGCGGGCAGGCCGGCAAGTTCAGGGACCCAGCGCCGGACATGGTCGCCGTTCGGATCGAATTTCGTGCCCTGAAGCACGGGATTGAAGATGCGGAAATAGGGCGCGGCATCGGTGCCGCAGCCGGCGACCCACTGCCAGCTCGCAGAGTTGTTGGCGAGGTCGGCATCGACGAGGGTGTCGAGGAACCAGTCCGCGCCTCTCTGCCACGGGATCAGCAGATGCTTGACCAGGAAGGAGGCCACGATCATGCGCGCCCGGTTCGGCATGAAGCCGGTGTGCCAAAGCTCGCGCATGGCGGCATCGACGATGGGGTAGCCGGTCTCGCCTCTTTGCCAGGCTGCGAGCGCAGCCGGGTCGTCGCGCCAAGGGAAGTCGGCGAATTCGGGCCTTAGCGGCTCGGTCGGCATGTTCGGAAAGTGATGCAGCAGATGATAGGAAAACTCGCGCCAGCCGAGCTCGCGGAGATAAGACTCGGCGCCACGATCCGCCCTGGCGTTGGCGCTCATCGCGTGGGTGACGGCATGCCAGACCTGGTTCGGGCTGATCTCACCGAAATGGAGATGAGGCGACAGAAGCGATGTCGCGCCGATGTCGAGCCGGCTGCGATCCTCTGCGTAGTTCGCGAGTTGGTCCTCGATGAAGGTACCGAGTCGCGCTAAGGCGTGCGCCTCGCCGGGCCGCCAGGTGTCGCGCAAGCCTTCCGCCCAATCAGGCCGGGTCGGCAGAAGCTTCAGGTCTTCGAGCCTGTCGCTCTTGGCCTCAGCGAAGCGCAGGCGCTTCGGCTGAGGTAGCGGCAAGCGAGGCGCGCCCGCGGCAAGGCATGCCTTCCAAAACGGTGTGAAGACTCGATAGGGTTTGCCGTCGCCGGTGACGATCGCCTCAGGCTCGAACAGCAGGCGACCGCCGAACACGCGGAACGCAGCGCCGGCGGCCTCGCAGGCACGTGCCACCGCCTTTTCCAGTTCCGGCTCCCAGGGCTCATAACATCGGCTGACGTGGATCGCCGAGGCGCCAGTCTCGGCGATCAGCGTCGCGAGAACCTCTGGAGCGCTGCCTTGGCGCAAGCAGAGTCTCCCGCCGCGGCTTGTAAGATCGGCATGCAACGCGGCGAGGCTGCCGTTCAGCCACCAGCGCGAGGCGCCGCCCATGCGGAGGCGTCCTGGTGTTGCATCGTCGAGGATGTAGAGCGGAAGAACCGCTGCGCCGCTCTCCGCCGCTGCGGTCAGCGCCGGATGGTCGGCGAGCCGGAGATCGTTGCGGAACCAGACGATGATTGGCGCGGTCAAATCTATTTGCCCGGGCCAAGGGCTGCGGCAAGCGCCGTATCGTGGTGAACGAGAGAGTCCTTGCCGAAGCAGCAGAACACGACGCGCTTCAGCGCCGGCGCGGTGCGCAGGCCGGCAAGAACGGTGGTGACGGCGATGTGCGCCGCGCGGGGCGGCGGGAAGCCGTAGGCGCCGGTCGAGATGGAGGGAAAGGCGATCGAGCTCAAGCCGTGACCGACGGCAAGCGCGAGACTATTTGCGTAACACGACGCGAGCAGCCGGTCCTCGCCGCGTTCGCCTCCGCCCCAGATCGGACCCACCGTGTGAATGACGTAGCGGGCTGGAAGCCGGAAGCCAGGGGTGATCTTCGCTTCGCCCGTGGCGCAACCGTCAAGCAGGGAACATGCCTCGCGCAATTTTGGCCCTGCGGCGCGATGGATGGCGCCATCGACCCCGCCGCCGCCAAGCAATGTCTTGTTGGCGGCGTTGACGATGGCGTCGACGTCGAGCGTTGGTGATGTCGCCTTCGACGATCTCTATGCGCTCGGGCATGACCCTATTGGAGACGCCAGCGGCGTTCCGATCAAGTCCCGCTACTCCGCAGGTGGCGGGCTCGCTGCACTTGCCGAAGCCGATGACGGATTGACCGAGCGGATCCAGGCGATGATCTTCCACATGTCGTCGTCAGACTTGACGATCTCGCCCATGGCGGGCATCGGTCCGACGACGTTCTCCGAGCCCTTGCGGGCGTAGCCGTGGGCTTTCAGCCCGTCGCTGCCGAGCGCCACCAGCCTGAACAGCGTGTCGTCGTCCTTGCCGTAGATCCACACCTCATTGGTCAAAGGCGGGCCCATGCCGCCACCACCACCGCCCCCGTGACAGCCATTGCAGCCGGCGGCCATGTATTTCTTGTGGCCTTCATCGGCGACCGTGGCGAAATCAGCATAGGGGCTTTTCAGTTGGCCCTTCTCGGTGCTTTCGGCGGCGGCTTTCGGCGTCTTGCCTGAGGCAGCCTCGCCGCTCGGCGCCGGTGCGGCCTGCTGCGGGGCGGCCTGAGGTTGCTGCGCGGCGGCAAACGCTGCGGTAGACCCGAAGACGAAACCGATGATGACGAAGGGCTTGAGGATGCGAAGCAACATGGGGGTCCTCCTGAAAGTTTGCTCTCAGTTGGTCCCGCCGCGGTCCCCCTTATGCCACCTCACGGATCAGCGATTTATACTCGCGACAGGCTCGGCAGATAAACGAACGCGGCCGACCGATGTTCCCGAACATCGGCATGGCGAGCATGCACAAGCACGCGATTAAACAGCGATACGCGCTCGATGATCGGATGAAACTAGAAGGACTAGGCGGCGTTGGCGGCGGCGCGCTGGAAATGCGCCTCGGTGAGGTCGCCCTCGACTTGCGCCCGCTCCTCCGGCGTCTCGGCCAGCAGGTGGATATGCACCTCGTTGGCGCCGAGCTTCGCGCCCTGATGGCGGAGATGGGCAAGGTTGAGCGAGATCGCGTCGTCCTTGGTCTGGCCGAAGGCAAGCGGCGAGCGTGAGCCGTCGTCATGGCGGCGAACCAGGATGTAATTGGCCCTGGGAAGGGCAGGGCAGCCGATCAGCGTGTAGACGCTGTGCAGATAACGCCGGCCGGAGGCGCCGCGCCAGTAATGGAAGGCCTGGTCGAAGCAGGCTTCGGCGCAAACAAGGGCTGGCTCGTCGGCGGGGCCCCAAGGGGTGGTATCGGTTACATCTGCCTGGTGCATCAACATGGTCCCGTTCCCGCCCTTAACCCTCTCCCTCGAACTGTCCTCAGATAAGTTTACCGATGACGAATTCAAGACTGGCCGGCGGCGATTCGTAAGAACAAACCTAGAACACCAAATTGGCCGGTTCAAGTTAATGAAGGGTTAACGGGCTGGCCGCGCGCCGGTTCCGGAGCGCCTCCCTCCACAAGTAAGCGGTTGGAAGCCCCTTCGATGGCCGTTTCCAGCCGGCGCAGGAACTCCGCCTTGGGCAGCCCGGGCGGGATTGGGTCGAGGATTTCAACGACGATCGTGCCAGGGCGGCGAATCACGCTGCGGCGCGGCCAGAACAGGCCCGAGTTGAGCGCGACCGGCAGGCAAGGCACGCCGAGCGCGTCGTAGAGGAGCACGATGCCGGTCTTGTAGTCGGGCGGCGCGCCGGGGGCGCGGCGCGTGCCTTCCGGGAAGATGATGATCTCGCGTCCATCCTCGATGCGCTTCTTGGCTTCGCGCAGCATGCGGCGGAGTGCGGTCGGTCCCTTGTCGCGGTCGACCGGGATCATCTGGAATTTGTAAGAGAACCAGCCGTGGAACGGGATCCAGAACAGCTCACGCTTCATCAGCAGCGCGGGATCGCGGAAGATCGGAATGAGGGCGAAGGTCTCCCAGGCAGATTGATGCTTGGAGGCGACGAGGCAGGGACCATCGGGAATCTTCTCTCGCCCACGCACCTCGATCTTCGTGCCAATGATGAGGCGCAGCAGGAACAGCTCGAAGCGCGCATGCACCTTCAGCGCAGCCATCGCCCAGCTTCGCGGCAGGAACAGAAACGGGCTGCCGATCACCACGAACAGCGTCGTGGTGACAAAGAACAGAATGTTGAACAGGACCGAGCGGGCCATGGCGAGGACTGACGTCACGGCTCTGTGGGATCCTCGACCGCGACTGTCGACTTGCCGGTGGTGATCTTGCTCACGAGCTGGGTGGCGCCGAGCCGCGCCAGCGCCGGCAGGTATTTCAGATATTCGGAGATCAAGCAGCCTGGTGGTGCCGGGATAGGTCCACCAGCGGTCGAGCCGCACGTTGTTGTCCACGACCGCGTAAGGGATCAGGGTCACGCCGGGCATCACCCTGGCGAGCTCGGCGAGCGCGCGGGGCATGTGATAGTTCGAGGTCACCACGACGATCGAATGATAGCGATTGCGCGCCACCCATTGGCTCGTCTCGGTCGCATTGTCGATGGTGTTGCGCGCTTCCTTGTCGATGTCGACGCAGCAAGTGAACAGCTGGTCGCCTTCGCTCGCGAGCTGCTTCAACTCTTCGGTCGACGTGGTGCGGTTGACGCCGGTGATCAAGAGCCGCTTCGCCTTTCCTTGCGCGAGCAGCTTCATCGCTTCGTCGATGCGGGCGACGCCGCCGGTCAAGACGGCGATGCCGTCGGCGGTGCCCTCGGGGATCGGCTGGCTCCGCTGCAAATTGCCGGTGAAGATGAAAAAGCCGATGACAAGCAGCACGACGGCAAGCAGCAGGCAATCGAAGATGAGCCTGAGCAAGCCCACCAAGAGCTCGAACGCGCTCGACGCTTCCGGCGCCTCTTCCCTCACCGCTTACTCCACCTGGTCCTGCGGGGCGCAACAATAGGCTCAATTGAATGGATATGAAATCGGCTTGGGAATGCTCGGGCGCGCAGGCATTTCCCTGCGCTTAGGCGTAAGACTTGAGCACCCTGACGACGCCGACGCGAGAGGTAATCAAGCACAGGCAAGCGATGACGAAGACCACGAGAATGCAGAGCAGATAGCCCCGGAAATCAAGCTCGCCGGAGCCGACGAGCCGGCTCATTTCGGTTGCCGTGGCGGGTTCCCCGCCGATGAGATGCATGACGAAGGGGAGGAGGAAGAAGACGAGGCCAGCGCTCACCGCGCCGACGAGGCCGGCGCGCACGCCAAGCCCCACGAAATGGCGCTCGAACTCGCGGCTGATGAAGCTTTCATTGGCGCCGACGAAATGCAGCACCTCGATGATCTCGCGGTTCGACGCCATGGCGCTCCGCGTTGCCGACACGATGACCGCGACGGTGGCGGCGGCGACGAGCGCAAGCACGGCAAAGCCGCCGGCCGCCGCCGAGCGCGTCAAGGTGCGGATCTCGGCGCGCCAGCGGCGATGATCGTCGAGCGTCACGCCCTCGAAATTCTGCGACAGCGCCGCGCTCACCGCCTTGATGTCAGGCGGGTTGGAGCGGTCGATCTCGACCGCGATGAGGCGGGGAATGGGAAGCGCCGACAGCGCCTCGCTATGGCCGAGCCAGGGCTCGAGCAGCTTGGCTGAGTCCTCGGCGCTCATGGGCTTGACCCGGACGATGCCGGATTGCTTGGCGAGGAACAGCGAGACGAGCGTGATCTTCTTTTCGATGTCGGCGGTGTTCACCGGATCGAGCTCGACGGTGATCTCGCTCGAAATGTCCTTGACCCAGGCTTCGGCCGATTGATTGACCATGTACACCGCGCCGGCGGTGAGGCAGGCGAGGAACGACATGATGGCGATCACCACGGTGAGCGCGTTGCCGGCGATCGAGGCGGACGGCACGATCTGCGCCGTCTTCGACTGGAATTTGGTCGGCAAGATGCCGGCGGCAAGATTGCGCCAGGGGTAGTCGCGAAGTTCGGCGATGATTTGCACGGGTTCAACGAATCTCCAGATGGCCTTCGTAGAGCACGAGGCGGGGAGCGTCGAGCTGATCCATCAGGCCATAGTCGTGGGTGGCGATGATCACCGAGGTGCCGAGCCGGTTGAGTTCGACGAAGAGACGCAGCAGGCGATCGGCGATGACCGGATCGACGTTCCCGGTCGGCTCGTCGGCGAGCAGAAGCTCAGGGCGGCCGATCACCGCCCGGGCGATTGCCGCTCTCTGCTTCTCGCCGCCGGAGAGAATCTCCGGGTAGGAGTCGATGCGGTCGCCGAGGCCGACCCAGCGCAAGAGGTCGGTCACGTCCTCGCGATAGTCGGACTCCCTCTTGCCCATGACCCGCAAGGGAAGCGCCACGTTCTCCCAGGTGGTCAGATGGTCGAGCAGGCGGAAGTCCTGGAACACGATGCCGATGCGGCGGCGAAGCTCGGACCGGCCTGCCGCCGAGAGGTCGGTCACGTTCTCGCCAAAGACGAAGATCAAGCCCCGCGTCGGCCTGAGCGACATGAAGAGCAGGCGCAGCAATGTGGTCTTGCCGGCGCCGGACGGCCCCGTCAGGAAGTGGAAGGACCCCGGGATCACATGGAAGGTGACGTCGCGCAGGATTTCAGGGCCGCTGCCGTAGCGCAGCCCGACATTTTCAAAGCGGATCACGCGATCGTCCTCGATCCTCTTAACATTCGGCCCAACTTGCGTCTTTATGCGGAACTCGCTGTCCGGTATCAATGGATTTGGGCAAAGGCGTGGGCCGGTTTGCACCAGGTAATTCCGGCCCTCGGTGGTTCTAGACAATGACGGTCATTATCTGTCCGGCCTGCAATACGCGCTTCGAGACGGCGGCGGTGATCCCGCCGACGGGGCGGAAGGTGCGCTGCTCCAAATGTGGCAATGTCTGGCAGGCCATGGCCGTGGTCGAGCCGGCCAAGCCCACCGTCATTACCGCGCCAACGCCGCCCCCGGTCGAATCTCGCCCGGCCCCGGTGGCGCCGCGCCCGGTCCCTGCCGCTCCTCCGCCGGCCGCGGCCCCGCGCCCCACTCCCTCTGAGCCGCGTCCGGCCTCGCCGGGTCCCGCCTCGCCAATGGGCCGCTTCCCTGGCGCGCCGATTCCTCCGGCCGGCCCCCGCAGCCCCAGGCTTCGGCGCCAGGCCGAACAGCGGAGCTCCGGCCAATGGCGGACCGGCACCAGCGCCTTCGCAAGCGCCTGCGGCGAGGAAGAGCGGACCTCTGTTCAGCGCCGACGACGACATGCAGCCCGATTCGCACGGCGACGGCTCGGGGTTTGCCGGCATGGGTGGCAATTCTTTCGGAGGCGACCAGGTGCAGGATCTCGGCAGCTACAATGCCGGGGCGCTGGTCAATCCGGATGAGGGATTGGCGACGAACGTTCCCATCGCCGAGGGCCGCGAACGCAAGCTTCCGCCTGTGGTGGCTATCGGCTGGGGCGTGCTCGCGCTCCTCCTCCTCCTTCTCGCTGCCTTGGTGGCGATGGCGCCGAAGACCGTGGTGTCGCTGTTGCCCGGTTCGGCGCGGCTCTACGCCATGATGGGCATGAACGTGAACCCGCTCGGCCTTAGCATCGAGAATGTCCGCTCGGCCTGGAACGATGCCGGACCCGAGCGCGTGCTCCAGGTCGATGGCGACGTCGTCAACCTCACCGCCGGTGACGTCAAAGTGCCAGAGGTGGTGGTCTCCTTGCAGGATGCAAGCGGCAAGGAGCTGTTGCAAGCGACGGCGGACGTGATGCCGCTCGGCGCCGGGGCCAAATCGCCCTTCACGGTGCAGATTCCCTCTCCTCCGGACAACGTCAGCAACCTCCAGGTCAGCTTCGCCAAGGCCAAGTGACGGCCATGGAGGTCGCTGCTCAGGGCGCGATCAAGACGCTGTTCAGCGCCGAGGCGATCGCCGCCCGCGTCGATCAGCTCGCCAGCGACATCGCAGCGACGAGGCTCGAAGACCTCATCGTCGTCGCCGTGCTCAAAGGCAGCTTCATCTTTGCCGCCGACCTCATCAGGGCGCTCCACCGTCACGGCCTCAAGCCCGAGATCGATTTCATCTATCTCGCGAGCTATGACGGGGAGCGCATTTCGCGGGGGCAAGTGAGAGTGCTGCGCGACGTGGAAAGCGACATCAGAGGCCGCAATGTCGTGATCGTCGACGATATCTTCGATTCAGGCCGGACGCTCGCTTTCGCCAAGGCGTCGCTTGTCGCGGGGGGCGCCGCCCGCGTGCTGACATGCGTCCTGCTCGATAAGCAGGTGCCGCGCGCGGCTGCCATCGTGCCGGACCTTGTCGGCTTCTCCTGCCCGCCGGTATTCGTCGTCGGATACGGTTTGGATCTCCACAACCGCTACCGCGAGCTTCCCTTCATCGGCGAATTGTCGGCAGGTCAGTAGGACCTGATCAGGCGCTCGAGATAATCGAGCTCGATGATCGGGCGTGACGGATCGCCGAGGCGGCGGCGCAACTCGTCCAAGACCTCGCGCGCCTTCTGGATGTCGATCTCGTCCGGAACCTTGACGCTGAGTCCCAGGTCCGGGCGATTGCTGCGATCGGGACGCCCGAGCGGGTCCTTGCCGCTGTTGCCCTGACCCTTTCCGGCCTGGGCCTCGCCGTTCTCCATCATCTGCTCGGCGAGCGACTGGGCGCCCTGACGCAGCTGATCGAGGGCATTGTTCTGCTCCTCGGTGGCGCGGTCGAGATTCTGCTTGCCGAGGGCTTTCTTGGCCTCGCCCATGGCTTCGCCGGCGTCCTGGAACTGGTCAGGCGGGTTCGCGCCTTCGATGCGGAAGCGGTCGATCAGGCTTTGCAGCGCTTCCTTCAGCTCGCCCTGGCGCTGGCCGAGGTCGTCGAACTGGCCGGGCTGCTGGCCCTTCTGCTGCCGGCCCTGCTGCTGGCCATTGCGGCCGCCTGAGCGCCCTTGCGAATTTTCGTTGCCCTCCGGCGACATGCCGCCATCCTGGCCCTCGTCCTGCGGCGTGCCGAAGGGCGCCATGAAGATGCCGGGGCCGAATTCCATTGGCTGCCCCGGCGGGCTCACGTTGAAGGCGTCGTTCTGCTGCTGGCCGCCTTGCTCGCGCTTGGCCTTGAACGTCTCGTCGAGCAGCTTCTGCTGCTTGGAGACGAGGTCGTTCAGGTCCTTCATCATCTTGCTGGCGCGTTGCTGCTTGGCGTTGTCGGAGAAGGTGCCGGTCTGCAGGCGCTCGAGAATGTCCTTGAGCTCGCTCAGCATCTGCTCGGCCATGTCCTTCGAGCCAGACTTGGCGAGCTTCTCGATATTGTCGAGAAGCTTGTCGAGCTCCTGGTCCGAGACCACTTGCTCGCCGTCCTGGCTCTTCTGCTCGGGCAGATTGCCCTTCTGCTGGGCCTGCTCGGCGAGCGCCTGGAGATAGCGGCCAAGGGCGCTGCGCAATTCATCGACCAGGCGCTGGATCTCTTCCGGCGAGGCGCCTTGCTTCAAGGCTTCGGCGAGCTTCTCCTGCGCCTGCTTCACGTCGCGCTCGGCCTGGGGGATGTTGCCGTCCTCGATGCGAAGCGCCAACTCCCAGAGCTGGTCCACCACGCTCGCGATCGACTCCGGCGACTGATCGTTGTCGAGCCGCCAATAGGCGTCGCGCAGCGCAAGATAGACGGGCATGTCGGGGATCGCGCGCTCATCGCCGATGGTCAGCGCATCGAGCGCCATGGCGACCCTGCTCGCAGAATCCTGCTCGCGCACGAGCTTCTTGCGCTGCTCGACCACGGCCTTGGCGAGAGGCTTGGTGAAATTCCGCTCAGGCAGGATGAATTCGTAAGGCTCGCTCAGGCCGGTCTGACCGGCCTGATCGCGGGCGGCGAGTATCATGCGCACCTTCAGGCCTGCCCAGGGATGGGCGGTCAGGTCCTGCGATGCCTTGCCCTCCACCTGCTTCACATTGACCTTCGGCAGTTGCAGCGGCATCAGCGGCGCTTCGCGCAAGGGATTGGACTCGAGGCTTGCCGGCCTGCCCCTTGCCGCCGTCAAGCTCAGGGACCGGAGCTTTGGCGGCTTCGGTATCGGCGAGCGCGAAGCGCGCCTCGGCGCTCGCACACGCCATGATCGTCGGTGGCTCGGTAGCTCAGGCGAAGCGCGCCGCGCGGCGTCGTGGTCGGATTGGCCATGAGGCCGATCTGCGGGACTGAGTCCTTGATGAGATCGAAGCGCCATTTGGCAACCGTATTGCCGCCGACCTTCACATCGGCGGCGCCGGGCGAGACGAGCGCCATGTTGAATTCCATGAGGCCCTGGCTGCCGGTCGATCGGGGCGTGATGAGCTTAGGCTCGGTTCCGTCATCAGGCTGGGTTTCGAGGCTCACCGTCTCGCCGCGCGGAGAGAAGACGCGCACGAGCAATTGGCTACGCTCAGGCACCGACAGCGCGCGGAAGGTCTCGGCGCCGGCGCCGACCGGCTCGCTGCCGTCGGCAAGCACGATGGGCGCGATGCCGGTATAGACGGGCGGCGTGACCCAGGCATCGAGGCGGAGAAGCGCGGTCGAGGTGTTCGCCGCGGGCGTGAAGGCGGACGCGATCCTGCCCCAGCGGTCTGGACCGGCGGCAAGGGCGGCCACGACGAGGACGAGCAGAAGCGCCGAACGGATGGCGTAGGGATCCTTGCGGTCGGTGCGCGGCACCGGCCAGCTTGGCTTGAGCTTTGCCACGAGCTTGGCAAGCCGCTCGCGATGCACAGCCCACAGGAGCGCGGTGTCGCCGCGTGACGTGGTGCCGAGCCTGTCTTCGTAGGAGGAGGCCGGCCGGTGCTTGATCTCGGCGTTCCGCTCGAGCCGCCGCAGCGCCTCGGCGCGGGTCGGCATGGGGAAGCGGATCAGCGGCAGAAGCGAGACGAGGAGCGCGATACCGAAAGCGATCAACAGGCCGCGGTGAAGAAGCGGCGGCATGACGCTCCACAGATCGAACAGCGAAAGAATGAGAAAGACCGCGACCACGAGGAAGGGCCACAGCAGCGCCTCCCAGACGCGCTCGCCGACAAGCGCAAGCCGGCTTAAGGCCGACGCGCCATTCGAAGCGGCGGGCGAGCGCAGTGTCCTCAGGCGAGTCCTGGGACGATTTTCTTGCGGCAAACGGATTTCGCATCTTCAACCGAGGTTAACGCACAACGCGCGCAAGTTACGTAGGCTAATTTGGGGAGCGATGCAGGCGAAAGGGAGGCCTATGAGCGCCGCTCCGGTTTCAGCCAATCGGGCAGCCGCTCCGCCGCCAGCATGTCGCCGTAGCTCGGTCTTGGCCGCGTCACGGCGTAACGATCGCCGGCGACCAGAACCTCCGGCACCAATAGGCGGCTATTATACTGTGAGGCGAGCACGGCGCCATAGGCTCCGGCCGTCATCACGGCAATGAGATCGCCAGGATGAAGTTCCGGTAATGTGCGCTGAAGGGCAAGGTAATCGCCGGTCTCGCACACCGGACCGACCACGTCGCTCGTGATCGGGGGTGCGCCCGGCGACGGCTCCGTCACCGGCCAGATCTCGTGATAGGCGTCGTAGAGGGTCGGGCGAATGAGATCGTTCATCGCCGCGTCGACGATGGTGAAGGTCTTTGGCTCGCCGTGCTTCACGTAGAGGACGCGCGAAACGAGGATGCCGGCATTGGCGGCGATCAGCCGCCCCGGCTCGAACAGGAGCTTGCAGCCGAGGCCGCCGACCGTGTCCCGCACGAGCTTGCCGTATTCCTCCGGAAGCGGCGGCGCAGGCTCGTCGCTGCGATAGGGCACGCCGAGGCCGCCGCCGAGATTGACGAAGTCGATGGCGAAGCTGTTGGCGCGGAGCTCGTTCACAAGCTCCTTCAGCAAGGCGAAGGCATTGCGGAAGGGGCTAAGGTCGGTGATCTGGCTGCCGATATGCATGTGCACGCCGCGCGGATCGATACCGGGAAGCGCCCCGGCAAGGCGATAGAGCGCGAGCGCCTCGGCGAAGGGAATGCCGAACTTGTTCTCGGCCTTGCCGGTGGCGATCTTGTGATGGGTCTTGGCGTCGACATCGGGGTTGACGCGAAGCGCGATGCGGGCGGAGAGCCCGAGCGCAGCCGCGATCTCGCTCAAGCTCCGAAGCTCTGGCTCCGATTCGACATTGAAGGCGAAGATGCCGTGCTGAAGCGCGCACGCCATCTCCTCCTTGGTCTTGCCCACGCCGGAGAAGGCGATCTTCTCCGGGATCACGCCGACGGCGAGCACGCGGCGAAGCTCCCCCTCCGACACGACGTCCATGCCGGCGCCGAGGCGGGCAAGCGTGGCGAGCACGCCGAGATTGGAATTCGCCTTGACCGAGTAGCAGACCTCCGCGTCAAGGCCTTCGAAGGCTTCGCCGAAGACGCGGTAATGCCGTTCGAGCGTCGCCGTCGAATAGCAATAGAAGGGGGTGCCGACGCTGCCGGCGAGTTCGGCAAGGTCGATGTCCTCGGCGTGGAGGATCCCCTGCCGGTAGGTAAAGTGATGCATGGCAGGCTTATGAAGCCTTATTGCAGCAAGCGGTCAATCCATAGCGACCGGGCGGGCGCTTGCGACATCTTGGTGGAGGGATCGGCTTTGGTCTCGGGGTATGAGGGCTTCGGCCGGTCGAGCGAGCCACGTTTGCCGCAGGCGCTCAAGCCCACGGACAGGATCAACGCAATAGCCAGGAGGACGCGCAAAGCGCTTCCCATGGTCGTGCCCCTTTGACCTTGGACCTTATACCGGTCCTTACGTCCTTTTTATCGTGATCCGGCGGCCTTCTTCAAACGCTTTATCCATTTTTTGGCCTCCCGCCGCACATTTCCGGGGGCTGTGCCCCCATAGCTACGCCGGCTTTTGACCGATTTGCTCACATCGAGCACTGAAAATGCGCCCTCAGTGAGTCGCTTATCGACCGATTTCAGGTCCTCAAGGGTGAGCTTGGGCAAATCGCAGCCCTTGGCGTCGGCAAGGGCAACGATGCGGCCGGTGACGTGATGGGCCTCGCGGAAGGGCAGACCCGCCTCCCGCACCAGCCAATCGGCGAGGTCGGTGGCGGTGGCGTGGCCGCGTGCGGCGGCCTTCTTCATGGCGCGGGTGTCGGGCTCCAGGTCGCCGACCATGCCGGCCATGGCGGCGAGCCCGAGCTTCAGCGCGGCAAGCGCATCGAAGGTCGGCTCCTTGTCCTCCTGCATGTCCTTGGCGTAGGCGAGCGGCAGCCCCTTCATCACCATGATGAGGGTGAGGAAGGCGCCGGCGATGCGTCCGGTCTTGCCGCGCACGAGCTCCGCCGCGTCGGGGTTCCGCTTCTGCGGCATGATCGAGGAGCCGGTGGTGTATTTGTCGGAGAGGCGGACGAAGCCGAATTGCGGCGAGGTCCACATCACGATCTCTTCGGCAAGCCGCGACAGATGCGTTGCGGCGATGGAGGCGGCAGCAAGGGCCTCCAGCGCGAAGTCGCGGTCGGACACGGCGTCGAGCGAATTGGCCGACGGTCTGGTGAAGGAAAGCGCCTTCGCCGTCGCCTCGCGATCGATGGGAAAGCTCGTGCCGGCAAGCGCCGCGGCGCCGAGCGGCGATTCGTTGAGCCTGCCTCTAGCGTCGGCGAACCGTCCGCGGTCGCGCCCGAACATCTCGACATAAGCGAGGAGGTGGTGGCCGAAGGTGATCGGCTGCGCGGTTTGCAGATGGGTGAAGCCAGGCATGACGGTGGCGGCATGGACAAGCGCCGTCTCGGCGAGCGCAAGCTGGAGCATCGCGAGCAGCGCGTCGATGGTGTCGATCTCGTCCCGCACATAGAGGCGGAAGTCGGTCGCCACCTGATCGTTGCGCGATCTTGCCGTATGCAGCTTGCCGGCGACCGGTCCGATCAGCTCGGCGAGCCTCGACTCGACGTTCAAGTGAATGTCCTCGAGCGACCGGCTGAAGTTGAATTTGCCCGCCTCGATCTCGGCGGCGATCTTGTCGAGGCCGCGCGCTATCTCTTCGCCGTCTTTCTTGCCGATGATGCCGTTCGCCGCGAGCATCGCGGCATGGGCTTTGGACGCAAGAATGTCGTGGCGCCAGAGGCGCTTGTCGAAGTCGATGGAGGCGTTTATCTCCTCCATGATCGCGGCGGGGGACGCTAGGAAGCGGCCGCCCCACATAGTGTTGGTCACGAGCGTCTAGCCCTGTGTCAGAGGCGAGGTGAGCGAGGAAGACGTGAACAGAAGCGTAAAACGCGACCGCGACGCGTCGCCGGCCACCATTGTCATCGCCGCGGCGTTAGCGGCGATTGCCGGTTTCGCCACGGTATATTTGAGTTTTGCCCCTTCTGACAATGGGCGCCTCGCGACATCGGTAAAGCAAGATGAAGGCGGCGTGGGCCCGGCAGGCGGGGCCGCCTCCGGTCCGTTTGCCGGTCTGAACAAGGGCGCCATGGCGGCGTTCCTGGCCCGGCCGAAGCCGCTCGACCTTGGCGAGGTCAGCTTCGTTGCCGCCGATGGCGCGACCAAATCCTTGAGCGACTGGCACGGCAAGGTGGTGCTGCTCAACATCTGGGCCACCTGGTGCGTGCCCTGCCGGGAGGAGATGGCGATGCTCGACAAGCTCGAGGCCGAGCTTGGCGGCAAGGACTTCCAGGTGGTTGCGGTGAATATCGACCGCGGGGCGGCCGACAAGCCGAAGGCCTTCCTGGCCGAGATCGGCGCCACGCATCTTGCCCTTTACACCGATCCTTCAGGTAAACTGTTCAGCAAGCTTAAGGCGGTCGGCATGCCGACCACGCTTCTCCTCGACCGGGAGGGGCGCGAGATCGGGCGCCTCGTCGGTCCGGCCGACTGGGATTCGCCAGAGGCGCTCGCCCTGATCAAGGCGGCGATCGCGGCGCCGCCGAGTGCGTAAAGCGATTGGCCGTTTTGGCTGAAAGGAGCGTGCCTGATGAGCTCCGCCAGCATCGACGAGATCCTGCATTTTTGGTTCGAGGAGCTTTCGCGGAAAGACTGGTTCCGCATGGACGAGGCGCTCGATTCGACCATCGCCTCGCGCTTCGGCGCTATCTACCACGAGCTCCGCGAGGGCGTTCCCGCTGCCTGGCTCGACACGCCGGAAGGTGTGCTTGCCGCCATCCTCGTGCTCGACCAATTCCCACGCAACATGTTCCGCGGCGATGCCCGCGCCTTCGCCACCGATGAGGCTGGGCTTGAGCTCGCCAAGCGGGCGATCGCCGACGGCTTCGACGAAAAGCTTACGCGCGATCAGCGCGCCTTCCTCTACATGCCGTTCCAGCATTCGGAGGATCGCGACGACCAGGCGCGCGCAATTGCGCTCTACGCCATGCTCGGCAAGCCGCTCAATCTCGACTTCGCGCTCCGGCATCAGGCGGTGGTCGATCGCTTCGATCGATTCCCGCATCGCAACGCGCTTCTCGGGCGCGCCTCGACCGAGGAGGAGCGGAGCTTTCTCACCGAGCCCGGCTCTTCCTTCTAAGGTGGCCGCCCAGTAATGTCGCCTAGCAATAGGGTCTGGGAGGGGGAGTAGAATGTCGATTTGGGAGAGGCTTAGCGATCTCTTGAGCGGAAACCAGGTCAGTTCCCTGCTTGGTTTCGGGTCTACCAATCAGGATCGCAAACAGCGCGCAGAACGGGACAACGAAGTGCCCTTTACAGTGGGCGTGATCGTGCTGAGCGCCAAGATGGCCAAGGCCGACGGCATCGTCGCCGCCGATGAGGTCAAAGCCTTCAAAGAGGCGTTCAAGGTGTCCGGCGCAGAGATGAAACGCGCCGCCCCTGTCTTCAATTCTGCGAAGCGGGACGCCGCCAATTTTGAGGCACACGCCGAGCAACTCGTCACAATATTCAACGGCAATCGCAAGCTGCTTGAGAGCGTGCTCGATGGTCTCTTCCACATCGCGAAGGCCGACCAGGACGTGCATCGGCAAGAGGAAGACTTCCTCGCCGCGGTTGCGAAGTGCTTCGGATTTACCGCTGGAGAGTTCAACACGATCAGGGCCCGACACATGGTTGCCGACAAGCGCAATCCTTATGAGGTGCTTGGTCTCACGCCTTCGGTCAGCGACGAGGAGCTCGAGAGTCACTACCGCAGGCTTTTCGCCGATAACGATGCGGAACAGCTCATCGCTCAGGGCGTGCCGAAGGAGTTTGTCATCATCGCCATCGAGAGGCGGGCCGCTCTCAGCGAGGCCTACCAGGCGATCATGAAAGAGCGCTCGAACTGAAACTGCGGCCGTCTGCTCGACGGTTAGTCCTCAAGCTCGATATCGTCCTCGTAGAGCCGATAGGTCAGGTGGCACGTTGCATTGGCGGGCTTGTCGCACGCCGATCCCGCCATCACCACCTGCAATAGGCGCTTGCTGCCGCGCTTCACGAATTTGTAGCTCTTCACCGTCTCGTCGAAAGCGAGGTTCCAGGCCGCCGCGCCGTTCCACAGAAAGATCTGCAAGGTGCAGCCGTCATCCTCGCACATCTGATTGATGCCGCCGTCGCATTTGAGCTTGGAATAATCGGCGATCCAGTCCTCGCCGCCGTCGCCGTTCACATCCTCGACCTTGAGCACCGCGTCGGCATTTGGTTTGCCTTCGAGGTCCTTGCAGGATTGCACCGCGTCGTTGACCTCGGCCTCGACATTGTCCGGGGCTTGCGCGGCATGAGCGAGAGCGACGAAACCGCCGATCATGAAGAGCGCGACAAGCACATTGATGCCGGCAGATGTCGCGTTACGCCTGGACAAGGCATTCCTCGGAGCTCGCGTCGAACCGGGCTCACGCTAGACCGCGTAGGGGGGCCTGCAAAGGGCGTCGTCGTCGCAATTGGAGGAAGGTGCAACCCGCCCTAGTTGGCGGCGCTCTTGGGCTTCGGCTTGGCTTTGATGCGGACCGCGGTGCGCTTGCGCGTCGGTTTGGCGCGGCCGGCGCCGCAAATGACGTTGCGCAGATGCGTGGGCCCGTCGCTCATCGAGGCCTGCATGGCAAGACCGTCGATGGTGGTGCCGAACACCGACTTCCAGAAGTAACGCTTGAAGCCGTTCTCGAGCAGATTGGCGGCGCGGTCGGTGCGGGTGACGACGGAGGGCTCGCCGAGCACCACGGCAACGAGCCGCCTGCCGTCGCGCGTGGCGCTCGCCACCACGTTGAAACCTGAATCGCAGATGAAGCCGGTCTTCATGCCGTCGGCGCCGGGGAAGGAGGCGAGCAGGCGGTTGTGGGTGCGCAACACCTTCTTGCCCACCGTTACGCTCGGCAGCGCGAAGATGTCGGCATATTCCGGGAACTCGACGATGATCGCCCGCGTGAGCTTGGCAAGGTCGCGCGCCGAGGTGACCTGGCGGTCGTCGGGGAGCCCGTTGGGGTTGGCGTAGTGAGTGCGCGTCATGCCGAGCTTCTGTGCCGCCTCGTTCATGCGGACGACGAAGGCTTCCTCGCTTCCCGCCACGCCCTCGGCGAGCATGACGGCGACGTCGTTTGCCGATTTGACGATGAGCACTTTCAGCGCGATGTCGACGGTGATTTGTCCGCCCACAGGAAGCCAGAGCTTGCTCGGCGCCTGGTCGACGGCATTCTTCGTGCAGGTGAGCTTGGTATCAGGCTGGACCTCGCCGCGCTTCAGCGCCTGGAAGGTGACGTAGGCCGTCATCAGCTTGGTGAGCGAGGCGGGGAACCATTGCGAGTCGGGGTCCTCCGAATAGAACACCGTCCCGTTCACCGGCTCGAAGACGAGAGCGGGCCCGGCGGTGGCGACCGATGGGGCAAAGAGCAGCGCCCCAACGAATAGGCCAAGGCCAGCACGTCTCAGCATCGATTTTTCCCCTCCGCCTTGGGTCTTTGCCGCACCTGCAAGGCCGCCCCTACGTCGGTGTGTCCGCATCGCCTGGAGCCGGCCACGGGCCTCGCGCCCGCGGTATCCCATTCGGGCCAGCGGCCCCATAGTCAACTCAAATTCGACTGTTCCGTGGCCTCGGCTGAAGAGTAGCGTGGCGATCTCAATTCGCAACTGCGAAATTGGCAATTTTCAAATCCAATCGAAGCAGTGGAGCCCTCTTGCCGGGCCCCGCGCAAAGGTGCACGTGTTTTGGGCAACAACCAAGGCATGGGCGTGACCCCTATGGATGCGGAAGCGAGGCGCCGCCAGCTCGCCGCAGCGATCAACCGCGTTGCCGCGGGGGACCAGGCCGCCTTGCGCCTCGTTTATGCCGAGACCTCAGCGAAGCTATTTGGCGTCTGCCTTCGTATATTGGGTGAGAGAAGCGAGGCAGAGGACGTGCTCCAGGAGGTTTACCTTACGGTTTGGCGGAAAGCCGCGAGCTTCGAGGAGAGCGTGGCGAGCCCGATCACGTGGCTCGTGGCCATCGCGCGGAACCGTTCCATCGACCGCTTGAGGGCTGGCGGAGCCTCCCGCGCGAGCTTGCCGATCGAGGCCGCGGCGGAGATCCCCGATCCGGGCTTGAGCGCGGTGGAGCGGCTCGAGATCGGCGAGGATCAGGCGAGGCTCAGGGATTGCCTGCACGAGCTCGAGGAGCGCCAGTCGGTGGCGATCCGTGCCGCGTTCCTCGACGGGTTAACCTATGACGAGCTTGCGGCTGAAGGCGAACGTGCCGCTCGGCACCATGAAGAGCTGGATCAGGCGCGGGCTGTTGAAACTTCGAGCGTGTCTTGAGCGATGAGCGACGAAGACACCATAGGCGGTGACGACCGTCACGACTTCACCGCGGCCGAATATGTGCTCGGCGTGCTCGGCGCCGAGGATCGGCGCGCCGCGGAGTTCCGCATGGCGAGCGAGCCCAAATTCGCCGCGGAGGTCGCGTTCTGGGAGACGCGGCTTGGCGGATTGGCGGAAGCGGTTCCCGCGGTCGTGCCGCCAGCCAAAGTCTGGGCCGGCATCGAGGACCGCTTGTCGGCCTCGCTCGAGCCTCCGCGCGAGCGCGCCGGCTTCTGGAACAGCCTCGCCTTCTGGCGGCCCTTCGCCATTGCCTCGGCGGGGCTTGCTGTTGCGAGCATGGCCGGGCTCGTCTATCTCGCGCAAACTCCCTCGCTTGGGCCGCCGCTCCTCGCAACGCTCGACGAGCAATCAGGTCAGCCGGGATTCCTCGCCGCCGCCAATCCGGCCGACGGCACCGTCACCGTGGTGCCGGCGGCGCTTCTCACCGGCGCGCTACAGCAATCTTACGAGCTCTGGGTCATTCCGCCCGGTGGCAAGCCGCATTCGCTTGGCCTTGTCGATCCCAAGCGCCCGGTGAAGGTGGTGGTGCCGCCGGAGCTTCTGCCGCATGTCAGCGCCAATTCGACGCTTGCGATTTCGATCGAGCCCGTCGGCGGCTCGCCGACCGGCCAGCCGACCGGCCCGGTCATCGCCAACGGCAAGCTCGCGAGCCTGTAGTCACCGCTGTCGGCGTTGCTTTTTCATCCCGGCGCCGTCCCCCCCACGAGGGGGGGTATGGGCTCTGTGCTGGCAGACGATCACATCGTCATCACAAAAAGTTCAGCCGCGTCCCCGCATCCCCACGAAGCGGGCCTCCGTAGCTCCCGGCGTCACCCCGATTTTGGGGGCCTCAACCAGCTACAGGAGTAGACCAATGAAACTCTCGACCTTCGTGCTTTCAGGACTTGCCGCCGCAGCCCTTGCGGTTTCGGCGATCGCGCTCCCCACCATCGCCAAGGAGATGACCGTGGAAGTCGGCGGCGCGCCGATGTATCCCTCCAAGAACATCATCCAGAACGCGGTCAATTCGAAAGACCACACCACGCTCGTCGCGGCGGTGAAGGCTGCCGGCCTCGTCGACACGCTGTCAGGCAAGGGCCCGTTCACGGTGTTTGCCCCGACCAACGACGCCTTCGCCAAGCTGCCGGCGGGCACGGTCGACACCCTGCTCAAGCCCGAGAACAAGGACGCGCTCGTCGGCGTGCTCACCTACCACGTGGTTCCCGGCCGCTACACCGCCAAGGACATCATGGCGATGGTCAAGAAGGACGGCGGCAAGACCACGCTCAAGACCGTCGAAGGCGAGCAACTGACCTTCCAGTCCAAGGACGGCGCTCTGTGGGTGTGGGACTCAAAGGGCAACGCCGCCAAGATCACCATCAAGAACGTAATGCAGTCGAACGGCGTCATCCATGTGATCGACGCGGTTCTGATGCATGGCTAACGGCTTCCGGGACTTGTCCAGCGTTACCCCGTAAGCCTTGGCAGAGCCCGCCGCGATCCCCCCGCGGCGGGCTTCTCATTCTCTTCTTCTCCCGTCTTTCCCATATTCCAGCGGCATGCTAGGCGCGAGCGCGCCGAGATGGCGGCAATGGAATGATGGGAGATACGGTGTTGGACTGGCTGCGCAGTATCGTCGAGGACCCGCGCACCGAGCGCTTCATCATGGCGCTCATCGTGCTCAACGCCATCACGCTCGGGCTCGAGACGAGTGCCAGCGTCATGGCGCGCTACGGCGCCTTCCTCACCGTGTTCGATCGCCTGGTGATCGCGATTTTCGTGGTGGAGATCGCGGCACGCTTCATCGTGCAGGGGCGCGCCTTCTTCAAGAACGGCTGGAACCTGTTCGACGTGTTCGTGGTCGGTGTGGCGCTCGCGCCGGCGACCGCCGCCTTCTCGGTGTTGCGCGCGCTCCGCGTGTTGCGGTTGCTGCGGCTGATCACGGCGGTGCCCTCGCTCCAGCGCGTGGTCGGCGGCCTGCTCGGCGCGCTGCCGGGCATGGGCTCGATCCTGCTCCTCATCGCGCTCGTCTTCTATGTGAGCGCGGTGATGGCGGTGAATCTCTACGGCAAGGAGTTCCCCGATCTGTTCGGCACGCTCGGCACCTCGCTCTACACGCTCTTCACCATCATGACGCTCGAAGGCTGGACCAACGACGTGGTGAACCCGATCAGGAAGGTGCACCCTTACGCGCTGTTCTTCTTCATTCCCTTCATCATCATCACCACCTTCTGGGTGCTCAATCTCTTCATCGGTATCATCGTCAACGCCATGCAGGAGGAGCACGCCAAGGCCGAGGCCGAGGCCGAGCGCGACCTGATCCAGGGCGAGACCGCGCCCTTGGTGCGCGAAGTTCAGGAGCTCAAGGCCGAGATCGTTGCGCTCAGGAAGGAAATGTCGGCGGCAGCAAGCAGCGCCGCCTCGAAGCGCGCGAAGCGCTCCTCCCGCGCGCCGAACTAGGCTTGACGCTTACGTCAGCGGAAACCAATCCGCCTTGTAGGTGCTGCCGTTGATGCGCTTGCAGGGGTCGGGGCTGTCGTAGAGCACGATGACGCCGCTCTTGCCGTTGCGGTCGAGCCGGCAAATGCCTTCCGGCTTTTCTTGCTTGGGATCGATTGACCAGTCGAGTTTCGTCGGCTTTTGAGCGCAAGCGCTGTTGCGCGGACGCCAGCGATAGAGCTCGAACGGACCTGGGGCGTCGCCAACCGGACCGGCGAGCACCAGAATTTCTTTGTTGTCGAAATGGGCGAGATCGCGCACCGCCAGTCCATCGAGTTCGAGGAAGTGGGTGGCCATCTTCGGCTTGGCTGACTTGAGGTTGCGGGGCACTTTGAGTTCCACGACGACGGCGTAGCGATCGACGCGCGGACCACGCTGTCCGAGGAACAGCGATTTTCCATCGCTCGTGGTGAAGCCTTCGATGTCGAGGCCGTTCTCCTTGCTTGGCAGGCCGATAAAGGGCTTGAGAAACGGATTGTCCTTCAGGATGCCGTGCAGGCTTCCCTTGCTTTTTCTGAACGGAAGATGAAATCCCCGCTTCGCCGGTGTGCCGCCTTCGTCCGTCAGCGACACCTTGCCGAGAAGATGCCGGCCAGCACGTGTGTTGAACTTGTGTCTCAAGGGGTAGGGGCGTCCGTCCTCCTCCTTCTTGCGATCCTTCTTGGTTTGAAAGCGAACGTTGCAATGCGAGCCGCAAATCCACAGCGCGCCACCGCAGAACGCAAGCGACTCGATGTCCGCCTCGGCGGGTTTGTCGTCGTCATCGTCCCTTTCATCGGGAAGGCCGTCGAACAAGCAATCGAGGTGATGTTGCTTGCGCAGGCGGTAGCCATCGCCGCTCGGCTCCAGGCACTCGACGGTGCGGCCCTCATCCGAGGCCGTCCACAGGAAGCTGCCGGCAGTGGCCACGCCGGAGAGGTTCTTTAGAATGTCGTCGAGCCCCTCAACACCCGCATAGTCGAGAACGATCTTCTCCACCTCGGACGCAACCATCGCCACCCGGATACGGGCGAGAGGAGAGAGTTTACAACCAAAGGTAGTTGAGGGGTAGAGAGCGCCTTGGCGGTCAGCGCTTCTCCACCAGCACAGCCCTGAAGTCGTTGACGTTGGTGAGCGTCGGGCCGGTGATGAGCAAATCGCCGATCCCCTTGAAGAAGGTCCAGGGATCGTTGTCGGCGAGCATGGCCTTGGCGTTGAGGCCGGCTCTTCTCGGCGCGGAGAAGCGTGTCTGGCGTGATGATGGCGCCGGCATTGTCCTCCGAGCCGTCGATGCCGTCGGTGTCGCCGGCAAGAGCGTAGATGCCCTTCATGCCGTCGAGCGCGATGGCGAGCGCGAGCAGGAACTCGGTGTTGCGCCCGCCCTTGCCTTTGCCCTTCAGCGTGATCGTGGTCTCGCCGCCTGAGATCAGCACGCAAGGCGGCGCTTCCGGCTGGCCGCGCAGGGCGCATTGCCGCGCGATGCCGGCATGCACCAGGGCAACGTCGCGGGATTCGCCTTCGATCGAGTCGCCGAGGATGACCGGCGTCACGCCGGCCTTGCGCGCGACCGCGGCTGCGGCTTCGAGCGAGGCCTGCGGCGTGGCGATCATGACGTTCTCGACCTGAGCAAGCCGGGAATCGCCGGGCTTCGGCGTCTCGTCGGCGGTCTTGAGCCGCTTGAGCACGCTCGCAGGCACGTCGATCTTGTATTTCTCGATGATGCCGAGCGCGTCCTTGTTGGTGGAGGGATCGGGGACGGTAGGCCCAGAGGCGATGATCGAAGGATCGTCGCCGGGAACGTCGGAGATCATCAGCGCGATCACCTTGGCGGGGGAGGCAGCCGCGGCGAGCCTGCCGCCCTTGATGGCCGAGAGGTGCTTCCGCACCGTGTTCATCTCGCTGATGGTGGCGCCGGACTTGAGCAGCGCCTTGTTCACCGCCTGCTTGTCCTCGAGGCTCACGCCTTCGGCGGGAAGTGCGAGCAGCGCCGAGCCGCCGCCGGAGATGAGGCAGAGCACGAGGTCGTCCTTGGTCAGTCCCTGCACGAGGTCGTAGATGCGCCTTGCCGCGTCGCGTCCCGCGGCGTCGGGGACCGGGTGGGCGGCCTCCACCACGTCGAGGCGCTCCGTCGGCACGCGATAGCCGTAACGGGTGACGACCAGGCCCTCGAGCGGTCCCTCCCAGGCGTCCTCGAGCGCCTTGGCCATGGCGCCGGACGCCTTGCCTGCGCCGATGATCACGGTACGGCCCTTCGGCCTGGGCGGCAGATGGCGGGGCACGCAAATCGAGGGCAGGGCCGCGTCAACCGCTGCCTGGAACATCGATTTTAAGAGCTCGACTGACGACATTTCGCGGACTCCCAACGGGCGCTGACCTCGCACAGACGATTGCATCAAGGCAAGCGAATGAATTAGGTTGCCCAATCGAGTTGCACGACGGTCGTGCCGTTAACCCCTGGGGTAAATTGATTTATGTCAGTCCAGCCGCGTGAAAGTGCCGAGAAACCGGGCACGCGCACAACCGATCAGCACCAGAAGCCAAAATCCGACATCGAAATCTCGCAAGCGGCCAAAATGCGGCCAATCGTCGAGGTCGCTGCCGAGAAGCTCGATATTCCGGCGGACTATGTCCTGCCCTACGGCCACTACAAGGCGAAGATCTCGCTCGACTATATCGCCTCGCTCGCGGGCCGGCCCGACGGCAAGCTGATCCTGGTCACCGCCATCACGCCCACCCCTGCCGGCGAAGGCAAGACCACCACCACCGTCGGCCTTGGCGATGCGCTCAATCACATCGGCAAGAAGGCGCTCGTCTGCGTGCGCGAGCCGAGCCTCGGCCCCTGCTTCGGCATGAAGGGCGGTGCTGCCGGCGGCGGCTACGCCCAGGTCGTGCCCATGGAGGACATCAACCTCCATTTCACCGGCGATTTCCATGCCATCGGCGCCGCCAACAATCTGCTCGCGGCGCTGATCGACAATCACGTCTATTGGGGCAACAAGCTCGACATCGACACCCGCCGGGTGACGTGGCGCCGCGCCGTCGACATGAACGACCGGGCGCTGCGGGAGATCGTCACCGCGCTCGGCGGCGCCGCCAACGGCTTCCCGCGCGAGGCAGGCTTCGACATCACCGTGGCGAGCGAGGTCATGGCCATCTTCTGCCTCGCCAAGGATCTCGCCGATCTCCAGCGGCGGCTCGGCAATATCCAGATCGGCCAGACGCGCGACAAGAAGGCGGTGAAGGCGAGCGACCTCTCCGCCGCCGGCCCCATGGCGGCGCTGCTCAAGGATGCGCTCGCGCCGAACCTGGTGCAGACGCTCGAGAACAACCCTGCCTTCGTGCATGGCGGCCCCTTCGCCAATATCGCGCATGGCTGCAATTCGGTGATCGCCACCACGGCGGCGCTCAAGCTCGCCGATTACGTGATCACCGAGGCAGGCTTCGGCGCCGATCTCGGCGCGGAGAAATTCTTCGACATCAAATGCCGTAAAGCCGGGCTCAAGCCCGATTGCGTGGTGATCGTCGCCACCATCCGCGCGCTCAAGATGCATGGCGGCGTGGCCAAGGACGATCTCAAGAAGGAGAACGTCGCGGCGCTGGAGAAGGGCTTCGCCAATCTCGAGCGGCACATCAACAATCTCCGGCGCTATGACGTGCCGGTGATCGTGTCGATCAACCGCTTCTCGACCGACACCGAGGCAGAGCTTGCGCTGCTCACAGCGTCTCTGCGCCACCATGAGCGTCGAATGCGTGCTCGCCGATCATTGGGCGCAAGGCGGTGCAGGGGCCGAAGAGCTCGCCCGCACCGTGGTGCGCACCATCGAGACGAAGCCGAGCGACTTCCACCCGCTCTATCCAGACGACATGCCGCTGTGGGAGAAGACGCGCACCATCGCCCAGGAGATCTACGGGGCAACCGACATCACCGCCGACAAGAGCGTGCGCGACCGCTTCGCCGAGCTGGAAAAGGAAGGCTTCGGCAAGCTGCCGATCTGCGTGGCCAAGACGCAATACAGCTTCTCGACCAACCCGGACGCCAAGGGCGCGCCGTCGGGCTTCACCATTCCGATCCGCGAGGTGCGGCTTTCGGCCGGCGCCGAGTTCGTCGTGGTGATCTGCGGTGACATCATGACCATGCCGGGCCTGCCAAAGGTCCCTGCCGCCAACAGTATCGAGCTCGCCCCGGACGGGCGCATTACGGGGCTATTCTAGATTTAAGCAAAGAGCTTGCCAGGGGCTCACGCGGACGTTACCACCTTCCCGCCCGCCGAGGTTCTCTCAAGGCAAGCCCTACTTTAGGAGGAAACGTAGCCAATGTCGGCAACGCGAAAGCCGGGACGTAATTTCCTGTTCGTTCCGGGCCCGACCAACGTGCCGGACCGCATCTTGCGGGCGATGCATGTCGCCATGGAGGACCACAGGTCTTCCGACTTCCCCAAGCTCACCATGCCGCTCTACGAGCGCATGAAGAAGGTCTTCAAGACCAGAGAGGGGCAGGTCGTCATCTTCCCGTCGAGCGGCACCGGCGCCTGGGAATCGGCGCTGACCAACACGCTCGCGCCCGGCGACACGGTTCTCGCCTCCCGCTTCGGCCAGTTCAGCCATCTGTGGAGCGAGCTCGCCAAGCGCCACGGCCTCAACGTCATCGTGCAGGACGAAGAGTGGGGCACCGGCGCCAATCCCGACCGCATCGAGGAAGCGCTCCGCGCCGACAAGAAACATGAGATCAAGGGCGTGCTCGTGGTGCATAACGAGACCGCGACCGGCGTCACCAGCAATGTCGCTGCCGTGCGCCGCGCGCTCGATGCCGCCAAGCACCCGGCGCTGCTCTATGTCGACGGGGTCTCCTCGATCGGCAGCATCGACTTCCGCTTCGACGAGTGGGGCGTCGACCTCGCCATCACCGGCTCGCAGAAGGGCCTCATGCTTCCCGCCGGCCTCGGCATCGTCTGCGCCAGCAAAAAGGCGCTCGCGGCGATGAAGGACGGCAATCTCAAGCATTGCTATTTCGACATTCCCGATCAGATGCGCGCCAACGCCACCGGCTACTTCCCTTATACGCCGGCGCTGCCCATGCTTTACGGCCTGCGCGAGGCGCTCGACATCATCGATGAGGAGGGTCTGGAGAACGTCATCGCCCGCCATCATCATCTCGCCGGCGGCGCGCGCGCCGCGGTTGAGGCCTGGGGCCTCAAGCTCTGCGCCAAGGAGCCGAAATGGCATTCCGACACGGTGACCGCGATCATGGTGCCTGCCGGCTTCAACGGCGCCGATGTGATCGATGTCGCCTATAGACGCTACAATCTCGCGCTCGGCGCCGGGCTGTCCCAGGTCGCGGGCAAGCTGTTTCGTATCGGCCATCTCGGCGATCTGAACGAGCTGATGCTGCTCGGCGCGATCGCAGGTGCAGAGATGGCGATGCGCGATACCGGCATCGAGGTCGAGCTCGGAAGTGGCGTCGCGGCGGCGCAAGCGCATTTCCGCGACGGCATGCAGGCGAAGATCAAGCAGGTCGCAGCCGAATAGGCTTTCCCGCGCCCGCGGGGATAGCGGCGCATCAGGGCCAATTTCGCCGACAAGCTTCGCCGGTCCTCTCCGTCTCTCTTGAGGCTGGCGGAGCGGACGAGGCGTGATGGATTTGGTTTGAGGCATGAGGCAGGCGTTTCGGAGTTAAGGGGTTCGTTCGGTGCAGCACCAAATCGTGTTCCTCGATCGCGAGTTGGTCGGCGCCAATGTGCGCAAGCCGGAATTTCAGCACAGCTACAAAGAATACGAAGCGACCTGGACGCCCGAGGAGATCATCGAGCGGCTGAAGGACGCGACCATCGCCATCATCAACAAGGTGCCGATGCGCGGCGACACGCTGAAGCAGCTGCCGAAGCTGAAGCTGATCGCGGTGGCGGCGACCGGCACCGACGTGGTCGACAAGGCGTTCTGCAAACAGAACGGCATCACCGTCGTCAATATCCGCAACTACGCCTTCAACACCGTGCCCGAGCATGTGATGGCGCTCATCTTCGCGCTCCGCCGCAACCTGCTCGCTTATGTGGCCGACGTGCGCGCCGGGCGCTGGGGCAAGGTCAACCAGTTCTGCTTCTTCGACCACCCGATCCATGACGTCGCCGGCTCGACGCTCGGCGTCATCGGCTATGGCGCCATCGGCAAGTCGGTGGCGAAGCGCGCCGAGGCGCTCGGCATGCGCATCCTGCCCTACGACGTGTTCCCGCAACCGGGGCTCGTCGATCTCGAGACCATCTATCGCGAGAGCGACGTCATCACCCTGCACACCCCGCTCACGCCTGAGACCAAGAACATGGTCGGCGCGAAGGAGCTCAAGATGATGAAGCCCTCCGCCATCCTCATCAACACGGCGCGCGGCGGGCTCGTCGACGAGCAGGCTCTTGCTGATGCGCTCAAGAACGGAACCATCGGCGGCGCAGGCTTCGACGTGCTCACCAAGGAGCCGCCGAAGGAAGGCAACGTTCTGCTCGATCCGACGCTGCCCAATTTCATTCTCACGCCGCATGTCGCCTGGGCGAGCCAGGAGGCCATGCAGATCCTTGCCGATCAGCTCATCGACAATATCGAGGCGTTCGTCGGCGGCAAGCCGCAGAACGTCGTGGAGTAGCCAACAATGAAGAAGCTTCTGTTCCTGTTCGATACCGATCCTTACGCCAGCGTGTTCGACACGGTGGTCGCCTATGACGGCGGCGCCGACCGCGTGACCGGCTATGCCAATGTCACGCCGGACAATGTCGGCACTCTCGTCGACGGCACGATCTTCACCCGCGGCGGCAAGGAGAAGCAGAACACCGCGATCTTCGTCGGCGGCGGCGACATGGCCAAGGGCGAGGCGCTGCTCAAGGCGGTGCAGAAGAAATTCTTCGGCCCCTTCCGCGTCTCGGTGATGCTCGATCCGAACGGCTCCAACACCACGGCCGCCGCCGGAGTGGCCCTGCTCGCCAAGGCGAAGAAGCTCAAAGGCAAGAAGGCGGTGGTGCTCGCCGGCACCGGTCCGGTCGGCATGCGCGCCGCGGCGATGCTTGCGCAGGAAGGTGCCGATGTCACCCTCACCTCGCGCTCGAAGGAGCGTGCCGAGAAGGCGGCGCAGGCGATCGAGGCGCGTTTCGGGGTGAAGGTCACGCCAGTGCAGGGCGCCGACGAGGCAGCGCGCGCCAAGGACCTCGAAGGCGCGCAGATCGTGTTCGCCGCTGGAGCCATCGGCGTGGAGCTGGTCAAGACCTCGCATTGGGAGAACAATCCGACGATCGAGGCGGTCGCCGACGTAAACGCGCAGCCGCCGCTTGGGCTGGAAGGCATCGAGGCGACCGACAAGGGTAAGGAGCGGCACGGCAAGCTCTGCTTCGGGGCGCTCGGCATCGGCGGCCTCAAATTGAAGCTGCATCGCGCCTGTATCGGCCAGCTGTTCGAGAGCTCCGACGACGTGCTTGACGCCGAGCAAATCTATGCGCTGGCCAAGGAGATGGCCTGACGCCAATGATCAAACAGAGCGCCATCGAGAAATTCCTCGACGACCTCGCGAGCCAGAACGCGACGCCGGGCGGCGGTAGCGCCGCGGCCATCATGGGCGCCATGGGCGCGGCTCTCGTCGCCATGGTGTGCAATCTCACCATCGGCAAGAAGAAGTACGCCGACGTCGAAGGCGAGATGCGCGCGCTGCTCGCCAAGGCCGAGGCGCTGCGCCACAAGCTCACCGGCATGATCGAGGACGACGTCAAGGCGTTCGACGCGGTGATGGGCGCCTACGGCATGCCGAAGGAGACCGACGCCGAGAAGGAAAGGCGGAGCGCCGCCATCCAGGATGCGCTCAAGCTCGCCACCGACGTGCCGATGCGCTGCTGCCATGCCGCGCGAGAGGTCATCGATCTTGCCGCGGTGGCATCGGCAAAAGGCAATCTCGGCGTGATCTCCGATGCCGGCGTTGCCGTGCTCGCCGCTTATGCTGCACTGCGAAGTGCGGCGCTAAATGTTTACACGAACGCGAAAATCATCACTGACAAAGCCTACGCTGACGCTAAGCTGAAGGAACTGGAGACGCTTCTGGCCGGCGCGGAAGGAGCAACCGAGGACTCATATGAGCTGGTGAAGGGCAAGCTGAGCTAGGGCTCGTTTGCTGGGCATCGGCCAAAAATCCAAAAAGGGAGGAAGACGTGGACGTCCACGAGTATCAAGCCAAGGAATTGCTCGCTCAGTTCGGCGTACCGGTGCCGAAGGGCGCCGTCGCGTTCAGCCCCGACCAGGCGGTCTATGCCGCAACCGAGCTCGGCGGCTGGAACTGGGCGGTCAAAGCGCAGATTCATGCCGGCGCCCGCGGCAAGGCCGGCGGCATCAAATTGTGCAAGACCTATCATGAGGTGCGCGAGGCGGCGGCCGACATGCTCGGCAAGCGGCTGGTGACGATCCAGACCGGGCCCGAGGGCAAGCCGGTGCAGCGCGTCTATATCGAGGTCGCCGAGCCGTTCGAGCGGGAGATCTATCTCGGCTACGTGCTCGACCGCAAAGCGGAACGTATCAGGGTGATCGCCTCCCGCCGCGGCGGCATGGAGATCGAGGAGATCGCCAGAACCGAGCCTGATGAGATCCTACAGGTGCTGGTCGAGCCCGCCGTCGGCCTTCAGGCCTTCCAGGCGCGCCAGCTCGCCTTTGCGCTCGGCCTCAACATCAAGCAGGTGCAGCGCGCGGTGACCACGATCATGAACGCCTATCGCGCGTTCCGCGATCGCGACGCGACCATGCTCGAGATCAATCCGCTGGTGGTGACCAAGGACGACCGCGTGCTCGCGCTCGACGCCAAGATGTCGTTCGACGACAACGCCCTGTTCCGCCGTCACAGCGTCGCCGACATGCACGATCCCTCGCAGCAGGATCCGCGCGAGGCGCAGGCCGCCGAGCACAATCTCAATTATATCGGCC
Source organism: uncultured Alphaproteobacteria bacterium (assembly GCA_963744945.1). Classification (GTDB taxonomy): domain Bacteria; phylum Pseudomonadota; class Alphaproteobacteria; order Rhizobiales; family Methyloligellaceae; genus Methyloceanibacter. The sequence continues at coordinate 11,206 of CAVUVO010000028.1, read as the reverse complement.
TCGACGGCGAGATCGGCTGCATCGTCAATGGCGCGGGCCTGGCCATGGCCACCATGGACATGATCAAGCATGCCGGCGGCAGCCCGGCGAACTTCCTCGACGTCGGCGGCGGCGCCTCTCCAGAGCGCATCGCCACGGCGCTGAAGCTCGTTCTGTCCGACGCCAAGGTCAAGGCGGTGCTGGTCAACATCTTCGCCGGCATCAATCGCTGCGACTGGGTGGCGAAGGGCGTGGTGCAGGCCTGCCAGACGGTGGACGTGAAGGTGCCGCTCGTGGTGCGGCTTGCCGGCACCAATGTCGAGGAGGGCCGCAGGATCCTCGCCGACAGCGGACTTGAGCTGATCACCGCCGAAACTTTGGCGGAAGCCGCCGAGAAGGCCGTCGCCGCCTGCAATGCGGCGCAAGAACCTGCAAGGGCGAGGGCGTAAGCGCCCGCTGGGAGTAGTCACATGAGCATTCTTATCGACGAAACGACACCGATCATCGTCCAGGGCATGACCGGCGACAAAGGCTCCTTCCATACGAAGGAGATGGTGGAGTACGGCACCAATGTCGTGGGCGGGGTGACGCCGGGCAAAGGCGGCTCCAAGCATCAGGGCCTGCCGGTGTTCAACACCGTGAAGGAAGCGGTGGACGCGACCGGTGCCACCACCAGCATCACCTTCGTTGCGCCCGCCTTCTGCGCCGACGCCATCATGGAAGCCGCCGACGCCGGCATCAGGCTGATCTGCTCGATCACCGACGGCATCCCGGCGCAGGACATGATGCGGGTGAAGCGCTACCTCTACCGCTATCCCAAGGACAAGCGGCCGATGATGGTCGGCCCGAACTGCGCCGGCATCATCAGCCCCGGCAAGGCCATGCTCGGCATCATGCCAGGCCACATCTATCTCAAGGGCAAGGTCGGGGTGATCTCGCGCTCGGGCACGCTCGGCTACGAGGCTGCCTCGCAGATGAAGGCGGTCGGCATCGGCATCACCACGTCGGTCGGCATCGGCGGCGATCCGATCAACGGCTCGTCCTTCCTCGATCATCTGGTGCTGTTCGAGGAGGACCCGGAGACAGAGGCTGTGCTGCTGATCGGCGAGATCGGCGGCCCGCAGGAAGCAGAGGCCTCTGCCTGGATCAAGGAGAACATGAAGAAGCCGGTGGTTGGCTTCGTTGCCGGCCTCACGGCGCCGAAGGGACGGCGCATGGGCCATGCCGGCGCCATCATCTCCGCCGTCGGCGACAGCGCCGCGGAGAAGGCCGAGATCATGAAGTCCTGCGGCCTGACCGTTGCGCCAAATCCGAGCGAGTTCGGATCGACCGTGGCGCGGGTTCTGTCCGGCGGCGCGTCGAGGCCACAGGCCGTTCTGTAAGCTGAAGGCGCGGCGCCACATAGTCATGGGCGGGGTCTATCGCCCCGCCGGGAGTGCCGGGCCGTCATGAAGGACGACGTCAAGAAGCTCAGCGCGGAGGATCACGCCTCCGCGCCGGCGCTGATCGCAGGCACCTCGCCGCGCGAGGCCGCCGAGCTTCTGTTCGGGCTCCTGCTCGACGTGGCGCGCAAGCATCAGCCCGAGATCGAGCCTCTGCTCAAGGGCGGCGCTGCCGTTACCGATGTCGCGCCGGAGCTCATGGCCCGGGCGCTGCAAGCGCAAGGCATCTGGTTCCAGCTCCTGTCCATCGCCGAGCAGAACGCGGCCATGCGCCGGCGGCGTCAGGTGGAGCGCGAGCGCGGCCGCGAGGAGCTCCGCGGCACCTTTAGCCATGTTCTGTCCGAGGCGGCGCGGAGCGGCGTCGGGCCCGAGGAAATCCAGAAGCTCATCTCGAATTTGCGCATCCGTCCGGTGCTGACCGCGCATCCGACCGAATCTGAAGCGCGTCACCGTGCTGGAGAAATACCGCAAGACCTATCTCCTGTTGCGCGAGCTGGAAAATCCGCGCTGGACGGAGCGGGAGCGCGCGCAGCTCGTCGACGATCTGCGCGATCAGATCGAGCTCGTGTGGATGACCGGAGAGCTGCATCTGGAGAAGCCCTCGGTCGAGCAGGAGGTTCTGCGCGGGCTCCACTTCTTCGATGAGACGCTGTTCGAGATGGCGCCAAAATTGCTGAGCGGCGTCGAGGCCGCGCTCAAGCACTCTTACCCGGGGACGCGCTTCGACGTTCCGCCCTTCTTCCAGTTCGGCTCCTGGATCGGCGGCGACCGCGACGGCAATCCCTTCGTCACCACGCCGGTCACGCGGACGACGCTCAAGCAGAACGCGCTCGCCTCTTTGCGCCACTACCGGGCGCGGATCGGCGAGCTTGCCCGTTATCTGTCGATCACCGAACGCGCTGCGGCGGTGCCGGAGAGCTTCCGCGCCGAGCTCGCCCGCGAGCTCGAGGCCTCAGGCGATGCGGTCGCCATCCGCGCACGTAACCCCGGCGAGGCCTATCGCCAATATCTCACCTGCGTTCTGCGCAAGCTCGGCGCGACCGTCGCCCGCACCGAGGGCAATGGCGTGGACGAGGGACGGCCCTATTACGCCAACGCCGACGAGCTGATCCTCGATCTCCGCGTGCTGGAGAACGCGCTTGAGGAGGCAAATCTCGCCTCGATCGCCGCGGACCTCGTGCGTCCGGTGCGCTACGCGGTACAGCTCTTCCGCTTCTCCACCGTGCGCCTCGACCTTCGCGAGAACACCACGCGCACCACCGAGACGTTGCAGGCTTTGTGGCGCGCCACGGCGGGGCAGGGCGGCGGCGAGCCGCCAGACCCGCGCTCAGAGGCCTGGAAAGCGTGGCTCATTGCCGAGCTTGCCCGCCCGCGCCTTGGCGACCGCGTCCTCGCCGGGCTTTCGCCTGAGGCGGAAGAGACGCTGAACATGCTTCGCCTCGTTCCGGAGATGCGCGGGCGGCTCGACCGCGAGGCCTTCGGCAGCTTCATCCTGTCGATGACCCGCTCGGTCGCCGACGTGCTCGGCATCTATCTGCTCGCCAAGGAAGCCGGCGCCTATCTCGACGCGGCAGGCACCGAGATCTGCCCGCTTCCCATCGTGCCGCTGTTCGAGACCATCGACGATCTCCGCGCCGCGCCCGCCATCATGCGTGAGCTGCTCTCGGTCCCGCTCGTCCGCCGCAGCACCAACTGGCAGGGCGGCGTGCAGGAGGTGATGATCGGCTATTCCGATTCGAACAAGGACGGCGGCTTCTTTGCGTCTAACTGGGAATTGTCGAAGGCGCAGTCGCAGCTCACCAAGGTGAGCGACGAGACGGGCGTGAAGATCGCCTTCTTCCATGGCCGCGGCGGCTCGGTCTCCCGCGGCGGCGCCCCGACCGGCCGCGCCATCGCGGCGCAGCCGGCAGGCTCGATCCGCGGCAGGTTCCGCGTCACCGAGCAGGGCGAGGTGGTCTCCTCCAAATATGCCAATCGCGGCACCGCCGCCTATCAGCTCGAGCTGCTTGGCGGCGAGCGTGTTCGAGCACGCGCTGAAATCCGAGCGCGAGGATGCGCTGAAGCCGCGGCCTGAGATCGACGACGCCATGGAGGCGCTCTCCGGCGCATCGCGCGCGGCCTACACGCGGCTCGTCGGCAATCCAGACCTCGTCACCTATTTTCAATCGGCGAGCCCGTTGGAAGAGATCTCGCTGCTCAATATCGGCTCGCGCCCGGCGCGGCGCTTCGGCGCGCGGAGCCTCGCCGATCTCCGCGCCATCCCCTGGGTGTTCGCCTGGGCGCAGAACCGGCACATCATCACCGGCTGGTATGGGGTCGGCTCGGCGCTACAGAACTTCCTCGAGGTGCGCGGCGAGGAGGGCGAGGCCATGCTCGCCCGCATGTTCAGGGACTCGCGCCTGTTCCGCCTGATCATGGACGAGGTGGAGAAGACCCTGCTCATCGTCGATCTCGACATCGCCGGCGCCTATTCCGGTCTTGTCGCCGAGCCGCAAGTGCGCGACACGATCTTCCCCATGATCGAGAGGGAATACCGGCTGACGGCGGAGATGGTGCGCAGAGTGAGCGGCGAGGCCGCGATCGGCGGCCGCTTCCCGCGCCATCGCGAGGTTCTGGCCGAGCGGCTCCCCATGATCAACGAGGTCAATCGCGAGCAGGTCGAGCTGCTGCGCCGGTTCCGCGGCGCCTCGACCGAGGCCGAGCGGGAGCGCTACAAGCCTGCCCTATTGCTTTCCATCAACTGCATTGCCGCCGGCCTTGGGGCCACGGGTTAACTCGTAAACGAAAGGAAATCGACGACATGAGCTTTACCCTGATCCAACAGGCGACCCCGCGTCTGCACCGCTCAGAGCTTGCCGTGCCGGGGTCCAACCCGTCGCTGTTCGAGAAGGCGGCGAAAGGCGCCGCCGACATCATCTTCCTCGACCTGGAAGACGCCGTCGCGCCCGACGACAAGGAGCAGGCGCGCAAGAACATCATCCAGGGCCTCAACGATCTCGATTGGGGCAGCAAGACCATGATGATCCGCATCAACGGCCTCGACACCCACTACGCCTATCGCGACGTGGTCGACGTGGTCGAGAACTGCCCGCGCCTCGACATGATCCTCATCCCCAAGACCGGCGTGCCGCAGGACGTCTACGCCATCGACATGCTGGTCACCCAGATCGAGCAATACAAGAAGCGCGAGAAGAAGATCGGCTTCGAGCTCCTGATCGAGACGGCGCTCGGCATGGCCAATGTCGAGGCCATCGCGCAGTCCTCCAAGCGCGTCGAGGCCATGAGCTTCGGCGTCGCCGACTATGCCGCCTCCACCCGCGCCCGCACCATGGGCATCGGCGCGCCGCATCCGGATTACGGCATCCTCTCCGACAAGGACGGCGACAAGCCGCGCGAGTTCTACTGGAACGACCCGTGGCACTATGCGCTGTCGCGCATGATGGTCGCCTGCCGCGCCTATGGCTTGCGTCCGATCGACGGGCCGTTCGGCGATTTCTCCGATCCCGACGGCTACACGGCTGCGGCGAGGCGCGCGGCGGTGCTCGGCTTCGAGGGCAAATGGGCGATCCACCCGAGCCAGATCGAGCTTGCCAACAAGGTGTTCACGCCCTCGGAGGCGGAGGTGACCAAGGCCAAGCGCATCGTCGAGGCCATGAAGCAGGCGGCGAAGGAAGGCAAGGGCGCGGTGTCGCTCGACGGCCGCCTGATCGACATCGCCTCGATCCGCCAGGCCGAGGCCCTGCTCAACAAAGCCGCCGCCATGGGCATGTAGGCCGCTATTTGGACCAAAGTCGCGGTTGTCATGCCCGCGCAGGCGGGCATCCAGTACGCGAGGGTTAAGACCGAGGCGCTTCCACTTGCTCCATCCCTCCCCTTGATGGGGAGGGTGGCGCGCTCATTGAGCGCGCCGGGTGGGGTGAACGTGCTTCGTCAATTGGCCCCACCCCAGCGTCGCGCTTCGCGCGCCGCCGGACCTCCCCACGAGGGGGAGGTAAGGTGCGAGCGGCAGCGCCACGGAATAAGTGAGGGAACACATGACCATCACCGGCGGGTGCCTGTGCGGCGCGGTGCGCTACACGATCGAGGCCGAGCCCAAATTCATACGGCATTGCTGGTGCCGCGACTGCCAGTATATCGGCGCGGGCGCGGGCACGGTGAACGTCTTCTTCCCGACCGAAGCGGTGAAGGTCGAGGGCGCGCTCGCCGAGCATGCGAGCCCCGCGGCGAGCGGCAACCTCATGCACCGGCGCTACTGCCCGTCATGCGGCACGCCGGTGTTCACCCAGACCGAGGCGCGGCTGCATTTCCTCGGCGTGCGCGCCGGCACCCTCGACGACCCTGAGATCGCCAAGCCGCAAATGGCGATCTGGACCTCGAGCGCGCCAAGCTGGGCCGCCTTCGAGCCCGGCATCCCGCACGAGCCGAAACAAGCCCCACCGCCGAAGGTGAAGGGCTGAGGGCAATGTTGTTGAAAAGCCGTGGCGTCAGGCGGCCCGGGGGGCGCCAATGAGCCTCGCGATCTTCTTGATGTGAGCGACCGCGGCGCCGCCACCCGTAGTCTTGGTGAAGAGGTCGAGCGTCTCGTCGCCGTCAGCGCCGACCGGCGTCAGCGCCTGATCCATGTAATTTCGTGCGCCGGGGGCGTGCGAGACGGCAATTGCCGTCAGCAGCAGCCGGATGGTCGCACCGGCGAAGATCGCATGCTTGCTGAGCGTCTCCCACGCGTGGCGCGACCAGAAGATCCAGGGGTTTTCTCGCTTCAGGCCGGGGCGGCGTTCAGACGGGCGCTTGGAACGCAGGATGCCGCTCTGCAGCGGGTGCACGTTCTCAAGGCGGACCGTCGTCGCGAACGTCACCAGAACTTTGACAAGGCTCGCCATCGGTACGCCGGTGGCCGCCGCGCGACGCAGCAGCGTCTTCATGTGCTTCGGCGTGTAATAGAGCGACCAGGCCTCGCGGTAGATGTCTTCCCACTCTTGTTTGCTCATCCTTGGATGGGCCGTGCAGACATGCTCCACGTCGTAGCTGTTGAGATCGGGGTCCATCGTGACGCCCTTCTTCCACAGGACCTGATGATCCTCCGAGCCGGGCAGCGGCGTCAGGCAGAAGAACTCGATGACATCGAGCGGCAGCTCGTCCTGGATGATGGCGATATCGCGCCTGATCGTCGCCGGCGTATCCGACGGGAAGCCGAGGATATATCCCGCCAGCGTGATGATGCCTTCCGCCTTCCAGGCGAGCAGCATCTTGCGGTACTCTGTGATCTTGTTCTGGTGCTTTTTCGCCGCGGTGAGATTGTCCGGATTGATGTTCTCCAATCCGATGAAGACGCGCGTGACGCCTGCCCGCTTCGCCTTCTCCACGAAATTCTCAATCTTGTGGCACAGCGTATCGACCTGGATCATCAGGCCGAGGGGGATTCCCTCCTTCTCCCGCAACTCGATCAGGCGGTCGAAGATCGCCTCCCACTCTTTGTTGCGGGCAAAATTGTCGTCCGTGATGAAAAATTTGTGGATGCCCTGCGCCCAGTTGAGACGCACCAGATGCTCGACGTCGTCGGCCGAGCGAAAGCGCGACTTGCGTCCCTGCACGTTGATGATGGTGCAGAACGAGCACTGATAGGGACAGCCGCGGCCGGCGTCGAAGCTCGCGCTGAGGCCTAGCGTACGCTCGACATAGCGCTTCGGCAGGAACGGCACGGGCGTGCCTTCTATGTTCGGCAAGTCCTTCATGAAATTGTAGAGCGGTGCGAGCCGGCCCGCGGCGGCGTCGCGCAACACCATGTCGAGCCGGCCCTCGGCCTCGCCGGCAAACATGGAAATGCCCATGTCCCGGCAAGCATCGAGATCGACCGCCTGCCCGTCCAGCATCGACAGACACCCCGATACGTGGAAACCACCCATGGCAACCTGGACCCCGGCCTCGCGGAACGGTCGGGCGATGTCCAGCGCCCGCGGGTACTGGTTCGACTGGACGCCGACGAGAGCGACCAACCCGAAATTGCCGTGGCGGCGAAGACCGGCGAGAAGCGCGGGTACGTCGATGTAGGTGTTCGTCTCGTCGATCACCGCGATGTCGATGGCGATGTCCGGCCCAAGTACCTGCCGCTCGGCGCAATCCGCGGCAATGCCGTATACGGCGGCGAGAGAATTCGAGGGGATCATTGCCCGCCACCAACGGATCACATACCCGTCGTCGTCGTAATGTGACGGTTTGATCAAGATGAGCTGGAAGCGCCGCTCCGCGATCCCTTGAGATTGCAACAGGACCCGTCCCCCCGCGCCAGTGCAGACCCCTCATTCCATGGCCGGGGAGTATGAGCACTAGAGCCGTTTCCCTTCCTCAAGTCATCATCAATCTTAGTTGAGCGTGCATATTGGTCGGTCATTGTGTCCATTATGTCCGCTTCTGATGCTGTGGACGGCTCCTCCACCGGCACATGAGTGCCATGGATGTGGGTGCTGTTAGATGCTCCCACGATTCGGAGGAGCCAATCATGCAAGCGGTCACAACCATCGGTCTCGACATCGCGAAGTCGGTGTTTCAGGTGCACGGCATCGACGCGGAAGGCAATGTGCTCATCCGCCGTCAGCTGAAGCGCCGCTACGTCCTGGCGTTCTTCCAGAAGCTGCCGCCGTGCCTGGTTGGGATCGAGGCCTGCGCCACGTCGCATCATTGGTCGCGCGAGCTCAAGGCGCTCGGCCATACCGTGCGCCTGATGCCGCCGGCCTATGTGAAGCCCTACGTCAAGCGGCAGAAGAACGATGCCGCTGACGCCGAGGCCATCTGCGAAGCGGTGACCAGGGCCAACATGCGGTTTGTCGAGACCAAGACGCCCGAGCAGCAGAGCTGCCTGATGCTCCATCGCACCCGCCAGCTCTTCATCCGCCAGCAGACCTCGGTGATCAATGCCATCCGCGCCCATATGGCCGAGTTCGGGATCGTAGCCCCGGTGGGACGCAAGGGTGTTGAGCAACTGCTTGCTGTCGTCGCGGATGCTAGTGACCACCGCGTGCCCGAGGTTGCACGGGCGTGTCTCGCCGCCCTTGGCGCCCAGCTGCGGATGTTGAAGGCGCAGATCCTGGAGTTCGACCGCCGGATCCTGGCCTGGCACCGCTCCAATGAGACGAGCAGGCGGCTCGATGCCATTCCTGGCATTGGTCCGGCGCTGGCCACCGCTCTGGTCGCCAGCGTCGCCGATCCGAAGGCATTCCGCTCGGGACGGAACTTCTCAGCCTGGATCGGGCTCGTGCCGAAGCAGCACTCGAGCGGGGGCAAGGACAAGCTCGGCAGCATCAGCAAGCAAGGCGATCGCTATCTGCGCAGCCTGTTCACCGCCGGCGCCTCGCCGTCATCCGCTATGCCAAGATCCATGGCACACAGCATCGGCCCTGGCTTACGGCATTGCTGGCGCGGAGGCCGACCAAGGTCGCCGCCATCGCGCTCGCCAACAAGATCGCCAGAATGGCTTGGGCCATGATGGCCAAGGGCGAGCGCTACAAGGAACCCGTCGCGCTTGCGGCGTGAACGAGATCGCGCCGGGCATCCGGCGTGATGTGAAGGTTGGGAGGGCGAACAGCACGTAATGCAGAGCCGGTCGATCCGGCGATCGGGACAACCCACATGTGCCAGTGCATCATAGAATGCGGGCTTTTGACCGGGACCCGATCCGCGGAGGGCATTATGGCCAGCGGTCATGCGAACCGCGCTAACAGGCCGAACACATGGCTGCACCGACCAGCGACGCGACGTGAAGTTTTGACTTGCCAACCGGGAGCCGTCCACACATGGCACTTAGCGGACGACGCGCGTCGCCCCCTCTGTCGCTCTTAACCCGTAGCACATGTGCTCGGTCTTCCAGCTGTCCTTGAACGCTTGCCAGAGTGGTTCAAAACCGCAGCGCAGTGGACTTAGCGACCGTCTGGATTTTCAAAAAGCTTGATGTTGCCGAGGCATAACCGCCGCTTGTAGGCAGCACGATCCGATATGGCACGTACATGCCCGTTTTCGGCAGGGACACAAGCCAAACCTCAATCTCGTTGGACTGCGAGATAAGCCTGATGTCAGGATCATCCGTTCGATGGCCCGAAATCGGATTGAATTTGACTCTGCATACAGCTGCAAAGCCGGAGTACGCGGTGGAGGCATTTTTTTGGAGCCTCACCGTGCGCTTTGGGGTCAGCACGAGATCGTAACGTTGCACGCCATCGAATACTGGCACGGTGTGATCGCATACTTTGAGGTCCCCATCGGGGTTTTCGGAGCGGGCATAAAGAAACATAGCGGTCACGGGATCGAGTACGCCTTGAAGCTGCTCTTTGGTTACTGGAACATCGTGACGGCTCGGCTGATTTGGAGGCTGCGTCGATACCTGAGTGACAGCGCCTTTATCAAAGGTGACGTGAAGCCGCTGACTACCGCCCCCGCCGTCGTAGTCGAAGGCATAGGTTGCAGGCGCGGGGCCGTCGTCAGTTACACTACCCTTGCTCGAAGTAGAACCGCGCCACGCATAAAGCAGACCTCCCATAACGGAGAATTGCCCTTCGCCTCGCGTCTTATATTCGGACCCACGGAGCACTGTTGTTAGGCGGAAGTTCCCGAGATTGAAGCCGCCAAAATCGACGCGATAGTTAGCAATGATCCTGTAAGAGGATGTGGTGCTATCTTCGGCGAAGGCAGCTTCAAACCAAGCGGTATAAATCACCCCGAAACAAAGGATGGTTAGCGTGAGGCTCAAATGTTGTCGCACTGCACGCATCGCAGGAGACCCGTCTCAACGCCCACCCACACCCCGATTGCTGGCTTGCCGAGGGTTACTTGATTGGTGGATGCGCTGGCGGCGGCAGCGGTTCCGCGTAGACCGCTTGATTGTGGTGGAAGCAACCGCTCAACGAGAGCGAAGCTCCCAAAAGGGCGAGCGCTACAATGATACGCATTGCTGATCCCCCGAATGTGCTCCCTTTACGCTTTTGAGCAGATGACGCCGGGATGGCGGTTTTATTAAGGCTGCACCTCGATCGGAACAATACGGTCTCTGGACTGTCACTCACAGTGATGAACAACTGAATTCTCCGAACCATCCAAGACCGTTTACCCTCACTGGCCGCCCCGAGGCCGCTAACGCTCACCTGTCTCGGTAACCCAGATCCGCGCTGCGGCTCGCGCATAACATCGCCGCTGTGATGGCGGCTAATGGCAAGCCGGGGCTCGCAACGCGTGTCGAATCGCTGTGGGCGTCCTGCCGGTCCAACGCTTCACCCCTTTCGGATTTGATATTCGCGGTGTGGGCTAAAATGTCGCCCCCTCGTCTTTCAATGCCTCTATATTTTAATTTCCTGAAATCAAAGTCGAAGGGGGCTGATCTAATGCAAGTCCTTATCGCCTGCGCCATAGTCATTTCGACTGCGCTCGGCCTAGCTGGCTGTTTTCACCATCAACAGGCCGTTGTTCAGGAACCGTTGCCGCCAACGCCGATCAAATAACCTGAACAGTTTGCCGCGATGGTTGCCCTAACTAGGGGGACCTCTCTTCCTGCAACTATCTCTCGTACGGATGCCTTCTTCCGGAGCTTCGACTGGCAATCGCTGCAAAGAAGAAAGCTGGAGTTCAATTCGTCAAAACGGGGTGTGGCGTAATGGAACGCAAAGAATATGATCACGAGATTCTGCTGCTGCAGGGCGGTGGTGCGCTCGGGGCCTACCAAGCCGGCGTCTATGAAGGCCTAGTCGAAGCGGGGGTGGCGCCTACCTGGGTCGTCGGCATCTCGATCGGCGCAATCAACGCAT
>CAVUVO010000027.1:0-43972 GCA_963744945.1 uncultured Alphaproteobacteria bacterium | reverse complement strand
GGTCATTAGCGGACATAACGGCCCGTTCGCGTCATGTCCGCTTTACCCCCGAAAGCGGACATGCTCATCGTCGGCATCGATGTCTGCTATGTGCCATTAACCGACATTGGCTCGACGCTGATTGACGGGTTTAGTAGGGCGAGAAGCAGACACAAAAAGAGTCCCGGCGCAGGGAGAAGAGAAAAGGCGCGCCGGGGCTAACATGGTAACGTGCGGGACTTCTCAAGAACCGGTCCCTTCCAGAAATGCCAAGGGCAATCAGCTAGTTGGCAGCTTCGGCTGTCGGGGGGATGGGAGTTCGTCGGCGCTTGCGACAATTCTCGCGACTGCCGTTTCAGTGTGGCAATGCCATATCGTAAATCTGCGCCGGGAGCTAGAATCCCTTCAAGATGATTTTGATCTCCAGTCCAAAGGAGATTCCGATGTTTCCGCTCTTTCGCGACTTCCCGAAGTTTGTAGCGGCTGGCGCGTTCGTTGCCCTGTTCGCTTCCAACCCCGCCGGTGCCGACGAGATGGTCCAGAACTTAGGACCGGTCGGGCATAACGACACTCTTCTCGCCACGATTGGCAGTATGCGTGTCATAGCGTTCCTTGAGCTTGGCAATGGCCGCTGCACCGTCAACGCAGTGGTCTGGGACGAGCGTGCCGAATCCAGCGACGAGCGTACCGAACCCAGCGAGTTGAGCTAAACGCGTTAGAGTTCGTATAGAATCAGGCGAGTTCGTCCACATTGACAACGCCGTGCAGGAATCGGTGCATCTCCAGTGCGGTAGCAACGCCGCAACTCTTGCCATCATCGACACGGAGGCCCTTTCTGCCTCTGGCATCACGGTCCAGCCACCGCTACAACCCGTTAAACCGGGCCCTTAACCCGGGAGACCCAGTGGAATTCTATTTCGCCCTGCAGTTGCGGGCCTCGGTCAAGTTGTGGCCACTTGCTACTAAAATGCGTGCATGTTGCTATTCACCGCAGAGGGTCCAAGGTCCGCAGACAAGCGCGACGTGATCGCGTTTATGCGACGGAGTTTAGGACGCCATCATGCCAATGAACCATTCTTTCCAAGCGCACGCGGGTTGGCTTGGAGTGCCGCGCGGCGGTTCGCATGGTCAGAGCACGGGCATGTAGCCGCCGCTGAATTCCAGGAGGAACCAAATGAAACTTATATTCCAAAGTTTAATCGCGGCCACCGCCGCAGTGAGGCCGCTTGCCAAAAAAGCGCGTGTCGTCGGCATGCTTATCCTTGCGGTTGGCTTCCTTGCAACTCCCATGCTGATGCCAAGCGCTGGCAATGCTCAGGATGCAAGAGTTGCGAAATCCATGGCGGTCTTGAAAGACCAGACTGCGAAATTGGGAGCGCCAAAGATTGAAGGAAGCGACCCGGTTGGCGGCAAGGATGCCCCTGCCTTGTATTTCGGTTCGACCAAAATGAACAACAACTTTACCGTGGTCGATGAGGTTGCAAAGGAAGACGGGCGAGGGATGGCGGCGACGCTGTTCGTGAAGGGCGGCGATGAATACATCCGCGTCGCAACGGACGTGCCTAAGCCGGACGGAAGCGGGCGGGCGATTGGAACTGTTCTGGCCGGCCCAGCGCTCGAGTTGATCAAAGCGGGCAAGCCATACTACGGCAAGGCCCCGATCCTTGGCGTGCCCTATGTCACCGGTTATGAACCGATCAAAGACGCATCTGGTGCAATCATCGGCGTTTACTTCGTCGGCTACAGCCAATCAGACCTTGGCGCCAGGGTCGAGGGCCGGCTTGCCTATGGGAAGGCGTTGCTCGGCATCACCGACAGTGAGGCCGCAGCCTGGAAGGCTTACGAGGACGTTTCGCGCGCTAATGTGCAGAGCCTGCAGGCGGCGCATCAGGCCATGATGACTGCGGAGCAATCGGACTCGCCCATCGACCGCATGCAGGCGCAGACCGGCATGATGCAGGCGCAGCTCGATGCGAGGAAGGCATTGCAGCCGGCGACGGAGGCTCTCTACAAGGCTCTGACGCCCGAGCAACGGGATAGGGCCGACGCTGTACTCTTGCTGCTCGGCAGCACGAGCGGAGGCGATGTTTTTGGGCGTTAGAGCGATTAGCTGAGGCCGCTGTTCTGGCTTCTCCCATCTTGTGGTCACGGAGGGCATGACGGGAAAATGCTCCAGTCGGGTCGCCACTCAGCCCTATCGCGAAAACCAGGCGGCAATCAGATGATTCAGTCGACAGCAGGGTGAGGAAAAACAATGCGTCAGATCATCGTTGCTCTCTTGGTAGGAATTGTTGGCGTAGGAACGGGAATGTGGGGTACCCAGGCGGCGGAGGAAGCTGCACCGGCGGGTACCACACCGACTACCCCGGCGCCGGCTGCGTCGGCGGGCGGAGAAGCAGCGCCGGCGGGCGGAGGCGCTGCCGCTGGCGGTGCTTGCTGCAAGGCTGGCGACACCACGCCGCCGCTCGACCTCATCAAGGCCACCCCGCAAGCCGGCCTGCACAATCCTTATAGCGGCCAGATCGACGCCGTTGCCGAGGAGGGGCATAAGAAATACCTGTCCTTCGGCTGCAATGGCTGCCATGGCGGCGGCGGCGGTGGCGGCATGTGCCCGCCGCTGACCAACGACACCTGGGTGTATGGTGCGGATGACGACACGTTGTTCCGGCTTATGGCCCTTGGTTCTGACGGTCTGAAGAAGGAGGGCTACGACCGCGTCAAGCACGAGGTCGTGGTCGGCCCGATGCCCCCCTTCGGCGGAATCATCAAGACGTCCGACGATCTGTGGAAGGTGGTCGCCTGGATCCGCTCGGTGAACCCGAGTTCGGTGAAGCTCGAAAGCACCCCCTACGCCAAGCCGAATTAATAAGACCAGCTCGTCGTCCAATTCCCGAGAATCGAGGCCGCCAAGCTCCTTCGTGGGGGGCGCGTGTCAAGACGGCGCTGACTGATTCCTTTGGGCAACGCCGCTGCTGACAAAGCTCATTGCAATTGTGCTACGGTCGACCAACGATCAACTTCCTCAAAACGCATTCTTACACGCTGTTTCGCCGCGGTGTTGGCCTGATGACACTGACCTATGTCCGCTTTGGGTCACTGACGGCTCTGTCATCATCTTCGACCTGCTGGAAGCCACCGCGGCCGACAACGCGATCACCGAGGGCAAACGCAAGGTGCTCGGCGTAATGCAAAAGGACGGCAAGCGGTTCGCCGGAACCGGCGGCTGGGGCTTTGAAGGCTTCGCCGCAGGCGACCCAGCCCGCCCGGTGGTCGGCCAGAACGCCCGCACCGCTTGCTTCGAATGCCACACCGCCCAGAAGGACCACGACTACTTTTTCAGCGTCTGGCGTGAGTGACCAGCAGCAGCGCTTCTCAGAACCGTGACGCCGTTCAACAGGTCCGCAAAAGTCGGGGAGTGCAAATGTCCGCTTTGGGTCATGAGCAGACATTGCGTCACGTCCGCGTCATGTCCGTTATTCCCCTCTAAGCGGACATTCGTCAGCGCGATTTGCACGTCCGCTTAGTGCCATTAACCGACATTGGCTCGACTTAGTGCCATTAACGGACATTGGACCGACGCTGATTGACGGGTTTAGTAGGGCGAGAAGCAGAAACAAAAAGAGCCCCGCCGCGGGGAGAAGAACCCGCTCTTGGTGATGTCGACGGCGGCGACCAGTTCCTCAATCGACGTGGCCGCGAAGCCCTTCTCGAGCACGGCGGCCTCGGCCACGTCGAGAATGCGCTCTTTGGTATCGCTGCCCTTGCGCGGCGTCTCCTGCATGTCTCTCGTTCTCCTGCGGGCACCGGAGACTGTACCACGGGTACACTTGAAAGCGTCCCGCGTGCGGTACGCGACGCGCCCGCCAACGCGAACACGCTGACATCACGCCAATTCCGAATTTGCACTGTGTGCACCGCGAGTCGTCTGGAAGGCGGTCTGAAGAGAGCTCACTTTACTGAGCTCCTACAGGATTCCTTTTGCTCAAAATGGTCTTGAGCAGAGAAACGCAAAAAGGAGATCCTCCATGTCCTTGAAGTTCGCTGCATTTGGCAGCCTAACCATTCTCGGCCCTCCCGCACGAGCCGACGACCAGGTCCAGCATTTACGACCGGTCGAGCTTCACGAGCCCATTCTCATCACCTTCGGCCGTAGGAGCAGCAAAGCGGAGCCGAAGAAACCCGAGGCCGGAGTGATAAAGCGAGAAGCGCGCGTCTGCGACCGATCCTAAATTCTGTTCCGCACATTGACACGTCCGCTTCTCCCCGTGAGATCAGGTCCCGGTCATAAGCACGCAGTCAAAAGCTGCCGTGGCACTTCAGAGTGACTTCGTCAGCAGAATTCAATTTTGTCCAGGGCCAGATCCCCGTCATGTAGCTGAAATGAAGAGGCTGAATTTGCTCAATTGGGCTGCTTCAGACGTCATGGATAGCAATAGGAATCCGAGGACGCGTCTCCGCCTTGCAGGCGCACTTGATGCGGGAGGTAGCCATCAGCCCAGGACAGGAAGAAGTCTTCGTCAAATTCGATCCCGCCCTCTGGCTTGGCGTTGACCTTGACCATCCAGCCCTTGATCCCATCGGGATAGAATTGGTCATCGACAGCACTGTAGAGAGAGTTGGTGAAGTAGATGCGGCGTCCATCGCGACTGACCTCTACCATCTGGGGTCCGCCATTAAGCGGCTCACCGACTCTTCGGATGCGGAGCGCGTGAGACAATGCCACCAATGCGTAGTTTCCCCGTAAGTTTCGGCTTAAACGGGTCGGAGACGTCGTATTGGTGAAAATCGCCCGTGCCCCAGCAGGAGACGTAAAGGTACTTGTCGTCAACGGAGAGGTCGATGTCCGTCACAAACGGTGGACAGGCTTTGAAGCCTTTGAGCATGGGAGGAAGCTGATCGGGCTCGGCGGGTTCCGCCGGGATTGAGATCACCTTGGTTATTGCCCACCGGTCACCGTCTCGGTGCCACAGAAACACGGAGGACGAGAGGTCTTTCAGGCAGAGCACCACACCTGCGAAGCCATAGGCCTTAGTGGGATCGTGGGCTGGGCGTAATTCGAACACCAGTTGGTATTCTTCACCGAGATCGATCTCCTGGAGATGCCGGCGCTTGAGCAAATCCCAAAAATGCAGTCGGTGCCCGTACTCTGAGCCAAGGATCTTTTCGGGAATGAGTCCATCCTCAAACATGTCCGGCGTTCCCCACTCGCTGCTCACCATGGTGTCGTAGCCAAGGTGCCACCAGAAATCGTAGGCGAGCTCCTGTGGCCCTCGATCGAGTTCCCAACGACCAAGCACGTCGAACGACTCATGGTCCATGAGGAATACGCCCCCAGGTCGCTTGCCTTCGGCGTCAGCGAGCGCGCTGACGTAAATGCCCTCGGGCCCGCAGTGCACAGTGTGGGGTCGCGAGTAACCTGCGCGGTTGGCAAGTTCCACAGCCTCGATGGTCCGGACCAGCTTCGGATGGGCTGGATCGGGCTTAGTATCCAAGACGTGGAGGCGTGAAGATCGGATGCCTGGGACGATAAGATAACGACGCTCCACGTGGGGATGTGGGGCGTTGGGGCACAGGCATGAACTACAGGCATTCCAACCAAAGTGATGAAGCTCGTCTCCGACAGCTAGATCAGTCTGTCCAACGATCCGTCCATAACCTGTTGACTCGGAATCCAAGTCAACCACCGCCATCACGTCGGGACGTTTTCGAGTCGGATCGAGGGTCGCTACGTAGGCCAGCTTCTCTGGCGGCGCTTGGGTCGCCAAGCGAGGCGATGGATAGAAGGTAGGATCCGGTCTCCACGTCGCCATCTGTCGCCCTCCCGTGTCAGCTTGTTTCAGATCGACTCGTGCCATGAACGATGATCGGCAAAGCGATTATGCGCGGATCCGTCTTCGTGACACATGACGATCAGACTAGCAACTCAACTGGACAGACATAGCAGGCATCGCTCGACGCCTGAATGTCCGCTTTGGGTCATTAGCGGACATTAGCGAGCGATTCCGCTTAACCCCTGAAAGCGGACATGCTGAGCGTCAGCATCGACGTCCGTTAAGTGCCATGTGTGGACGGCTCCTGGTTGGCAAGTCAAAACTTCACGTCGCGTTGCTGGTCGGTGCAGCCATGTGTTCGGCCTGTTAGCGCGGTTCGCATGACCGCTGGCCATATTGCCCTCCGCGGATCGGGTCCCGGTCAATAGCCCGCATTCAAAGATGCACTGGCACATCTGGGTTGTCCCGATCGCCGGATCGACCGGCCCTGCATTACGTGCTGTTCGCCCTCCCAACCCTTCACATCACGCCGGATGTTCCGGCGCGATCTCGTCACGCCGCAAGTGCGACGGGTTCCCTGTAGTGTATTGTATCAATTCCTTCGTGCCGGCCGCTTAGCACCGTAATCCCTGTCTTACCTGGAGCAGCGCGCCCAGGGCTATGCCATCGGACCCTGACTGGGTGGTTCGTGCTGGGCGCCTTCCCCCTCTATCCGAGACGTGGCCCGGTTGCACCGGCTCCACAACCGGTACAACGGAGAAGGTCCCTGTCATGCCCGTGTACGGGACTCGCCTTCCCTGGGTGACCTGAGCAGGAGCGTCGGCTTCGGCCGGCGCCCTCACTTCCTCCGCAGCGCGTGAAGCGCCCGCAAATCCTCCTCCGATAGCTGACCTTCTTATCGTCAGACGACCACCAGATGTTGCAAGCCATGCAGCCGGTGAGGCGCTCGCCCCGGTTGTCGATCTCAACGAGCGGCTGTTTACACTCACAGCAGTCGACGGTCATCTTTGTTACCGGGAGTCACAGCCTTCAGATGCCCCGGCCTTGGTGCAAAAAGTTTATCCTCCCTTTGATGAGCAACCGCTTTGCCAGCGCCTCGATGTCTCGCCAATGCTGCTCCATGAGGTTGCGTGCCTCGCCGATCATTAGAGCTTCGGCGCGTTCGGTATCGCGGTCAGCAGCTACCAGCGCGAGATTTGTTGCCTTCACATTAGCAAAAGGCGTTGGCCGGCTCTCAAGGCGCTTCAAAAGCTTCACTCTTGGTAGGCGCACTTGTAGGTGCGACTCGCAACACTCTCCAACCTATAACGGAGAGCAGAATGGTGAGTAATGGGTTCAAGATGTTGAAAAAGCAGAATCCGGCGTAGAGCATAGTTGGAACGCCAAGAGCGGCAGCCATATAGGCGCCGCAACTGTTCCACGGAATGAGGGGAGAGGTCACCGTTGCAGAATCTCCGACCACCCGCGATAGCATCGCCGGTTCTAGCCCGCGCTTAGAGAAAGCCGGCGCGAATAGTCGGCCGGGCAGAGCAATGGCGATGTACTGATCCGAGGCCATGATATTGATGCCGATGGCGGTTGCCACCGTGGTTGCGACGAGGCCGGCGACCGATTTCACACGTTTGACCAAGGGATCGATGAGACGATTAAGCAACCCCGCATGCTCGACCACGGCACCGAAGGAGAGCGCGGTTATGATTAGCCACACCGTGGTCATCATACTCGACATGCCGCCGCGGGTCAGAATCTCGTCGAGCGCTGCAACGCCGGTATTTGCCACATAACCGGTAGCAAGTGCCGACCAAGCGCCTTTGAGCAGGGCAAGCGCGTAAGGCAGGTCGGGCGCGGCCGCAAAGGCCACGACAGCCTCTGGGGCATGCAAGATTGCCGAGACCGCTCCAGCCAGCGCGCCGATGAAAATTGCAATGAAGGGCGGAAATCTCAGGACCGAAAGCACAAGGACAATGAGCAAGGGCAAAAAGGCCCAGACCGACACCGTCACCTTGCTTTCGATCCCCGAAAGCAGTTGGGTCGCATCAAATTCGCCGGCGGTGCCCATAAACGCGAAAAGGATAATGGCGATGGCAAGTGAGGGAATCGATGTCCATAGGGACTCGCGGATATGGTCATAGATCTGCGAGCCCGCAGTCGCTGTGGCGAGGTTCACCGTATCCGACAGGGGCGAAGCCTTGTCGCCGAAATAGGCACCCGAAATGACGGCCCCGGCCGTGATAGCGGGCGATAGGTTCATGCTCGCCCCGACGCCCATCAGTCCAATCCCAATGGTTCCCGCCACTGTCCATGAACTGCCGATGCTGAATGCAACGATCGCGCAGACCAGAGCCGTGGTGGCATAAAAATAGGCGGGGCTGAGGAGCTTGAGCCCGTAGTAGACCATGGTGATTATGGTCCCGCTTAGGGCCCAAGTGCCGATGAGGGCGCCGACCGCGAGCAGGATCATGATGGCCGGAAGCCCGAGAGCAATGCCATCCACAACTGCTTGGCGGATGCCATTCCAGGGCATGCCGTTCTTGTAAGCAATACCCGCAGCAATGATGCCGCAGAACAGAAGGGCAATCTGATTGGGCCCCGAAGAGGCATCGTTGCCAAAAAGAAAGTAGGAGAGGCCGAGGAGGACAATCAACGCAGTACAGGGAACCGCAGCATCAAGGAGCGATGGCGTCCCGAATCCATCGTTCGCGCTACGATCTGTCACTGCTCAAACCTATTGAAAGGTTCAGCTTGGCCGGCGCGGCGCCGCTGCCAGACGTAGACGGGTATGGTTGCGACCATCAGCGCACGCGGAACAAAGCCGACCATGTGGTGTCGAGAGAAATTGTTCCGACGACCCCAGCATCGCAGCCGTCGCTAAATCCGCTGCGAGACACGCATTCGTTGTCGCTGAGATCAGTATCCCAATAGCGGACGTCGAAGGTGAATGATTTCCAATAGTAGGAAATGCCGGCAGTCCAGACCAGCTGTTCGAATGCATTAGGATCCTCGAAGAACTGATAGCCAGCGCCTGCATAGACCCCAACCTTCTTCCACAACTTGACCCTCCCACCTCCTGCGACGTAGGTGCCGGTAAAGCCGCTTTGGTTGTAGTCGGGAGCGAAGAAAATGAGACCGCGAAGGGTAAACTTATCATCCGTCCCGAACGTATAGCAAACCCGTATGCGCCTCCATCCACAAACTTCCACCTTGAGGAATCAACCCACCGAGAAACTGTGGGGAGAGGGCAGGGTGAGGGGGATCAAACGTAGTCGTCCCAGACTTCGAAACCCCTCACCCGGTCGAAGCGAAGCGCTTCGACACGACCTCTCCCCGCAGGGGAGAGGTCAAGGCGCTTCGCGCCCTTTGGTTTAGCCTGCGCGGCGCTTCTCGATCGTCTCGACCAGCAGGCGCTTCAGATTGGCGCCGTCGGCGAACTCGATGTCGATGAGCAGCGGCCGCGAACGGAACTTGAGCTCGGAGCACTCCGTGCCGTCGTCGTCGGGCAGGCGCACCCAATCCTTCTCGGTGGTGACCAGCATGGCGTTCCACTCCCGCGCCCATCTGAGCAGCCGCATCGCCTGCCGCTCGGAATAGGGGTGATGGTCGGGGAAGGAGCGCGTGCCGGTGAGCCGGGCGCCGTTCTGCGACAGCGTCGCGTAGAATTTCTTCGGATTGGCGATGCCGGCAAAGCCGATCACCGGCAATATGCCGAGCCAGCGCGCATCGCCGCGCGGCGCCATGCGCGCCTTCAACACCGGCTTGTTCGCCGCCTCGAAGCTCTTGGCGAGCGGCGCGGTCTTGCCGCCGTCGCCGATCAGGAGCAGCGCGTCGGCGCGCGGCATCTGCTTGTCGAGCGGCGCGCGCAAGGGACCGGCAGGTATGACGAGCCCATTGCCGAGCCCGGTCGCGGCATCGACCACGATCAGGCTGACATCCTTGGCGAGCTGCGGGTTCTGGAAGCCGTCATCCATGACGATGACCGTGGCGTCGGTGCCTTCGATCAGTCTGGCGCCCGCTGCGCGGTCCGCCGACACCACGGCCGGCGCATGGGCGGCAAGCAGCAGCGTCTCGTCGCCGACCTCAGCCGCGTTCTGGCCCTTGGCGACCAGCACCGGGCCTTGCGTCTTGCCGCCATAGCCGCGGGTGAGAAAAGACGGGCGCTCGCCCGCTTCCTTCAACACCTTGGCGACGGCAATGGCCGTCGGCGTCTTGCCGCCGCCGCCTGCGGTGAAATTGCCGATGCAGATCACCGGCAGCCGTGAGCGGTAAGGCGCGACGCCGGCCATCTTCCGCTCCGCCATGCGCCCGTAGATGGCGCCGAGCGGCGACAGCGCCGAGGCCAGCACGCCTCGCCGCCGGTACCACCAGAATGGCGTCCTAAGAGGCATGGAGTAGCGTTGCCCGTGGCGGCAGGAAGCGCTCGATCTCGGCGATGGTGCGCGGCAGGGCTCCGCCCATGCGGGCAATGGCGCCCTCGGCCCGCGCCATCATGCGTGCGCGCGCCTGAGCATCCTCAAGCAGCAGCAGCACGGCCGTGGCGAGATCGTTGGCCTCGCTCACCTGGGCGCAGCCCCCTGAGGCCAGGAGCTCCTCATAGGCGTCGGCGAAGTTCCGCCAATGCGGGCCGGTGACCACGGCGGCTCCGAGCTTGATCGCCTCCATCGGGTTCTGTCCGCCATGCGGCACGAGCGAGCCGCCGACAAATGCGACCGGCACCAAATTGTAGAACAGCCCAAGCTCGCCGATCGTATCGGCGATATAGATGTCGGTGCTTGCGTCGGGGAGCTTGCCTTCCGAGCGAAGCGCCACCTTGAGATTGGCGCCACCCAGAAGTCTCGCGATGAATGGGCCGCGATCCGGATGCCGCGGGACGATGATGGTGAGGAGATCTGGCCGCGCGCCCTTGATGGCCAAATGGGCGACGGCGGCGATGTCGTCCTCGCCAGGATGCGTGCTTGCCGCAAGCCATACGCTGCGTCCGGCGAGCGCCGCGGAGAGTTTCCTGTGGCCGGCCAAATCGACCGGAGGCGGCGGCGCGTCGATCTTGAGATTGCCGACCGCGACGGTGCGCGGCGCGCCGAGCGCGGTGAAGCGCTGGGCGAAGCGCTCGTTCTGGGCGAGCACCAGGTCGAATGCCGAGAACAGCGGACGGCTCAAGCCGGGGCGATTGCGCCAACGGCGGAAGGAGCGGAACGACATGCGGCCGTTGACCAGCACGAGCGGGACGTTGAGCGCATTCGTCTCCAGCACGAGGTTCGGCCAGATCTCCGATTCTACGAACACCGCAAGGTCGGGCTGCCAATGCTCGAGAAACCGCCGCACATAGTCCTGATTGTCGAGCGGCACATATTGGTGCACGGCGCCCTTCGGCAGCCGCGCCCGCGCGAGCTTCGCCGAGGTGACCGTGCCGGTGGTGAGCAGCAGGCGGATCTCCGGGTGCTCGGCGGCGATGGCATCGATCACCGGCAGCACGGCATTGGCCTCGCCGACGCTCGCGGCATGGAACCACACAAGGAAGCCGGATGGGCGCGGCATGCTCGCCTCGCCGTAGCGCTCAGCGCGCCGCGCCGGCTCCTCCTTGCCGATGCGGGTGCGCCAGGCAAGCAGCAGCGGCGCGACCGGCGCGGCGTAGCGCGTCAGCGCGCGATAGGCGCGAAGCACGAAGGCCGGCTTGGGGGCATCCTTGACTTGCACGGCTGGTAACAACGGATCGGTGGCCCCGACAAGTTCGTATGCGCGCGCGGTCGCTTGATTGAGGCCGCGTTCGACGGCGATACGGGCGGCCTCCAAGGCTGCCGAATTGGCGTCCTCAGGCACCCATATCGGATCGCCGACCACGATGCCAAGCCTGGAGAAGGGCAGGTTGATGGTAAACGCGCTCCAATTGTTGAGCGTGACGTAGCGGCTCGTCGCCATGGCGCAAGGTACGACCGGGCGCCCTGAGAGCTTCGCCAGCATGACGATGCCGTTTCCGGCCTTGCGCGCAGGGCCAGGAGCGACGTCGGCGGTCATGGCCACGGTCGTCCCTTGCTGGAGCGCCCTGAGCGCTTCCCGCAGCGCGGCCGCCCCGCCACGATTGCGGCGCCGGTAGCTGGCGCCGGCACCCCTGATCAATCGCATGCCGAAGCGGCTCAGGACCCCGGCGATCAGCTCGGCGTCGCCGTGCCGCGCCACCATGGCGGCGACATCGGCAGGCCGGTCCGGCTTGATCTTGGGCAGCATGCCGAACTGCCCGTGCCACATGGCGAAGATTTGCGGATGCTCGGCGAAGAGCTTGGTGTCGGTGTCGGGCGGATCGCGCCGGACCGTGCTCGTATTGTAGGCGAGCCTGATATAGCCGGCGCCGACTGCGCTGCCGAGGGCGACCAATCGGTCGAAGGAGAGCAACCGCTTCGCCATGCTCTAGAGCGCTTGCCTAGCTTCCGACCACGGCGACGGCAGCCGCGTCGTCGTCACTAGCGTCCGCCCCTTCCGCGGCATAGCCGCCGTCGATGCCGAATTGGGTGCGATGAAGCCGGGTGTAGAGGCCGCCTTTGGCCACGAGCTCGTCGTGGCGCCCGATCTCGACGATGCGGCCCTGGTCGAGGACGCAGATGAGGTCCGCCTTCTTCACGGTCGAGAGGCGGTGCGCGATCATCAGCACGGTGCGCCCGCGCATCAATCCTTCCAGCGCCGTCTGCACCTTGGCTTCGGCCTCGCTATCGAGCGAGCTGGTCGGCTCGTCGAGCAGCAGGATCGGCGCGTCCTTGTAGATCGCCCGCGCGATGGCGATGCGCTGGCGCTCGCCGCCGGAAAGGAGCGAGCCTGCTTCGCCAACGCGGGTGTCGTAGCCCTTTGGCAGGCCCATGATGAAGTCATGCGCCGCTGCGGCTTTGGCGGCGGCAATGACCTCTGCCTCGACCTCGGGCTTGGCGCCGTAGGCGATGTTGGCGCGGATGGTGTCGTCGAACAGCACCGGGTCCTGGGTGACGAGGCCGATGGCGTCGCGCAGCGATGCGACGGTGACCTGCGCGATGTCCTGCCCGTCGATGGCCACCTTTCCCTTCTCCGGATCGAAGAAGCGCAAGGTGAGATTGACCAGCGTGCTCTTGCCAGAGCCCGATGGACCGACGAGGGCCACGGTGCGCCCGGAGGGAACCGTCAGGCTCACGCCTTTCAGCACCGGGTTGTTCGGCTCATAGGCGAAGGAGATATTGTCGAATTCGATCTGGCCGCGCTTCAGCGCGAGCGGCTTCGCATCAGCAGCCTCGACCAGCTGCGTCTCGCGGTCGACGATGCCGAACACCCGGCTCGCCGCCGCCACGCCTTCCTGCAAGCTCGTCTGTAGCGTCGCGGCGCTTTTGAGCGGGCCGTAGATGAGGAGCGCCGAGGTCATGAAGCCCATGAACTGGCCGAGCGTGAGGTCGCCACGCACGCCCTTGGTGCCGGCGAAATAGATGGCAAGAGCAAAGCCAAGTCCGGTCAGGAGCTCGACCGACGGGCTCGACAGCGCGCGGGCGCGGGTGCCGCGCATGGTGAATTCGAGCGCGCGGTTGATGGTGTATGCGGCGCGGGCTTCTTCCTTTGGCTCCTGGCGATAGGCGCGCACCACGCGCATGCCGCGTAAGGTCTGGGTGATCAGCGCCGACAGGTCGCCGGTCTCCTGTAGCGACTTGGTGGTCGATTTCCGCATCTTGCGGCGCTGGCGCCCGAGCAGAAACCAGGCGATCGGCATGAACAGCAGGATCATGAAGGCAAAACGCGCATCCATGTAGAACATGGTGGCGACGAGGATGATGACCTTGAGATAGTTCTCACCGAGCGTGACGATGGAGCGGCTCGCCGTCTGGCGGATCAGATTGGCGTCGGTGAGGAAGCCCGAGAGCAGCCGGCCCGAATGGACGGTCTGGATGAAGGAGAGGTCGGCGCTGGCAAGCTTGGCAAACATCTGGATGCGGAGATCGGCGATGAAGCGGTGGCCGAGATAGGCGACGGTGACGTCGGCCACATATTCGGAGATGGCTTTGACGATGGTCACGACCACGATCGCGGCGGTGACCCAGTAGATCATCTGCTGGTTCTTCGCCACGAACACGTCGTCGGCGGTCTTCTGGATGATGAAGGGGATGGCGCCGGTGGTCGCAGCCGTGAGCAGCATGGCGAGGCTCGCCAGCATCAACAGCCCGAGGCGCGGGCGCAAATGCTCCCGCCAGATACGCGTGACGACTTCGCGCGTGGTGTAGTGGTGGGCCTCGAAGTCGTCGGCACCACCCCGCCTGGCCAGTGTCGTGTCGCTGAACAGTTGATCTTTCAAGCGCTTCCCCGATCCGCCGTTGAGGCCCTAGGCCACGCGCCCGGCCGGCCTTTCTAGCATGCTGGGCGCACGAGCTTTAAGGCGAAAAACCGCAGGCCTCACAACGCCTAACCCTTAGGCGTCGCCGCTTTCCGTCTCAGGATCGAGCAGGCGGTGCAGATGCACGATGAAATAGCGCATATGGGCGTCGTCCACGCTCCGCTGCGCCGCGTCGCGCCAGGCGGCGAAGGCCTCGGCATAATTCGGGTAGATGCCGACGATATCGAGCGATTTGAGGTCGGAGAATTCTATTTTGTCGAGTGTCGTGAGCTCGCCGCCGAAGACGAGATGAAGCAATTGCCGCGTGCCGGTCTTTGCCCCGCCCTTTGCCGCCATGGTCCTGTCCTGCTGTTCTTTCGCCTTGAAGCGCGGACTTAGCCGAAAGCGCCTCAGAGGTCTACGCGGCTCGTGCGCTCGATGAGCTTGGCGTGGAGGCCTGGAGGGGCCGCGACGAGGCTCGGGAAGCGGGGGATGGGCAGATTGAAGCGGAAGGCATGGCCGTGATGGTCGGTCACCACGCCGCCTGCCTCCTCGACGATCAGCACGCCAGCCGCGAGATCCCACTCGCATTTGGCGGAGAGCGACACGGTGGCGTCGGCCCTGCCTGCGGCGACGAGGGCGAGCCGGTAGGCGACCGAATTGACCCAGCGCGATTCGACGCCTGGCCAGGGCTCCTTCCAGATGCGCTTCTTGAACAGGCCGCCGCTCGCGATGAACAGCGCGCCTTCGAGCGTCTCCCTGCCGGTCACCTTGATCTGCGTGCCGTTGAGGAAGGCGCCGCGACCGCGAATGGCGTGGAAGAACTCGCCGGTCGCGGGATTGAACACGGCGCCGGCCACGGGCTTGCCTTCCTGCACCAGCGCCGCCGATATGGTCCATTCCGGGATGTGGCGGAGAAAGGCGTTGGTCCCGTCGATGGGGTCGACCATCCACACCAAGCGCCGCTCGAGCCTCGTCGCATCGTCTTCCGATTCCTCCGACAGCCATCCGTAATCGGGCCTGCCGCCAAGCAGCCTTTCCTTCAGCGCTTCGTTGACGGCGATGTCGGCGTCGCTGACTTCGGTTCCGTCCTTCTTTCTGCGGACGGCGACCTCCTGGCGGAAATAGCTATGCGCGAGCTTGCCGGCCTCCTCGACCGCCGCCTTCAGCAAACGATAGTCCTCGTCGAGCGCGTGCGGCGGAGGGACACTGGCGTGGGAAAGCGCGGTCATCATGCGTCTCGCAAAGACTCTCTAAACCATGTCGGCAGGAACTGCCGGATACCAGACATTAACGACGTCTATTAAGCGGTTCGGATAACTTCTATGGCAGGATCGTGGCAATAAAGGCTCTCCCAAAGCAGCCTCAAGGAAGATAACAGCAAGGCGTCATCCGGGCCCCAGGGCGTGAAGCTCTGGGGCTCGATGCATTTTCAGGCCTAGTATCGCGAAGCGAGAACGAGGTCGAACACGATGGCGGCGAATACGATCAATCCGAAGTCGCGATTGGATCGAAAGCGCCTCAGGCAATTCTCCGGGTCGTCGATATTGAGCGTGGCCACTTGCCAGAAGAGATGGGCACCGGCGGCGGCCATGCCAAGGAGGAAGACGATCTCGGCGCCTGCGAGCAGCCCGGCAATGGTGATCCCGAGCCAGGCAAGCGCGTAGAAGACCGCGAGCCAGGCCTTGGTCGCCCGGCCGAATTTGAGCGCCGTCGATTTCAGCCCGAGCAGAGCATCGTCCTCGCGGTCCTGATGGGCGTAGATGGTGTCGTAGCCAATGGTCCAGGCGATGGCGCCGGCATAGAGCACGGCCGCCGCCCATTCGAGCCGCCCGAGCACCGCGGTGTAGCCCAAGAGCGCGCCCCAGTTGAAGGCAAGGCCGAGCACCGCCTGCGGCCAGTATGAGAAGCGCTTCACCAGCGGATAGGCCGCGACGATGGGGACCACGGCGAGGCCGAGCCAAATGGTCGCGGTGTTGAACGAGAGCAGCACCGCAAGTCCGATGAGGCAAAGCACCAGCATGAAGATGATGGCTGCCCTCTCCGAGATTTGTCCGCTCGGCAGCGGGCGGGTTTGCGTGCGGGCGACTTGCGCGTCGATGTCCTTGTCGAGGATGTCGTTATAGGTGCAGCCGGCGGCGCGCATCACGATGGCGCCGATGGCGAAAAGCGCGAGCAGCCAGGGGTCCGGATAGTCAGCCCCGATGCTGCGCGAGGCGAGCGCCACCGACCAGAAGCAGGGAAGCGCGAGCAGCCAGAAGCCGGTCGGCCTGTCGGCGCGGGCTAGCCGCAAATAGGGGAGGATTGCCGCTGGCGCGAAGCGGTCGACGAGGTTCGCGCTCCGCGCGTCGGCCACCGTGCTCGTTTTGCCTTGGGCAGCAGGACGTGGCATGTCTCTCGGCCTCGGTTTCCCTTGTCTTCAGAACTGGATGAGACCCAGCGAAAATGCCTTCCAAGCCTCAGCGGCTCTTCGTCACGTCCGAACTAGCCCCCGGCGCAAGCGTCGAGCTTGACCCCACACAGGCGCACTACCTCATCAACGTGCTCCGATGCAAGACCGGGGAAGAAGTCCTGCTCTTTAACGGGAAGGATGGCGAATGGCTTGGGGGCTTGAGCGCGGCGGCCAAGAAGCGGGCAATCGTGACCGTTGCCCGGCAGACCCGGCAGCAGATTTCGCCGCCAGACCTGCATTATTTGTTTGCCCCGCTGAAGCGCGCCCGCCTCGACTATATGGCGCAAAAAGCGACAGAGCTCGGTGCGTCGCGGCTCATGCCTGTGATCACACGCCGCACGATTGCCGAGCGCGTCAATAGAGCGCGGCTCACCGCCAATGCCGTCGAGGCCGCCGAGCAATGCGGCGTCCTATGGGTGCCGGAGGTGGCCGAGCCTGAGAAGCTCGCCGCGATTCTCGCCGGCTGGGACGAAAAGCGGCTGCTGGTCTTTGCCGATGAGGCGGCGCCCATCGCCTCGCCGCTTGCCGCGCTCGAAAGGGAAGCCAGGCGTCCGCTCGCCGTGCTGATCGGGCCGGAGGGCGGGTTCGAGGAGGAGGAGAGGGCGCTCCTCTTGGCTCAGCCCTTTGTCCTGCCGATCTCGCTCGGTCCCCGCGTGATGCGGGCCGATACCGCGGCGGTTGCGGCGCTCTCGCTTGTCAATGCGACTCTCGGCGATTGGCGCTCCTGATCCATGCCATGTTCGCCGCCGCGCAAACGTGCTAGGAGCGGCGCCATCCGCCCCTCAAACCCAAGTCGCACGATCGAGCTCGTCTTCCCATGTCGACACGCGTAGCTGGGCCGCAAGGCCCGACCATCGAGTCGCGGGACGAGCTCGTCGCCTATCTCGAAGCGGGCTCGAAGCCGGTCGGCGAATGGCGCATCGGCACCGAGCATGAGAAGTTCGGCTTCTACCGGCGCGGCCACACGCCGGTTCCTTATGACGGCGAGCGCGGCATCAAGGCGCTGCTCGAAGGATTGAAGGATCGTTTCGGCTGGGATGCGGTGCTCGAGCGCGGCAAGATCATTGCGCTCCGCCGCCTCGCCTGCCCGAAGGGGGGCATCATCAGCCTCGAGCCTGGCGGTCAGTTGGAGCTTTCCGGCGCGCCGCTCGCCACTCTGCACGAGACGCAGGAAGAGCTTCGCCAGCATCTCATCGAGGTGCGCGAGGTCGGCGACGAGCTCGGTATCGGATTTCTCGGTATCGGATTCTCGCCGAAATGGACTCTCGCCGAGACGCCGGTCATGCCCAAGGCGCGCTACGCCATCATGCAGCGCTATATGCCGACGCGGGGCAGGCTCGGCCTCGACATGATGTTCCGCACCGCGACCGTGCAGGTCAACCTCGACTTCGCCGACGAGAGCGACATGGTGACGAAGATGCGCGTAGGGCTAGCCCTTCAGCCCGTCGCCACCGCGCTCTTCGCCAATTCGCCCTTTACCGTCGGCAAGCCGAACGGCTTCAAATCCTATCGCGCCGAGATCTGGCGCGACACCGATCCCGACCGCACCGGCAATCTTCCCTTCGCGTTCGAGCCTGGCATGGGGTTCGAGCGCTATGTCGACTACGCGCTCCAGGTGCCGATGTATTTCGTCTACCGCAACGGGCGCTACATCGATGTGGCCGGAGCCTCGTTCAAGGATTTCATCGCCGGGCGTCTCGACCGGCTTCCCGGCGAGTATCCGACCTTCGACGATTGGGCCGATCACCTCACCACGCTCTTTCCCGACGTGCGGCTCAAGCGGTTCCTGGAAATGCGTGGCGCCGACGCAGGTCCCTATGCCGAGCTCATGGCGCTCCCGGCGTTCTGGGCCGGGCTCCTCTACGATGCAAGCGCGCAGGCAGAGGCTCATGCCCTCATCTCCGATTGGACCAAAAGCGAACGCCAGGCCATGCGCGACCAGGTTCCGCGCCTTGGCCTCGCGACGCCGTTTCGTGGCTCCACCGTCGGCGATGTGGCGCGCCAAGCCGTTGCCATCGCCGAGCGGGGTCTGAAACGCCGCGACGCTCTCGATCGCAACGGTGACGACGAGCGCAAGCATCTCGCCCGGCTCGCCGAGACCGCGGCGGAAGGACGCTCGCCTGCCGACCGGCTCCTCGCAGACTATGCGGGTAAGTGGCGGGGCGACATCGAGAAGCTATTCGAGACCCAGGCGCTTTGAGGTCGCCGGATCGGTACTCACGATAGGCCCAGTCGCATAGCCATTTTTGAATTTGGAACCGCCGGGAACCGGGTTGAAACAGGCGAGCCGAATACTTAGATCGGGGCCTAGTCGTCGCCTCGTCCGCACAACCCTGCACGGGCGAGGCGCGAGTCCGTCCCCCCGACGGATGCTTGGTCGACGGTACACCCTACCGTCGACCCTTTTTTTGCCTATTTGAGATTTGACAGCGCGTCGCCGAAGCCCTGTAGCGAGATCGGAATGCCGATCCCCGCCTCCGGCGTATCGAAGATGATGAACATGGCGGTCCCTCCGCCCATCAGCTTCTTGATCACCTCGTCTTGCAGCACGACTTCGGCGATGCATCCCTTCTTGCTGCATTTGAGGAAGGGCGCGTTGCCGACATCCTGTCCGTCGATCTTGAGCCCAAGTCCGGTGGGAAGCAGCACGCCGAGCGGCACCACGACGCGCAACAGCTTCTTGTCCTCGCCGATGGCTTTGTAGAACACCACCGTGAGCCCGACATTCGGCCGGTCCTCGGCGGTGACGCTCTGCACCAGCGCACATTTCTCTTCCTTGGCGCCGGGCGGCAACCGGCAGCTCACCTGCCAGGCGCCGTGCGTTCCCTTGACCACGCTGCCTGGGCCCGTGGCCGACGGTCCGCCGGTATCGGGTGCCGCCTCTTGCGCTTGGGCATCCCCGATGAGGCCGAGGACGGCAATAGCGAGCGCGATGGGCAACCCGAATCGTCCCGGTGCTGATAACGAAGAGTGAGTTGGTCTTTGCATCCGGCGGGGCTGCCTCAAGGCGTGGAGGATCAATCGTCCGCGGGAGACGAAGCTGCCGGGGACGATCTGCATAGCCGCCATGTGGGACATGGAAAGTCGCCTTCGCCGAGCATTGGGGCCAAATTTCGACAACGTGAGGATGCCAGCATTCTTCTTACCAGAAACAGGTATCGGGCGTGCATTTGCCGCAATCACCTCAAATCTTGAGTGTTGCCAAGCAATAGTCTTTATGATTTGAAAGCGGCAACAATGCTCTTGGGGGTCTGCATCCTGCGGGGCCCACTCGGGGCGACAACAAAGCTGGGGGCGACGCCGTTTCTCGCGACATCTTGCGCGCCGCCCTGCCTTTCGCCAACTGGCGTGGGGTTGCCAATGCCATCCACGTCGTTGACATATCGTCGCCCGGCCTTCACAGGTCGGCGCGCGCGGACGTATAGAGGTCTGGGCTCTGGGAGTGACGGAATGGCGATACTCAATCGACTGCTGATCTGCGTCAGTTCTGCCGCGTTGCTTGCGGTTTGCGGTCCGGCACTCGCCGGCGACGGGCAACCGTCACCCTGGCAGATGACCTTCCAGAAGGCCGCCACGC
The DNA here is from genome assembly GCA_963744945.1 of uncultured Alphaproteobacteria bacterium. Classification (GTDB taxonomy): domain Bacteria; phylum Pseudomonadota; class Alphaproteobacteria; order Rhizobiales; family Methyloligellaceae; genus Methyloceanibacter. The sequence continues at coordinate 23,888 of CAVUVO010000027.1, read as the reverse complement.
CGATCATGGAGCAGATCACCTCGTTCCATACCTTCGTCACCGTCATCATCGTCCTTATCGCCCTCTTCGTGCTCGGACTGCTCATCTACGTGATGATGCGCTTCAACGAGAATCGCCATCCGCAACCCTCCCGCACCACCCACAACACGGTCCTCGAGATCGCCTGGACGATCATCCCGGTCTTGATCCTCGTCGCCATCGCCATTCCCTCGTTCCGGCTCCTCTTCGCCCAATACGATTTCCCCAAGGCCGACCTCACCATCACCGCTACGGGCAGCCAATGGTATTGGACTTATGAATATCCCGACCACGGCATCACCTTCGCTTCCATCATCGTGCAGGAGGCCGACCTGAAGCCCGGCCAGCCGCGACTCCTCACCGTCGACCACGAGGTGGTGGTGCCGGTGAACAAGAACGTCATTGTGCAATTGAAATCGAACGACGTGATCCACGACTGGGCGGTGCCGTCCTTCGGCATCAAGCTCGACGCCGTGCCTGGTAGCTTGCAACAGACCTGGTTCAGGGCAGAGCGGACCGGCATGTTCTACGGCCAATGTTCGGAGCTTTGCGGCCGCAATCACGCCTTCATGCCGATCGCCATCCGCGTCGTGTCCGACGAGGACTTCGCCGCCTGGCTCGACTCAGCACAAGAAGAGCGCGGCGCGGGACGATGCCCGGCAAGGTGGCCACGGCCGAAAAATAGCGGGAGCTCCTTTACGGAGCGGTTCAAGCGGTCGCTTGCGACCAGAGATGACGGACAAGAAGACAAGGAAGACAGAGATGGCAGCACAAACCGCCCATGCCGAAGCCGCCCATGATGATCATCCGCACGGATGGCGGCGCTGGCTCTATTCCACCAACCACAAAGACATCGGCACGATGTATCTCATCTTCGCCTTGGTAGGTGGTGTCGTTGGCGGCCTGCTCTCGATGGCCATGCGCGCCGAGCTGATGGAACCGGGGATGCAGATCTTCGGCAACCCGGAAGTCTTCAACGTGTTCGTCACCGCGCACGGCCTGATCATGGTGTTCTTCATGGTCATGCCCTCGACCATGGGCGGCTTCGGCAACTGGATGGTGCCGCTGATGATCGGCGCGCCGGACATGGCCTTCCCGCGCATGAACAACATCTCCTTCTGGCTGCTTCCCGCCGCCCTCTCGCTGCTGGTCATCTCCCTGTTCATGCCTGGACCTCCCGGCACCCACGGCGTCGGCGGCGGCTGGACGATCTATGCGCCGCTGTCGACGAAGCGGCACGCCCGGGCCGGCCATGGACTTCGCCATCCTCGCGCTGCATCTCGCCGGCGCCTCCTCGATCCTCGGCGCCATCAACTTCATCACCACGATCTTCAACATGCGCGCGCCGGGCATGACGCTGCATAAGATGCCGCTGTTCGTCTGGTCGGTGCTGGTGACGGCGTTCCTGCTGCTGCTGTCGCTGCCAGTTCTTGCCGGCGCCATCACCATGCTGTTGACCGACCGCAATTTCGGCACGGCGTTCTTCGATAGCGCGCATGGCGGCGATCCGCTGCTCTGGCAGCATCTGTTCTGGTTCTTCGGCCATCCCGAAGTGTACATCCTGATTGTGCCGGGCTTCGGCATCGTCAGCCAGATCATCTCGACCTTCTCCAAGAAGCCGATCTTCGGCTATCTCGGCATGGCCTACGCCATGGTCGCCATCGGCGTGATCGGCTTCGTGGTGTGGGCGCATCACATGTATGCCGCCGGCATCAGCGTGAACACGCAGGCCTATTTCGTGTTCGCCACCATGGTCATCGCCGTGCCCACCGGCATCAAGATCTTCTCCTGGATCGCCACCATGTGGGGCGGGTCGCTGAACTTCCGCGCGCCGATGCTCTGGGCGCTCGGCTTCATCTTCCTGTTCACCATTGGCGGCGTCACCGGCGTGGTGCTGGCCAATGCCGGCGTCGATCGCTCCTTCCACGACACCTATTACGTGGTGGCCCACTTCCACTACGTGATGTCGCTCGGCGCGGTGTTCTCGATCTTTGCCGCCTGGTACTACTGGTTCCCGAAGATGTCGGGCTACATGTACAGCGAGGCGACCGCCAAGCTGCATTTCTGGCTGATGTTCATCGGCGCCAATCTCACCTTCTTCCCGCAGCACTTCCTTGGCCTCGCCGGCATGCCGCGCCGCTATGCCGACTATCCGGATGCGTTCGCCGGTTGGAACATGGTCTCGTCGATCGGCTCCTACATCGCCTTTGCCGGCTTCCTGGTGTTCCTGTTCGGCATCGCCCAGGCCTTTGCCCGGAAAGTGCATGCGCCGGCCAATCCCTGGGGAGTGGGCGCGACAACGCTCGAATGGACGCTGCCGTCGCCGCCGCCCTTCCACACTTATGAAACGCTGCCGCGCATCAAATGACGAAGGCGGCGGAACCGCATAGCTAATTGGCGAGGTCGCGAGCGCAAGCCGGGCTCGCGACCTTCGCCATTCTTGAGTGAGTGAGGCATGGCCGAAGCCAGTCTCGACGCAAGCCCGGAAGTCCTGGCCGCCACCGAAGGCGGCGAGGTCGCCGAATATTTCGCGCTGATGAAGCCGCGGGTGATGTTCCTCGTGGTGTTCACCGCGCTTGTCGGGCTCGTCGCAGCGCCAGGCCACATGCATCCCGTGCTCGCCATCGCCGCGCTCGTCTGCATTGCCGTCGGCGCCGGCGCCGCCGGTGCGCTGAACATGTGGTACGACGCCGATATCGACGCGCGCATGGCGCGGACCGCGGCACGGCCGGTGCCGAAAGGCAGGATCAGCCCCGACGAGGCGCGCACCTTCGGCGCGATTCTTGCCGTTGGCTCGGTGCTCTGCATGGGCCTGATGCTGAATTGGGTGGCGGCCGGGCTGCTCGCGCTCACCATCGCCTTCTACGTGTTCGTCTACACCATGTGGCTCAAGCGCTGGACGCCGCAGAACATCGTGATCGGCGGGGCTGCCGGCGCCGTGCCGCCGATGATCGGCTGGGCCGCGGCCACCGGCACGGTCAGCCTCGAGAGCTTCATCCTGTTCCTCATCATCTTCATGTGGACGCCGCCGCATTTCTGGGCGCTCGCGCTCGTGCGCGTGCGCGACTATGAGCGCGCCGGCGTGCCCATGATGCCGGTGGTGCGCGGTGAGGACGAGACGCGGCGGCAGATCCTCATCTACAGCCTGATCCTTGCTCCGCTCGGCTGCGTGCCGGCGCTTCTCGGTCTTGGCGGCGGGCTCTACACCGTTGCCGCCGGCTTCCTCGGCGCGTTCTTCGTCATGTTCGCCTATGCCTGCTACACCGAGCGGAACGGCGCCGAGGCCGAGCGCGCGGCCAAGAATCTCTTCGCCTATTCGGTGTTGTACCTGTTCCTGTTGTTCGCAGCGCTTCTGGTCGAGCAGGGCTTTGGCTTGAGCCATAGCTCCATCCCGCTGCTTTGGACCTCGTGATGACTGATGAAGAAGACGAGCGCCAACGCCGCCAACGCATGCGTTCCCTCGCCATCGCCTGGGCGCTCGCGGCGCTTGTCGTGCTGTTCTTCGTGGTCACCATCGTCAGGCTTGGCGCCAACGTCGCCCATCCCCTCGTCAAGTGAGCCGGCATGAGCGACGCGCCAGCCCCTAAAGCAGAACAAGACGCCGGCACAACCTGCGTGGCGCTGTCGCTGGTCGGCCTCGTCGCCGGCATGGTCGGCCTGTCCTTCGCCTCGGTGCCGCTCTACCGCATGTTCTGCCAGGTCACCGGCTATGGCGGCCTGCCGCAGCGTGCCGACAAGGCGCCGGGCGAGGTGCTCGACCGCACCATCCGCATCCGCTTCGACGGCAATGTCGATCACGGGCTGCCCTTGGACCTTCGCGCCGGTGCAGCAGACCATGGACGTGAAGATCGGCGAGACCGCGCTCGCCTTCTTCAAGGCGACCAACCAGACCTCTGCGCCGGTGAGCGGCACCGCAATCTTCAACGTCGCGCCCGAGCTTGCCAGCCGCTATTTCACGAAGATCGAATGCTTCTGCTTCAAGCAGCAGACGCTTGCCGCGCGGGCAGAGCGTCGAGATGCCGGTGACCTTCTTCGTCGATCCCAAGATCGTCGATGACGAGGACACCAAGAACATGTCCGAGATCACTTTGTCCTACACCTTCTATCGCTCCGATAAGGACGCCGCGAAAGCCGCTTCCACGTCGAACGGCGATGGATCGAGATCGTAACAGAGCAATTTCGAGGCGCTTGCCGCCTGGAACGAAGGGAAGCGAACGGGAGAAAACGATGGCCGAAGCGCACGCCAAGCATCACGACTACCATCTCGTCAATCCGAGCCCGTGGCCGATCGTCGGGGCGATCGGCGGCTTCACGCTCGCGGTCGGCGCGGTCATGTATTTCGTCTCGAAGAAGGCAGGCACGCCGCACCTCTATTACGTGCTGCCCGGCCTCGCGATCGTCATCTTCACCATGTTCGGCTGGTGGCGCGACGTCATCAAGGAGGCGCAAGAAGGCTACGAGACGCCGGTGGTGCAGCTCCATCTGCGCTACGGCATGATCCTGTTCATCGCCTCCGAGGTGATGTTCTTCGTCGCCTGGTTCTGGGCCTATTTCGACGCAGCGCTCTACCCCGACGACGCCATCACCTATGCCCGCACCGCGGTGCTTGGCGGGCAATGGCCGCCGATCCCGAGCGCCGACACCGGCGTCGCCGGACTTGGCGACTTCCAGCACACCTTCAATCCGTGGGGCCTGCCGCTTCGTCAACACGCTGATCCTGCTCATCTCGGGAACGACGGTAACCTGGGCGCACCATTCGCTGTTCGAGAACGACCGCGGGGCTTGGTGCTCGGCCTGCTCTGCACGGTGATCCTCGGCATACTGTTCACCGTCTGCCAGGCCTATGAGTACATCCATGCGGGCTTCGGCTTCGCCAACCACATCTACGGCTCGACCTTCTTCATGGCGACCGGCTTCCACGGCTTCCATGTGATCGTCGGCACCATCTTCCTCACCGTGTGCCTGATCAGGGCGATGCGCGGCGCCTTTACGCCGAAGCTGCATTTCGGCTTCGAGGCCGCGGCCTGGTACTGGCACTTCGTCGACGTGGTGTGGCTGTTCCTGTTCACCTGCATCTATGTGTGGGGCGCCGGGACCGACTATCCGGCCCACTGACGCCAGGCCGATTGTTTTTCGAGGGGCGGCGCTGGTGCCGCCCCCTTTTCATTTGCCGCAAGGAGCGCATCGCCGGCCATGACCAAGCCTGACGCACCGTCGCTCGCCTCGACGCTCGCAGCCGGGCTCGCCGGCCGCTGTCCCGCTTGCGGCCGCGGCAAGCTGTTTTCCGGCTATCTCGCCTTGGCGCCCCGCTGCAATGGTTGCGGCCTCGACTACAGTTTCGCCGAGGCCGGGGACGGCCCCGCCGTATTCGTCATTCTGATCACCGGCTTCATCGTGGTCGGTGCAGCGCTGTTCGTGGAGATGGCCTACGCACCGCCTTATTGGCTGCACGCACTCATCTGGGGGCCGCTCGCCATCCTCTTGCCCTTGCTGCTCTTGAGATCGTTCAAGGGCGTGCTGATCGCGCTTCAATACAAGCACAAGGCGGAAGAGGGTCGGCTCGCCTCGGAGTGAGCAAGCATGCGGTCGCGCGGTCTCCTTCTCTTCTCGGCATTCTCCGCCGCATCGCTTGCGCTCCTGATCGGGCTCGGGGTCTGGCAGCTGCAGCGGCTCGAATGGAAGCAAGGGCTCATCGCCCAGATCGAGGCGCGCGCGCACGCAGAGCCGGTCACCCTCAAAGAGGCGGTGACCCGCGCGCGGGCCGGCGAGGATGTCGGCTATCTGCGCGTACGCGTCGAGGGCCGCTTCGACAATGGCAAGGAGCGCTACCTCTATGCGGTCTCCGATGGGACGCTCGGCTGGCATGTGATCACGCCGCTCAAGACGCCGGAAGGTAGAAGTGGTGCTGGTCGACCGCGGCTTCGTTCCCGACGCGTTGAAGGAGCCGTCATCGCGGGCGCAAGGCGAGATCAACGATGAAGTCGCCGTGACCGGGCTGGCGCGCGCGCCCGATACCCAGGGACGCTTCATTCCCGACAACGAGCCTGCCGAGAACCGCTGGTTCTGGCGCGACCTTGACGCCATGTCGAGATCGATGTTTCCCGCCGGCGCCCCGGACATTGCGCCGTTTATCCTTGAGGCGGAGCGGAGCGATATTCCGGGCGGCTGGCCGCTTGGCGGCCAGACCAGGCTCGATCTTCCCAACAACCACCTGCAATATGCGCTGACCTGGTTTCTTCTCGCCCTTTGCCTTGTGGTCATCTATGTCATTTATGTGCGTAGCAGGCTGCGGGCGGCGTGACCCGGTCAGCTCTGCTAAGCGCTTGAAATATTGTAGAGGTCAGTCTTGCGGTATGTGAGCACAAGGGGCGAAGCCCCGGCGCTTCCCTTCGAGGGCGCATTGCTCGCGGGTCTTGCCCGCGACGGCGGCCTCACCCTGCCGGAAGCCTGGCCGCGTCTTGCGCCGTCCGAGATCGAAGCTCTTGCCGGCCTCGATTATGCGGAAGCCGCCCACCGCATCATGCGGCCCTATCTCGAGGGCGATCCGAGCGCGGCAGACCTCAAGGCCGTGCTCGACGACGCCTATGCCGGCTTCCATCATCCGGCTATCGCGCCGCTCCGGCAGATTGCGCCCGCGAGCTGGCTGCTCGAGCTGTTTCACGGTCCGACGCTCGCCTTCAAGGATCTCGCCATGCAGGTGGTGTCGCGGCTGATGGACCGCGCGCTCCGGCGGAAGGGTGCGCGGGCGACGATCGTCGGCGCCACCTCCGGCGATACCGGCGCAGCGGCCATCGAGGCCTTCCGCGGCCTCGACATGATCGACATTTTCATCCTTCACCCCAAGGGCAGGGTGACCGAGGTGCAGCGCCGGCAGATGACGAGCGCGCACGAGCCGAACGTGCACAACATCGCGGTGGAGGGCACCTTCGACGATTGCCAGGGCATCGTGAAGGCGCTGTTCAACGACGCGGGCACGCGCGATTCACTTTCGCTGACCGGCGTCAATTCGATCAACTTCGCCCGCATCCTTGCGCAGATCGTCTATTACTTCACCTCGGCGGTGGCCCTCGGCAGCCCCCACCGCGCCGTCTCCTTCGCCGTGCCCACCGGAAATTTCGGTGATATTTTCGCGGGTTACGCCGCCAGAGCCATGGGCCTGCCGGTCAAACGCCTCGTTATTGCCACGAACCTCAACGACAGTCTTTCCCGCGCTCTGTCGACGGGGATTTACGAACCAAGGGGCGTGATCGCCACCTCCAGCCCGAGCATGGATATTCAGCTTGCGAGCAATTTCGAGCGGCTGCTGTTCGAACTCGCCGGCCGTGACGGAGCCAGAGTCAGGGCGCGCATGGACGAACTTCGCCGTACCGGAGCCTTCCATCTCGAAGCGGGAGAACTTGCCGAGCTGCGCGCGCTGTTCGCCGCCCATTCGATCGATGAGCATGAGACCGAGATGACCATTCGCAATCTTTATGCGGAAACCGGCGTGGTGATCGATCCGCACACCGCCGTCGGCCTCGCCGCGGCGCGGCAGGAGAATTTCGGCACGCCGATGATCGTGCTGTCGACGGCGCACCCAGCCAAGTTCCCTGACGCCATCGAGCGCGCCATCGGCCGCGTCCCTGAGCAGCCCGAGCGGCTCAAGGCGAAGGCTCGGCCAAGAAGAGCGCCTGACCGTGCTGCCCAACGACGCCAAGACCGTCGCCTCCTTCATCGCCGATCACGCGCGGGCCCGTACCGAGGTCGGCGCGTGAGTGTCGAACTGTCCAGACTGGCGAATGGCCTCACCGTGGTTAGCCATGCCAGGGCCGACGTCGAGACCGTGTCGCTTGGCATCTGGGTCGGCGCCGGCAGCCGCAGCGAGAGCCTGCCCGAGCATGGCGTCGCCCATTTCCTCGAGCATATGGCCTTCAAGGGCACCGCGCGCCGTAGCGCCCAGGATATCGCCGAGGAGATCGAGGCGGTTGGCGGCGAGCTCAATGCCGCGACCGGGGTCGACTCGACCGCGTATTACGCGCGCGTGCTGCGCCAGGATCTCGGGCTCGCTCTCGACATCCTGAGCGACATCATCCTCACCCCGCGCTTCGACCGCACCGAGCTTGCCCGCGAGCGCGACGTGATCCTTCAGGAGATCGCGTCGGCACAGGACTCGCCCGAGGACATGGTGTTCGACCTGGTGCAGGCAACCGCATTTCCCGACCAGCCTGCCGGGCGGCCGATCCTCGGCACGGTGAACAGCGTCAAGTCTTTCAAATCGGCTCATCTCAAGACCTATCTCTCCACCCACTATCAGGCGCCGAACATGGTGCTCGCCGCCGCCGGCGCCGTCGATCACGAGAAGCTCCTTGCCGCAGCCGAGCGCCTGCTGGGCTCGCTTGGTACCGGCACGGCGCCAGAGCCCGCGCCGGCGCTTTATCGCGGCGGCGTGGCGCGCTCGGAGAAGCCGTTCGAGCAGACCCATTTGGTGCTCGCCTTCGAGGCGCCGCCCTATCGCCATGCCGACTATTTCGCCGCGCAAGTCTGCGCCGGCGCGCTCGGTGGTGGCATGTCCTCGCGCCTCTTCCAGGAGGTGCGTGAGAAGCGCGGGCTTTGCTACGCGATCCACGCTTTTGCCTCGGGCCTTTCCGACGCCGGCATGTTCGCGATTTACGCGGCTTGCGGGCCTGACCGCGCCGCGGAGCTTCTCGGCGTCGTGCGTGACGAGCTCCTCCGCGCCGCCGATCGCGGCTTCAGCGAGGAGGAGGTCGGCCGCGTCAAGGCCCAGCTCAAGATGGGTCTGCTTGCCGGGCTGGAGAGCGGCGGCGCCAGAGCCGAGCAGCTCGCCCGCCAAATTCTCATTCACGGACGGCCGCTTACCACGCAGGAGTTGATCGACAAGGTCGAGGGCGTGACGCCTTCGGACGCCCAACGCATGGCCGAGCAATTGCTTGCTTCTCCCGTCAGCCTCGCCACGGTTGGGCCTATCGTTCATGTTGCAAGATTCGACAGCCTCGCGGCAAAATTCACTCTGGCGTCAAGCCAGGCGGCGTGAGGAATATTGAAGCCATGGCGTTGCTGCGTACCGCAACCTCGAGCGATCTCGGCCCGGTCATCCAGACGGACCGGGTGCTGTTACGCACCCCGCAAATGTCCGACTATCCCGACTGGGCTGAGCTGCGCGCCGCGAGCCACGACTTCCTCACCCCCTGGGAGCCGGTTTGGGCGGCGGACGAGCTGACCCGCTCCTCCTTCCGCCGCCGCGTCCGCCACTATATGCGCGACCTCCGCGAGGACATGGGCTACGCGCTGTTCATCTTTTCGGCGTCGAGCGGCTCGCTCGTCGGCGGCCTGACGTTGTGCAATGTGCGCCGCGGGGTGACCCAGGCCTGCACGCTCGGCTATTGGATCGGCGCCCCGCATGCCCGGAAGGGGTATATGACAGCGGCCGTTCGCGCTGCTATCCCTTTCGTATTCGATTCGCTCGAGCTGCACCGGCTCGAGGCGGCGTGCCTGCCCGCCAATGTCGCCTCCATAAAGCTCCTGGAGAGGACTGGCTTCACCCGCGAGGGGATGGCGCGCCGCTATTTGAAGATCAACGGCGTGTGGCAGGATCACCTACTTTACGGGCTGCTTGAAAGCGACAGTCTCCGTTAGGAGCCGATAGGGCCGCCATTGAAAGACGGCATGGTGACGGGAGTGGGCCGCGCGGGTAAAAAAGAGGCGGCAAAAGGCTGGGACTGCCGATTGGCGTGTCTCGCCGTGGCGCTTCTCGCCCTTTGCGCAAGCCTGATCGCCTCTCTTTGGTCGCCTGCGCACGCCATCGACGCCATCATCGTCAAGCCCGAGCAGGAGAAGATCGACATCACCGCGCTCGGCGAGCTCTATGAGGGCCGCGGCGACCGCCTTCAGCTCGAGACCGCACCGGGACGCGACGGCTATGTCGGCCGCATGGCGGTACAGGCGACGACCGCCGGCACCAATCCCGGCTGGCTCGTCTTCGCCCTCACCAATCCGACCAACGAGCGCATCACCCGCTGGCTCGTCGCGCCGCGCTACACCCTCGCCAATTCGCGCGTCGCCTCGCCCGAGCTCGACGCCGGACGCATCGCCGCCATCACGCCCTCGCTCGGCTTCAGGCCGGAGCGCATGAAGAGCGACCGCGCCGACATGTTCCGCTTTAGCCTCGAGCCTGGGCAGACCGTGACCTTCGCCGCGGAGATGGCCTCGCGGCAGGTGCCCGGCCTCATGCTGTGGGACCCAGAGGTCTACCAGGCGAAGCAGCAGGACCGCATGCTGTTCAACGGCGTGCTGCTCGGCATCACCGGGCTCCTGGCCATTTTCTTGACCGCGGTCTTCGCCGCCAATCACCGGGCCATCTTCCCGGCGACCGCGCTCGTCGCCTGGGCGGTGCTCGCCTATTTCTGCGTCGACTTCGGATATTGGAGCAAGCTGTTCCCGGTCGATGCCGAGCATGTCGCGGTCTACCGCGCCGCCGCCGAAGCAGGGGTGGCTGCGAGCCTCGTGCTCTTCCTCTACGCCTTCCTGCGCATCGGGCTATGGCATGGCTGGATCAAGACCCTGTTCTGGTGCTGGATCGCCGCCCAGTTCGCCCTCGTGGTTCTGGCCATCATCGATCCGCGCCTCGCCTCTGGCCTCGCCCGCGGCTCCATGGTCGGCATCGCCGCCATCGGCACCTGCCTGATCGCCTTTCTTGCCCTGCGCGGCCAGGATCGCGCCCTCCTGCTCATCCCAAGCTGGATGCTGCTGCTCGTGTGGCTGTTCGGCGCGGCCATGATCGTGCTCGGCAAGCTGTCGGGCGACGTCGTGGTGACCGGGCTTTTGGCAGGCCTTGTGCTCATCCTGGTGCTGCTCGGCTTCACCGTCACCCAATTCGCCTTCCGCTCGACCGGAGGGCCGCTTCAGCTCGGGCCGGTGAGCCAGGTGCAGATCAAGTCGCTCGCCGTCGATGGCTCAGGCGCCGCCGTGTGGCAATGGAATGCCGCCAAGGACCACATCACCGTCGACCCGGAGATCGAGGAGGCGCTCGGGACGCCACCAGGCACCCTCGACACCACCGTCGACAATTTCCTCCAGCATATGCACGCCGCAGACCGCGAGCGCTTCCGCCTGATGCTGTGGTCGCTCCAGGAGAATCAGGGCGGCGATCTGCAAACCGAGTTCCGCTTGAAGCGCCAGGACGGCACCTATCTTTGGTACGAGCTCCACGCCCGAGCGGCGGCGAGCGACAACACGCGTGTGCTCCGTTGCGTCGGGCTGATGCGCGACATCACCAGCCTCAAGCGCTCGCACGAGCGGCTGATGCATGACGCCGTGCATGACAGCCTGACCAGCCTGCCCAACCGCGAGCTGTTCATGGACCGGCTGCAAGGCGCCATCACCCGCGCCCGCGAAGGCAAGGCCAATCGCCCGACGGTGATGTTCATCGACATCGACCGCTTCAAGAACGTCAATAAGAGCTTCGGCCTTGCCGTCGGCGACAGCATGCTCTTGACCCTCGGCCGCCGCCTGTCGCGTCACCTCAATCCGCAAGACACTCTGGCGCGGCTTGGCAGCGACCAGTTCGCCATTCTCATGATCTCCGACCCAGACCCGCGCCAGGTCGCCACGCTCGCCGAGCGCGTGCGCCGGGCGCTGCGCACGCCGATGAAGATCGGCGGCAAGGAGATCGTGCTCACCGCCTCGATCGGCATCGTCGTCGATGACGGCGTGCAGTCGGCGGCGCAGGATTTCTTGCGCGAGGGCGAGATCGCCATGCTGCGCGCCAAGCGCGCCGGCGCCGACCGCATCGAGATCTTCACCGCCTCGATGCGCGGCGAGGACGAGAACAGGCTGCCGCTCGAGAGCGATCTCAGCAAGGCGCTGGAGAAGCGCCAGCTCGCGGTGCTCTATCAGCCGATCACGCGTCTCGCCTCGAACCAGCTTGCCGGCTTCGAGGCGCTGATCCGCTGGGATCATCCGACGCACGGCCAGCTTGGCCCCGAGGAGTTCGTGCCCATCGCCGAGGAGGCCGGGTTCATCGGCGAGCTAGGCAGTTATGTGCTCGGTCAGGCGCTGGAGGAGGCCAGCCGCTGGCACAAGATTCTGCCGCGCGAGCGCGATCCGCTCTTCGTCAGCGTCAACGTGTCGAGCCGCCAGCTCTTCCGTCAGGACCTCGTGCAGGAAATCAGGCTGATGCTCGCCAAGGAGCAGGTGCCTAAGGGCACGCTCAAGCTCGAGATCTCCGAGTCGCTGGTGATGGAGAACCCGGAGCGCGCCGTGGAGATCCTGACCTGGCTCAAGACCTTCGGCGCGAGCTTGGCACTCGACGATTTCGGCACCGGCTATTGCTCCTTGAGCTATCTGCACCGCTTCCCGTGCGACACCATCAAGGTCGACAAGTCGCTGGTGCGCGATAGCGGGCTCAACGGCTCGACGCCGTTGATCCTGCGCTCGATCATCGCGCTCAGCCACGAGCTCGGCAAAGAGGTGGTGGCCGAGGGCGTCGAGACCGCAGAGGACGCAGCCTATCTCCGCTCGATCGGCTGCGAATATGCGCAAGGCTTCTATTACGGGGAGCCTATGGCGGCGAAAGAGGTGGAAGACCTCCTCTCGGCGTTGGCCACCCACCGCAAGCGGCAGCAGCGCGAAAGATCGAGGGCGGCGTCGAGAGGGCATGCCGCGCCCGCGCCGGCGCCAAGGCCGGTGGTGCAAGCCATGCCGCCGCGGCCGAAGCCGGCGGCCTCAGGCGTGTCCTGAATCGTTGACGAGGCGCCAGGGATCGATGCCGATCTTGCCGAGGGCGCGATTATATTTGCGGTCGACTTCCGGATCGAAGATCAGCTCGGGGTCGGCGGTGCAATGCAGCCAGCCATTGGCCTGGATCTCGCTTTCGAGCTGGCCAGGCGCCCATCCTGCATAGCCGAGCGCAAGCAGCGCCTTGTCCGGGCCGCTGCCTTTGGCGATATCGCGCAAGATGTCGATGGTGGCGGTGAGGCACACGCTTTCGTCGATTGGCAGCGTGCTCTCGGCCTTGAAATAGTCGGCGCTGTGCAGCACGAAGCCGCGTCCGGTCTCGACCGGACCGCCGAGATGCACCGCCATGGCGCCGAGCCCGATTGGCAGCCTGATGCGGTCCTTCGGCGGCACGATGTTGAGCTGCTCGAGCAGCTCCGTGAAGCTGATATTCGGCGCGCGCTGATTGATGATGATGCCCATGGCGCCGTCGGCTGAGTGGGCGCACATATAGATCACGGCGCGGGCAAAACGCGCGTCACCCATGCTCGGCATGGCGACGAGCAGGCTCCCGTCGAGATAGCCGTCACGCTGGCGCTTCGGTGGTTTGGAACGCGGCATCCGATAAGATTACAGGCGAGGTCAGCCAGTTGTGAAGGGGCAATGGTTGAATAACGCGCTTGCTATCGTTTTGGTCGCATGGGTCACGAAAGATTGACGCCTCGTTGGTGAGTGTTGTGGTCGCGCGCCACAATTGTTGCGATTAGAGTTCGCCGCGACGAGCCGAAAGGACATGATGACCGACCCCTTACCTTTGCCGCACGCGCTTCGCCTGCTCGCCGGCAGCCTCGTCTTGAGCGTATCGCTGTCCGCAGCATGCCTTGCCGCGCCTCCAGGCGAATCGCCGTGGGTGAAAGAGAGCTTCTCGAAGGCGCGGCTCGTGAGCGGCACGGTTGGCGGCGCCGACAACGGCGCGCTTCTCGCCGGCGTGCAGATCAGGCTTGAGCCGGGTTGGAAGACCTATTGGCGCACTCCCGGCGACTCGGGTGTGCCGCCGAGCTTCGACTGGTCCGGGTCTAAGAATCTGAAAGAGGCGCAAGTGCTCTATCCGGCGCCGCATCGCTTCGCCGACGCGAGCGGCACGGCAATCGGCTACGAGGACGAGGTGGTGTTTCCGGTCAAGATCACGCCCGAGCGCCAAGGCGAGCCGGTCGAGCTCAAGCTCAATGTCGATTACGGCCTGTGCAAGACGCTGTGCATTCCGAGCCAGGCGAGCCTCAGCCTCGAGCTTCCGCCGCATACGGTAGGGAAGGGGGATGATCCCTTGCTGACCCGCTTTTTCGACCTCGTGCCTAAGCCTGCCGAGACCGACAGGCTGCCCAGCCTCGGCGGCGTCGAGGCCAAGCTCGATAGCGCCAAGCCTGAATTGATCGTCGACGCGAATTTCCCGGAAGGCGCCACCGGCACCGATCTCTTCATCGAGGCGCCCGGCGGCGCCTTCGTGCCCGTGCCGAAGCCGCTCGGGCCGATCGAAGGCGGCAAGCAGCGCTTCGTGGTGAGCTTCGCTTCGCCCGCCGAGGCGGCTGCGATCAAGGGCAAGCCGCTCACTCTGACGATTGTCTCGGACGAAGGCGCCCGCGAGGCGAGCTGGACGCTGGAATAGCCAGTCTACCTTCGACCTGCCGGACAAACCTGCCTTGGCGCTTGCGGCGTGAGCCGGTATGGTCCCGCGAAAGCAAAAGCGACAGCCCCGGAGGACCCCATGAGTATTTCCGTCGGAGACCGCCTGCCCGAAGCGACTTTCCGCCTGCTCGGGTCGGAGGGCATCGAGAAATTGACCACGGATGAGGTGTTCGCCGGCAAGAAAGTCGTGCTGTTTGCCGTGCCTGGCGCCTTCACCCCGACCTGCCATCTCAAGCATCTGCCTGGCTTCCTCGACAATGCCGACGCCTTCAAGAAGAAGGGCGTGCATACCGTCGCTTGCGTCGCGGTCAACGATCCCTTCGTGATGGATGCCTGGGCGAAGGCGACCGGCGGCAAGGGCAAGGTGCTGTTCCTGTCCGACGGCAACGGCGAGTTCACCAAGACCATCGGCCTCGGCTTTGACGGCAGCGGCATAGGGCTCGGCACCCGCTCCATGCGCTACGCCATGCTGGTCGATGACGGCGTGGTGACGGTGCTCAATGTGGAAGATTCACCGGGCGTCGCCGATGTGAGCACGGCCGAGAAGCTCCTCGCCAAGGTTTAAGCGTGTAGGGTGGGCAACGCCCGGCCGTTGCCCACCACGATGGTGGGCACGATTCGCTTTGCCCACCCTACGTGCTCGTGCCACAGCCCGCATTCCATTGTATAGTTGACGTCAAGGGACGGGGGACCTCGCTCGCATTCACCGAGCGCAACACCAACAACGGAGGTCCACGATGAAAGTCAAAGAAGTGATGCACAAGGGCGTCGATTGGGTCGGCCCCGACACGCCCATCACTGAAATCGCGAAGCTGATGAGCCAGCATGACGTGGGCTCCATCCCGATCGGGGAGGACGACAAGCTGGTCGGCATGGTGACCGACCGCGACATCGTCTGCAAAGGCCTGGCGAAGAACGGCTTCGATATTCGCCGCGCCACGGCGCGCGATGTGATGACCGAAGGCATCCACTGCTGCCGCGAGGACGACGACCTCGCCAAGGCGGTGCGGCACATGGAGACGCTGAAGGTTCGCAGGTTGCCGGTGATCAACAAGAACAAGCGGATGGTCGGCATTCTCAGCCTTGGCGATCTCAGCACATCGGCATCGACCGAGCTGTTGTCGGAATGGGCGAAGAGCGTTTCGTCCCATCACCACTGAGATAACCGTAGGGTGGGCAACGGCATTCGCCCTCAAGTAGCGAAGCGGTAGGGCCACTGAAGATGCCGTTGCCCACCACGATGGTGGGCACGCTTCGCTTTGCCCACCCTACAGTGCTCAGTCCTCCGTCGTGCGCTTGCGGTGCGCGAGAAACGGGGCCATGCCCTCGCGCGCGAGCTCGTCGGCGCGCTCGTTCTCGTCATGGCCGTGGTGGCCCTTGACCCAGTGCCAGCGAACGTGATGCCGCTCGGCTGCCTGCTCGAGCCGTTGCCACAACTCGATATTGCGCACCGGCTTCTTGTCGGCGGTCCGCCAGCCGTTACGCTTCCAGCCCTTGATCCAGCTGGTGATGCCGCCGCGTAGATAGTTCGAGTCGGTGTAGAGGTCGACGTCCGAGGGAGACTTCAGCGCCTCCAGCGCCGAGATCGCCGCCATCAGCTCCATGCGATTGTTGGTGGTGAGCTCTTCGCCGCCTTTCAGCTCCTTGCGGTGCTGGCCTGACTGTAGAATTGCGCCCCAGCCGCCAGGCCCCGGATTGCCGGAGCAGGCGCCGTCGGTGTGGATCACGACCTTCGGCTTGTCGCTCAACCCTTAATGCTCCCCGAGGCCGTAATCGCGGTACGACTTCACCTTGCGATGGAATTGCAGCTTGCGCAGATATTCGTTCGGGTCCTTGCGCTTGACCAGGGCCTCGCCGTCGGTGTTGAGCCAATCGTAGGAGCGGGTGAGCAGGAAGCGGAGCGCAGCGCCACGCGCAAGCGTCGGCAAGGCGGCGAGCTCGCCGGCGGAGAGCGGCCGCACGCCCTCATAGGCCTGGAGGAACGCCCGCGCCTTGGTGACGTTGAAGCTCGCGTCGGACTCAAAGCACCAGGCATTGAGGCAGATGGCGATGTCGTAGGCGAGCATGTCGTTGCAGGCGAAGTAGAAATCGATCAGGCCGGACACCTCCTGCCCGAGGAAGAACACGTTGTCGGGGAAGAGGTCGGCATGGATCACGCCTTGCGGCAGTCCGCTCGGCCAGGATTTGTCGAGGTACGCAAGCTCTTTGCGGATCTCGCCGGCGAGCCCAGGGATGATGGTGTCGGCGCGGTCGCCGATCGCCTCGAACAGCGGCGCCCAGCCCGACAGCGACAGGCTGTTGGCACGCGACCGCGGAAAGCTTTCGCCGGCGACGTGAAAATGCCCAAGCGCCCGGCCCACGCTCGCGCATTGCTCGATCGAGGCGCGCCGCACCGACACACCGTCGAGAAAGGTGATGAGCGCCGCGGGACGCTTGGCGAGCTCGCGCAGCGTCCGCCCCTCGCGGTCGTGCACGGGAAGCGGACAGGAAATGCCGCGCGCCGCGAGATGCTCCATCAGCGCGAGGAAATAGGGCAGGTCCTTTCGCGCCACGCGCTTCTCGTAAAGCGTGAGGATGTAGCGCCCGGCTTGCGTTTGAACGAGATAGTTCGAGTTCTCTACGCCTTCGGCGATTCCCTTGCAGGAGGTCAGGGCGCCGATGTCATAGCTCGCGATGAAGGCCTCAAGCTCTTCGTCGGCGACCTCGGTATAGACTGCCATGCTATGTCGAGGGCCCGTCGCGAAGTTGACGGGGCAGCTTGAAGGCGACGTTCTCCTCCGCCGTGACCACGCTTTCCACCTGCGCGGCGAAGCGCGCCTTGAAGGCGTCGATGATCTCGTCGACCAGCACTTCCGGCGCCGAGGCGCCTGCGGTGATGCCGACGCTGCGGACGCCGATAAACTCGTTCCAATCGATCTCGCCGGCGCTCTGCACCAGCATGGCGCGCGGGCAGCCTGCGCGCTTTGCCACTTCGACGAGGCGCACGGAATTGGAGCTGTTGGGCGAGCCGACCACGATCAGCCGGTCGCATGCGCTGGCGATGCGCTTCACCGCGTCCTGGCGGTTGGTCGTGGCGTAGCAGATGTCGTCCTTGCGCGGGCCGGCGATGCGCGGAAAGCGCTTCTGCAACACCTCGACGATGGCACGGGTGTCGTCGACCGAGAGCGTGGTCTGCGTGGTGTAGGCGAGCGCGTCCTCGTCCTTCGGCGTAAAGGCGCGGGCGTCGGCGATGGTCTCGATGAGATGCACCGAGCCTTCCGGCAATTGCCCCATGGTGCCGAGCACCTCGGGGTGGCCGGCATGGCCGATGAGCAGCACCTCTCGCCCCACGGTGTGATGGCGCTCCGCCTCGATATGGACCTTGGAGACGAGGGGGCAGGTGGCGTCGAGATAGAAGAGATTGCGCCTTGCGGCCGCTGCCGGCACCGATTTCGGCACCCCATGGGCTGAGAAGATGACAGGGGCCTCGGTATCCGGGATTTCGTCCAATTCTTCCACGAAGATGGCCCCCTTGGCCTTGAGGGATTCCACCACGTGCCGGTTATGGACGATTTCATGGCGCACATAGACGGGCGCGCCGTATTTGGCGAGCGCGAGCTCGACGATCTGGATGGCCCGATCGACCCCGGCGCAGAACCCTCGCGGCGCGGCGAGATAGATGGTCAGCGGGAGGAGGCCAGCTTGCGGCCTGAACTCTTGGCACATGCCAGTCATGTTCGTCCCGGAATCGATGTTAAGCGGCTGAAAAGGCGCCCAAGTCGGCCCTTGTCGGACCGGAGCACTGGGGATAGTTTGACAACCGATTTTCGGGAAACCGGCTGCCACGACCTCATTCAAGCCTTCGCGGGTCTTGCCCCGCGGCATATCAGGCGGGGAAGCCCGGCGTGTCAAGCTGAGGACGGGGATAGAGTGAGGCGTTCTTACGCTCTTTGGCTCATGCCGTATTGCCGGGCGGCGAGTTTGCTGCTCGCGCCGCTCCTCCTGTCGGCTTGCGCCGTCTCCAGCATCTCCAACCCCTTCAAGTCGAGCGACGAGGCGCTGCCGCCGGTCAGCCAGGACGGGATGCTCGCTCAGGCGAAGGCAGACGCTCCAAGGATGGAATCGGGAACGGCCGGCGATAGTCTGCATTGCCCGCAGGTGGTGGCTTGGCCGCATGACCGGCTGTTGACCATCTACGCCGGCGGCCAGGTGGGCGACACCGCGGCCATCATGCACCGCGGCGAGATCACCAAGCTTTCCCGCGAGTGCCAGATCTATGGCGACCGGGTGACGGTGAGATACGGCTTTGCCGGGCGCGTGCTGCTCGGGCCAAAGGGCAAGCCAGGGCAGGTGACGATGCCGATCAGCATCAAGGTCGCCGATGCCGACCGCAAGGTGCTCGCCAACGACAAGGCGAGCGTGTCGACCATCGTTCCGACGGAGAATCCGGTCGGCTATTTCTCCATGGTCAAGGAGATCACCTTCCCCATGACCATGGGCATGCGGCCTGAGGACTATAAGGTGTTCGTCGCCTTCGAGCGCACTCAGGCAGGGGCCGGGTGATTGGCCGGCGGCGCGGCTTCGGCATTTGCACCGGCGGCGCGCGCCCTTGACGGCAATCGCATCCCCTTGACCATGGCGTAGATCACCGGGATCACGACCAGCGTGAGGACGGTCGATGAGACCATGCCGCCGATCATCGGCACGGCGATGCGCTGCATCACCTCCGCGCCCGCACCGTGGCTCCACAGGATCGGCAGCAGCCCAGCCATGATGGCGGCAACCGTCATCATCTTGGGACGCACGCGCTCGACCGCCCCCTCCATGATCGCGCCATACAGATCGTCGTGGGTAAGGCTGCGTCCTTCGGCGATGCATCGCGCTTGTCGCTCTTTCAGTGCATTGTCGAGATAGATCAGCATCACGACGCCGGTCTCGGCGGCGACGCCGGCGAGGGCGATGAAGCCAACGGCGACGGCAACCGAAAAGTTGAAGCCGAGCCACCACATCAGCCAGAAGCCGCCGACCAGGGCGAAGGGCACCGAGAGCATGACGATGAGCGTCTCCGTCACCCTGCGAAAATTGAGGTAGAGCAGCAGGAAGATGATCAGGATGGTGACCGGCACCACGATCTTGAGCCGCGCCTCGGCGCGCTCGAGATATTCGAACTGACCGCTCCAGGTGACATAGTAGCCCGGCGGGAACTGAACCTCGCTCGCCACCGCCTTACGCGCCTCGGCAACGTAGCCGCCGAGGTCCCTGCCGCGCAGGTCGACGAAGATGTAGAGCGCGAGCTGCGCGTTCTCCGTCCGAATGCTCGATGGTCCCTGCGACAGGCTTACCTTCGCGACCTCGCCGAGCGGCACGGTGCCGCCATCCGCGGTCGGAATGAGCACCTGCGTGGCCATGGCTTGCGGATCGCTACGGTAGTCGCGCGGATAGCGAATGCTCACGCTATATCGCTCCCGGCCCTCGACGGTGGTGGTGACGGGCTCGGCGCCGAGCGCCATGGCGATCACGTTCTGCACGTCGGCGACCATGAGCCCGTATCGCGCAAGCTGCGCCCGGTCGGGATCGACATTGACGTAGTAGCCGCTGATGGCGCGCTCGGCATAGGCGCTGGTGGTGCCTGGCACTTTGCGGAGCACGGCCTCGATCCGCCTGGCGAGCTTCTCCATCTCGGCCAGATCGGTGCCGTACACCTTGACGCCGACCGGCGTGCGAATGCCGGTCGAAAGCATGTCGATGCGCGCCTTGATCGGCATGGTCCAGGCGTTGGACACGCCTGGAAACTGCAATTCCTTGTCCATGTCGGCAACGAGCCTGTCGACGGTCATGCCGGGGCGCCATTCGCTCTCCGGCTTCAGATTGATCACGGTCTCGACCATCTCGGTCGGAGCCGGATCGGTGGCGGTCGCGGCGCGTCCGGCCTTGCCCCATACCGACGCCACCTCGGGGAAGGACTTGATGATCTTGTCCTGGGTCTGAAGCAGCTCCGCCGCCTTGGTGACCGAGATCCCCGGCAGGGTCACGGGCATGTAGAACAGCGTGCCCTCGTTGAGGGTCGGCATGAACTCGCTGCCGAGCTTGGAGGCAGGCCACAGGCTCACGGCAAGGATCAGAATCGCGAGCGCGATCGTGTCTGCCTTGAAGCGCAGGGCCAAGCCGATCACCGGGCGGTAGAGCCAGATCAGAAGCCGATTCAAGGGATTGCGGCGCTCGGGGATGATGCGGCCCCTGACGAACAGCATCATCAGCGCCGGCACCAGCAGCACTGAGAGGAAGGCCGCGGCGCCCATGGCGAAGGTCTTGGTGTAGGCGAGCGGCTTGAACAGACGGCCTTCCTGCGCCTCGAGGGCAAAGATCGGCAGGAAGGAGACGGTGATGATGAGCAGACTGAAGAAGAGAGCGGGTCCGACCTCGACAGCCGCCTCGATCAGCACCTCGCGGCGCGGCTTGTCCGGCGGCGCTTGCTCGAGCCGCTTATGGGCGTTCTCGATCATGACGATGGCGGCGTCCACCATGGCGCCGATGGCGATGGCGATGCCGCCGAGGCTCATGATGTTGGAGCTCAGGCCAAGCAGCCACATGCAGATATAGGCGATCAGCACGCCGAGCGGCAGCGTGATGATGGCGACGAGGGCGCTGCGCGCGTGCAGCAGGAAGATCACGCAGACCAGCGCCACGATGGCGCTCTCCTCGAGAAGCGTCCGCTTGAGCGTGTCGACAGCGCGATAGATCAGGTCCGAGCGGTCATAGACCGCCTCGACGCTCACGCCTTCGGGTAAGCTCGGCGCCATTTCCGCGAGCCGGTCCTTCACGTTCTGAATGACCGACAGGGCGTTCTCGCCGTAGCGCTGGAGCGCGATGCCCGAGACGACCTCTCCTTCGCCGTTCATCTCGGTGATGCCGCGGCGCTCGTCAGGCGTCAGCTCGACGCGGGCGACGTCCTTCAGCAAAACCGGCACGCCGCCGTCGCTCTTGACCACGATCTGCTCGAGGTCGGCGATGGTCTTGATGTAGCCGCGGCCGCGCACGGCAAATTCGGTCTCCGCGACTTCAATCGTCCGGCCGCCGACATCCATGTTGCTGTCACGGATGACATCGCGAATTTTCGACAGCGGGATGCCCAGAGCCTGAAGCCGGCGCGGATCGATGACGACGCTGTACTGCTTGACGAAGCCGCCGACGCTCGCAACTTCTGCGACGCCTCCGGCCTTGGCCAGGCCGAAGCGGATGAACCAGTCTTGAATGGTGCGAAGCTCGGCAAGGCTCTGCTGCGCTTCCGCGCACCACGTATTGATAGACCCAGCCGACGCCCGTCGCGTCTGGTCCGAGGCTTGGGGTCACGCCCGCAGGAAGACGCCGCGCGGCAGAGCTCAAATATTCGAGCACCCGCGACCGCGCCCAATAGAGGTCGGTGCCGTCCTCGAAAATCACGTAAACGAAGGACACGCCGAAGAAGGAAAAGCCGCGCACCACCCGCGATTTCGGCACGGTCAGCATTGCCGTGGTCAGCGGATAGGTGACCTGGTCTTCGACCACCTGCGGCGCTTGGCCGGGATATTCGGTGTAGACGATGACCTGCACGTCGGAGAGGTCGGGGATGGCATCGAGCGGCACCCGCGAGACAGCGTAGAGGCCGGCGAGCGTTACGAAGATCGTGGCCAGGCCGACGAGAAACACGTTCCGCGCCGACCAGCGGATGATTGCGGCGATCATGGCTTCGCTCCTTGACCGAAGCTTTGCAGCGCCGCTCGTAAGATTGCTCTCGGCGTCGATGAGGAAAGTGGCCGAGGTGACGACTTCCTCGCCAACCTTCAGTCCGTCCACGATTTCGACATAACCATCGCCACGGCCGCCGAGCTTCACGGCACGCGGCTCGAAGCGGCCGTCGCCCTTGGCAACGAGGACCACCTGCCGCGTGCCGCTGTCGATCACCGCATTGGCGGGGACCGCCGGCACCGGCGCTCCGTCGCCCGCGTTAAGCACGACATCGGCATACATCGACGTCTTAAGCTGCCCCTCTGGGTTGGGGATTTCGATCCGCACCGGCACGGTGCGGGTCTCCGGCTTGAGCTCGGGGTAGATGAAGGTCACCTTGCCCTCGACCGGCGCGCCAAGGTCGGCGCGGACTGTCACCTTTGCCGTGCTGCCGACCGCGATCGCCCCGATGTCGGATTCGGCTACATCGGCGATGATCCACACCTGCGAGTGATCGGCGATGCGGTAAAGCTCGTCCCCCGCCTTGACCTGCTGGCCATTGATGACCTTCTTCTCGATCACGTCGCCGGTCGCGGGGGACGGCCAATCGATGGTCCGCGGATTGGTGTTGGTCTTGCGCACCTCGTCGATGCGGCTCTGCGGAACCCCAAGGTTCCGCAGCCGCAGCATGGCGCCTTCAAGGTTCTTGTCCGCCTCGGGGCCGGTTCTCCGCCCCTCGGTGCGCATGGCGACGATCAGGTCCGATTGCGCCAACTGAATCTGCGAGCTGTAGAGGCGGAAGAGCGGCTCGCCCTTCTTGACGTGCTGACCGGTCTTGTTGGCGAACAGCTCCTCGATATAGCCGTCGGAGCGCACGGTGACGATGGTCAGCAGGGCCTCGTCGTGCTCCACCCTGCCTACGGCGCGGACGGTGCGGACGATCGGCCTGGCCTCGACCTTCTCGGTCTTCACCCCGGTTCGCTGGATCTTGTCGAGGCTTACTTTGACCGTGCCCGCGCTCTCATGCTCGTCGGCATAGACGGGGATGTAGTCCATCCCCATGGAGTCCTTCTTCGGCACCGGAGAGGTGTCGGGCGCGCCCATCGGGTTGCGGTAATAAAGGACCTTCCGCTCTGCTTTCGCCGGCGCAGAGGGCTCGACGACGGCAGTCGCAGACATCGTTTCGGGAGGCCGGGAGTACCAGAAACTCCCCGCTGTTCCGGCGGCGATGCCAATCGCCAGAATGACGATGAAACTATACAGACGCCTCATGGCGCGTCTCCAATTCCTCATGCGTGATGATCTGACCGAGACAGCTCACGTCTCGGCGCATGCGCGCAGCACGAGAGCCCTTGGGCTCACGCCAGGCGCAACATCTTCAGGAGGTTCAGACGCGGGGAGGCGGTAGGGGCGGATTATCCGAAGGAGAGGGCAGGCCCGGAACGATGAGAGCGGACCTCTCCAAGTGGCTGACGTGACCATGAACACTAAGGGTGCCGTCATGGCGCCAGAGTAGTTGAAGCATTTGAGCGCGCATCCGGCCATCGAGCCGCAATCGTTCGTTTTCTTCTCGCACGGCTTATCGTGAGGGCAGCATTCGCCCTCTCCAGCGGCCTGCGACATGTCGTGAGACATTGTGACGGCCATTGCGGCCCGCGCCATGCCGCTCCCGATCGGAAGCGCCGCCACCGAAAGCGCAACGACAGCAACGAAAATGGTTCGGATGAAGGTCATGGCCTAATGTCTTGATTATCGGCCGGACGGCGGTGCGGTCAAGTGACGGGATCGTGAGA
>CAVUVO010000026.1:0-65790 GCA_963744945.1 uncultured Alphaproteobacteria bacterium | reverse complement strand
CATGCCAACCAGGCAACGGGAATCGGATTCGGGGTTAACGAACTCCGCCTGCCAATAGACGGTGCCTCTCGCGCGCACGCGATCCGGCGATGCATTGAGCGCCGTGAGATCGAAATGGCCGAAGCTGTGATGCTCGTTGATCCACTGTGCGTGCAGCGTCTCGTGCTCCTTGAGGTTGATGGTCGCGCCGTTCCAGGCCACGTAGGTCCGCGCATGAGAATCGAGGAAGAAGTGCGCCTGCTCGGCGGCGGACGCTCCGCCCGCCACCGCATCGAAGAAGCGCGTGCCGAACTCCCGCACCTCGTCGAGGGTGATCATCGATGCCACCACACGGGCAAAGTCATCAGCTCTCCCACACCTCGCCCTCGGGAGCACCCCGGCCGAGTTTGTCCGGAAGTGGTTCGCCATTCGGCGTGAATTCGAGCGAGATGGAATTGATGCAGTATCGCTCGCCAGTTGGCGGCGGCCCGTCGGGAAAGACATGCCCCTGGTGTGCGCCGCAACGAGTGCAAACGATCTCCGTGCGGACCATACCGTAACTGGTGTCGCGAATAGATCGGAGGTGGTTTTCTGAGAAGGGACTCGTGAAGCTCGGCCAGCCGGTGCCGCTTTCGAACTTTGTGCCGGCCTTGAAAAGCGGCAGTCCGCACAGACGGCAGGTGTACACTCCCTCCCGTTTCTCCTCGAGGAAGACGCCGCAGAAGGGCGCTTCGGTGCCGTGCTCGAGCAGCACGTGCCGTTCGTCCTCGCTGAGATCGGCAACCAAGGCTCGCAACTCGTCCTTGTTGGGCGGTGTCAGGTTGAACTGGCGTGCGATGACGTCATTCATGGCATGGTCCTCATGGCTTCAGCGCAGCGATTGAAACGCCGCTCTGAGTTCTGATGTGAACAGCTCTGGCTGCTCCCACGCAGCGAAGTGGCCGCCCTTGGGAAGTTTGTTGTAATGGATGAGCTTGGGATACGCTCTCTCTGTCCAACTCCTCGGCGCAGCATAGATCTCATCCGGGAACGCGCTCACGGCAACCGGGATGGCAACGTTCTTCGGGGAGAAGAAGGCAAGCTTGTTCTCCCAGTAGAGGCGCGCCGAAGAGATTGCTGTGTTGGTCAGCCAATAGTGGGTGATGTTGTCGAGGATGTCGTCTCGCGTCAGGCCCTCGGATTGACCGTCAAAGACGCGCGCAATGAGCTCGTAGCTGCGTATGTCATGGTCGAGGATCCAGGCCGCCAGGCCGACGGGTGAATCCGCAATCCCGTACAGCGTCTGCGGGTGGTTCCCCATCTCCTGAGCGTAGGCGAGGCCGTGCTTGTAGAAGAAGGCGAGCTGGTCGTACGCGTGCCTCTCCTCGGCCGAAAGGTCGGATGGCGGAGGAGCCCCGGTAAAGGCCGCCTTGTCGATTTCGGGCGGAACCGCGCCAGCCATGTTGGTGTGGATTCCAAGAAGTTCCGGAGGCGCCTGTACTCCCATCAAATCGACGATCAGAGCACCCCAATCGCCGCCTTGCGCTACGAATTTCGTGTATCCGAGGCGCTTCATCAGCGTGATGTTGGCGCGCGCGATCCGCTCGGGGCCCCAGCCGGGAGCGGTCCGCTTGCCCGAGAATCCGTAGCCTGGCATCGAAGGGATCACCAGATCGAACGCGTCCGATGCGCTCCCGCCATGTGCCGTGGGATCGGTGAGCGGGCCGATGATCTTCAGCTGCTCGATGATCGAGCCGGGCCATCCGTGCGTAACAATAAGCGGCAGCGCATTCTCGTGTTTCGAACGGACGTGAATGAAATGAATGTCGAGCCCATCGATCTCGGTGATGAAATGCGGCAGGGCCTTCAGTCCCGCTTCGCATTTGCGCCAATCGTAATCCGACGCCCAATAGTCCGCGAGTTTCTGCATCGTCGCGAGCTGCACACCTTGCGATGTGTCCGTCACGGTTTCCCGGTCAGGCCACCGTGTCGCCACTATGCGTTTGCGAAGCTCGGCCAACTCCGACTCAGGAACGTCGATGTGGAAAGGCCGAATTGCATTGTCGTCGATTGTTCCCATCCGTGAATTTCCCTCGTTCGATGGTCCGCTGGTGGGTGCGGAGTGGGTTAACGCCCGGTCCGCGATTGACCCGAGGCGGACTCTATTGTGTAAAGCACACGCAAGCCCCTCAGCTTCAACCGAAATGTCCTTACCAAGCCTGCCGGAGCCTGCCTGAATGACGATGCCGCCGTCAGAGGACGCCAAGGAACTCCTGGACGAGGCCAACAGGGCCAGCGATCCGGCCTGGAGCAGCTGGCTCGCGTTTCTCCTGCTTCTCACTTACGTGGTGGTGACGCTCGCATCCGTGAGCCACAAGGCTCTCCTCCTCAACAGCCCGGTCAAGCTCCCCATCATCAATGCCGATATCCCCCTCGTCGGCTTCTTTCAATACGCGCCTCTGCTGTTTCTGCTCGTCTATCTGTCGCTGCTCGTCCAGCATGTGGTTCTCGCGCGGAAATACCGCAGGTTCACAGATGCCATCGCCTCTTACGAGAAGGAAGCGGGAAGCGAGCACCCGGGGCGTGAGCGGGTCCATTCCTACGTCTTCTCGCAGATCGCCGCCGGCCCCAAGCCCAATCTCATCACGAAGTTCATGATGCAGCTGATCGTCTACGTGACGTTCAGCGTTCTGCCGATCATCACGCTGCTCTACTTTCAGATCAAGTTCCTGCCCTATCACGACGTGTCGATCACCTACTGGCATCGCATCGCCGTGATCCTCGGCTTCGCCATGCTGATCCTGCTCACGCCTCTTATGCAGAATACCGGCCCCGCGCGTCGCCGATGGGACATCAAGGTCGGCCCGCAAGCGGAAGCCTGGGAAGCGTCGGGCACGCAGGTGCTCCTGGTCCTTTTCCTTCTCCCAATAATCGTCGGCTTCAGCTGGCTGATCGCCACCGTGCCAGACGAATGGATCGATCGGCGTCTCGGGTTTGTCGCCCCGACAAGCGTCCGGGACGGCCCGGAGCAAGAGGCGAAGCTGTTGAACCCTCTCGTGCGCCGTGTCGTCTACGATCGCCTGCCTGACGACAAGGAAAAGGGGTGGTGGCGGCGATGGCTCCTGTCGTATCGCGTCCTCATCGTGGAGGACACCGATCTCGGTGCCGATGAAGACGCCAAGGTCGTGCTGCGCGAACGCAATTTCCGCTTTGCCCTGCTCAGCAGGTCGGACCTGCAGCGCACCGATCTTGCCTGGGCCGATCTCCGTGCCGCGCAAATGTGGAAGGCGCTCGCCAAGGGCAAGCTCAAAGACGCCCAGCTTCAGGGCGCGTTTCTGAAGGAGGCGCAGCTTCAGGGCGCACAGTTGAACTCGGCCCAGCTTCAGGGCGCCGATTTGAGCAAGGCCCAGCTTCAGGGCGCCGAGTTGAGCTACGCCACTCTTCAAGGTGCCGATCTCACAGGAGCGCAGCTTCAAGGTGCCGATTTGAGCGGCGCCGATCTTCAAGGAGCGGATCTGAAGGGGGCCGCTCTCCAGGGCGCGAAGCTTGACGGCGCCAAGCTGCAAGGCGCGAACTTGGGCCTAACGGAGCTTTGGCTCGTCGATTTTCCGCGCGATCTCGCCAACCAATCGCCGGCTCCCCTCGGTCTGGCCGATCTCAAAATGTCGCCTCTCTCGCCGGAGGCAAAGACGCAATTGAAACAGGACCTCAGCGCCGGCATCACCGACGCAGCGGTGCTGGCGGTCGTGATGTCCCGGCTCGATGAGGTCCTTCGCAATGAGCCGCCGAGCTGGGACGACGAGAGCAGCTGGAGCGAATATCTGGGCAATGCGAAAGAGCCATCCGCCGCCGAGCTCGCCCGGTTTCATGCCGCGTTGGCGTGTGACGACACCGAGGGCTCTGTCGCAACCAGCATGGCGGCACGCACCACGGAGCTTGCAACCGAGCCTTCTGGAAAAGCCTACGCCAAGGCTTTCGCGGCCGCGCTTCTCGATGAGACTTGCAAGGGCGGGAAGGCACTTACGGTTCAGACGCGGGCGGCGCTCAAGACTCTCGTCTCAGCGCCAGAGTGAGCGTGAGCGCCGGGGTGTTCGCTCGATCTACTTCGGGTCGGACACGTCGGTGATCGATCCGATGACGCCATCGATCAGATAATTAGTCTGCTGAAGCTCGTCGGCGTAGGAGCCATAGGTCGTCCCCGCCGGCACCACCGTCTTTCCGGTGTTGTCCTTGATCGGCCCGACGAAGATTGGGTCTTGGTTCTTCATCGCCTGCATGGCGGTCTTGGCGGCGTTGATCGCCTCCGGTGTCGCACCGGCACCGAACGGGCTCGACCGGACATAGTCCTTGTCGTATCCGCCGGTGACGAAGTTCGGCAGGGTCCCGCCCTTCTGCAGCGTTTCAACGAACGTCTCGAACAGGTCGGTCCAGTAGTAGTCGGCGCCGGGACCGTACAAACTATACAGGCTTATCGAGCACGACGAACAGCGATGCCGGCAGCACGAAGATATGCTCGACGTTCGGATTCGCCGCGCACCATTTTTGTTGAAGCTCGGCGTGATCCTTGGCCTGGACGATCAGCGCGTCGGGGCTCTCGGGGGCCGAAGCCGACTCGGAAAATGCGGGCCCCGCGCTGGCCAGGCCTGCCGCGATCGCGAGACGACAAGTCGATGCACCATCTTTCGCCTCTCGTTGTCAGCAAGCGAGCCTGAATACAGTAATTGAGCGCATACGTAATGAGCATTATGGGAGACTTGCCCCCAAGCTTAACGCCGTGATGTCAATACGGTAGGGTGGGTTTGCGAAGCGCTCAGTCGACTAATAGTGTTCTGAAGAACTGGCGACCGCCGTCTTCCTTATCTGCCGGGGCTTCCACATTACCAACAGCGTGCACTACATCCAGACCATGGAGCCGATTCTGGTGATCGATGCCGTGCAGCAGGTGGTCGACGCCGCTCGCCTGGGCTCCTCATCGGCCGTCACCCCGGATCGTTCCTAGCCGGCATGTCACCCCGCGTCGATCCCGTCCGCACCACAACAGAGCTGCCGGCTGAGACCGATGTCGTCGTCATCGGCGGGGGCATCGTCGGCGCCTCGACCGCGCTCTTTCTTACCGAGAAAGGCGTGTCGGTCGCACTCTGCGAGAAAGGCAGGATCGCGGGCGAGCAGTCGAGCCGCAATTGGGGCTGGTGCCGTAAGATGGGGCGCGATCTCGCCGAGGTCCCCCTCGCCGTGGAGTCCTTGCGCCTGTGGGAGGGCATGAACGCGCGCACCGGCGCCGAGACAGGGTTCCGCCAGTCCGGCATCGTCTATCTCTGCGAAACGGCGAAGGAGGCGGCAAAGCACGAGGCCTGGCTTGCGCGAGCCGCGTCCTATCAGATCGATTCCAGTCTGATCGGCCCTGACGAGATCGACCGGCTCCTGCCAGGTTCGTCGCGACGCTGGCCGGCCGCGCTCTACACGCCGAGCGACGGCTGCGCCGAGCCTGAGAAAGCCACGTCGGCCATCGCCAACGCCGCCTTCGGCAAAGGCGCCGCGATCCTCGAGCATTGCGCCGTGCGCGGGATCGAGACGACAGCAGGGCGGTTAAGCGGCGTCGTCACCGAGCGCGGGCCGATCCGCTGTAGCAAGGCGGTGCTCGCGGGCGGCGCGTGGTCGCGGCTCTTCTGCGGCAATCTCGGGGTGGAGCTGCCGCAGCTCAAGCTGCTCGCCTCGGTGATGCGCAGCGGTCCCGTCGAAGGCGCGCCTGATCGCGCCGCGGGCGCCGACAATTTCGCCTTCCGCAAGCGGCTCGACGGCGGCTACACGATCGCGCGGCGGAACGCCAATGTCGCCCCGCTCACGCCGGACAGCTTCAGGCTATTCTTCGATTTCCTCCCTGCCCTCGTCACCCAGTGGCACGAATTGCGCCTCCGGATCGGCAAGAGCTTCCTGGAGGAGTGGCGCATCCCGCGAACCTGGGCGCTCGATGCCGACACACCGTTCGAGACGGTGCGCACGCTCGACCCCGCGCCGTCGCGCGCCATTCTCGATGAAGGGGAAAGGAACCTAGTGCGCAGCTTCCCGGCCTTCGCCGGCATGACAATCGCCGAGCGCTGGGCGGGCGTCATCGATGCGACACCTGACGGCGTTCCCGTCATCTCCGGGGTCCCCTCCCTCCCCGGCTTCTACATCGCCAGCGGCTTCTCAGGACACGGCTTCGGCATCGGCCCCGGCGCGGGCCATCTCATGGCTGATCTAGTGATGGGAGAAACGCCGATAGTCGACCCCGCGCCCTATCGCTACGGACGCTTGATCAAGGTGTAAGCCTATTTTGAGTTTGACGTTGCGCCCGGCTCGATAAAGACCTTGCAGTCACCGAAGGCAGGCGCCCCAGCATCGCCAATACAGGCGGCCTGCGCGGTGTCGCTCGGGGCAAGTGCCAAGGGCAGCTGAGACCGATCGGTCACGCAGCCGCCAAGGCCTGCGGCCGTAAGCGCAATCAGGAGCCACTTTGCCATTGTTCTTCCCTCGCGGTCAGGACACGCGGATAAAGAGATATTGCCGAAACCGCAGATTGCAAGGGGGTTCCGTATTGAAGAGACCCAAGATACCCCCAGCATCGTTGGCTTAAGCTCATGACAATTCGGCTCGAATCGGCCATGCGTCATGGTTTGGGGGTGAGGCCGAGGCCCTTTCAGGCGCCTGAGGCTCACTTTTTTAGAAGGTACTGATCCTATGATGTCGAAATCTGAGCTGATCCAGAAAATCGCCGACGAGCTCTCTTTGGCGAAGAAGGACGTGAAGGCCGTCATCGAGTCGCTCGCGACCCACGGCTACAAGGAAATGAAGAAGTCGGGCGAGTTCCTGCTACCCGGGTTCGCCAAGTTCATCGTGGTCAAGAAGCCGGCCACCAAAGAGCGCCAGGGCATCAACCCGTTCACCAAGGAGCCGACCGTCTTCAAGGCGAAGCCGGCCCGCAAGCAGCTCAAGGTTCGCCCGGTGAAGGCCGCCAAGGACGCGGTCTAGGCGCGCGCCAGCTTAAGCGCTGACGGCACGTTTCTGTCGCCCTCTTCCCAACTGCGCCACCCCGGCGAAAGCCGGGGTCCAGTTTTTCATTAGCGCTCCCGCGCGCTCGATACCGGCTTTCGCCGGAATGACAAGCAATTCGTTGAGGGCGTACTCGCCGGTGCCACGGCTTTTGCCGAGGCATTTGATGTTTGCTTCGCACGCCGGAGTATTGTGGTATGCGCTCCTCGTTCCCGCATCAATTCGAGGCATCCATGGCCGACCAAGCAGCGCTCGCAGAGATCGAAAAACGCATCCAGGTCGTGGAAGACAATCTCCGCCAGCTGGTGGAGCAGGCCGCGGCCTATTCCGGCGCGGCCGACGAAGAGCGCAATGCCGACCGCATCGCCGGTCAGCAAGCAAAATTGGACGCCCTGCTCAAGGAGCGCGAGGCCCTGCTCAAATAGGCGTGCGGCATCCGCCCGGCCCCGGTCTCAGGTGGCACCGGAGTGTGCAGTTCCCTATACTCAACCGCATACATCCCACCGGAGGCGCCAGCCCCCCGCGTCAACCACGAGCCTCCACTCCCACCCAGGCGACGCAGATCAGGAGAATCGTTCCATGGCTTCCATCGGCCGCGTTTCCGCCACTCTGGGCATTTCGCTCGTGGCCACGCTGTTCGCGCTCCCCGCCTCTCACGCCGCCAAATGCACGAGTTGGAACATCGGCAATCAGCCTCCCGGTCTGCAATGGGGCGTGCGGCAGAGCAATGGATATTTGTCGGCTTCGTGTTCCGGCAGCAGGGCACGATGCTTCGCGGCACGGCGCAATACTGGCTGGTAGGCGAAGGCAACAAACGCACAGACGGCACGATCAATGGCACCATCAAGGGGAAGGTGATCAGCTTTGCCGTTCGCTGGAGCAATGGCGCTGTCGGCGACTATTTCGGCGAGGTCAATGACGACGGGACCATCCAGGGCGGCACTTTCGACGCGAGGGGGAGAACCGCCAACTGGATTGGTCACAAGTCGCAGAAGGCTACCTGCGTATTGGCGATACAGCCTCGGCCCCGCCCGGGCACCAGGGTCAGAAGACCTCGCTGACCGCAGGCGCGGCACTCAAGCGGAGCGTGCAAGGCACCCTCGCCTCTTCCTACCTTGTGAGGAGAGCCGGGCCGTCCTCGTTCCGCTACACTCCGCCGCCAACAAGCAACATGGAGGAGACAAGGCATGGCCAGCCCAACGCTTCGCGAACTGACCGGGATGACCCCCAACCCCTCCCCGATCTCCGATAGCGCGCTCGTGCTGATCGACTGCCAGCAGACCTATCGCGAAGGCATCATGCAACTCGTCGGCGTCGAGCCTGCTTTGCAGGAGGCGGCGGAGCTGCTCAGGCGATTCCGCGAGGCCGGGCGCCCGGTGATCCACATCATGCACGATGCGGGCCCCGGCACGCCTTATGACGTCAGCGCGCCGATCGGCCAGATCGCCGAGTCGGTGGCCCCGATCGAAGGCGAGAGGGTGATCGTGAAGAATTACCCAAGCGCGTTCGAGAAGACCGCGCTCGATGCGGAGCTGAAGAAGCTCGCGGTAAAGAACGTGATCTATGCCGGCTTCATGACGCATATGTGTGTGAACTCGACCGCGCGGGCGTCGTTCAATCACGGCTACGCCAACACCGTGGTGGCGGGAGCCACGGCGACGCGGTCGATCCCAAATCCGGCGAACGGCAAGGACGTCTCCGCCGCACAGCTTCAGGATGCCAGCCTGTCGGCGCTCGGCGACATGTTCGCCGTGGTGGTGCCGCACGCCGCGGATGTGCCGAGCTAGCGCTTACCTGTGCAATTTCGCCCGCAGCCACGCAGCAAGGCGCCTGCGCGTATGGCCATGCGCTTTGCGCAAGACCCGGCCCATATTCATGAAGCCATGGATGGTGCCTTCGCAGCATTCATAGTCGACTGGCACGCCCGCGGCTGCGAGCGTGTCGGCATATTCCGCGCCCTCGTCGCGCAAGGGATCGTGTCCGGCGGTGACGATCAGCGCCGGCGGCAGGCCGGTATAATCCTCATAGAGGGCAGGAATGGCGCGCGGGTCGGCGATCGGCCAGGCAAGCCCGAAATAATGGCCGAAGAACCATTGGATCATATCCTGCGGGAGGAGGAAGTGGTCGGCGTGGTCCTTCCGGGACGGGAGGCGGCCGCGGAGATCGAGCGCAGGGTAGATCAGCACCTGCGCCCGCACCGGCGCTGCCAACCTGGTTTTGGTCTCGTGCAGTGCGACGGCAGCAAGGCCGCCGCCCGCGCTGTCGCCGGCAATGGCGATGCGCTCCTGATCGAGACCGAGCGCGGTTGCCTCACGCGAGAGCCATTCGAGCGCCGCGACGCTATCCTCCACCGCGGCGGGAAATTGGTGCTCAGGCGCGAGGCGATAGTCGAGCGAGAACACCGTCGCCGCGGTGTCGTGGCACAGCGTGCGGCACAACACGTCGTGACTCTCGATGTCGCCGATAACGCAGCCGCCACCATGAATGAACAGGATCGCGGCACCGCCAGGGCTGCCGGCTTTCGCTGGGGCGTATCGGCGCAACCGCATCGGCCCAGCAGGGCCAGGCACGGCGAGGTCGCTCATCTCGCCGATGACCGGTGCCGCAATCTCGGTTTTGAGCAGCATGCGGCGATATTGGTTGCGCGCTTCCTCAGGAGAGAGGCACCACAGCGGGGTGGCCGGCGCGGACGACGCCCAATGCAATAAAGCTTCCGTTTCGCGGTCGAGGCGCAAACTAGGCGACGCCCTCCCAACCCCGCTCACGCACTACCGCGCGCTCGGCCTCGCTGGCAAAACGCTTGTCCCAATCGACAAGCAGCGGCCTCATGATATGGCGCCGGCGCGAAGGGTGTCTGTAACAAATGGGCAACAGATTTAACGCTTCTAAATTACCATGCGGTCGCAGTGAACTTGGACTGGCTTCACGCGAACGACAGGAGGATCGATGCCAACTGTCCTGATCACCGGAACATCTACGGGTTTCGGGCACCTCACCACGGAACTTCTGGCGGCCCGCGGCTGGCGCGTCTTTGCCACCATGCGCGACCTCAAGCGCAAGGACTCCCTCGAGCGCGCCCTTAAGGACGCCGGTCTCTCCGAGCGCGTCACCTTCCTGCGGCTCGACGTCACCGACCCCGCGTCGATCGAGGCCGCGGTCAAGTCCGTCCTGGCGGAGACCGTCAACACCCTCGACGCGGTGGTGCACAATGCCGGTATCGCGGTCGCAGGCGTGCTCGAGGATCTGCCAGATGCGGAAATCAGGCGCGTGATGGAGACGAATTTCTTCGGCGTGCTCGCGCTCACACGCGCGCTTCTGCCGACGTTCCGCGCGCAAGGACATGGCCGCATCGTTCTCGTCTCGAGCCAGGCTGCACTCGCCGGGCAGCCGGGAAACTCGATGTATTGCGCCTCCAAATGGGCGCTCGAAGGATGGGCGGAGTCCCTCGCCTACGAGGTCGATCCGTTCGGCATCGACGTCGTGGTCATCGAGCCCGGCCCCTATCGCACCGAGATCTGGAACAGCACCATTTGGGTGAAGCCCTCACACAGCGCCTATCTCCCCTGGCTGCAAAAGTTGCAGCACGCCGCCGACCGGCATCAGGCCAACACCTCGCGCGATCCGAAGGAGGTGGCGGCGACGATCGTCAAGGCGCTTGAAGCGCGCCGTCCGCGCTTCCGCTATCAGGTCGGTCCCTTCGCCAAGCTGGACTATTTCCTACGCGGCAAGATACCGACGAAACTCATCCGCAGAGGCACCACACGCTATCTCGGGCTGCCGCTGGCGCGGTGGTAGTGCCATGCGCCGGTGGCGCTTAGCCCTCGCCGAGCACGCCGCCGAGGAAGGCGCGCGTCTTGGCGTAGATGCCGGGCGCTTCGCTTTCGCGCGGGCCGGCGATGCAGACGGCATTAGGCCCCTGCCCTTCGCCGATAAAGCCCATGGCGAGCACGCCGGCGCCGTCGGCGTCCATGTCGATGACGATATTCGGCTTGCCGAGTCTCTTGGCCGTGTCGATGGCGAGGCCGGTTCCCTTCGACACCGATAGCCCGGCGCTGTCGATCAGCACCATCAGCCTGTCGGCATCGCGGACGTTCCATTCGGTGCGTTGGCTCGGATCGGCTTCCGGCGTCTCGCGCAAACCAGGATAGCGCGCCAGAAGCCCGGGCGGGTTCGGCATGTCCTCGGCGAAACCGCCTTTCGGGCACCAGCCGCCATAGGCGATGCCCCTCTCGATGGCCACGTCGAGGGCGGCGCGGTCGACGCCGGTCTGTCCGCCGGAGACGATCTTCAGCATCAGGGTGCCTTCCGCACGCTTGTCGCCCTTTGCGGCAACGCCGATGATGAGCGAGGCCCGATAGGCGCCGCCCTCCTCCTTGATGCTCACCAGCGTATCGGCACCGCCTTGGTCCTGGAAGATGAAGTCCTCGGTGTTGGCGAGCATGTCGCGCTTCGCCTTGCGCTCGCGATAGGGCGAGTTGCCGGCGTAGATGCGCGTGTTGAGATCGTCGGGAAAATAGAGCTGGCCGGTGACGAGGCTCTTCGCGTCGAGCAGAACCTTGAAGTGGATATGCGGCGCGCGCCCCGGATACCAGCCCGGGTAGATCGTGGCGAAGCGCGCTTGACCCCCGGCATCGGTGAATTGCGTGCCGCGCAAGAAGGTTTGCCCGCGCGTCGAGACGCCGTCATCGCCCTGGCCGCGATAACCTGAATACATGCCGAGACCGTCGGCGTGCCAGAGGTCGACGCGAACGCCTTTGATCGCCGCACAGTCGGTGGCGGAAACAACCTGGAGGGCAAGCGCAAGCGGCGCGCCTTTGCGCCCTTCGGTGATGTCGGCGCGCACGAGCTTAGGATCGAAATAGAACGGGCCCTGCACCGCCTCAGGCGTGAGGATGCACATCTTGGCGCCGGGGAGTGTCGCGGCGACGGGCTCGCCGGCTCGCGCGCTCGCACTTCCGCCAGCGGCCAGTCCCACCCCGAGCGTCGCCGCCGCGCCGGTCAAGGCCTGGCGCCGCGTCAGGCCGGCTGTGACCTTTTTCCCGTCCTTGCTCATGATCTACTCACGAAGGCGCACTGAAAGTTGACCCGCGGCGGCCTTTGCGCCCTCATTCAGCCGTTGCATCATGGCGTGAATGAGGGAGGGCTTGATGCCACAAACGGTAAGACTTTCGATCCTGGGCTTCGCCGGCGGCTTTCTCGCCGTGCTGATCTTTCATCAGAGCCTGTGGTTCTTGTTCAACCAGATCGGCCTCATTCCGCCCGAGCGCCCGGCGTGGCCGTTCGATCCCATTCCGCCTTTCGGCGTGCCGTCGGTCCTCTCCAAGGCCTTCTGGGGCGGCGTGTGGGGCGCAGTGCTCGCCCCGCTTCTCTCGTCGTTACGCGGGCGCGCCTATTGGGCGGGCTGGATCGTCGTCGGCGCGGTGGCGCTTCCGCTCGTCGCTTTCTTCGTGGTGCCGCCGATCAAGGGCGAGCCGATCCCTGAGCTCTGGCCGCGCTTCCCGGTCGCAATGATGATCAACGGTTTCTGGGGATTCGGCACGGCGCTGTTCTTGCGGCTCACCGGCGCCGATCGGAGGGCTTGAGATGTGCGCGATCAGCCCTCGCGATTGGGCGTGCCGAGGATGTGGCTCTTCGGCGGCATCATCACCTGATCGAAGTCCTGGGTGAACATCGCCGCGGCGAAGAAGGCGACGGCGCGCAGCGTCTCGTTGCCGGTGTTCTCCACATCATGGCGCATCGGCTTCGGCAGCACGAAGACGCTGCCCGGCGCGACAGGCCAGGTGCTCCCGTCCTCGAGATAGAGCTTGCCGGTGCCGGCGATGATGTATTGCGTCTCTTCCGTCGCGTCGGCGTGCCAGCCGAGCCGCTTGCCTGGCTCGATCTCGTAAACGATGACGGAAGACGCCGTCGCGCCATGCCCACCATAGACGGCGAAGGCACCCTTCCAGTGGACCGCCTCGTCAGTCTCGCCCCAGACTTCGCCGCGCTCCAACTTCGTCGAGTCGACTAGGAAAGCCTTATCAGCCGATGGCATTGCCGCTCCTCCATTCCGGTTTCGCGGCGTCATCCTAACACCCAGACTCAAAGCGAGAATGTCGCTGATGGTAGCAATTCAATTTTAAGTGTCGCTTTTCAAGCAGCGGCAAGTTGTTGATCGAGCGCCGTCGCCCTTTGCAGCGCCGGGCGCTTCTCGAGGCGTTCAACATAGTCGACGAACTCAGCCCGCTTCGGCAGCAGATTGAACATCATGCCCCAGCGCAAGCCGGAGCCGATCACCACGTCGGCGGCGGTGAACTGCTCGCCCATGAGGTAAGGCCCCTTCTCCACGGCCTTCGCCACCACATCCATCACCGTGTCGAAATCGCCATAGCCGAGCATGCCGCGGCGCGGCTGCTCCGCTCGCGGAAAGGCGCGGTCGGTAATCGCAGGCTCGACGCAGCTCGGCCCGAAGAACAGCCATTTGAGGTAGACGCCACGGCGAGGGTCGCCGATCGGAACGTTCAGACGCGCATGCGGAAATTCGTCGGCGAGATAGGTGCAGATGGCGGCGGCCTCGGTGACGACCGTATCGCCGTGCTTCAGCGCCGGCACCTTCCCCATCGGATTGACGGCGAGATAATCCGGTTTCATCTGCTCGCCTTCGGCGAGCTTGAGCAAATGGAGATCGTAAGGCTCGCCGGTCTCTTCGAGCATCCAGCGCACGATCGACGAGCGCGACGGCGAGGCATGATAGAGCGTGAGTTTGGCCATCCCGATCCTCCTTTGACTGACTTTCGATGCGGGTTTTGCACGGGAATGATGGCGAGGGCATGAAGCACCGGGAACGCTTGCGTGCCTGTCTCGCGGGCAATCCGGCCAAGGGCGGTTTTCCAGCTTTTTGGAGCGTGAAGCGCTCGGAGGGGCACGAGCCAAATTCCCGCCATGTTCTCAGGGCTCCCAATCTTATGTTAGGCTTTCGCTAAGTCTCGTCATCGGCTGGGGGGTCGCTCGACCGCTTTTGCATGTCCACTGATCAACGCTGGCGATGGGCCGGAATCGTTTCGGTCGTTGGCATTGGCGGCGTCCTCATCACGGACATCGTCGCCAATGTTGTGGGCGGGTACATTTCCGATCAGATCAAGACGTGGCAGGTGTCGGATGAGGCGCCGCAGGCAGGGAAGCAAGTGCCTGCGGATGCCGAGACCGTGTCGAGCATCCCGCCCGCCGCGAGCGAGGGACAGGTGACCATGGCAGCGGTTGCGCCAAAACCAGCCTCGGCTCCAATGCCTGAAATCGACATCGGCGAACCGACACCCCCGCCGGACGTCGAGGCAGCGGCCGCGCCCGATCAGATGCCGCTGCCACCGCCAGAGTCGCAGCCCAAGGTGCTAAGCGGCACCGTGGAGCAGGTCATTGACACGGCGACGCTTCAGATCCGGGGCGAGACCATCGAGCTCGCCGGCATCAAGGGGCTCGGCTCGCCCTACCGCGATCAGCTTGCAAAATTCATCGAGGAGCAGGGCTCGCAGATCCGCTGCGAGCCGATCGATGCACGTTACGTCTGCTTCGTGAAGAATGTCGACCTCGGGCTTGCGGCCCTGACCAACGGCGCTGCCCGTCCCGATGATGATGCCACGCCACAATACCGGCAGGCAGCCGATGAAGCGCGGCGGAACCGCCGCGGCATATTCCAGTGAGTCTCCGCCATAGCGTGGGGGGTATGGCCATGACGGCATCGCGAACCTGGATTTTGGCCCTGGTGCTCGTCGCCGGAACGAGCACCGTGCTCGCAAGCTGCGGCGCGCCGGGTTCGCGCCAGAGTGCAGGCGCCGGGATCGGCGCCGTCGCCGGCGGCGTGACCGGCGGGTTGATCGCGAGGAACGCCGGTCTCAATCCGGTCGGCGGAGCAGTGATCGGCGCCGTGGCCGGCGGCCTCGTCGGCAGCGCCATCGGCAAGTCTCTCGACGACGAAGAGCGGCGCCAGCTTGCGCTCGCGAGCGAACTCGCGGCGGAGCAGCCGGTGGTGAAAAGCGCGCCGCCGAAGAAGGTGCAGTGGAAGCGGACCGACCCGCAGACCAGCACGGTCACGGCGTCGGGATGGGTCGTGCCCAAATCCGAGCCCTATCAGAAGCCCGACGGCACCACCTGCCGCGAGGTGACCCAGAACGTCAGCAAGAACGGGCAGACGCAGAGCCAGGACGTGACGCTCTGCCGGACCCAAGTCGCCCAGGCCGACGGCTCGAACTGGGTCATTCCGCAATAGCGGCTAAAGGCTAAGGTTGGCCGATCACCTGCCTGACGCGGCAACCTTGCCGGTCCAATGCTCGGCATGCTGGGTGAAGGTGGCGAGGATCGCATCGAACGTCGCCTGCTCGGCGCGCTCGGTCCCCATGGTGTTCTGCACATCGGAGAACACCTGGCGATAATCCTCATAACCCTGCATGTCCTCGAAGCGGCGCCACCAAAGGTCGCCGACGAAGAAATATTTCACCCAAGAGAACAGCAGGTCGATCCAGTCCTCGAGATAAGCGTGCGGGCGGACCTTGGGGCCGCCAAGATAGAAAGCCGCCTCGCGGATGATCTCGGCATCATGGTCCTTGCCGCGGTCGACCTGAACGAGCCTGCCGTCGAGGAAAGGAGCGGCCTTGGTCTCGAGAAAGACGAAGCTCAGCCGGTCGGCGCCGGAGTGAAGCTGGCTCGGATCGTAGAGACGGAAATCGATGCCGCTCAGCCGCGCACCTTGCAGCCAGGTGATCGAGCCCCGATCGAGTTCGGGATGATCGACGGTCGGCAGACCGGCATCGCGCGCGGCGGCAAGGAAGGTGTTGTGATCGGGAACGACGCCGCTCGAGATCACGACCTGGCCTGCAATCGGCCCGTTGACGAATTCGATATTGGCGCGGGCCTGCTGCCGCTTCTCGCGCAAATCGCTCTTTCGGCTCGAGGCGATGACGCGCTCAGGCAACCTGTTGCGCAAATAGCTGTCGCTGACTTCGGCCAGCCGCTCAAGATGCGCGATCAGTCTCGCGCGATCCTTGGGATCGGGGCACCTGCCAGTCCAACCAACGACGACTGCGGACATGGACGCGCCCCGCTACTGACTTATGGGTTGAAGCCGCTCGACCTTGCTCCAGCATCTCGCCATACGCAAGGGCATGCGGATAAACGTTTGTTGCCGTGGCAAACGGTCTGTTGCCAACATGACTCAGGCGCGCATCAGTAACCACAATGGACTGTTGCGGAGGTTAAGAACGACAAGATGAACGACGATCGCTTGCACAAATTAACGGCTCACGCTGTCATGGTCGCGTCGAGGATTGGAGGTGGGCTTTGAACGACGTCATGGCGGAGTGGAGCGATTTCTATACGCTTATCGGCGCAACCGCAGGGACGTTGATCGGCCTCATTTTCGTTGTGGTCAGCCTCGGAGCCGATAACGCTAAGGCCGGCGACGAACATCGCGCCCGTATTGGCGTAACCCCTACCCTCATCCATTTTGCCGCGCTGCTGGTCGGCGCTCTTGCCATGCTCGCGCCGCTATCAAACATTGCCCGCGCCGTTGCGCTCGGTGTCATTGGCTGCGCCGGGTTGGCCTATCTGGTCAATCTGGCCCTCCTTGCATCCAAGCGGATCAAGGATGAGGAGCGCGACACACTGTGGTTCGGGGTGCTGCCGATGGCGGCTTATGCCGGGTTTCTGGTGACCGGCGTGGCGTGGGCGATCGCCCCGGAGTACGCGCCTGAGATTGGCGGCTTCGCCAGCGTCATTCTGCTTGTCGCGGCACTGCACAACAGCTGGGAGATGACGCTGATCATCGTTGGCCGTTAGAGGCGAAGAAAGCCGCGCGTGGCGGCTTTCTCGAGAGTTCGGCAGGCCTATTTGAACAGGGCGAAGTAGATCACATAGAGCCAGCTGAAGATCCCGTGGATAATGGCCCACAGGATCGAGTGGTTGTTCGTATAGGAGATGGCGATGGCGAGCGCGGTACCGAAGCTCACGCCATATTTCACGCCTTCCGCGCCGTAATTGTACGGTCCATTCATGCAAATCGCTCCTTCGCATTGTGATTCCACGACCAGACTAACAGAAACGGCGTGACGCTTCTTCACGTCACGCCGTTATTCGCAAAGCAAGCGCGGGCGGGCCGTTGCAAGCGGCCCGCTCGCGAGCACGTCTGCGCGCGAGCGTTTACGCTCTTGGCGCGATGCTAGGCCTTCGCCGCCGCCCGATGGTCGCCAGCCCCCATGAGCATGCCGGCAACTTTCTCCGACACATAGCCGAAGATGGCGCCGACGATCATCGAGAGGATGATGGTGACAACGGGATTGGCCATCGAGGCTTCGGTCACGCTGCCAGGAGTCGCAGGCAAAAGCGCCATGGCGACGGTGGCGGCAAAGCCGTAGACCTGAGCCGGGATATTGGCGAAGAGCGGCACGTTGGCGAGCAACACCATGGCTGCCACGCCGAGACCGACGCAAAGCGCCACCCACATATTCGCGGGCAGGCTGGCGCCGAAGCTGGCGCTTGCGACCGCGAGCGTGATACCGGCGATAACCGCGCCGGCTGCCGTGCCCAGGATCGTAGATTGCAGGCCGGCTTCCTTACCACCGGAATGATAGTAGCAACCCCAGGCGATGAAGGCCGCCCAGATTGCAAGCATGCCGCCGAGCGGCCCAAGGAAGAGCCAGGTCGCGACGGCACCCAGTACGCCAAGGCTGATAGCTAAGGCTGTATTCAAGGACATCTCACCCCCCTTTTCTGGTTGGAGAGCGGGTGGATGTCCGCGCTGCCGGCGGTCCACCGGCTCTATGGAGCGGAAGCCTATTTTTACGCCAGCCGATTCGGCTTCCGCATAAATCATAGTCGAAGCGGTGCCAAATTAGAACACCGATTTCACAATTTTGCCCAAATCGACAACAGGCGTGCCCGCCAATTGGGCGGCTAATTGGTGGCTTTCGGGAGGTTATTGATGTCCTTGATGTACCATTTTTCGACCTCGACCACCGCAGGGTTCTCGCCCTGGGGGTAAATCCAGGAATTGACGGCAAACCTCTGGCCGGTTTTCTTTTCCTGGATCACCGCGGTCCAATGCGGCCAGTACTTCACCGGATCACCCTGTAGCGTCGCCTTCAACAGGTCCCCCTTGGTCATGGGGACGGTAACCGTATGGTATTTCAGGAGCCCATTCGACTGGAGGACGAGCAGGTAGCTCGTGGTGTTGGTCGCCTCGTCGACGCAATCCTGCTGGGTCGGATCGCCGGTGCCGCCGAATTCCATGCCGGCCCTGTCCTTGATGCCAAGCTTGGCGCCGACCTTCTTCTCGATCAGGGCGATGGCATAGGCGATGGCGCGCCGCTCCTGGAAGGGCGTATCGCCCTTCTTGGTCTTGCTCATCACCGCCGCGATTTCCTTGATGTCCTTGGTGCGGAAGTAGAAAGTCGTCTTCTCGGCGCAGGTGTAGGCGTGGCAGACCTCGACCGAATTCTTGTCCGGCGGGGCTACTCTGAACTCGGCAAAGTGAACTCCAGGGGGGCCTTCGCCGCGATCATAGGTGCAGCCCGCGAGGCTAACGGCCGCGAGAAGCAGGCTCACAAGATTGCGCACCTGTCGCATTGAAAAATCAGCCGAAATTCGACTCCCTCTGGACCTCGATCTATAACATCGGCCAACCTGGAAAGTCCCCGGCGCGGCATGTTTCTTGGGCAGTTTTCCCAGTGCTGTCGTATTCGAGCAACAGTAAGGTGGCGCTCAAAGGCGCGGAATTCCGCGGAAATCCGCCCAATAGGCGCGGAATTGAATTGTGCGCGCTTGGGAGTTAGCTAGCGGGTCATGGCGAGAGAGGTGCATGTCATCGGCGGCGGCCTTGCCGGAAGCGAGGCAGCCTGGCAGCTCGCGTGCGCCGGCGTGCCGGCGGTGCTGCATGAGATGCGCCCGGTGCGGAAGACGGAGGCGCACCAGACCGATGCGCTCGCCGAGCTTGTCTGCTCCAACTCGTTCCGGTCGGACGATTGGGCGAGCAACGCCGTTGGCCTCCTGCATGAGGAGATGCGCCGCGCAGGCTCGCTCATTCTCGCCGCGGCAGACCGCCACAAGCTTCCCGCCGGTGGCGCGCTCGCCGTCGATCGCGAGGGCTTTGCCAACGAGGTGACGCAACGCCTCGAGGCCTCGCCGCTGATCACCATCGTCCGCGAGGAGATCGACGGACTTCCGCCTGCCGCCTGGGACAGCGTCATCGTGGCGACGGGCCCCCTCACCTCGCCCTCGCTCGCCAAGGCCGTGCAATCGCTCACCGGAGAAGCCGAGCTCGCCTTCTTCGACGCCATCGCGCCGATCGTGCACCGCGACAGCATCGACATGAGCGTGTGCTGGCTGCAATCGCGCTACGACAAGGAAGGTCCCGGCGGCGGCACCGCCGACTACATCAACTGCCCGCTCGACAAGGCGCAGTACGACGCCTTCATCGACGCGCTGATCGCCGGCGAGAAAACCGCGTTCAAGGATTGGGAATCCTCGACGCCCTATTTCGAAGGCTGCCTGCCCATCGAGGTGATGGCCGAGCGCGGCCGCGAGACGCTGGCGCACGGTCCGATGAAGCCGGTCGGCCTCACCAACCCGCATCGCCCCGAGCGGCCTTACGCCGTGGTGCAGCTCCGGCAGGACAATGCGCTCGGCACGTTGTGGAACATGGTCGGATTTCAGACCAAGCTGAAACACGCCGAGCAGGTGCGCATCTTCCGCACCATTCCCGGACTCGAGCAGGCCGAGTTCGCGCGGCTCGGCGGGCTCCATCGCAACAC
The DNA here is from genome assembly GCA_963744945.1 of uncultured Alphaproteobacteria bacterium. Taxonomy (GTDB): domain Bacteria; phylum Pseudomonadota; class Alphaproteobacteria; order Rhizobiales; family Methyloligellaceae; genus Methyloceanibacter. Next base: position 46,027 of record CAVUVO010000026.1, on the reverse strand, counting down.
CTTCCTCAACAGCCCGGTGCTGCTCGACGGAACGCTTCGCCTCAAGGCCGATCCGCGGCTCCGCTTCGCCGGACAGATCACCGGCGTCGAGGGCTATGTGGAATCCGCCGGCATTGGGCTGCTTGCCGGCCGCTTCGCCGCGGCCGAGCGCCTCGGCACTGCCATCACGCCGCCGCCACTGACCACGGCGCTTGGCGCCATGCTCAATCACATCACCGGCGGTCATCTGAGCAGCGGCGGCGACGGAGGCTCGCGCAGCTTTCAGCCGATGAACGTCAATTTCGGGCTGTTCCCTCCCCTCGCCGCCCCGCCGCCAAGGGTCAAGAGCGAGCGCGGCAGCAAGACCCTGGCGCGGAAGCACGCGCTTGCCACCCGCGCGCTTGCCGATCTCGAACGTTGGCTTGCAGGTACCGCGTCGATCGCCGCGGAGTAATCGCACGCTCTTGGGCGCGTCTAGATGCAATCACCCCAATAGCGCCATCTCGCCGCGATGCGGAAGGGGGCTCCGTCTGCTTTCGCAGGCGAGAGCGGAGAGCCAAGTGCTGGTCAATAGCTCTGCAATTGACCCAAAGGCGGACGCTTATCTGGCCCCCATAACGACAGCGTTGCCCGTAGATCGGGAAGAGGTGCGCCCCTCAATGTCCGCCTGAGGGGCGCGTTTCCATGAGATCGTGGCATTGAGGCCTCTTCAATCATATTCGGTATTTGATGAGGTCTACTTCGTGAGATTAGAGGCAAATCGCGTGGTGTTGTCGACCATCGCAAGGGTCTCAGCTTCGTCACCGCACTTTAGGGTGAGCGACTTGCTCTCGGTGCTGTCGATGGACGCGGTTTGGCCTGGGTTCAGGCTGACCCGTATGCCAGCCGCTGTGTTGCCGTCCGTTTCCTCACTATTCCAGATCACCGCCTGGACATTGCAGCCACCATTGCCAGGAACGTAGAAGGCTATGACGCGCTTGCTGCCAATCGTGGTGATCATGGGTTCGTGAGGACCAACCGGGCCCAAATTCTGGGCCATCTCATCCGCCCGGGCCGGGGTACCTGAAACGGTGAAGGCTAAGAGTGCGCCAGCCGCTGCGAACTTCAGGAAGTTGCGAGAGAGCGGGAACATCGTGGAATCTCCTATCGAGTGACCGCTCAAGATCATCTTGAGCATGGTAGAGATTCTAGCTTCTCGCGCAAATTCCCGCTGTGGCAATTGCCACCGTTCGGAACATTTAAGGCAACAAAATCAGCGGCTTGATCAGACGATTGGCTGGCACAGGGCAAATACCGAGGCCAAAGCTCTACTCGCCGGTTGCGTCCTGTACCATTTGCGTCAGGCGCTCAACGTCGCTGACCAGCAATGCATCGCCGCTGCGCTTGACGATACCGATTCGAGTTAAGCGAGTGAGCTCACGGGTCACGGCCTCCCTGTGGGTGCTTACGCGGCTGGCGATTTCAACATGCGTGGGTGGTGGAACGATGCGCGCCTCCTTGCCATTGCGACAGGCCAAGGTTGCTAGTCGCAACACCTCGGCTTGGATACGGTTGTCGACGTGGAGTGTGCTGAACTCATAGACACGCCTCGTAACCGTGCGAGTTCTTTTCACGAGCTGCGTTAGCACCGCTAGGGTCACCCTCGGCTGGGTCTCCAGAAGTGTTCGGAAGACGTCAGCGGGCATCGAGGCGACAAGGCAACTCGTTCTCGCCTCCACGCTGGCGGACCGGGGGCCATGATCGATAGCCGCATACTCGCCGAACACTTCACCCGAACCCAGTTCGCCAAAACTCACGACTTTGCCCGCGTGTGAGTAGATCGTGACGTGGGCTTCCCCTGCGGTGATGAAAAACACCTCGTCGGAGGGATCGAGATAGTTAACAATCGGCTCTCCCTGCTCATAACGCCGCCAGGAACAGCGCAGACGGATGCGCGCCAGAGCATTCGCTGAGAGGCCTGCGAATATTGCTATGCCCTTGAGGGAGTAGTGTTGAGGCCTTGCGGTGTGCGCCTGCGCCATGGGAGCTCCCGAGACTGGCCGTTGGAGAAAACTGAAGTACGGGACGATTTTCCTTTGCCGCCTAAATTGGCGCTGTGGGATTTGCCACAATACGTTGATGAATCCGGTTCGATCGGCGAAACTGCCACTACGGTCCGCCATTGGCACTAAGCGGACGTGCAAAGCCGCGCTGATGCATGTCCGCTTGGCGGGGAACAACGGACATGACGCGAACGTGATGCGATGTCTGCTTTTGGCCTCCCGACGAGCACCGCAGACTTTTCGAGCGCGTGAGGACTATCGACTCCGCGGGCGAACGCCGGCTACAGCCCGGCCTCGATGGCCTTGAGCAGTTGGAAGCGCATTGGGCCGCCGCTCTTGAGCGAGATCACGAAGCGCACGCGGCCGTGCTTCGAGGTGTCGGCGTAGCCCGCGAGCGTGCTGACGCCGGACATGGTGCCCGTCTTGTTCAAGCCGCCGTCGTGGCCGTGAAGCAGCTCGGCGTGTGGCGCGAAAAGGTCGAGCACCTTGGCGAGGCCGCGGGCCGTGAAGCGGTTGCCGCGGCTGATGCCCGACCCCTCCTCGATATGGATGTCATCGGCGAGGCCGTTCGCGGCGAGCATCGTGTTCGCCACCTTCAGCGACTTCTCGAGGCTGACGGACCCGCCGAGGGTGCCGCCGATCTCCAGGAAGACCTGGTTGGCGATGTAGTTGTTCGAGGCGATGAGCAGCTGGACGAGGATCTCCGAAAGAGGACGCGACTTGTGAACGTAGACCGGCTTCAGCCCCTCTGGCACGGATCCGGTGGTGATCTTGCCCTTCACGCTGCCGCCCGCCTTCTCGATGAACGCGGCGATCAGCTCGCCGGCATATTGCAGGCTCACCGCCGGGTTCTTGCTCAGGCTGATGCGGCCGCGGCCCTGGGGACCCCGCGCCCGGAACTCACTGATCGCCAGCGGTGTGATCGGTGTCTGTTCCTCGGCGGAGCGGACCGTCTTGCCCTTGCGCACGGCGGCGATCGTGTTGAAGTTCACCGCCAGCGCCGAGTTCAGCGCGTCATAGGACTCGGTGGTGTTTTCGATGCCCGGGATGCGGAGGTCGGAGGGGTAGTAGCTCGCATCGAGCACGATGCCGGCGAGCGGCTCCTTGCCGATGGCGGCGACCAGCTCCTTCGCGAGCGGCGCCAGCTCCTCGGAGATCAGGAAGGGATCGCCGCCGCCGCGCACATACAGCACCCGTTTGTCGTCCAGGTAGAACTTGGTCTCGAAGCGGTAGTTGCCGCCCAAGACTTCCATCGCCAGCCAGGCCGTCACGATCTTGGTGACGGAGGCAGGAACGAAAGGCTTATCCGCGTTCTGGGCGATCAGCTCTTTGCCGTCGGCGTCGATCACCAGCACGAGCCCCGACTGGAGCGAGCGCCGCGACCTTCTCCTTGGCGCCGGCGAGCGCCTGCGCGGGCAGCAGAAGCAGGGTGCAGGCGAGCAGGCGAGACCACATGGCGACTCCAGCGCGGGCGCTGCGACTTATGGACCTGTGCCAGTGACACTCAAGCGCCAAGTCGGTCAAGCGGGGGCCTAGCTGCTTTCCCACCGCCGCTACTTGTCGTGCTTGAGCACGAGCCAGAAGCGCAACAGCGAAAGGCCCAAATCGGCGCCGTCAAAGGTGCCGTTGAGATTTTCGATCAGGACCGTACCCGACAGCGCCCCGTTTGCCGCCTCGATTGGCAGGGGGCGGCGCTCGGTGACCACGACCCCGGCAAGCCTGTTGGCCGCCTCGGTGAGGTCGAAGCGCAACTCTGGACCGTTCTCGATGCTTGCGGTGAGGCTGTTTCCGGCAACCTCAAGCCTCACCGTGCCGAGGCCATCGACCCTTACAGTTTGCGGCGGGATTGCGCCTTGGATCGGGCCATGGCTCTCGAACACGACCGGCCCGATCACCTGGCTGCTGGAGGCAAGCGATATGGCTTGAGGTGCATCCGCATAATACGTGAAGGTCGAGCCGGCGGACCGCGACAGGTCGGGCGGAAGCGCCAGCGCTTCGAGAAGCTCGCGGACAGTCACTTCCGGCGATTTGCCTTCGGCGAACGGATCTTGCTGCTGGCCCTCGAACCAGGGTGCGAGGCTGCGGAGCGCGTGCCGGGTGTTCAGGTAGTATTCGATCTGGCGCACCCGGGCCGCACTCCTGCCGAGCGGAGAGTCGCTCCCCTTGGCAGGACGCACGAACTTGCCGTCGGCGAGCATCCCCTTCTCGCGCAAGATACCGGCGAGCTCAGCCGTCTGGCTCCGCACCGATGCGCCAATGATGCCCCAAGGCCCGAACGAGGCCGCAAGCAGCAAGATCGCAAGCAATCCCGGAATCACACGGAGATCGAAGTTTTCGCCTCGCCTCACCATGCGCCATACGGCAAGGATCAGCGCCCAAACGCCGATGAGCACGACCGCGTAACGCGGCTCGGTGAGGCCGTAGGCGGCGATGCGGGTATAGACCGCGAGAAACAGGAGCAGAACCGGCAGGACCGTGAGCCAGACCCAAGAGCGCCAGAACATCCGCACCAGGACGCCGCCGCTGTCGCGGATGGGATAGGCCAGCAGCAGGGTTGCAGCGCCCGCGAGCAAATAGCCGACGACGAGACTGCCAAGCGTTCCCTTGGGCAGCGTCCCGGCGAGTCCGATCTTGACGGCATAGGCATAGAGGATGGCGGTGTAGACAAGGAGAAGCGGCACCAGCACGAACTTGACGATGGTGGCGACGGCGCGGGTGGTGAACTCGGTCTCCTCGCCGCTGACCCGGTCGGTGAAGTTCTGCGGGGCGAGCGCGAGCCAGCTCACCGGCGCCAGGAAGCCGAGCGCAATGGTCCAGATGCGCTCGTGCCATATCTGCGGAAGCTCGAGCCCAAACAGGAAGTTCAAGGTTTCGAGGATGATGGAGAGGCCGCCGCCGAACAGGACGGCGCCGATCAGCCCAAGCGCGGCGGCGAGCCAGAGCCGATGGTTGAACAGCCAGAAGGCGGCGTTGCGCTCTCCGCTCCGGAGTTGCCCCGCCAGGCCGACGGCAAACAGCAGGGAGCCAAAGAGAAGCGGCGGGAAAAGCCATGCCTCCCATTTGAAGTGGAACAGCAGCGCGATGACGGCGATTCCGGCGATCCAGGCAATTCCTCGCGCTCTCTGCGATCGGCCTTGGGACTCCACGAACAGATCGACCGCGACCACCCAAAGAAATGACGCGGCAAGCGTTCCGAGGATCTTGTCGTCTTCGGGCTCAATATGATTGCCTGCCCACAGCTTGTAGATCGTCAGGAAGCCGGCAAGCAGCACGCCGAGGGGGAAGCGCGAGACAGCCGCGCTTATGTCCGGAAGCCAGCTTCGCCAGGACCAGCGTCGTGTTGCCTCTGTCATGGATGGTCCTTTTGTTACGCCGGGGGGAACCGGCAGGTGGCAAGCCGCCAGAGCCGGTAGAGCGGATTGATTTCGGCGACCTGGCGCAGCGGGTCAACCTTCTGCAAGGCCGTGAGATAGGGGTCGACCAGCGCGAGCGGCAGGAAGGCCTTTCGCGCCTCGCGCGGTAGCGCCGCCACATGGGCCTTCGCCGATTTCAACGCCACCCGCGCCGTTTCGCGAAACTCCGCCAGCACCTCGGCGAGCCCCGTGCTCGCCTGTCCGGCGAGGACCTGCTCTGGCGAGGTTCCGTGGCGGAGCAAGGTCTCGGCCGGCAGATCGACGCGTCCCCGCGATGCGTGGACCGGAAGCGCCCGCATCAGGCCGGTGAGGCCGTAGGCGATGCCGGAAGCCCTCACCGCAGGCTCGATCTCGGCGGTCCTGTGCGGCGCCGTCACCTCCGCCGCCAACCGGAACAGTGCGCCGGCGGTCTTGCCGAGATAGTCGTCGAGCGCTGAGGTGTCGGGCATGATCTTCACCGCCACGTCGAAGCTCCGCGCGTCGATCAGGCCTGCGAGGCTGTCGCGAGACAACGCGTAGCGCCGCACGGCACCGCCGACAGCGTCGGCAACAGGGTGGCCGGTGGCTTCGCCGGCAGCGGCGCGATCGAGCGTGTCCCGCCACCATTGCAGGCGAATTTCGCCAAGCTGCGGCTCGCTCACCTGCTCGGCGGCGCGGGCAAGCTCGACATTGAAGGCATAAAGGGCAAAGAGCGGCTCGCGCACTGGCCGCGGCGCGAACAGGGCGCTCGCATAGCGGTCGGGATCTCCATCGCGCGCGACGGCCCTGACCGCATTCTCTCTTTCGCGTTCCTCCAAGGCCTTCCTCTGAAGGCTCCGGCGCGTCTCGTTCAGGCGCGCGCCCGGGCTTCGGCCTTCGTCTTGGTCGGCGCTGCGGTCATGCCGCCGTCGCGCTTGACGCCGAGGATCAGTTGCAGCGGCGCGGCGACATAGATCGACGAATAGGCGCCGATGACGATGCCCCAGCACATGGCAAGCGCGAAGCCGAAGATCGCCTCGCCGCCGACCAGCACGAACGGCATCATGGCAAGGAAGGTGGTGACGTGGGTGAGCACGGTTCGCGACAGCGTCTCGTTGACCGACAGGTCGAGGAGCTCGGTGAGCGGCATCTTGCGGTATTTGCGCAAATTCTCGCGAATCCGGTCGAAGATCACGACCTTGTCGTTGAGCGAATAGCCGATGATGGTGAGGATGGCGGCGATGCTCGACAGATTGAATTCAAGCTGGAGCAACGAATAAAGTCCGATCGTGCCGGTCACGTCGTGCACCAGCGAGGCGATGGCGGCGACGGCGAACTGCCATTCGAAACGGAACCAGATGTAGAGCAGGATGCCGATCATGGCGATGACGACGGCGACCGTGCCGCCGGCGATCAGCTCGCTCGAGACCGTCGGTCCCACCACCTCGATGCGGCGATAGTCGACCTGGTCGCCAAGCACCTGCTTCACCTTGGAGATGGAATCCTGCTGCTCCTTCTCGGTGGGCTGGGCGGCGATGCGGATCAGCACGGCGTTCGGCGCGCCAAACTCCTGAACCTGCACCTCGCCGAAATTGAGCCCGTGCACCTTGGCGCGGATATCGCCGAGATCGGCGACGCTCTCCTTGGTCTGAATTTCGATGAGCGTCCCGCCCTGGAAGTCGATGCCGAAATTGAGCCCGACCTTCCACACCAGCAGCAATGGCACCACGGTCAACAGGGCCGAGATCACCCAGGTGATGGTGCGCAGTCGGACAAAGCCGATCTTGGTGTCCGGGGGGATGAAATGAATGCCTGTGAACATCTTCGGACTTTCCTAGATCGGGAGCGCGGCCGGCCGCGCCCAGCGCAGCCAGTAGGACACCATCAGCCGCGTAACGGTGACGGCGGTGAACATCGAGGCGAGAATGCCGATGGTCAGCGTCACGGCGAAACCGCGCACGGCCCCCGACCCGAGCCAGAACAACACGAGGGTCGAGATGAGCGTGGTCATGTTCGAGTCGATGATGGTGGTCATCGCTCGGCTGTATCCGGCTTCAATGGCGGCAACCGGCGACTTGCCGGAGTGTACCTCCTCGCGGATGCGCTCGTTGATGAGCACGTTGGCGTCGACCGCGATGCCGATGGTGAGCACGATACCGGCGATGCCGGGAAGGGTCAGGGTCGAGCCGATCAACGACAGTACGCCGAAGATGATGGCGATGTTGACGATAAGGGCGATATTGGCGAACACGCCGAAAAGCCCGTAGGCCACGAACATGAAGATCACCACCAGGAGAAGCCCGAGCAGCGTCGCCTGCTTGCCCTGCGCGATCGAATCGGCGCCGAGGCTCGCGCCGACGGTACGCTCCTCGATCACGGTGAGCTTGGCCGGCAGCGCGCCAGACCTGAGGGTCACGGCAAGGTCGCTTGCCTCGGCCACGGTGAAGTTGCCGCTGATCTGACCCGAACCGCCGAGGATCGGCTCGCGGATGACCGGCGCTGAAACCACCTTGCCATCAAGGATGATGGCGAAGGGCAGGCCTACGTTCTCCTGCGTGGCTCTGGCGAACCGCTTGGCGCCGGTGGCGTCGAAGCGGAAGGTCACGATCGGCTCGTTGGTGCGCTGATCGAAGCCAGGCTGGGCGTCGACCAGGTTCTCGCCGCTCACCAGAACTTGCTTCTTGATCACGTAAGGGTGCGGCGGGTCGTCCTTCGAAAAGAGCAGATCGTCGTCGATGGGGACCTGCTTGCTCGCCACCACCTGCTGCGCATCGGCGCCCGGATCGACCATCCGGAATTCGAGCTTGCCGGTCTCGCCGATCAGCTTCTTCAGGCGCTCCACGTCGCTGATGCCGGGAACCTGAACGAGCACGCGGTTGCGGCCCTGGCGCTGGATGCTCGGCTCGGTCGTGCCGAAGGCGTCGACGCGGCGGCGGATGGTCTCGATCGACGCCTGGATGGCCGAGTCCATGCGCTGGGTGAGCCCGGCATCGGTGGCCTTGAGCAACACGCCGTTATCGCCGCTGCGGCTCACCTCAAGTGTCTGGGCCCCGGTCAGGCCAAAGGTGTTGCTCACCGGCACGGACAGCTTGCGCAAGTCCTCGTAAGCCTTTTCGAAGTCGGCGGCCTCGCGGATCTTCACCGACACGGTGCGCGTGGCAAGGTTCTGGGTGAGATCGGTGTAGGGGACACGATCCTTGCGCAGCGTCTCGCGCACGTCGTCGCGCAGCTTGTTGAGCCAGTCCTCGATCATCTCGTTCTCGTCGAGCTGATAGAGGAGATGGGCGCCGCCTTGCAGATCGAGGCCGAGACTAACCTGCTTGTGCGGAAGCCAGCCGGGCATGGTCTCCATGGTTGCGCGCGGGAAGACATTGGGAAGCGCAAAGATCAGGCCGGCGAGAACGACGCCGAACACCACAATCAGCTTCCATTGGGGAAAATGCAGCATTGCCGCTTATCGACTCCAGATTATAGCTTGCGGGGGCTTAAGCGCTTAGACCCGAGCGAAACTTACTTGTCACCTTCCGTCGCCGCCTTCGACTTGGGGGCCGCCTGCGCTTCGCCCTTGGTGCGAACCTCGGAGACCGTCCCGCGCACGAGCTTGATGCGGACGCCGTCGGCGATCTCGACCTGCAATTCGTTGTCATCGGCCTTGGTCACCTTGCCGATGATGCCTCCGGAGGTGACCACGGTGTCGCCGCGCCTGATGGCGGCGATCATCGCCTGATGCTCTTTCAACCGCCTCTGCTGCGGCCGGATCATCAGGAAATACATGATGCCGATGATTAGCACGGTCGGGACGATCAAGCTATTCAGCGCGTCGAACGCGCTTGGAGCGGCTTGAGCGTATACGGCGTCGATCATTGCTTCCTACCCTAGGCTTGGCTTAATGCTGGCCGCCTCTATCGCGCTTCAAGGCCCTAGTCCATATGAGCGGATTGGCGTGACGAAAGTGCCGCGACTATAGCGGCCCGCCTCGGCTTTGCAACGGGCCGCGGAGAGCCTTAAACCAAGGGGCCATGAACTTCCAGGAACCAATTTCGGGCCTTGCCGAGCGGATTGCCAGGGCCTTGGAGCGGCTTGCGCCCCCCTCCCCGCGGAAGCCCGATTTCGACCGGGCCGAGGCCTTTATCTGGCAGGCAGAGCCCGAGGCCTTTTTGCCGGTCGCCGCGGTCAATCGCGTGCCGCTGTCGCTGCTCAAGGGCATCGACCGCATGCGCGACGTGCTGTTCGACAATACCGTCCGCTTCGCGCAAGGCCTTCCCGCCAACAATGCGCTTCTGTGGGGGGCGCGCGGCACCGGCAAGAGCTCGCTGGTCAAGGCGGTGCATGCGGCGGTAAGCCGCGAGGGATCGGCGCCGGCGGGGAGCCTCAAGCTTGTCGAGATCCACCGCGAGGATATCGGCACGCTGCCGCGTTGCCTCACGCATCTCCGCGATACCAGAGGCAAACGCTTCATCCTGTTTTGCGACGACCTGTCCTTCGAAGCGCGCGACACGTCCTACAAGTCGCTGAAGGCGGTGCTCGAAGGCGGCGTCGAAGGACGCCCCGAGCACGTGATCTTCTACGCGACCTCGAACCGACGGCATCTGATGCCGCGCGAGATGCTGGAGAATGAGCGCTCGACCGCCATCAACCCGTCGGAGGGCGTCGACGAGACCGTGTCGCTCTCGGACCGCTTCGGACTGTGGATCGGCTTCCACAATTGCAGCCAGGATGAGTATCTCGACATGGTGCGGGGCTATGCCGCGCATTATCGCCTACCCATCGAAGACGAAGCGCTGACCCGCGAGGCGCTCGCCTGGGCGATCGGGCGCGGCGCACGATCGGGCCGCGTCGCGTTTCAATACATTCAGGATGTTGCCGGGCGCCTCGGCGTGCGGCTCGAGGGCGAAAACCAACCCTCATCCTGAGGAGGCCGCGGAACGCGGCCGTCTCGAAGGATGAACGACTCCTTGGTCATGCTTCGAGACGCGCCCTTCGGGCGCTCCTCAGCATGAGGTTGACTTATGGAGCCTAGTCGGCGTTCGCCGTGGAGTGCGTCATGAACTTGGTCGGATCGACCGGACGCGAGCCCTTGCGCAGCTCGAAGTGAAGCTGCGGCTGGTTGACCTGACCGGTGCGCCCAGCCTTGGCGATGACCTGGCCGCGACGAACCTGATCGCCGCGCTTGACCAAGAATCTCTTCGTTGTGCGCGTAGGCCGACACCCAGTTGTTCGAATGCCGGATCAGCACGAGATTGCCGTAACCTTTCAGCTCGTCGCCGGCATAGGCGACGACGCCGTTCTCGGCAGCCTTCACCGAGGTGCCTGCCGGCACGGCGACGTTGATGCCGTCATTGTGGCCCGCCATCGGGCTTGGTGCCGAACTCGGAGATGATCCGTCCCTGCACCGGCCAGCGGAAGCTGTTGCCGGACATAGGCTCGGGCGCCGGAAGCTCTTGATTGCTTGCCACTTGCCGGTTCTGGCCGCCGACGACGTCCTCGTCGGCAGCAGCGGCAGCAGATGCGGCTTGCGGCTTCGTCGGGGCTTGAGGCTTGCCGGGCGGCGCAATCGGGGTGGTCTTGACCACCTGGACGGCGGGCGCGACTGATTTCTTTGGCGCAGCGGCGACCGCGGCGGGCGCGGGCTTGCTGCCCTTCGGCAGATACAGCACTTCGCCGACCTTGAGGCGCGGCGGCTTGAGGTCGTTGCGGGCAATGAGCGCCTTTACGCTGACGCCGGTCTTCGCCGCAATGCTGCTTGGCGTATCGCCGGCCTGCACCTTGTAGGTCTCTTCCGTCCCTGACGCGGCGCGAACCTTGCTGAGGCTCGACCGTGGACGCGGGCTCGGTCGGCGCGTAGTTCACTTTTTGCGGCTTGAGCTGGGTCGGCGGCGCATAAGCGGCCGGCGTTGGCTGGTTATAGGCTTGCTGGGCCGGCGGCGGCTCGACTGCGCGTAGGACCCGTTCGGATAACCGTTCGGCGGCGGCAGGGTGGAACGCGAATACGACCCGTTCTGATACGGGCTCTGATAATTGCCCTGCCCGCCCTGGGCGTAGATCGATTCCTGCGGAACGGGCGGCAGAGAGGCGGTGGCGTTCGGATCGGCGAGCGGCTCAGGCTCGGAGGAGCGCGCCAGGCCGAAGGACGGAAAGTCAAACCGGGAGACGCCGGAGCTACAGCCGCCAAGGAACGTCAGTGACGACAATGAAGCGGCCACCAAAGCGCAACGGCCAATCGCTGGCCACAACACGCGCGCTTGCATACCCCCGTACCCCTCGAAACGCATTACAGACCGAGAGCCCGAGTTAAGCTCGCGAACGGTAAACAAGCCGCTAATGACGATCCCGGGTTGAACGAAAAAGCGGCAACCGGCTCCGCTGCCGGGCCCTTACGCGCGTTCCGCGGGCTTCACCCGGCCATGCAGCAAGGGCACGAAACGGACCGGAAGCAGGGGCTCGTTGGCGATGCCAGTCTCGGTCTTGTCGATCTGCACGAGAAACTGCGTGTCGCGCGTTTCGCCCAAGGGAATGATCATCCGTCCGCCTGGCTTCAATTGATCGACGAGGGCCTTGGGGGCTTCCGGCGCCGCCGCCGTGACGATGATGCGGTCATAGGGCGCCTGCGGCGGCCAGCCGATCCAGCCGTCGCCGATGATGGTGGTGACGTTGGCGATGCCGAGCTTGGCGAAGCGGCGGTCGGCGGCTTTCTGCAATTCGCGCCAGCGCTCGACGGTAAAGATATGATCGCAGAGATGGGAGAGGACCGCTGCCTGGTAGCCCGACCCGGTGCCGATCTCCAGTACCTTGTGGCTCGCCTCGAGCGCCAAGCTTCTCGGTCATGAAGGCGACCACGTAAGGCTGCGAGATGGTCTGGCCGCATTCGATGGGAAGGGCGATGTCCTGATAGGCGTGTCCGGCGAAGGCCGGGTCGACGAACAGCTCGCGCGGCACAAGCTCGATGGCGCGCAGCACCCGCGTGTCGCGGATGCCGCGGCGCCTGAGCTGCATGATCAGGTTGATCTGGTCCGGCTCACTCGCCATGGCGAGCGATCCCCTTCGCGCGCTGAATCATTGACATAGGCAACGATTCTGAACCTCTGGGTCAGCGAGCGAAAGGCCTATTCGCCGAGCGCCGTGGCGAGCTTCACCCGCGTCTCCTCATCGGTGAAGTCGAGCTGGAGCGGCGTCACCGAGATGCGGCCGGACTGCACCGCCCAGAGGTCGGTGCCCTTCGGAGGCTTGCCCCGGCGGCGCTCGAGCCCGACCCAGTAATAGGGCTTGCCGCGGGTATCGAGCCGGTCCTCGATGCGCAGGAGGTCTGGATTGCGCTGGCCCTGGCTCGTCACCACCATGCCCTTGACCGCGTCAGGCTCGCAGTCGGGGAAATTGACGTTGAGCACCACGCCTTCCGGCCAGCCCTGTTTCAACAGCTTGCGCACGAGCTCGGCGCCGTGGCGCATCGGCGTGTCCCAGAGAGGCTGGCCCGTCTCGTTCTGGCCGATGGCGAGGCTGAGGGCCATCGACGGCACGCCGAGCAGCACGCCCTCGATGGCGCCGGCGACGGTGCCGGAATAATTCACGTCGTCGGCGAGGTTCTGCCCGCGATTGACCCCTGACAGAACGAGCGCCGGCGGCTTGTCCTTGAGCAGGAAGCGCACGCCCATGATGACGCAGTCGGTCGGCGTGCCCTTCACCGCGTAGCGGCGCTTGCCGAGCTCGCGCATGCGCAAGGGCTCGGCGAGGGTGAGCGAATGCGAGGCGCCGGACTGGTCGGTCTCAGGCGCCACGACCCACACATCCTTGCTGATCTCATTGGCGATGTGCTCGAGCACGTCGAGGCCCGGCGCCTCGATGCCGTCGTCATTGGTGATCAGGACGCGCATTGCTAGCTACTTCGGGCCTCGATCTTGGTGAGGCCGCCCATGTAAGGCAGAAGCGCATCGGGGATGCGGATCGAGCCGTCGTCCTCCTGGTAGTTCTCCATCACCGCGATCAGCGCGCGGCCGACGGCGACGCCGGAACCGTTCAGTGTATGCACGAATTGCGGGTCCTTGCTGTCCTTCGCCCGGTAGCGCGCCTTCATGCGGCGGGCCTGGAAGTCGCCGCAGTTCGAGCAGGAGGAGATCTCGCGATAGGCCCCCTGCCCTGGCAGCCAGACCTCGAGGTCGTAGGTCTTCTGCGCGGCGAAGCCCATGTCGCCGGTGGAGAGAACGATGACGCGGTAGGGAATGCCGAGCCGCTTCAGCACTTCCTCGGCGCATCTTGTCATGCGCTCGTGCTCTTCGGGCGATTGCTCAGGCGTGGTGATGGAGACCAACTCGACCTTGGAGAATTGATGCTGGCGGATCATGCCGCGCGTGTCCTTGCCGGCGGCGCCGGCCTCAGCGCGGAAGCACGGCGTGCCGGCGGTGACGCGGATGGGAAGCTTGGCCTCGTCGGTGATGTCCTCGCGCACGAGATTGGTGAGCGGGACTTCGGCGGTGGGGATGAGCCAAGAGCCTATGTTTGCCGACGACTTCAGCGATATCCGCTAGACTGCCTGATGAGTCAGTTCGTGGCGCGATCCGGCCGAATCTCTGTATCAGCCTCCTGTAAAAGCTCGATCGGACTCTTGCCGCTTCGTCAGTTCTTGCGAGTTCAACGTTCCTGGAGCGTCATTCGGCCTTCGCCGTATATCTCGAGCTTGCCGATCTCAGGATTGATGGCCGCAAGTTCGAACTGGTCATCCTCAAACTTCGGCAGTTGCGCCGTGCCGAACATGGTGTCGTCGCGCACGAGCAGCGGCGGGTTCACTTCGGTGTAGCCGTGCTCGCTCGTGTGCAGGTCGAGCATGAATTGAGACAGCGCGCGTTCGAGACGCGCGAGCGCACCCTTCAGCACCACGAAGCGGGAGCCTGACAGCTTCGCCGCGGTCTCGAAATCCATGAGGCCGAGCGCCTCGCCAAACTCGAAATGCTGCTTGGGCTGGAAGTCGAATTTCGGCGGCGTGCCGACCTTGCGCAGCTCCTTGTTCGCGGTCTCGTCGCCGACCGGAACGTCGGCGGCAGGCACGTTGGGAATGGCGGCGAGGTAATCCTGAAACGCTTTGTCGTCCTCGCGCTCCTTCGCCTCGCCGTCGCGGATGGCGACTTTGAGCTGCGCGACCTCTTCCATCAGCGCCTTGGCGCGGGCCTCGTCCTTGGCCGCCTTGGCCTGGCCGATGCCGCTCGAAGCGGCGTTGCGGCGGGCTTGCGCCTCCTGCAATTTCTGAATCGTTGCCCGGCGTTGCTCGTCCAGCTTCAGAATTTGAGTCAAGGTTTCGCGGGGCTCCGGGAAGCCGCGATCGGTCAGCCCTTTGACGAAGGCGTCCCGGTTCTCGCGAATCCATTTGATGTCGAGCAAGGCTTAGGTCCTACCGGCTGGAATCGAGGCTTTCCTATAAGGCTCCACCCCCTCCTTGTCATCGCCCGGCTTGACCGGGCGATCCAGTAGTCGCGGTCCTCGTCGGATTCGCGCCACCTACGATTACTGGATGCCCGCCTTCGCGGGCATGACAAACGTGGGTGGCCGGAACAAGCCTGGTCATGACGAAAGGCGTAGGGTGGGCAAAGCGAAGCGTGCCCACCATTGGCGCTGCGGTGGGCAACGTCGTTGCCGTTGCCCACCCTACCAGCCACTCGTGCGG
The DNA here is from genome assembly GCA_963744945.1 of uncultured Alphaproteobacteria bacterium. Classification (GTDB taxonomy): domain Bacteria; phylum Pseudomonadota; class Alphaproteobacteria; order Rhizobiales; family Methyloligellaceae; genus Methyloceanibacter. Next base: position 30,986 of record CAVUVO010000026.1, on the reverse strand, counting down.
ACGCACGAGCATTGTGAAGTGTGCCGCCTCGCCTCCCGGGATAAGATCGAGGGATCGTGGCGCGCTGGTTAGGAGTAGGACCATGGCCAACCTCTATGAAATCCTCGCAGAAGCTCAGAATGGCGAAGCGTTAACCGAGATCGGCCGCGCCTACGGGCTCACACAACAGCAGACAGAAGCGGCCGTCGCCGCGCTCCTGCCCGCAATATCGATGGGTCTCAAGCGCTCGACCGATACTCCCGAAGGGCTCGGCAATCTCCTTGCCCTCATGGCACAGCGGCCGGACCTCTACGCCTTCTATGACGATCCGCGCGTCGCATTCTCCCCGGAAGGATTTGCAGCAGGGAACGCGGCACTCTCCCAGATGTTCGGCTCGCCGGAGGCAAGCCGCGCGATTGCCGCTCAGGCGCAAAATCTTTCGGGCGTGACCTCGGCCATCCTGAAGAAGCTTTTGCCGGTGATCGTCGGCATGATCATTTCCGGCCTGATGCGCAGCGGATCGGGACGGGCTGCGCCGCAAGCGCCGCAACCGGCGCCGGCCCCTGCACCGGACCAAGGCGGCGGATTGATCGACATCCTGCGCCAGATCTTCCAACAGGGCGGACCCGACGCGGCCGGTCGACCAGGAGCCGGCTCGGGGTCGACTCCTTGGGGCATCCCTCCCATCGGCGACATTCTCGGCGAACCTAAGAAAGACGTGGCCAACACGCCGCAACCAGTCCCGCAGGCTCCCAGGCCGAGCGACCGTCCAACTCCCGTTCCAACCGACGCGGGGGATGGCACGACGCCGGGAGGCGATGTGCTCGGTCAGATTCTGCGTGAGCTGGAGAAGGGCATTCGCGAGGGTCGCGTCAAACCGGTCGTCGTCGGTCCGTACGAGATCGACATCCCCGGGACATCGAAGCCCGGCGGTCCCGGCCAGACGCAGACTCCAGGCGGCGATATCCTCGGCCAGATCCTGCGCGAAATGCTCGGCGGCAAAGGCGGCAAACTGCAATTGCCCGGCCAGGCGTCAGGTTTGGGTTCGGCGGTGTTCGGAGATCGGATCGAGACCGGCAGGGACATCGACCAGAGCCAGATCGACAGCCTGCAAGAGGTGTTCGACCGCTTCCTCGGCACGCAACAGCGCTGAGGTGCGCAAGAGGCTCGTCGCCATCCCGTCGCGCGCCGAGACCGAGGGGCCCAGATTGGGCCGCCCAAATAATTCTCATGCCTCCCCCTTGCGGGGAATCACGACGCCTACCTGAGGCGCCGTCGGGCCGAGGGCTGACCCAACAGCCTCGCCCGGCGATGCCGGTCACGCCTCTCGTGTGGCAAATGCCACAGCGCGACTCTGAGCGGCGAGGCAAGCTTCCCCCTGGAAACGCAATAGGAGATTTCATCATGGTCCCGCTCACGCGCATCCTAAGTTTGACCGCGGCATGTGCCCTTGTCGTCCTTACCGCGGCTACTCCCGCTCGTGCCGGCGAGTTCGCTCAAAAGCAGGCATCCGTCGGAACGGACAAGCCGAGTGTCACGCAATGCGGCATGCTCAAACGAGCGATCTCACGCCGCGCTTGTCATGCTCGCCTGGAGAGTGTCGCGCCGATCAACACCGCCGCGAACAGATGACGGTCTTGCCGCGCTAGACCGGCCTCAGCCCAAGGTGACGATGGCGAGGCGCCCGTCGGTGTGCCATGGGTCGCCGCCGCCGTTCTTGCCTTCGCGCTCGGGGTGGAAGTCGTCGTTCCAGTCGACCGACCGCGCTAACCCCGCCTCTCGAAGCTCGGCGACCAAGCGGTCGCGCTCGGCATCGATGTCCGGCGCGATGTGATGGGTGACCTGGCCGGTGGTGTGGCTGAGCCCCACGCTCTTGTCGAAGGTCGCCGCGCCGAACCAGGCCGGGCGGTCTTCATAGAGCTCGTCCCAGCGCCAGAAGCGCACATGATGCCGCTTGCCTGGACCGCCCTTGATCGGCTGCTCGAAGGCGACATCCTGCTTGCGGCCGAACAGGAAGAGATTGCTGACCGGCGCCGCGTCGTCGGCACGATGCAGCACGGTGTCGGCGGCGATCTGCACGCTGCTCTCCACCGTGATCGGCTTGGCCTCGACCCAGCCGCACGCCGTCATGGCGCGCTGCAATTCCGCCTCGTCGCCGGCAAGCACGATGTTGATGGGATCGCCTGGATGTCCGTCGCCGGTCTTGCTGCAGCGATCGAGATTCGTGAAGTCGGGGTGCTTGCGGAAATACATCGCCCACAGTTTCGGCGCGATGACGTAAGCCGCCACCGCCCAGGTGAGCGCGATCAGGATCAAGGTGTCGGTCTTCGACATGACGTCCCTGCCTACGTGGCTCCCCACGGCGCCGGTTGGATGCCGAGCTCGTCGAGGATTTGCAGCCACAGCAGGAAAGAGAGAATGGCGGCGAGGCCGGCGAGAACTGCGGCGGCGATCAGATATCGCCCTTGGCTGGCAAGCGCGTAAGCCGGAAGGCTGAGCGGGAAGAAGATGAACATCATGGCCGCGCCGACCGCCACCATCTCCATGCCGTCGCCCTTGGGGTTGGCGTGATTGAACAGGAACACGGTGAGGAAGACGATGAACAGGCTCTCCACCGCGACGGCGAAGAGCACGCTGGTGCGCAGCCGCCTATCGTCCGGGGAGAGGGTTGGGTTCATCACGCCGGTTTGCCGGCGGGTTTCGCGGCAGGCTTCGCGGCGGTCGAAGCGGCGTGGCGTTTCTCGGCGAGCCGCACCGCGTAGATCGACAGCTCGTAGAGAAGCACGGTGGGTATGGCGAGCGAGATCTGGCTGATCGGATCAGGCGGGGTCAGCACGGCGGCAACGATGAAGGCGATGAGGATGGCGATGCGGCGCTTGGCCTTGAGCTGGTCGGCGGTGACGAGGCCGGCACGGCCGAGCAGGGTCAGCAGCACCGGCAGCTGGAAGCAAATGCCGAAGGCTAGGATCAGCGTCATGATCAGCGAGAGATATTCGCTGACCTTCGCGGTGAGCTGGATGTGCACCTTGCTGTCGCCGGTCTGCTGCATCGACAGGAAGAAGGTCATGGCGAGCGGCATCACCACGAAATAGACGAGCGCCGCGCCGAGCAGGAACAAGATCGGCGTGGCGATGAGGAACGGCAGGAAGGCCTTGCGCTCGCGGCGATAGAGCCCAGGCGCAACGAACATGTAGATCTGCGAGGCGATCACCGGGAAGGCGATGAACACGGCGCCGAACAGCGCGAGCTTCATCTCGGTGAAGAAGAACTCCTGCGGCGCGGTGTAGATCATCTCGATCGGCGTATCGACGCCGGCGGCGAGCCGGTAGGGCCAGAGCAGGAGATTGTAGAGGTCCCGCGAGAAATAGAAGCAGAGCGCGAAGGCGACGGAGATCGCTGCGAGCGACCAGATCAGCCGGCGGCGGAGCTCGACGAGATGCTCCATCAAGGGCGCCTTGGTCGCCTCGATCGCCACCTCATCCTCTTTGCTCACGGCGCGCCCTCCTCAGCCTTCTTGGCGCGCGGCTTCTTGGGCGAAGCTGCCTTGGGCGATGCAGCCTTGGGCGAAGCAGGCTTCGTCGACGCAGTCTTTGGCTTCTTGGCGCGAGGTTTCGCCTTGGCCTTGGACGTATGCTCGGGTGGAGGCGCGATCGCTGCTGGCGCGGTTGCCGGCGCCGGCTCCGAGGGCGTCGGCATCATCAGCGGCTTGTCGACGGTCCCGCGCAGATTCACGTCGGACGCCTGCGCGTGAAAGTCCTGCATGGCTTTGCGCACCTCGTCGATCTCGCTGTCGCGCACCGCGTCCTCGAACTGGCGCTGAAAGTCGCTCGCCATCGCCCTGAGCTTGCCGGTGTAATGGCCGAAGGTGCGCATCAGGCGCGGCAGCTCCTTCGGCCCGACCACGACGATGGCGACGACGCCGATGACCAGAAGTTCAGACCAACCGATATCGAACATGGATTCCGCTCGAGGCCCGAGTTTGGCGCGTGGTGCTAGGCAGGCGCCCGAGGCGGCCCGCGTAAAGCGCGGCTAGCTCGATTTCGGTGCCTTCGCCGCCCGCGGGGTCTTGGGCTTCGCCGCGGACTTGGTAGGTTTGTGCTCGATAACCTTGGCCGCGGGCTCCGGCTCAGCTTCAGCCTCGGCGCCCTCCTCGGTCATCTCCTTCTTGAAGCTCTTGATGCCCTTGGCGAGGTCGCCCATGAGCCCGGAGATCTTCCCGGTGCCGAACAAGAGCACAAAGACGAGGAGCACCAGGAGGATGTGCCACCAACTCAATCCCATGCGACGGTCTCCATCTCCTTCAAGGCTTCGCGCCCCAGTCGCGGCTATAATGGCAGTAAAGCGCAGGCGCTCGCAAGGCTCCGAGCTATTCGGGTGCCGGCGCTATGTCGCGCCGTTCGTGCCGTTATTGTTACCGGCCTCAAACACCAGCACGCCACCGGCATCGACACGCACGCCGATCTCGCTGCCGACCGGGGGTGCGTCGGTTTCCCGCACGCGGGCGAAGAGCGGCTCCTCGAGGCCCTGCACGGCAACTTCCACCAGCGCCACATCGCCGAGGAAGCGATGGTCGATCACCCGCCCCGGGATACCCTCGCCGGCGGGACGAAGCCGCACGCCGCTATGGCGCACGCAGGCGATGGCCTCCTTGCCGTCGGCGATGTTTTGCGCGGGAAAGTCGCCAAGCACCGTCTTGGCCAACCCGCTCTCAACGCGGGCCGGCACCTCGTTCAGATCGGAAAAGGTGCGCGCGGCGAGGATGTCCTTCGGCGTGCGGTAGAGGTCGAGGGCGCTGCCCGACTGCACCACGCGGCCTTTGCGCAACAGCACGACATTGTCGCCCATGCGCATGGCCTCCTCGGCGTCGTGGGTGACGACGATGCAGGTCGCGCGCGTCTCGTGCAGGATGGTGAGCGTGTCTTCGCGCATGCGCTCCCGCAGGCGCGGATCGAGGCCCGAGAACGGCTCGTCCATGAGAAGCACGCTCGGCCGCGGCGCGATGGCTCTCGCAAGCGCCACGCGCTGCTGCTCACCGCCGGAAAGGATGTGCGGATATTCGTTGGCGTAGTGGTCGAGCCCGACGCGGGCGAGCGCGGCAAGCGCCTCCGCCTTCGCCTCGGCTCGGTTCATCCAGCGCAGCCCGAAGGCGACGTTTTGCAGGATGGAGAGATGGGGGAAGAGCGCGAAGTCCTGAAACATCAGGCCGACGCCACGCTTCTCCGGCGGAACGAAATTGTCTGGTCCGTCCACCTCCTGTCCGTCGAGCAGCACGCGGCCGGAGGTCGGGCGCTCGACGCCGGCGGCGATCCTGAGCAGCGTGGTCTTGCCGCAGCCGGAGGGACCAAGCAGGCAGAGGACTTTCCCCGGCGGCACGTCGAGCGAGACGCGGTCGAGGGCAAGGCTCTCGCCATAGCGCTTGGACACATCGGAGAAAATGAGCTCGGCGGCAAAGGCGACGCGCGCCCTGCCCTTTTGATGGCCCGGTTTCGAGCGCCGGCTATTCCTGACTGCGAGAAACGGAAACACTCGGGCTGTCTACGCTGTCGGGTGGCTTCGAGGCAACAGCTAGGTCGTTAGTCTCCGTCGCGAGGCTCCCCGTCCTCGTCCTCCATAGGAGGCTCGTCCTCGAGCGGGTCCTCGTCCTCGCGCAACGCCGCCGCATCGTCAGGATTGGGCATGGCAAATCCAGGAGGCAGATTGGAGTCGAGCAGCCCGGCCCCCCTAAGCTCTGAGAGCCCTGGCAGGTCCTGGATCGAGTTCGAAGCCGAAATGGCCGAGGAACTGCTCGGTCGTGCCGTAGGTCACCGGGCGGCCGGGCGCGCGCCTGCGGCCCCTGAGCTTGATCCAGCCGGTTTCGAGCAGCACGTCGAGCGTGCCTTTGGAGGTGCTCACGCCCCTGATCTCCTCGATCTCGGCGCGGGTGACGGGCTGGTGGTAGGCGATGATGGCAAGAGTCTCGAGTGCCGCCCGCGACAGCCGGCGCTGCTCGACCGCCTCGCGCTCGAGCAGGAAGGCGAGGTCCTCGGCGGTGCGGAAGGCCCACTTGCCGGCGACGCGCACGAGATTGACGCCGCGCGTGGCGTAGGTGCCTTGCAGCTCGGCGAGCAAGGCAGCGATGTCCTCGCCCTCGGCGAAATGCTCGGCAAGCGCGGCCTGGTCGAGCGGCTCCGGCGCTGCGAACAGCAACGCCTCAAGGATGCGCAGCTTCTCCTGCCGGTCGGCTGACGGGCGCGCCATCATGGTTTTGGAGGGAAAGGGCAACAGCAAAGAACCGCGGCGCTCGCGCTTCTCCTCCACGGCCTCCAGCGGCATCACCCTCTCTAGATTATTGGCAGTCATTCATTGACCTCTTTTGTTGTCGTCAGCCCGTTGAAGCGGCCTCGGCCCCGCGGCGGCGGACGAGGAGCGGCGCGAATAGTTTCGCCTGCCTGATCTCGAGCGCGCCTTCGCGGGTCATTTCCAAAGTTGCCGTGAAGCCGCTCGCCAATGCCGTCCTGCGCAGCTCAGGCCCAACCAGGAACTCGGCGAGAAGCCGATCGAGCGGCGCCCAATCGCAACTCATTCCGAGCAGACGCTCGAGCTCCTCCCGCGCCTCTTTCAGCGACCACACCGTGCGCTGGCGCACCTGCCAGGTGCGCACGGCGGTGCGTTGCCGCTGTTGGGCATAAGCCTTGAGCAGATCGTAGAGATCGGCCTGATAGGTGCTCTTGCGCGAGATGCGAAGCGGCTCCGGCATCCCCCGCGCGAACACGTCGCGGCCGAGGCGCTTGCGCGTCATCAACTGCGCCGCGGCCTCGCGCATGGCGTCGAGGCGCTTCAGCCGGAAGGCAAGAAGCTGGGCGAGCTCTTCGCCGGTCGGCTCGCCGTCCTCGTCCTGCTCGGCGGGTAGAAGCAGCTTCGATTTGAGAAAGGCGAGCCACGCCGCCATGACGAGATAGTCGGCGGCGATCTCAAGGCGCAAGCGGCGCGCCTCATTGATGAAGTCGAGATATTGCTGGGCGAGCGCCAAGACCGAGATCCTGGCGAGGTCGACCTTCTGCGTGCGGGCAAGCGCGAGCAGGAGATCGAGCGGTCCCTCGAAGCCCTCGACGTCGACGACGAGAGTCTCGCCGGCGCTCGGCGCCTGGCCGTCGTCTTGCTCCCAGTCGGAGACGTCATCGCGCTCTTCCGGCGCGTCGTCGTCGGAGTTATCAGTCGCGTTCATGTTTCCCCGCCGCTATTCCAACTCACGCGACGCTTCCGCTCCTGGTCGCGGCCTCGTTCACGAGGTTAAGCGCCTGATCGGCATCGAAGGCCTGCGGCTCGCCAAGCTCGGCGATCGCGCGGGCAAACCGCTCGGCGCTCATCCCGTCAAGCGGCGGCACGACCCGGGCGACCTCGCGCATCTCGTCGAACTTGCCGCTACAGTGGAGCGCAACGTCGCAGCCTGCGGCGATCACCGAAGCTGCCCGCTCGGCCATGGGTCCGCCAAGGGCCTCCATGCCGATATCGTCGCTCATCACCAAGCCCGTCAGTCCGATCAGCTCACGAATCACTTCACCCATTATAACGGGCGAGACGCTTGCCGGTCGCTCTTCATCGAAGGCCGGCAAAAGAACATGGGCGGTCATGGCGAGCGGCGCATGGCAGAGCGCCATGAAGGGCCGGAAATCGACCGCGATCAGCTCCTCGGGCGAGGCATGGATCTCCGGCAGCGCCAGGTGGCTATCGGCCCGCGCCCGCCCGTGGCCCGGCACGTGCTTGATCACCGGCAGCACGCCGCCGGCAAGCGTGCCCTCGACCACGGCGCGGCCGAGGTCGCTCACGATGTCGGGGTCGAAGCTGAAGGCGCGGTCGCCGATGATATCGTGCGCGCCGGCCTCGGGCACGTCGAGCACCGGCGTGCAGTTGACGGTAATGCCGGCGTTGCGAAGCTCTGCGGCAATCAGTCTGGCGCTGGCAAAGGCGGCTGCTCGGGCAGCCTCCGGATCGAACACATAGAGATCGCCATAGATCCTTGCCGGCGGCATCTGCCGCCATTGCGGCGGGCGGAGGCGCTGCACCCGGCCGCCTTCCTGGTCGATCAGGACGAGTGCCACATCGCTTTCCACCGCGTCACGGTAATCGGCGGCGATCTTGCGTAGCTGGGCGACGGACTGGCAATTGCGGGCAAAGAGGATCAGCCCGCAAGGCCGCGTCTCGGCGAAGAAGGCGCGCTCTTGGTCGCTGAGGGACGTACCAGCGCAACCGGAGATGAAGGCGTTGAAGTTCACCACGCCGGGCTAGCGGCCGATTGGCCCGCGGTCAAGCCGAGCCGGCGCCTATTGCGCCGCCATCACCAGGCAATCGGGGTGACCTTGCGACTTGAGCTGGCCGCAGAGCTTGGTTGCGGCCGTCTTGTCGACGATCGGTCCGATGCGCAGGCGATACCAGACGCCCTTCGTGCCAAGGTCGGCCTTCTGCACCATGGGCCGGTAGCTTGCGAGCAGCGACGGATATTTCTGCTGCATATCGGCGAAGGTGGCGAGCGCCTCGGTCTGATTTTGCTTCGAGCCGACCTGCACCACGAATTTGGTCGGCTTCGCCGGAGCCGGCGCGGCCTCGGCGGCGGCGACTTGCGGCTGCGGCGGAATTGCCGCGACTGGCTGTGGATCGGCGGCGACGGGAGCTGGTGCTGGCGGCGGCGCGGCTTGAGCGACCGGCGCGGCAACTGGCGCTGCTGCGGGCGCCGGCATGGGTGCTGCCTGCGGCATTGGCGGAGCGGGCATCGGCGGCGCGGCGAAGGCGACCTGCTGGGGGCGCGGTCGGCTGCGGGGCTGCCGCGGCTGCGACCTGCTGCGGCGCGGGCGCGGGCGCCGCGGCTTCTGCCATGGTGCCATCAGGGCGGACGACCATCGTCTTCACCCGGCGCGGGCCGCCATCGGGATCGTCGACCGTCGCTACAGCGACGGCGGCATTGGGGCGGCGCCTGGCATCGCCGGCATGGCAAGCTCTTCCTGCCGCGGCACGATGCGCTCGGCCTCAGGCTGATCTCCATTCTGAAGGCGTTCGTATATCAACTTGTTCTTGTGAGGAAATTCCTTGCCACCAGCCTGCTGTGGCGCCTCTTTCACGGGGCGGCTGTCAGCCTGGACGACGGGAGGCTGGCCGCCGCCCATGGCTCCGCCGCTCTGCTTATAGGCGAAGGCGAGAGCTCCGCCGAGCGCGATGGCGCCGAGCAAGGCGCTGCCGACCATGTAGATGCTGCGGCTCTTCAGGCTGAATTTGCGCGCCGGCTTGGCCTCCGCCTCGCCAGGAGTTATGAACTGGCTTTCATCGAGGAAGTCGGCGTCGCCCTGGTCGCTCTCGTAGAAATCCTGAGGCGCGTTCTGCGGCGGCATTTGGTTTGGATATTGCGTGCGGCCAAGCGCGATCTGCGGCGGCTGGTCGTAGCCGGCATCGAAGGCTTGCAGAGCCTGATGCGACGGCAGAGGACGCGGGACGCCCGACGGCGTATGCCCCGCCGGCGAAAGGTAATCGTGGCCGGCCTGATAATCGTGTCCTGACTGATCTACGAACGACTCCGGATCGGCTTCGGTGCCGTAGGGAGCGGTCGCATCGTCGAGATGCAGGGACGTCATGCCCGCCAAAGGCGTCATGATGCCCGGGCGCTGCGGCGTAATCCTGCTCGGCCTTCTCCTCCGGGAAACTTGCATCTGGGAAGGAAGCGTCTGGGAAGCTGGCATCCGGGAAGGACGAATCGCCGAAGCTCGCATCGGCATAATTCGTGTCGGTGTATGCCTGCTCGGAGTAGCTCGGGGGTTGCGCGGCCTCGGCCGGGAAGATCCGGTCTGGGAAGCCCGCGTCCTGGAAGGGGCGCGAGGGGTTGGGCTCTGGCTGGTACGCCGGCTGGGCCGGAATTGGGCTTGCTTGGCTCGGAGCGGGACGGCTCGGCTGGGCGGATGGCTGCGGCTGGTAGCTCTGCCCTGGGTAGGCTGTGGCTGGTAGCTGCGGGTAGATTGTTGGGCTGCGGCTGATAGCTCTGCTGCGGCTGTAATTCTGCTGCGGCTGATAGCTCTGCGGCTGCGGCTGGGGCTGATAGGTCTGCTGGGGCGGGAAGGGATTTGGGAAGTCTGGTGCGGTGTAGCTTCGCGGCGGGGCGCTCGGAGGGCGCCATTCTGGTTCGCATAGCCCGATACGCCGGGCTCTACGCCCTGCCTTGCATAGGCTCCAAAGTCGGGCTGGGGCGGTTCCGGCGCCTGAGGCTGCGGCTCCGACCCTCTCGTGACGGGCTTGTAGGCGGGCATCTGCGCAAAAACCGGCCCACGGCCGGTTCCGAAAATCGAGCGCTGTCCCGGCATTGGTTGGCCCGGTCGGCCTGGTCCCGAAGTCATAAGGGAATCCTCGCTCCTATGAGCTGCGTGTGCGTCCGCGGCCCAGGACTGATCGCCCTCGGCGCCGACGCTCCTAAAACGGTTGGCGAAATCGGACTCAAACTCAAGGGTGGGACGGACGTTGTCCCCGTACCCCTCATCGTGCACGGACATGGCACTTCCCCCGAACCATCTCCCCCGCCCCGTTTATCCCTCAATGCATCTCGTGCATTGCCGTGACGCCGAGAATGCCCAAACCCGACGCCAGAACTTGCTTGGTGGCAGCAACGAGCGCCACGCGAGCGCGTGTCAACTCTCGATCCGTTTCGTAAATAAATCGTAATTGTGGCGAGTTTTTGCCTCGGTTCCAAAGGCCGTGAAACTCCCCAGCAATATCATAGAGATAAAACGCGATGCGGTGCGGCTCATGGGTTTTTGCCGCGGATTCGACCAAGCCGGGGAACTGCGCGATCTTGCGGATCAACGCCACTTCGGCAGGATCGGTCAGCCGGTCCAGGTCGCTCTGCGCCAAGGCACCACCCCCAAGATCTAGGTCGGGGAAGACGTCCCTCACGTTACGCAACACCGAACTCGCCCTTGCATGGGCGTACTGAACGTAGAACACCGGATTGTCGCGTGACTGCTCGGTGACCTTGACGAAATCGAAGTCGAGCGGCGCGTCGTTCTTCCGGAAAAGCATCATGAAGCGAACCGGCCCTGGGCCCACTTCGTCCACGACATCCCGGAGCGTCACGAACGTCCCGGCACGCTTGGACATCTTGACAGGCTCGCCGCCGCGAAACAAGCGGACCAGCTGACAGAGCTTGATGTCGAGATCGGCCTTGCCGCCGGTCAGCGCCGCGAGCGCCGCCTTCATGCGTTTCACATGGCCGCTATGGTCCGCGCCCCACACGTCGATCATGGTGGCGAAGCCGCGCCGGAACTTGTCGCGGTGATACGCCATGTCGGAGGCGAAATAGGTGTAGCCGCCATCCGACTTGACCAGAGGCCGATCCATGTCGTCGCCGAATTCGGTGGAGCGGAACAGGAGCTGCTCGCGGTCCTCCCACTCTTCATCGACCTTGCCCTTCGGCGGCGGCAGGCGGCCTTGGTAGACGAGGCCCTTGGATTTGAGATCGGCGATGGTCTCGGCGACCTGATCGTGCGGACCGTCGATCAGCGAGCGCTCGGAGAAGAACACGTCGTGGCGGATGCCGAGCTCGGCGAGGTCGCCTTCGATCATGGCGAGCATGGCGCGCAAGGATGCGTCGCGCACGATGGGCAGCCACTCGCTTTCAGGCAGCGCGAGGAGCTCGCGGCCATGCTGCTCGACCAGCAACTTGCCGACGGGCTTCAAATAGTCGCCGGGATAGAGGCCTTCGGGAATCTCGCCGATGTCCTCACCGAGCGCCTCGCGGTAGCGGAGATAGGCTGAGCGGGCGAGCGCATCGACCTGGGAGCCAGCGTCATTGACATAATATTCGCGGGTGACGTCGAAGCCGGTGAAGGCGAGCAGGCTCGCGAGCGCATCGCCGAACACCGCGCCGCGGCAATGGCCAACATGCATCGGTCCGGTCGGATTGGCCGAGACATATTCGACGTTGACCACTTGGCCCTTGCCGATGGCGCTCTTGCCGTAGCCGTCGCCCTGCTCCAGCACCATGCGCAGCACGGTCGGCCAGAAACGCAGACTGAGCGTGAGATTGATGAAGCCAGGGCCGGCGATCTCGACCTTGTCGATGTAGGGATCGGAGGAGAGCAGCGGCACGATGCGCTCGGCAAGCGCGCGGGGCGGAAGCCCCGCGGGCTTGGCCAGAACCATGGCGGCGTTGGTGGCGAGGTCGCCATGGGAGGAGGAGTCCTTCGGCGGCTCGAGCGCGATGCCCTCGATGCTGGCCTCGGCCGGCACGACGCCGTCATGCTTGAGCTGCTGAACGGCAGCCAACACGCGGCCGTGGAATCCTGCAAAAACGTCCATGATTTCTCCAGGAACGGTGTGGCGCGACTAACGCAATTCGGGAGTGGCGTCAAACAGCCGCCGGTGCTCGGCGAGCGCGTAGCGGTCGGTCATGCCGGCGATGAAATCGCACACATAGCGGACATAGTGTTGCGCCGGCGCCTGCTCCCGCCATTCCGGCGGCAGCGCCTGAAGGTCGTCGCGATAGCGCGCGAAGAGATCGGTGACGATGCGTTCGGCGCCCTGCATGACGCGCTCGATCCGGGGATGGCGGTAGACGCGGGCGGCGAGAAAGGCTCGCAAGGCGTCGAGGTCTTTGGTCATTGACGCCGAGAAGGCGACGACCGGGTGGCCCGCGTGACGCACATCGTCGGCGCTGATCGGCGACAGGCGCTCCAGCCGCCGGCGCGTCTCGGCGACGGCGTCATCGATCAGCGCGGTGATGAGCCGCCGCGTCGTCTCGTAGAGCGCGCGGGTTCCATCGAGGCCGGGATAGGCTGCGCGCACTTCGGCAAGCGCGCGGCCGGCAAGCGGCACTTCGGCAAGCTCGGCGAAGGTGAAAAGGCCGGCGCGATAGCCGTCATCGACGTCATGATTGTTGTAGGCGATGTCGTCGGCGAGCGCCGCAAGCTGCGCTTCGACCGAGGCAAAGGTGTCGAGCGCGAGATCCTGCCGTACGCAATAATCGACGATCGGGGGCGGGATGGGTGCGGTTCCCCTCGCGCAACAGCAGCGGACCGTTGTGCTTGACCAGGCCCTCGAGCGTCTCCCAGGCGAGGTTGAGCCCATCGAAGCGGGCGTATTTCCGCTCAAGCTCGGTGACCACGCGCAAGGATTGGGCGTTGTGGTCGAAACCGCCCTCCTCCGCGGTGGCGCGGTCGAGCGCCCTCTCCCCGGCATGGCCGAAAGGCGGATGACCGAGGTCGTGGGCAAGAGCAAGCGCCTCGGTCAAATCCTCATCGACACGCAGGGTACGCGCCATTGAGCGGGCGACTTGCGCCACTTCGAGACTATGGGTGAGCCTCGTCCGGTAGTGATCGCCCTCGTGATAGATGAAGACCTGCGTCTTGTGGGTCAGCCTGCGGAAAGCGGTCGAATGCAGGATGCGGTCGCGGTCGCGGGCATAGAGCGTCCGCGTCGGGCTGGGCGGTTCAGGCACGAGGCGGCCCCGGCTTTGGCGCTCATCCGCGGCATAAGGCGCCAAATGCCTGTCGGCTTTGCGGCTACGGTCGATTGACAAGCCCTGCCGCCACCCTATCTTCCTATTAGACCGTGCGCGAAAGCGGGCTCATGGCGAGCCGGCCGGCACGGAGGCTAGCTATACCCAAGATGAGCGAACCGTCCATCACCTTGAGCGAGCGCGCCGCGAAGCGCATCGCCCAGATTCTGCAGGCAGAGCACGCCCCGCTGATGCGCGTCAGCGTCGAGGGCGGCGGCTGCTCGGGCTTCCAGTACCGCTTCGACCTGGTGCAGGACCGCGCACCCGACGATCTCATGATCGAGCGCGACGGCGCGCGGGTGGTTGTCGATCCGATCTCGCTCGGCTTCGTGCGCGGCTCCGAGATCGATTTCGTCGACGAGCTGATCGGGGCGCAGTTCAAGATCAACAACCCGAATGTCAGCGCCTCTTGCGGCTGCGGCACCAGCTTCTCGATCTAGCTGCTGGCAGCTTCTGTTCAATCGTCATGGCCGGGCTTGTCCCGGCAATCCACGTTTTCACTCGGCCTGACGGAAATCGTGGATGCCCGGCACAAGGCCGGGCATGACAAGTGTTGTCTTGTATCAGCACTGACCCATGAAAATCGCCACCTGGAACGTCAACGGCATCAAGGCGCGCATCGACGCGGCGCGGACCTGGTTCAAGGCCGCCTCCCCGGACATCGCGCTTCTGCAAGAGACCAAATGCGTCGACGACGCCTTCCCGCGGCTCGAATTCGAGGAGCTCGGCTACAACATCGCCGTGCACGGGCAGAAGGGCTTCAACGGCGTGGCGCTCCTGTCGAAGCTCCCGTTCGATGAGGTTCAGCCGGGGCTCGCCGGCGACCCTGACGACGTGCAGGCGCGCTATCTCGAGGCCGTGGTCTCGGTGCCTTCCGGCGTGCTCAGGCTGGTCAATATCTACCTGCCGAACGGCAATCCCTGCGGCACCGAGAAATTCGCCTACAAGCTCGCCTGGATGAGCAGGCTCCGGGAGCGCGTGAAGTCGCTGCTGGAGCTGGAAGAGCCGATGATCGTCGCCGGCGACTTCAACGTCATCCCCACGCCCGAGGACGTCTACGCCCCGGCAGCCTGGGTCGACGACGCGCTGTTCCGCCCGGAGACGCGGGCGCATTTCCGGGCGCTCGTCAATCTCGGCCTGACCGACGCCTATCGCGCCTGTCACGACGAGCCGCATCGCTACACCTTCTGGGATTACCAGGCCGGCGCCTGGCAGAAGAACCATGGGCTGCGCATCGACCATATGCTGCTGTCGCCGCAGGCCGCGGACCGGCTGGTCAAATGCGAGATCGATCCAGCGCCGCGCGGCTGGGAGAAGCCGTCGGATCACGTGCCGGTGGTGCTCGAGCTCAACGTTTAGGGTTTGAAGCCGTCGGGGCCCAAGCCCATGTCACCGAAGCCGATGGGAACGCCCATCTTGTCCGGTGACGGCGCGGTTTGGGGATTGGCGTCCGAGGTCACGGTGCCTGCCGCGGCAGACGCCCCGGGCGACGACGCCGGCGCCGTTCCACCAGAAGCCTGAAGCAGCAATTCGTCGGCGGGGCTCACTTTGACCGTTGCCGTCTCCTCAAGCGCGTGGCCGCCGAGGCCAGGCATCAGGTTCTGTGCTTCCTTGCGCATGGCGGCGCTCGTCGCGCCTTGCGTCTCGACATAAAGCTCCTCGATCCATTTCGGCTCTTTGCCGCTCGCCTTGGCGTTCTCATGCGCAAGCATGATGAGGGCAAGGCCGCGGGCGCGCCGCTGCCGGACATCGTCGCTGCCGCGCCACAGAAGCTCGCCGAGCGTCGCTTGCGCTTCGGCATGCTGCTTCTTGGCGGCGGTGGCGAGCCAATTGATGGCGAGCCCGACATTCTTCTCGACGCCGTCGCCGTCGAGATAGAGGCGGGCGAGCTGATACTGGGCGTCGGCATCGCCGAAATAGCTTGCCGCATGGCGGAAGAGATTGGCCGCACGCACCGGGTCCTGCGGCACCTGCGCCGAAGGAATGCCGCCGACATAATATTCGCCGAGCGCGACGAAGGCCTCGGCGACATATCTGGACACCGGGCTCAAGGGCGAGATGTCGGCGCGCTGGTTGGCGATCTGCCGGTAGAAATAGAAGGCCTTGCCGTTATCCTTGTTCACGCCATTGCCAGAGGCGTAGATGCGGGCAAGCTTGAGCTGGGCGCCGAGCACGCCATGCTCCGCCGCGTATTCGAGCGCTGGCAGCGCGGCTTCCGTGTCTCCGGCCTTGAGCTCGGCGATGCCGGCGCGATAGGCGTCGGTTGCCGAGACGAAAGCCGGCTGTTCGCCCGCACTTCCGACCGCAACGGGGATCAGGATCAGACCTGCCGCCAGGGCGGCGAATATGCCTTCTCTACACATCTGCATAGCACGCCACTTCCACGCCACCGCCGGGATGGGTAACGGCGCCAGTGCGCGCCGGACCGACCTCGTTCGCATATTTCCACAGAGCGCCGCTCCGAAACGGAATCGGCCGCGCCTTCCACTCTTTCTTCCGCTCAGCAAGCTCGCTTTGGCTCAGCTCGACATCGAGCGTTCCGTTCTCGGCGTCGAGCACGATCATGTCGCCGTCGCGAAGCAGCGCGATTGGACCGCCGAGGGCTGCCTCGGGGCCGACATGGCCGACGCAGAAGCCGCGCGTGGCGCCGGAGAAGCGCCCATCGGTGATCAGCGCGAGCTTGTCGCCCATGCCCTGGCCGTAAAGCGCAGCCGTGGTCGACAGCATCTCGCGCATGCCGGGGCCGCCCTTCGGGCCCTCGTAGCGGATGACGATGACGTCGCCTTCCTTGTATTTGCGCGCGCTCACTGCGGCGAAGGCATCCTCCTCGCAGTCGAAGCAGCGCGCAGGCCCGCGGAATTTCAGTCCGGTCATGCCGGCGACCTTGACGATGGCGCCGTCTGGCGCGAGCGAGCCGCGCAAGCCGACGACGCCGCCGGTCGGCGAAATCGGATTGTTTGCCGGACGGACCACGTCCTGATCGGAATTCCAGCGCACCTTGGCGAGATTGTCGGCGATGGTGCGCCCGGTCACGGTCAGGCAATCGCCGTGCAGATAGCCGTGCTCGAGCAGCGTCTTCATCAGGATGGGAATGCCGCCGGCCTCGAACATGTCCTTGGCGACGTAGCGGCCGGACGGCTTCAGATCGGCGATGTAGGGCGTGCGCTTCAGCACCTCGGCGACGGCGAACAGGTCGAAATCGATGCCGCATTCATGCGCGATGGCCGGGAGATGCAGCGCGGCGTTGGTCGAGCCGCCGGTCGCAGCAACCACGGCAGCGGCATTCTCCAGCGCCTTGCGGGTGACGATGTCGCGCGGGCGGATGTTGAGCGCGATCAGGTCCATGATCTTCTCGCCGGCCGCCATGCAGAAGCGGTCGCGGATCTCGTAAGGCGCGGGCGCGCCGGCCGAATAGGGCAGCGCAAGGCCGATGGCCTCGGAGACGGTGGCCATGGTGTTGGCGGTGAACTGCGCGCCGCAAGCGCCGGCAGAGGGACAAGCCACCTGCTCGAGCTCTTCGAGATCGTCGGCGGACATCTTGCCGACGGAGAACTGGCCGACAGCCTCGAACAGATCCTGCACCGTGACCGGACGGCCGCGATAGGAGCCTGGAAGGATGGAGCCGCCATAGATGAAGATCGACGGCACGTTGAGCCGGCACATGGCCATCATCATGCCCGGCAGAGACTTGTCGCAGCCGGCCATGCCGATCAGCGCATCGTAGCAATGGCCGCGCATGGTGAGCTCGACGGAATCGGCGATGACCTCGCGCGAGGGCAGCGAGGACTTCATGCCCTGATGCCCCATGGCGATGCCGTCGGTGACGGTGATGGTGCAGAATTCGCGCGGCGTGCCTCGGGCCGCCGCCACACCCTGCTTCACGGCCTGCGCCTGGCGCATCAGCGAGATGTTGCAAGGGGCGGCTTCGTTCCAGCAGGTGGCGACGCCGACGAAGGGCTGGTGGATCTGCTCGCGCGAGAGACCCATGGCGTAATAGTAGGAACGATGGGGCGCCCGGGCGGGACCCTCGGTGACATGCCGACTGGGCAAACGCGACTTATCGAACGTCTTGGCGTCCATTCTCAACGGCCCGGATGAGGTGCAAGAGAAGCCAGTGGTTCCCCGCCACCGCTACTCACTGGTATCGACCTCCGCCGCCGGTCCTCGCCCCCGCGGGAACCTTGCAACGCTACCCAGGCCGACGCTCCTCGTACAAATGCTGATCTCTCAAAGTTTTATGGCGCAAACGAGGCGAAAATGCCGCAGTCTGTGGTATTTGAGTTACAGGGGTGAAGATTTCGCTAAACGCGAAAGCAAGGCGGGAATTAAAGCGCTGCTTCCAGCCGTTTCAAGGCCTGCTCAAGCCTTGCGGCAGTTGCCTCAGCATCAGCTTTACGCTCGCGTTGCTCCTCGACCACATGCTCAGGCGCGCGGGCGACGAACTTCTCGTTGGCGAGTTTGGCATCGAGCTGGCGGATTTCAGACCCAACCTTGTCGATTTCGCGCTTGAGGCGTTTCGACTCGGCGGCGACGTCGATGATGCCGGCAAGCGGCAGGGCGAGCGTCGCTTCGTCGAGCACGATCTGCACGGCGCCGGCCGGAGCCTTGCCGAAACTCATGGCCTCGATGCGGGCAAGACGGAGAATGGTCTCCTCGTGGCGCTTCGCCCGCGCCGTCGTCCCATCGCTTGCGCCGGAGACGACGAGCGGCACCTTGGCGCCGGCAGGGACATTCATCTCCGAGCGCACCGAGCGCACCTCGGAGATGAGCCTGATCACCCAGCCGATCTCAGCGTCGGCTTCGGCGTTCTCCAGGCCTTGATGTTTCGGCCAGGGGGCGAGGATGAGCAGACTCTCCCTGGCGTTGTCTGGCGAAGCCAGCTTCGCCCACAGCTCCTCGGTGACGAAGGGCATGAAGGGATGGAGCAGCTTGAGCGCGCGGTCGAGCACCCAGGCGGTCATGGCGCGCGTCTCCGCGGCTGCGGCCTGATCGGAGCCCGACAGGATCGGCTTGATCAGCTCGAGATACCAGTCGCAGAATTTGTGCCAGATGAAGGAATAGATGGCGCCGGCGGCCTCGTTGAAGCGATAGGCTTCGAGCGCCTCGGTGACGGAGGCGAGCGCGCGCTCGCTCTCGCCGGCGATCCAGCGGTTGATGGTCTGCTTGGCCGATCGCCGGATCGAAGCCTTTGACCGGAACGCAGGCGTTGATCTCGGCGAAGCGCGCGGCGTTCCACAGCTTGGTCGCGAAATTGCGGTAGCCCTCGACGCGTGATGGGCTGAGCTTGATGTCGCGGCCCTGCGCCGCCATGGCGGAGAGCGTGAAGCGGAGCGCGTCGGCGCCATAGGCGTCGATCAGCTCGAGCGGGTCGATGACGTTGCCTTTCGACTTCGACATCTTCTGGCCCTTCTCGTCGCGGACCAGCGCATGGATGTAGACGTCGCGGAACGGCACTTCCTCCATGACGTGCAGGCCCATCATCATCATGCGGGCGACCCAGAAGAAGATGATGTCGAAGCCGGTGACGAGAACGTCGGTCGGATAATAGCGCTTCACCTCAGGCGTCTCGTCCGGCCAGCCGAGGGTGGAGAACGGCCACAGCGCCGAGGAGAACCAGGTGTCGAGCACGTCCTCGTCGCGGGTGAGCGCAACGCTCTTGCCGTACTCTTCCTTGGCGAGCGCGGCGGCTTGCGCCTCCTCCTCGGCAACGAAGACCTTGCCGTCAGGCCCGTACCAGGCCGGGATCTGGTGGCCCCACCAGAGCTGGCGCGAGATGCACCAGGGCTGGATGTTCTCCATCCAATGGAAGTAGGTGTTCTCCCAGTTCTTGGGCACGAACACGGTGCGGCCGCGCTTCACCGCGTCGATGGCGGGCTTCGCCAAGGTCTTGGCGTCGACATACCATTGGTCGGTGAGGAAGGGCTCGATGACGACGTTCGAGCGGTCGCCATGCGGCACGGTGTGGACGTAAGGCTCGATCTTTTCGACCAGGCCCTGCTCTTCCAGCCGCGCAACGATGGCCTTGCGCGCGACGAAGCGGTCGAGCCCGTGCAATTCTTGAATCGTCTGAGTCAGTTGCTGACTCGGCTCAACACCGTGGATGAAGTCCGGATTGCCGTCGAGCACGAGCTCTGCGTCTGGGCTCAGGATGTTGACCTGCGGCAGCGCATGGCGCCGGCCGACCTCGAAGTCGTTGAAGTCGTGCGCCGGCGTGATCTTCACCGCGCCGGAGCCCTTCTCGGGATCCGAATATTCGTCGGCGACGATGGGGATGCGGCGGCCGACCAGCGGCAGGATGACATGCTTGCCGACGAGAGCCTTGTAGCGATCGTCGTCGGGATGCACGGCGACGGCGGTATCGCCGAGCATGGTCTCTGGCCGCGTGGTGGCGACCACGATGTAGGTCGATGCATCGTCGGGATCGAAGGCGCGATCCTCGAGTGGATAGCGCAGATGCCAGAGGTGACCCTTCACCTCGACCTGCTCGACTTCGAGGTCGGAGATGGCGGTGAGCAGCTTCGGGTCCCAATTGACCAGGCGCTTGTCCTTGTAGATGAGCCCGGCGCGGTAGAGATCGACGAACACCTTGCGCACGGCGCGGGACAGCCCCTCGTCCATGGTGAAGCGCTCGCGCGACCAATCGCAGGAGGCGCCGAGCCGCTTCAGCTGATTGATGATCAGGCCTCCGGATTCCTCTTTCCACTTCCAAACCCGATCAACGAAGTTGACGCGGCCGAGATCCCGGCGGTTCGGCTCCTGGCGCTCCATCAATTGCCGCTCGACCACCATCTGGGTGGCGATGCCGGCGTGATCCATCCCAGGCTGCCACAGCACGTCGCGGCCGCGCATGCGCTCGAAGCGGGCGAGAATGTCCTGGAGCGTGTTGTTGAGCGCGTGACCCATATGCAGCGAGCCGGTCACGTTGGGCGGCGGGATGACGATGGCGAAGGGACGCGCGCTCGTCCGGCCGGGCTGGCCCGCGGCAAACGCTCCAGCGTCCTCCCAGAGGCGGTAGGTCGGCCCCTCGATGGCAGAGGGCTGGTAGGACTTGTCGAGCATCGGCGCTTGAGCCTCGGCGAAGGTGCGGCCCCGCGTCCTACGATTTAGGCTTCGGCGCTGTCAACGGAAGGTTCCTCATGCTGAGAGCGCCCAAAGGGCGCGTCTCGAAGCATGTGGCGTTATCCTTCGAGAGGGCCGCGCTCGGCGGCCTCCTCAGGATGAGGGAGTCGGGTGCCTAGCTGCCCCGCCGCATGTCGGAATTCTCAAGCTCCTCGCGAAGCGCCGCGGTAAGCACGCGCTGCATGTTCTCGTCGAGCCATTGCTTGAGCATCGGCCGGAGCATCTCCTTGACGCTGTCCTCGAGCGATTTCGACGACACCGGCCCGGCGTAATCGTGCGGCTCATGGTCCCTGCCGCCGTTGACGCGGGCCGGGTTGAGCTCGAACTCGTTCGCCGGCGGCGCGCCGCGCCAGGACATGCCTTCGTTGTGCCACGGCGCCGGCTCGGGCTCAGGGTCGAATTCAGGCTCCGGTTCCGGCTCGGGCTCAGGTTCCGCGGCGTTTGCCACGTCGGACCACGACGGGCTTTCGGCCTGCCATGACGGCGTGCTTGGCTCGAACGTGGTCTCGGGCTCGGCGAGGACGATCGCCTCCTCTTCCTCCATCACCACGATTTCCGGCTCTGGCTCAGGCTCGAAGCTCGGCACTTCCGGCTCGATGGCAGGCTCCGGCGCGGACGGCGCCGCCGGCTCCGGCATCGCATAGATCGACGCCGGCGGCACATAGACGGGATCGGGCGCCTCCGAGCCAGCTTGCGCTTCACGGGCAAAGGCCGCGAGGTCGCCAGCTTTCAGCGCGGCGATGGCGCGTTCGAGCGCCGTGGTCGGGTCGTCGAGAGAAGGCGCTGGCTGCGCCGCCACCGGCGGCTCGCTCGCCGGCACCTCGGCGATCATCACGGTCTCTTCCTCTTCCACGAAGGCCGCTACCGGCTCGTCATAGGTCGGTGCCGGCTCTTCGTAGGCCGGCTCGGGCTCGTTCATAGGCCGGCGCGGATTCGGCGAAGCTCTCAACCGCCTCGGTCAAGCTCTCGGCCATCTCGGCCGGCGGCTCGGACGGCGGAAAGGCCGCGCCGAAATCGAGCTTCGGCCGCGGCTCCTCGTAGATCTCGGTCTCGAGCACGACCTCCTCCAGGACGGTGATCGGCTCGTCGGCCATCATCACGTCCTCGGGCGACGTGCCGCCCGGCTCGGTCAGATCGAGGATATCATCGAGATCGTCATCGACCGGCGCCGGCTCGGCGGCGCCTCGGACACTGCCCAAGGCCCGCTCGATATCGGCAATCATCTGCGTATCGGCTGCCTCATAGTCGGCATCCTCGACCCGGACCTGCTCCGCATACTCTGAACTTGTTGCGCGCTGCTGTGTCGAACTCGCTTCGTCGTCAGAGATGATCCGACGGATGGAGGCCAGAATCTCCTCCATCGTCGGTTCGGGAGCCCGTTCCGTGCTGCTCATCGCTGAATTTCCTTGCCGCCATCACCCCGCTGCACCCCGCGGTCAAAACCTGGGTGGCCCTCAAGCCTTTGCAGCTTAACACACGGTTAACGTACAAGTCTCGGACTGGTTCGGGCGCGTCTTTATGATTGTAACCTTAACCGCCGCTCCAATCATTCGTCCGGGGCCGGCGGGACTGGTGGTGTGAGCCCAAACCACTTGTTCTTGATGATCTCATAGTGCTCAAGCGGATCGTAGTAAGGCACTGATAAACCTAAGCTTTGTGCATCTAGCCGGCCAATTGAGGCATAGATCGCGTATTCTGCCACCACGCGGTCGCGCTTGGCAGTGACGAGCTGGATCTGCGAGCCGAGATATTCGAGCTCGGCGTTGAGCACATCGAGCGTGGTGCGCTGGCCGACCTTCTCCTCCTCGCGCACGCCTTCGAGCGCGATGCGGTTGGCTTCGAGGGCATCCTGCGCCGACGTGATCTGCGATGCAGTGGATTGGAGCAGGCCCCAATTCGAGATCACCTCGGCATGGATGCGTAAGCGCGCGTCCTCGACTTCCTTCTTGAGCTGGTTGTTGGTCTCCTTGGCCTGGCGGATGCGCGCCGCGACACCGCCGCCCTGATAGAGCGGCACGTTCACGCGGCCCATGATGGTGGTGACCTGCTGCTCCTTCAGCGTGTTGCTCTGTCCGAAGCGCTGCTGGTACTGGGCGTCGAGCGTGACCTGGGGCAACAGCTCGCCCATGATCTGGTTCACGTTATAGAGCGAGGCTTCCTCCTGATAGACGGCGTTCAGGATGAACGGGTTCTGCCCGTCGCCGAGAGTCATCGCGTCTTCAAGCTGGCTCGGAAGCAGATGCACGATCGATGGCGGATGGGTGAGGTTCGACGGCGGATGGCCGACGATCTGCTCGTAGGTGGCGCGGCTGGTCTTGAGGTTGGCTTGCGCCGCGTAAAGCTGGGTGATGGCGTCCGACCGGCGCGCCTCGGCCTGGGCCACGTCGGTGCGGGTCACCTCGCCGACATTGAAGCGGTCCTTGGTCTGGCGGAGCTGCTCGGTCAGCACCTCGACGTTTGAGTTGCGCAAGCGCACCACCGCCTGGTCGCGCACCACATCGACATAGGCGGTGACGGCATTGAGAAGCGTGGTCTGCTCGACGGCGCGAAGGCCTTCGCGGCCAGCCTGCACTGTGGCCTTGGCCTGGCGGATGGCGTTGAGGTTCTGGAAGCCCTCGAAGATCGGCTGGCTGAGCTGCACCGAATAGCCGCGCGGATGGGTGACGCCGTCGCTGGAGATGTCGCCGTTGGTGCCGAAATTCGCCTCAGACGCATCGAGCGAGGCGCAGAAGGCAGGCTCGGTCTCGCGCGTCGCCGCATCGCATTTCTGCACATTGTTCCGGCTGCCGCCGGCAATATCCGATTCCTGGTTCTGGAAGGCGGCATCGCCAGAGGCGCTGATGTTCGGGCGCAAGCCGGATTTGGCGACGGAAACCTGCTCATCGGTGGCGCGCAGCCTGGCGCGCTCGGAGCTCAGCACCGGATTGATGAGATAGGCGTTCGACAACGCCTCTTGCAGCGTTTCGGCCGCGACAGGATGCGCGCAGAAAATGGCCCCCATGGCTAGACACGCGAAGGCCGCCGCCCCGCCACGCCGCCAGGAGCCTCCCGCGCAGGACCTACGATGCCTGCTCTGGACGCCTGTCACTTTCTAAAGCCTCCGCAGTCAAAGGAATCGCCCCCGCCCCCGACTGCCCTTCGACCATAGAGCACCCTCCCGGGAGAGGTAACCGGCGAGGCCGGTTTCCACACAAATGCCCCGTGCACTGTGGGATCACAGCAACAGTGCGGCGACCGAACGCGGGACATCTAGAACGTGAAGGTGGGAGAAAAAGCAAATCCCGGCAATGGCTTGGCATTGGCGTCGAAATGGGGCACGCCGCTCGCTTCACCGTCCACTTTGACGAAAAGCGTGGCCTTGCCCTGGCGGGGCCGCCCTTGCGGTCCGGCGGTGACGACGGCAACGAGCCTGCCGCCATCCTTGAGCTGGGCGAGCAGGGATTCCGGCACCTCCGGCACGCTGCCGTTCAGCAGGATCACGTCGAAGGGGCCGGCTTCGGGAGCGCCGCGCGCGTGTTCGCCGTCGAGCACCGCCGCATTGCTCAACCCGAGCGCCTGAAGGGTCTCGCGCGCCGCGGCGGCAAGCTCCGGCTCGGACTCGACCGCGGTCACGGCCCGCGCGAGATGAGCAAGCACGGCGGTCGAATAGCCGGTGGCGCAGCCAATATCGAGCACGGCGTCCTTCGCCTCGACCGAAGCAAGCTGGATAAGCCGCGCGAGCACGACGGGCGGCAGGAGATAGCGCGCGGGACCGCCGTCGAACGACGGCCAGACCTCGAGCGCGGCGTCGCTATAAGCGAGATCGCGCTTGGCCGCAGGCACGAAACGCTCGCGCGCCAGCGCGGCGAACGCCGCCAGGATGCGCCGGTCGGTCACCCTGTCGGTGCGGAGCTGCGTGTCGACCATGGTCGCCCGCGCCGCTTCGAAATCGATCATTGCTCCCCCCTCGCCCTAAGCGAGATCAACCATAGACGCGCCAGGCCGCTTGCAAAGCCTTATTGACGCGCATGCCAAAGGGCACCTAGTTACAGGGCTCGAGCACCCCCTAACCTGGCCACGTGGCGGAGTGGTGACGCAGCGGACTGCAAATCCACGGGCGACCGTTTCTCTAGCACTTTCCAGTGCTTCCTAGCCCCACGTAGTCTCCGGTTTTCGGCCTAAAAATAGGTCACTGGTGGATTTGGGCCGTTAGGTTCGGGTTGCAATTTGGGTTGCAAGGAAGACCCGGTGGATACGGGTGCAACAGCGTCACCTAGCTCTCTGCGAGCCGGCTTGCGACTGTTTTCCGCAACAGCTCGCGATCGCTGGCCGAAACCCCAAGCAGCTCAGCCACTCGCACGACGAGGTTCGAACTCGAACTCGTGCACGATGAGGTCGGCCATGGCGATTTCCCACAGCATCTCGATGATCTGCTTGCGGCCATCCTGATCGAGTTGGGCGCAAAGGACGCTGGTGAACCGGTAAAGATCGACGCCGCCGCGGCCGCGGACTAACGCCTCGCGAATAAGCCGGCGCGCTTCATCGTCATCAACCCCGAAATGCGTTTGCAGCAAAGCGTTGAGCTTGCGGCGCTCTTCGTTGGTAACCTCTCCGTCGATTGCCAGGGCGTGGATGAGCAACGCTGCTGCGGCCAGCCGCAATTCCTCCTCGCGAACGCGCGTTCCAGGGTGAGTCAGGCGCTCGATAAGGTCCGTGAGTGTCGTCCATGCCATTCGGCCTTGCCTCAGCTCCCTTTGCCGTTTCGGAGAGCTCCTCTTGTAGCGCAAGTGTACGCTTATCGCGACCTCTGACGGAGATACGGGTGTTTGCTTGCGGTTTCCGTTCTAGGCGTCCTGCCCTCCTCATCCTATAGTGCAACTACAGCGAGAGGGGGTGTGGCCATGAGTGAGGGTATCCCTGAGTTCTTAGCGCAGGGCGAATTGGCGCGTCTCATTCCGATTTGCGCTTCTAGTCAGCGGGAACGCGCGGCGTGCTCCGTCCTGTTGGCAGCGTTGAGGGTCGTACACCCCTTGGCCAGAGATCTTCTCAGCGAAATGGGTAAGCGGGTTGGAAACTGGGCCTGAGGCGTATACAGAGGTAGTTTTCAAAAATCAGCCGGATGAGCGATGCAGACTCGACGGATTGATAATTTTTGATACGTCACGACGTCAATGGAAGGCCCTCGTCGAAGCTAAGGTGGGGCAAGGCAGAATTTCACCGGAACAAATCAGCCGGTACTATCGATTGGCGCGAGCAAACGAGATCGACGCGATTATCACGATCTCGAACGAGCTAACTCCTCGACCACAGCACATTCCCTACGACGTTCCCGACCAGGTGTTAGGCAAAATCGAACTGTACCATTGGTCGTGGCCTCACCTCGGCAGCGTTGCCAACATGCTTCTGCACGAAGAAGAGGACTTCGACGACGAGCAGCACTTCATTTTGGAGGAGGTTGTACGTTACCTCGACAACGAGGCGCTTGAAGGTGGGTTTCAGCAGATGGCGTCCGGTTGGCCCGGGCTTATTCAGAAGATATTTTCAACTGGCCAAATCTCCGGCACTGACGGAGATGTCCTAAGCGCCATAAAAAGCTGGCATCAGCAACAAGCGAACATCTGCATTTGGCTGGGGCGCGAACTTCAGAGGCATGTTTCACTCCACTTAAATCGAAGCCATCGTGAGAGCCAGAGCATACGCCTTCTTGAAGACGCGGAGGAGTTCGTCACGACCAAGCAGCTCCGCGCAACGTTTCATTCTTCCGCACTGTCTCGCCCCATCGATGTCATTGCGGATGCGTTGAGGCGCAATGTGACATGCCGATGCTCTATTGGGGCACCAGAAGACAGGCGGCGCTACCAGTCCCGGATGAGCTGGTTGCTGGAGCAGCTTCCTGAGGGCAACTTGGGTGACACGATGGTTCACATAGCCTGGGACAACGGGCAGAAAACATCTGTAGCTCTAAAGCGCCTTAGGGCGAATGAGAATGAAGGCCGGGTGGACGGGGCGTTGCCCATCGCTTTCGAGCTATCTCGAAGTTTTGATCTTGCTCAGAAGTTCGGTGGTCCAAAACTTTTCGTTGAGAGCGTGGACTCAGCGATCTCATCCTACTGCGATTCAATCGCTCGACACCTCCGCGCTTGGCAACCACGACCTGTAAGGGCCGAAAAGGAGCAAGCTGAAGTCCAGGAAGAGGTTTCGGACAAAGTGATAGTCCGCGAAGCCAACATCCCGGGAGGCAGCGTTAAGGTGTTTGATGATGGATCGATTGAACTTCAGACTGCTGCCGGTACAAGGTGGTTTCGTAGTTTTGCGGAACTTGAGCGTTCGTTACGCGCAAGTAATGGCCTTCAGCCACACCAAGGCGCCGAGAGGCCGGAAACTCCGGGGGCGGCTGCCGTCACCTTTGCGGCGGAATGACCGGGCCGCGCGCCGTCTTATGCACGTGTCACCAAACTAGGCGTCTAGCTTATTCAATATCGTGGCCAGCCGATTTAGCTTTTCAGTCCAAATGGACTCGACGTGCTCCTGCTCGACCGTTTTGCCGGCGGCATGACGAAATTGGGCGTTGTACAAATTCAGGGTCTTGAAGCTCGATCTCGCACCAATACCGACACCGGCTTCGCGCAACCTGCTCAAGACCCGATCACCCCATTCCTCGAGCTTGGCCCGCTCGGCCGCATCGTCATAGTCGGCAACAGCGAAGACAAGCCGATTGCGATTGGCGACGCCTTCCGCATAAAGCTCCTCAAGCGCTTGCTCGGCTTCTTTCCGCCGCAGATGGGAGTCGACCCATAGCGCCAATCCGGCTCCTAAGACAAGCGAGGCCGGATACAAAACCCAACCGCTACTGATGATCGGAAGCCACCGAACTAGGATGTTGTCGGCGCCAAGGTGCGTGGTGAGATTTTCAATGTTGAGCGCAAAGACGACGACGGCCAACCAGAAGAGTCCTTTGACCGCAAGTCGAAATATTTGGCGTGGCGACATCCCCACCGAGGATGCACCGAACCGGTGCCAATGGCCACGAAGTTTTCGGGGAAAGAGTTGCGGGGGAAAGAGTTGCGGGGGTGCCCTTACAAAGTGGCGTCGGCTTCGGTCGGCGCCCTTCTTATTGGAGCGTGTGTGGTTCAAGCCTCGGAAGCAACCATGGCCAGTGCTTCTCCACCAGGTCCCGGAGTTCGTCGCTCACCAACTCAGTGTCAATATCTCCGGCTTCGATAAAACGCCGGATGCGCGCCAGCTGTTGTGGAGAAAGATCATCGTACGGACCCATGTGACGGATGATAGCAGGACGCGGATCGGCCTTCTCAATTCTTCCGCTAGCCTTGAGCGATGACCAACCCGTCCCCGGTCGCGGCGGGCAAGCAGAAGCCCCGGGAAGGGTGGCCGGGGCTTCGCTTGAGGTGCTCTCTCATCAATAGGCCGCAGCAGGTGGGAGGGGGTGAGGGGCGGGCCTATCTGAATTTGAAAACGTGCCAAGAGCGAAGCAGTTCCAAATAAGCAGCCCGACCGCGTGTAGCGGCTTGCATGGCTGGGGGTGTCGCCGCCTTGTCCTCAGGTAGAATCTTCTGATTACCGGCTTCGATGCTGGTGATGTCGCTATAAGCGTGTGGAGCTTCACCACTGTAAAGCGGGTGTCGGACCAGAACGCCTCCGGCCGATACCGCAAGCGCAACTCTTAATCCGAGCGGCGTGGGATTGTTCATTTGGGTGTCTCCTGCATCCTCCCAGGAGACGAACGCGGCACCCAACTCAATGGTTTCTGAAACGTGCAAAGTGCCCGGCCTTTATCTCCGAGCAAGTGTGTGAGCAAGCCTAAACCGCGCGAGCTACTCCCGGACTCATGATCGGCTTCTGTTTGGCGGCGGCTTGCAACTCCTGTCGTTCGCGAAGCCAGTTAAAATAGTCTGCTACCTCACGCGTGTTCTTTTGAATCGCTAGCGTCGCTAAAACCATGCGACCGATCCCAACGAGCAGAAGTACCAATATCAAAAACGCTAGGATATCCATCGATCCCCCCGTCTGAGTAAACCGTGCAACACAGTTGGCGGACTCATCACTGACGCACTTACGCCAACGCTGGTCGATCGCGCTGGTTTCCGCACGTGATCAGATATCATGCCCGCTGTGGCCTAGGAGCAACAAAGCTGGGCTGGTGTCCCGGCGCGTCGGCCTCGCCGTCAGGCGAAGAAGCCCGACCTTGATCCAGAGGGGGCCGGGCTTCTCTCAGCCTCGAGGAGCTGATTGCGGCAGCCAGTGAAGTGATCTCATGCGAGAGGTCGCCAACCTCGGCTGCGACAGCGATTTAACCCGCGATAGAAGCGGGTGTTCCTACTTAACCGCCACACTCCTTCATGGTGGCCATAGCAGCCTTCGCGTCAGCCTCAGATTTGAACTTGCCCATCATCTTGTGCGTCTTCGCATCTGGCTCGGTCGTCATGACTTCGCAGGCGGCTGCTCCGCCTCCAAGCCGCAGCGCGACGTAGTAGTCAGCCGCGAACGCGGGCGTAGCAAAGGCAACAACCAGGGCGCCGGCGATGAGATACTTTTTCATGGGTTACTCCTTGGACTGAGAGCCTTGCGATTAGGCTCGCCGGACAAAAAACGTTCGATGCCCCTGTCCCGTTCAATTCTTTTTGCGGCTATCCGCGAGCAGCCTTGTCTTCTGCCGCAGCGTCACGATCCGACCTGGCCGGCGCTTGACTGCCTCATCGAACGCAGCCCGCGCAACTCGATAATCACCGGTAAGGGCAATCAGCTCCTCGACGTGCGAGTCCGCGTCGTCCCAAAGCTCGACGGAATAAGGAAGATCGTAAGGCCGCCCCATAGCCATCGCGACAGAGTAGAACGAAACAGGAACATCGTCCAGGCCCTGCGACCTAGTTCAACGCTCTCGAGGGTTGTCCCGGGGCTTCCGGCTCCTAGGTAAGGCTCGTGATGGTTTCCCTGCCATCACAGGTTCCTCCCTAGCGGAACCGGGGAGAGGTTCGGTGTCCATCCACATGGGCCTCTCCCTTTTGACGCACTCCAGCGTCCAGATCATCCATCCTTCAGCCCCGGTCACAGCCCCGGGGCTTCTTTTTGAGGCTTACTGTTCCGCGGGGGCGTGAATTGCCTACCTGCTTCGGGCTTTGGCGGGGGAACCCTTGTCGGTGGCAGTAGTTTTTTGGTTTTAGGTCTGAAAGGAAACGAGATGCGTCTATCACTTCTTGCGGCGCTACTAGTCGCCGTATGGGCCTTGCCGGCGGAAGCCGCTCGGCCGGTCAAGGGTGCAGTTCAAGGCACAGCGACGGCTGCTACTGGTGTCGCTAGGGGTGCCGGTCAAGCCGGCGTCGGCATAGTGCGCGGCACGAGTACGGCAGTAAGGGGAACCGCAAGAGGACTCCGCTGCGTGGTGACTTTAGGCAATCGCTGTTAAAGCACGTGCTTCAATGCGGCGAAGGGCAAATCGCTGCCGCGCCCCCAACGCTACTTTGTGTAGGACGGCTTCGGGCGGTTGTTGCGCTAAATCAAAGTTCGGCGTGAGCCTGGCTTGAGCCCATCACCTTCGTCCGTCTTCAATGCCTTGTTGAGACCCAATCCGAAAACCGTCCTCCCAATCGGAAGACTCCTTATCGTGCTGAGCCGAGCATTCTGGGACAGACTTCAGGCTCTTTCCCGGATGCGTGCCTGTAGCCTACGAAGTATCCTTGATGGAAGCCCTTGCAATAATCGGTCTGCGCAAAGGCAACCAGAGTCCATATCAACATCGGAGCAATAGTTAGGCTTATCATCAACCGCTCCATCTAGATTTTGCTTTCAGCGTATCGAACTTAAGGCGCGCGAGCTGGGCGGATTGTTTGACTCCTGGTGAGGCGGCCCCAATGAGGCTAGATAGGCTGATGCCTCACTCCCTGGCCAACTTTGTAGCCGTCATCATCCTGATCGCGATGGCGCTACAACTATCTAGCTGTTCCGAAAAGAGGGATGGCGACACTACTTTCAAAGAAGCCTCGAAGGGCTTTGCGAAGGAGCTCACGTCCGATCAGCGAAAGGCTGCAATCAAGCAACTGCAAACCGAGACGAACAGCAAACCCCAGTGATCACTGCACCGTCCCCGGCCCCTAGCCAGTCACCGTTCCCACCTGTTGGTTTCCGGCTCGCAGTCGGAGCCGAACACCCTATCCAACTGCGCGCAGCTGTAACTTTTGCGCAAGCGCGGCTTGCTTCAATTCAAATTTCTTGCGTTCCATCTCCAAACGCTGATCTGCAATCTGCATATCGTGCTCGGCCTTTTGCTGCTCGAGCGCATCTTCTGTTGCTGTGCTAACGCCTCGCTCTGTAACTTTCGCTCTAGGGCCGTCGCCTCCAACTGCAATTTCTGTTGCGAAGTTTGCGCCTCAAGCTGCATTTCCTGAGC
>CAVUVO010000025.1:0-104013 GCA_963744945.1 uncultured Alphaproteobacteria bacterium | reverse complement strand
TACAAGTTCACGAGAGACGCGAGAAGTCGGAGCGCTCAGCAGCGCAGGAAATTACCCCTGCTGCCGCCGCTGAGTAACGGCAACTATTACGCGTCGCTATCTCCGTTATCGGCACACAAGCTTCGTGGCGCGCCCGGGCCTTGAACAAGTCTATTAATTGCTAACGGGGTCGCCGCTTGAAGCTGTCGCTAAGCCGTAGTTGAGATCGACGCCTCAGCGGAGGCCGTCTAATGCAGCGCTACCACTTCCATTTCAAATGGCGTGATGACGCCGTTTCGACGAAGAAGGGATTGAGCTCGAAAATTTCGCCGCAGCTTATGTTCATGCCTGCGGATTGGTGCAGCAGGTGCGCAGGCGTTTTCCGCGAGCGGCTCAGATTGGTGGATCGAAATCAGCAACGGCATCGATACACCGACAACGATACTCCCCACGATGGTTCCGGGCGCCAAAACGCTAAACTCAGGCTTTAATGCGGAAACCGACTGGAGGGAGGGGGTTTCACAATCAATAGGCGCTGACGACCACTCCCAATCATTGGGCCCCAAGGCTGCACGGGGCGACTCTTCGAGAATGCGGAGTGAGTGGGCAAAATCGGCTAATCGGGATGCGTCCCTCTTACTTCACCCTTCTGTTCCAACGGGGTGATCTTTGTGAAGCAGCAGACTGCTTTTCCAGGGGTACGTTGCGCCGACGTCGGCCGCGCCGCAGCCTTATACCCCGACATGAATTTCATCGTTTACTACTCAGGCTACGAGGCGGGAACGACCGAGGTCGCCTATGATCCAACGAACGCCACTCGCGGCGTCGATACCCTTATCAAGTCGGTGGAGGTGAACGGCATCGCCCGGAACGCCAATGTCTACGCCGAACTTGGTTCTACCTGGCGCTTCGTCATGCGCGATCCGACCACCGCCGCACACCTTCTCGGCAAGCTGCTGAAGCACATAGGCGAAGAAAATGTGCTCTGGGGCACGGACTCAATCTGGTACGGATCACCTCAGGACCAGGTCCAAGCCTTCCGAAGCTTTCAAATCGCACCGTCGTTGATCGAAGCGCACGGCTACCCCGAGCTTACGCCGTCGCTCAAGCAAAAGGTGTTCGGCCTCAATGGTGCTCGCGTCTACGGTGTCGATGTACCGGAGCGCCGCCGAAAGACTGAGACCGATCCAATCGGGACTCGCAAGCAGGCATACCGGAAAAAGGCGGATCCGACTTTCGACACCTACGGACCCAAGACCGATCCCGAATATGACGCGCTTATCGCAGAGCGCGGTGGCCTCCCAGCCTGAACTCTGCAGCTAAAGCAGACGGCGAACCCCGCACTCGTCTCCTACCTAAGTCGGCCCGTAGATCACCGAGCCCGGCAAAGCCACGGTTCTGGTGCTTGCACGTGACGATGCAGGTCGCGATCCATTCGTCCCCGAACACACAATCAGAGTGCGTGTTTTAGCCAAGGACCAGTCAATATCTGGCGCAATCCTGCTCTGTTGGAGAACCGGCCTGCGCGACTAACAACGCCGTCCAATTCAGGAAACGCACCTGCGAAACTCGCATCTCGGTGCGAGGATAGGTGGTGAGAGGATAGGTGTTGTCGCCAGGTCGTTTTAGCCTCCAGCCTATAATGCTTAGTGTCGAGCTTGCATTCCGGAAGCATGTCGTTGAGGAGGTGAGGAAGGTCAGTCTCGATTGGGCAAACGAAGAACCGATGAGGTTTGCCAGCAAAGAACTCAGTGACACGACAATGATGGTCGTTCCACTCCGCGCGCCATCGTTCGGTCAGTTGGTCAATGGAAGCCGCGCCGTAAAACGCCATTGCACGTTTCGCATAAGATATTTTTTTTCCATGTACCAGTCGGCTTCGAATCCAATCTTCGCGGTTCCTGGTATTCAAAATGAACACTGCGTTGGGATATTGAGCCGCTAAGTGAGGATAAAGCTTGTACCCCTCTAGGTAGGTGGTGCCGAACTCATCAAGATATTCCATGTCCGTGAAGGCATCGAACTCTTCGTAACCGGCAAGCAACTCTCTGCCCTCAGCGAGATTTGCGTACATCCGCTTCGCCAGACGGCCGGCGTCCCAATGCAGACTGCGCACTCCGTTGCGAGCCAAATAGCGATGGATGGTCCTCGTTCCACACTTATTGAAACCGATCTGAAAAATCTTGATAGGCAGCCTACTCGCCAGCGAGACAGCTGACCTGTCTCGATTGATTCGCCTTGGCGATACTGCAGACTCAAACATCGCTGAAGAACTCCTTGAACCAGTTTCCGCCACTGGGGATTTTTTTTTGGTAAAGGTTTCCGGCGGACCACTAGAGCATCATGGTTCAAAGCAGATCATTGCGATCGTGCGGGGGCAGCGGGCCGGTGGGAAGACGGCGGATGTGTGGTGTAAGCGGGGGTCAGGCGAGTACGCTCGGCACTGCACGCCTGATTTTTCGGCCCGCAGCCCATCCTTACGGGTGACAGATGTCCTCTTCGCGTCCACTCTGAGCTTGCCGCAGAATGACCGAATTGTGAGCCGGCCCATCGCCTCCTTTCCATGATCGTTTGATCTTTGGCTCGCTCCCCAGCGGCCCTTACGAAGAAATCCCAAAGTCATTTGAGCCCCGTGAGATCCCTCCCGGGGCTTCATTTTGCGGTTCACCGGCCATTAAAGTTGCGCCGTATAGTCTGAGGCGCGGACAAGCGACCGTTGGCGTTGCCAGAGGTGTTGGTACCGCGCCACAAAAACTGGCAAAGGCGCTTGGTGCATCGTAACGCTTGGTTACGGCTGTTAGACCTTGCCTAGATCTGAGCTCCCGTTCACGAAGTGGCCGCCCACCTCGAGCACAGGGCCATCCACAAGAGCCGCAGGGCAGTTCTCGACAAGCCTTCGCTACGCTTATCGCCGCTTCAGCGGCTCGCCCCAAACACAGGGAACCCATGATGAGCCTGGGATCTCGCAGTTCCTACGACTCTGGGCAACGAGTATCGCCAAAACGAGAAGGACGAAAATGAGAAGGCCGGATCTTAGCCATTCGTCTCTCTTCATGCTCTTGCTCTTAGCATCTGCGCCTCGACTGAGATAGCGCCTCGCAGCGCCGCTTGCCTCGATCCTCTCCTTGGATGCCCTTGGTCGTTCCGAGCCGCTGCGCGCTACTGGCTCATGAGCAGAAGACGTCGGTCTGCGGCAGAGAGGGCGGAAGGCGCAAGGTCTGCATCGAGCCACATGCCGTCGGCGAGCGGCGGGGAGGCGTCCATATCTGCTGAATAAAGAAAGATGACGCCCTTCCGCCCAGGCGTGCCGTCAATTGCCTGAAGCTTGGGTTTCGAGGCTTGCCGCATGATCTGATCGAGCCACTCCTCGACCTGCGCGCCGATCGGTCGCCAACCGTCGAGCTCCTTGCGAGGAAGCCCAAGCCGGCCAGACGACGAGGGGAGGGCGAGGAGGCTCCCGTCGGGTCCGCGCACAACGAGGACGGCGCTCGCGAGCGTCGCGCGCTGCATACGCAAAAGAACACGCCAACTTCTAATGATTATGCGCCGCCGGAAAGGCGATCGAAAAAACCAGCCGCTCCAGTCGTCAAATATTTGCTCCTTGCGGCGCAACCGCCAACTCAACGGCATATCCCTAAACTGGTGCCACGAGCCCCTGGGGCAGCGCGACGCGCACTTTTCCGCCTAAAATCTCGAGTAGAACCCTTACTCTTCCGCCGTCGTCTAGACGCTCGAGTTGACCCACCAGTTCGGCGAAGGGTCCCGCCATGACTTTGATGGCTTGACCCTTTTTGAGATTGAAGCCGAAGCTGATGTTTCCTTGCGCGTCTCCCGCCGCAACCAAGCGCTCGACCACGCCCTGCGGCACGGGCTGCGGTTCGCCGCCGTACATAAGCAGGCGGTCGACGCCTATGGTGCCGTTGATGCTGCGCCAGCGGTCCCTCGTCTGATCGACGACGACGAAGATATAGCGCGGGAATAAGGGCGCCGAAATCGTCTCAACTTTGCGCGCGTGGCGTCGGTTCTTCCAGTAGCGCGGCACGAAGGTGCGGAAGCCTTGATTGTTGAGTTGCTGTGCGGCTTGGAGTTCGCGCTGAGGAAGCGTCCGCGCAACATACCAACGCTCATTGTCGGTGAGCGCCGGCGTGCAGGCGAGCGCCAAGTCTAAAGCAACTGCGTTTTCTTGTGACATCTGAAACCCCGTCGGACGCGAACTCGATCGACGGCCGAGGTCCAGCAAACGTCGACCTTTTTCAGGCTAGAAGCGAACCCTGGCGAAAACAAGTCTCACGCGAGCGGTTGGATTTGCTTCCCTGCGCTAGCATAACCAGCCGGGTTCATGCGATGATCCGGGCACGCAAAGAGGGAGGAATGCGGTGAAGGCAAGCTCAATCATTCTGTTGCTCGTCGGCTCCATGTTGCTCGGTGCGGCTTTAGGTTTCGCCTTCGTTGGCGCGGGCTTCGTCGATGGAGAGTTCGGCACGACCTCCGGCAAACAAGCGTCGGGAGATTCGTAAGGCGAACCGGACGGCGCGGCGGCGGCGAAGCATTCGCCGCGCCCGCGTGCTGAACGCCCCTCAGCGGCGGTGGTAGACGTCTTCAAATCTGATGATGTCATCCTCGTCGAGATAGGCACCCGATTGCACCTCGATGAGGAAGGCTGGAATTTTTCCGGGGTTCGCCAGGCGATGCTTCTCGCCTATGGCGATGAAAGTCGACTGGTTCTCGGTGAGGAGGCTCGTTACGTCACCTTTGGTCACCGCAAGCGTGCCCCGCACCACCACCCAATGCTCCGATCTGTGGTTGTGGCTCTGTAGCGACAGGGTCCCCCCTGGCTTCACCATGATGCACTTCACTTGGTAGCGGTCTCCACGATTGAGGCCTTGATACCAACCCCACGGGCGGTAGACGCGGTTGTGCTGGCGGGCGATGTCTTGGCCGTTGCCCTTGAGCTGATCCACGAGAGACTTTATGGCCTCCGCGCTCTCCTTCGATGCCACCAGCACGGCGTCCCCCATGGCAACCACCACCAAATTCTCGACGCCGACGAGGGCGACACAGGCGTGGTCGCTAAAGGCGTAGTTGCCCTTCGCATTCTCAAGAAGGATCATGCCCTCTCCTCTCGCGACGTTTTCTTGGCTGTCCTTGTCGAGGAAGCTCCAAAGCTCCGACCACGAGCCGACGTCGCTCCATGAGGTCGATAGCGGTACGCAAGCGATGTTGCTCGCCTTCTCCATGATGGCGTAGTCGAGCGAAATGGACGGCGCCCGGTGGTAACTCTCGCCAAGATAGCGAAAGCCCAAATCCGTCGTCGCCTCATTCAGGGCCTGGCGGCAAGCGACGAGGATCTCTGGTGCGTGCGCCTGGAAAAGCTCAAGCATGGTCAATGCGCGAAAGAGGAAGATTCCTGCGTTCCAGTAGAAGTGGCCGCGTTCGAG
This sequence comes from uncultured Alphaproteobacteria bacterium, assembly GCA_963744945.1. GTDB lineage: Bacteria > Pseudomonadota > Alphaproteobacteria > Rhizobiales > Methyloligellaceae > Methyloceanibacter. Next base: position 98,596 of record CAVUVO010000025.1, on the reverse strand, counting down.
ATAGCTCTCTGCCGCCTCGCGGGATGGCTTCTCGATAAACCGCCTCACCTTCATCGCGCCGCCGCCGCCACGCCCTACCTTGTCAATCTCGATATACCCGTAGCCCGTGTGCGGGCAGTCGGGCTTTACCCCAAAGGTGACCACCGCCCCGTCGCGCGCCGCCTCTGCCCCAAGTGCCACGCTCTCGGCGAACGAGGCGTCCTCACCTATGGCGTGGTCAGAAGGAGCAAGCAGAACGAGTGCGTCCGGGGTGCTGCGGGCAGCCATCAGCGAGGCGACACAGGCGGCTGGAGCGGTGTTCCTGCTCACCGGCTCAAGCGCGATATCCGCGCGTAAGCCGATCTCCTGGAGCTGCTCCTGAATAAGGAAGCGATGCTGGTGGTTGCTAAGCACCGAAAGCTTGCCGAATTCCCCGCCGCTCAGGCGGTTGCACGTCTCTTGAAAGAGGGATTGTGGCCCCGTAAGGCGGTGGAACTGCTTAGGGAAGGCCTCGCGTGAGAGCGGCCAGAGACGCGTGCCGGCGCCACCGCACAAGATAAAGGGCAGCACCTCGCCGCTCATTATTGATCTCACTCCCACGCAACTTCTCCGTGCTTAGCATATCCGATCCCCCCGAAACCATACCCACGAAGGAAAGTCCCATTAGGTGGAAGAGGGGTTGCCTCGCTCGCGCGCTAGCCCGTTAGGCCGCGAGCGTGAGGGAGACGGCGGCACGATGCCATTTTACAAAAGCTCCTCGAAAGCGAGGATCGGAAGTTGACGGCGCTCTGAGGGGACACGTAGTCGTGGTTTTCCTGCACCCGGCGCCGCCGTCGTTGAAGCGCGGCAGCCTACTGTGCATGGGGTTGTTTTGTTCATTTGCCGGGGTCAGGGCACGATGACGCGGAGCGCCCCAGGCCGCGTGCGATAGTGCAGGGGAGGGTGCATGAACTCGACTTCACCGTCGAGCGCCACCGGCAGGCGGCTTGTTTTGGAGCGCACCTCTAAATCCTTCAGCCGGAAGCTTTCGACGTCGCGCGCTTGGCTGACCTTGCCGAAGGCCATCCGCCACACCATCCAGAAGAGCCCCCACGCCCGCCGCTGCTTGACCACATAGACCGAAAGCCTTCCCTGGTCCAAATGGTGACGCCGCCCGAGCGCGGGAAACTCCAGGCCATATTCGTTGTTGCCGATAAGCAGGCAGGGCGTGCGGTAGGGCCGCGTCCAGCCTTCGGCGGAGAGCGCGAGCCGGCGGCGCGGAAAGTGCCGCGCAGCGCGGAACAGGGCTGGCACCATCGCCATCCACTTGGCGAGCTTGTGGTGCGACCGCCGCCGTTCGCGGTCGAGCACCATGTAAGGATAGATGCCGATCGAGGAATTGTTGATGAAGGTCTCGCCATTGACCTCGGCAAGGTCGACGGCGCGCTGCACGCCCTTGGCGATCACCCCCGCGGCCTCGCCGAGATTGAGCGGAATGCCGAGGTCCTTGGCGAAATGATTGAGCGTGCCGAGCGGAAGAATGCCGAGAGGAACGTCTGAGCCGGCGAGCACGCCTGCCACGGTCCGAATGCTGCCGTCGCCGCCGCCGACCACGATGGCGTCGATCTCTCCCGCCTTGGCGCTCTTGAGCGCGGCCTCGGCGAGCAGCTTCAGCTCGGACCCTCCGCAGAATTTCAGCTCGGCCACGACATCGAGCGCGTCGAGCGCGGCGGCGAGTTCGGCGCGCAGGCCTTCGGCGCCCTTGTGGCTCGCCGCGCCCGCGGCCGCGTTCAACAGGGCGACCAATCTCAAGCCCTTGGCCGCGAGCGCTTGGTTAGGTGCCACCGGGGTCAGCCTTTGCCTGCTTCCTCGATGTAGAGGCGGCGGAATTCTTTCGCCACAGGGCCTGGTCGCCCGTCGCCGACCGGCTTCCCGTCGATCTCGACCACCGGCAGCACGAAGGCCGAGGCAGCGGTGAGGAAGGCTTCGCGCGCCTGCATTGCCTCCGCCACCGTGAAGGGGCGCTCCTCGATTGATCGACCTTCTTCTTGCGCAAGCCGCAGCACGGCGCGGCGCGTCACGCCGGGAAGGATGTGGTGGCCGAGCGGTTGAGTGCGGATCGTGCCGTTCGCATCGAGGATGAAGGCTGTCGAGGACGTGCCCTCGGTGATGAAGCCGTTTTCGACCATCCAGGCCTCGTAAGCGCCGCGGCGCTTGGCTTCCTGCTTGCCCATGGTCTGGGCGAGAAGCGCGGTCGATTTGATGTCGCGCCGCTTCCAGCGAATATCGGGGAGGGTAATCACCTTGATCCCGGTCTCGGCATAGGGGTTGTCGAGCAGAGGTCTGCTTTGGGTGAAGGCGACCACCGTTGGCGGCACGCCCTCTGGGTAGAGAAAGTCGCGATCGGCCACGCCGCGGGTGATCTCGAGATAGACCACGCCTTCCTCGACCTTGTTCAGCGCGATCAGCTCGGCATGAAGCGCGCGGAGCTCGGCATGGCTGAGCGGAGGGGCGATCTGCATCTCTGCGAGCGAGCGGTCGAGCCGCGCCAGATGATTTTCGAGATCGAGAGGCTTGCCGCCCAGAACCGCCGTCACCTCGTACACGCCTTCGGCGAAAAGAAACGCGCGGTCGAAGACCGAGATTTTGGCGTCGGCCTCCGGCACCAAGCTGCCATTCACATAGACAATGCGGGACATGGAGTGGGAGCGGCCGCCCTCAGGCCGAGGAATTGGCAGGTTCGATGCTTAAGCCCGCTTCTTCGATCAATTCGAGGTCGTCGCTCACGTCGTTGTTGGCGGTGGTGAGAAGCTTGTCGCCATAGAAGATCGAGTTGGCGCCGGCGAGGAAGCAGAGCAATTGCGCCTCGCGGGAAAGCGAGCGCCGCCCCGCCGAGAGCCTCACCCGCGACTGCGGCATCAGGAGCCGCGCAGTCGCCACCATGCGCACGAGGTCGAGGGGATCGATCGGCGGGCGGTCTTGCAGCGGCGTGCCCGGCACGGCGACAAGGGCGTTGATCGGCACGCTTTCGGGATGCGGATCGAGGTTGGCGAGGGTCTGGAGCAGCCCGGCGCGGTCCTCGATGCTTTCGCCCATGCCGATGATGCCGCCGCAGCAGACCTCGACGCCGGCGCGCCGCACGCGCTGAAGCGTATCCAGCCGGTCCTGATAGCAGCGCGTGGTGATGATCTCGCCGTAAAACTCAGCCGAGGTGTCGAGATTGTGGTTGTAAGCGGTGAGCCCAGCCTCTGCCAGGCGGTCGGCCTGGGACTGATTGAGCATGCCGAGGGTGACGCAAGCCTCCATGTCGAGGGCACGCACGCCGCGCACCATGGCGAGCACGCGGTCGAACGCCTCGCCGTCCTTCACCTCGCGCCAGGCTGCGCCCATGCAGAAGCGGGTGGCGCCGGCCTCTTTGGCGATGGCCGCCTTGGACAGCACCTCGTCAACGTCGAGGCTCTCTTCGCGCTTCAGCCCGGTGCTCTTGGCGTAATGGGCCGATTGCGGGCAGTATTTGCAATCCTCGGGGCAAGCCCCGGTCTTGATCGAATAGAGGCTGGCGAGCTGCACCGTGCCGTCGGCGTGATGGCGGCGGTGCACCTCCCGCGCCTGATCGACAAGGTCGAGCAAAGGCTGGGTCAGAAGGGCCACGACCTCGCTTTTCCGCCAATCGTGGCGAAGGCCGCGAGTCGCGGAGGCGGATTCACCGGCCGTCTCCGCCTGATGAGCCTTGCCATTGATAGGATTCGGGAAAGTTGGAAGCTCGGTCACGACTTCGCGATGCGATTGCCTAATGGTCTTACCCTTCGCTAATACAGGATCATGCCTGGAAGCGAAAGCCGCTACGGAGCCTATCTTGAAGCGCGCGAGCGCGACGGCCTGCGCCGTGGCCTTACGGCGATCGAGGCGCGCGACGCAAGGACCATCCGCATCGGCAAGGAGAGCTACGTCAATTTCGCCGGCAACGACTATCTCGCCTTGCGCTTTCACCCGGCGCTGATCAATCGGGCGGAAGCGTGGGCGGAAGAGCATGGCGTCGGCTCAGGCGCCTCGCGGCTCGTCACCGGCAACCTCGATCTGTTCGCAGGTATCGAGGCCAAGGTCGCGGCGCTGAAGCAGAAGCAGGCGGCGCTCGTTATGGCGTCTGGCTTCCAGGCAAATGCCTCGGTGCTACAGGCGCTGTTAGACCGGAGCGTGCTCGGCGCCGAGCCTCTCGTGTTCTCCGACCGGCTCAATCACGCGAGCATCCATTTCGGCTGCGCAGCGTCCGGCGCGCGAGAGACCCGCTACCGCCATTGCGACGCCGCCCATCTCGGTTCGCTTCTGAGTCAATATCAAGGAGATGAGCGGCCGAAGTTCATCCTGACCGAGAGCGTGTTTTCGATGGACGGCGATACAGCACCGCTCGCCGAGATCGGACGCCTCGCCCGCGAGCATGACGCCATGCTCATCGTCGACGATGCTCATGCCACCGGCATTCTGGGAGAGGGCGGTCGCGGGCTGTCGGGCGAGGCGGATGTTGTCATCGGCACCTTCTCCAAGGCGCTTGGCGGCTTCGGCGCTTATGTCGCCTGCTCAGACATTTTGCGCGACTATCTGATCAATCGCTGCACCGGGCTGATCTACTCGACCGCGCTGCCGCCGCCGGTGCTTGGCGCCATCGACGCCGCCCTCGACCTCGTCCCGTCGCTCGATGCCGAGCGCGCCCATGTCGCGAGCCTCGCCGAGCGCTTCCGTCTCGGTGCACGCGCCCTTGGTTTCGACACCGGCGCCTCGACCACCCAGATCGTGCCGCTGATCGCGAGTGCCAACCATGCGGCACTGAGTTTGAGCAAGCGGCTGCGCGACGCCGGCTATTTCGTCACCGCCATCAGGCCGCCGACCGTGCCGGTAGGGACGGCGCGGTTGAGGTTTGCCTTTACCGCTGCTCATACCGCGAGCGACGTCGACGGCCTGCTCAATGCGCTCGACGATCGCGCTCTGCCGCGCAGCGCCACGGCGTGAACCGCCCCACGCCGAAGATGCATTTCGTGTTCGTCCATGGCTGGGGATTCAACCCCGCGATCTGGCGCGATGTGATCCGCAATATCGGAAATGCGGAGGTCACGCTCATCGACCTCGGATTCATTGCCGGTGGACCCAAGGCCGCAGCCACCTGGCCGAGCGACGCCATCGCTGTCGGCCACTCCCTTGGTCTGCTCTGGCTGCTTCACCGGGCAGGGGAGGAGGAGGGCCATGCGCCCTTCCGCGGCCTGGTCAGCATCCAGGGCTTCGACCGCTTCTGCCCTCACATTCCGCCGTCGCGGGTCGCCGGCATGCGGCGGGGGCTACGCCGTGACGCCGGCCAGACCCTTGATGCCTTCTGGCGCGGCTGCGGCACGGAGCCCTTCGCCCCGCCGGAGGCCCTCAATGTCGAGCGGCTCGATGAGGGGCTTGGCTGGCTGATGGACTGGGATGAGAGCAGAGGCGAAGGCCGAGCTTGCCTGCCCAATGCTTGCCCTTGCCGCCCGCGACGATGCCGTCGTGCCGCAAGCCATGAGCGAGGCCATCTGGGGCAGCGACAATATCCGCTGGTCCGATACTGGCGGCCATGTGCTACCTCTGAAGCATCCTGAATGGTGCGCCAACCATGTCCTCGATTTTGCGCATGCTCTCCAGCCGTAGCGCCGCCGTCGCCCAGAGTTTCGGGGCGCGGGCGGACACCTATGACGAGCATGCTGATTTGCAGCGGGGCGTGGCTGGGCGGCTGGCGCGTCTCCTACCGCAGCTCGCCGCTCCCCGCGTGCTCGAGCTTGGCTGCGGCACCGGGCTGTTCAGCCGCCATCTGCTGGCGCGCTATCCCGACGGGACGTTTCTCTTCACCGATCTCGCACCGTCGATGGTCGAGCAATGCCGGCGCAATCTTGCGGTCGCGAGTGAGCAACGCGCCAGTTACGAGATCATGGATGCCGCCCGCCCGACGGCGGACGGTCCCTTCGACCTCATCGCCACCAGCATGACGCTGCATTGGCTTGCCGATCCCGCCGCCGCGCTCACCACGCTCCGCAGGCAGCTCACTCCCGGCGGCGTGCTGATCTACGCCACCATCAGCGGCAAGAGCTTCCCTGAGTGGCGCGAGGTGCTCGCCGCACAGGGACTGCCTGTCGGCCTTCTCGAAATCCCCGAGCTACCAGGCGTCATCGATGAGGAGCGCATCGTCGCCGATCACGACACGCTCGGTTTCCTGCGCCGCATGAAGGCGGTCGGCGGTTTGACGCCGCGCGAGGGCTACACCGCTTTGCCGCCAGGCAGGCTTCGCCGCGCCATCCGCGCCGCCGACAGGCAGCACGGGCATATCACCTGGCACATCGTCTATGGGCGGTTGGCGGCGAGCCAGTCGAGGCCTTCGAGCAGCCCGGCATAGGCGCGGGCGAGCTCGTCATCGGTGATGCAATAAGGCGGCATCAGATAGACGGTCGAGCCGAGCGGCCTGATGTTGAGGCCACGGTTCAGGAACCAGGCCTTCAGCGCCTGGCTCTGTGCCGATTGGTATACGGCCTCTCCCTTCAAATCGAAGGCCAGGATCGAGCCGAGCAGGCGCGGGCGCACCACATCGTCGCGTGTGCACAGCTCGGAGAGCATGACGCGATGCCGCGCCTCGATCCGCGCAATGCGCCCGAGCGTGTCCTCCTCGGCGAACAGCATCAAGGAGCGGAGCGCCACGGCACAGGCGAGGGGGTTGGCGGTGAAGGAATGCCCGTGCGGCAGCGCCCTGTCGAAGTCGTCGCCAAGGAACGCCTCGAAGACCTTGTCGCGGGCGACCGTCACCGCCATGGGCATGTAGCCTGAGGTCAGACCCTTTGACAGGCACACGAGGTCGGGCACGACGCCGGCCTGCTGCATGGCGAACAACGTTCCGGTCCGCCCAAAGCCGGTCGCCACCTCATCGAAGATGACGAGCACGCCAATCGACTGCGCAATCTCCACCAGGCGCTTGAGGAACTCAGGCCGGCACATGCGCATGCCGCCGGCGCCTTGCAGCATCGGCTCGATGATCAGCGCAGCAACGTCATGCGTGCCGTTCGACAGGCGATCTTCAAGCGCGGTCAGCGCGCCCTTCTCGCGATCCTCGGCTGCGTCGTCGCCCTCGAACGTGTAGGGGAAGGGGAGAACCGCAACCTGGCACATCATGTTACGGAACAGGTTGAAGAAACCGGAGCCGCGACCGAGCGACATGGCGCCGAGCGTGTCGCCGTGATAGCCGCCGTCGAAGGAGATGAAGATGCGCCGCCGTCCCTCGCCGCGATTGGCCCAATATTGATAGGCGATCTTGAGCGCGACCTCGACCGAGGTCGAGCCGTCGTCTGAAAAGAACACGCGGGCGAGATCGCCTGGCAGGAGCTGCGACAGCGCGCTCGCGAGATCGACCGCGGGCTGATGGGTGAAGCCGGCGAACATCACATGCTCGAACCGCGCCGCCTGTCCGGCCAGCGCCTGGTTGAGCGCGGGATGCGAGTGGCCGTGGGTGCAGGTCCACCAGGACGAGATCAGGTCGAGGATCTCGCGGCCCTCGGCATCGTAGAGCGAGGCGCCACGCGCGCCGGCGATCAGGCGTGGCTCGGCTTCGGTGCCGTGCTGGGTGAAGGGGTGCCAGACATGGCGCCGGTCGCGCGCGAGGATATCGCGTGCCAGCGCCTGTTGCGCCGCATCGTCGCTGTCGCCTTCCTCCCTGTCGGCTGCGTCGTTCACGTCTCGGCCCGCGCAAGCTTCTCAAGGTCGAGCTCAGGCTCGATTGCAAGCAAGGTCGCACGCGTCACGCTCGGAAGCCAGGGAATCTCGGCGATGACATCCACGTCGCCATAGCGCTCGATGGCCACGCGGTTATGCGGCGTCTCAGGGCCGTTGATCACCACGCCGGCAAGCGGCAGGCCACGGCGGCGCAAGGCTTCGATCGACAGAAGAGTGTGGTTGATGGTGCCGAGCGTGGAGCGGGCGACGAGGAGGATGGGGAGATGCAGCTCGGCCGCGAGGTCGATGACATAGGCTTCATCGGTGAGCGGCACGAGCATGCCGCCGGCGCCTTCGACCACCAGCAGGCGGTTTGTCGCCGGCGGTTCGAGCTTTGCCATGTCGATGCGGATGCCTGCGCGCCGCGCCGCCTCATGCGGCGCCATCGCCTCGGGCAGGACATAGGCTTCTGGCAGGATACGGCTCGCTGAAATTTCGGCGAGCCTGCGCACGGTCACGGAGTCGGTCTCGGGCTCGGTTCCAGCCTGCACCGGCTTCCAATAGTCGGCATCGAGATGGGTCATCAGCCACGCCGAGACCAGAGTCTTGCCGACATCGGTATCGGTGCCTGTGACGAAAAAGCCTTGCAAAGCGGTTGATCCAAGGTAGGGCTGCGGGTTCAAGCTTAGACCCAATAGCACAAGGCCAGGTCAACCCATGCTTCGGCGTCTGTTGCTGCTCACCGCGGTTCTCGCCTTTAGCGGCATTTTCGCCACCGCCGAGGCCAAGACGTTGCGCATGGCCTATGACGCCGACCCAACCTCGCTCGATCCGCACGAGCAATTGGCGAGCGCCACGCTCCAGCTCTCGCATTTGACCTTCGATCCGCTGTTGCGCTTCCGCCAGGACCTTACGCTCGAGCCCCGGCTTGCAACGCGCTGGGAGAAGATCGACGAGCGCACCACGCGGTTCCATTTGCGCGAAGGGGTGAAGTTCCACTCCGGCCGCACGCTCTCCGCGCAAGACGTGGTGTGGACCTTCAATCGGCTGAAGCAGAGCCCGGACTTCAAGGCGCTGTACGAGCCGTTCAGCGAGGCGAAGGCGGTCGACGATCTCACCGTCGACCTCATCACCAAAGGCCCTTATCCGCTGGTGCTCAACCTCGCGACCTACATCTTCCCCATGGACCGCGAATTCTACACCGGCACCGACGAACGCGGCCGCCCCAAGGACGACATCTCCAAGCACGGCGCGTCCTTCGCCTCGAGCCATGTCTCTGGCACAGGTCCCTTCATCGTCACCGAGCGCGAGCAGGGGGTGAAGCTCGAGTTCAAGCGCTTCGCCGATTATTGGGACAAGTCCTCGCCCGGCAATGTCGATCGCATCGTGCTCACGCCGATCAAGGAGCCCGCCACCCGCGTCGCGGCGCTGCTCGCGGGCGACGTCGATTTCATCGCCCCGGTGCCGCCGACCGACTTCGACAGGATCAAGGGCGATCCCTGCTGCCAGCTCATCACCATGCTTTCGACGCGCATCCTCACCTTCGAGCTGAACCAGAACCGCGTCGCAGCCTTCAAGGATCCGCGCGTGCGGCTTGCCATCAACTACGCGATCAACCGGCAAGGCATCGTCGACAAGATCCTGCGCGGCTTCGGCACGCCTGCTGGCGAGCTCAGCCCGCCGAGCTATGCCGGCTACGACCCAGCGCTCGTGCCGCGCTTCGATCTCGACAAGGCCAAGGCGCTGATGGCCGAAGCTGGCTATGCCGACGGCTTCTCGGTGACGATGATGGCGCCGAACAACCGCTACATCGAGGATCAGCGCGTCGCCCAAGCCGTCGCCGCCATGCTCGCCAAGATCAACATCAAGGTCGATCTCCAGACCATGCCCAAGGCGCAATATTGGCAGCGCTTCGACGAGCGCGCCGCCGACATCATGATGATCGGCTGGCAGTCTGACACGCAGGACTCGGCGAACTTCTACGAGTTCCTGGTGATGACGCCCGACGCCAAGACCGGTTTTGGCCAGTACAACGCCGGCAACTACTCAAACCCAGAGGTCGACCGGCTGACGCTTGAGACGCGGAACATGACCGACCCAAAGGCCCGCGCCGAGGTGCTGAAGACAGATCGAGCGCATTCTCTACGAAGACGCTGCGATCGTGCCGCTCCACTGGCAGCATCTCTCCTGGGCGGCGGCCAAGAGCGTCGATATCGAGCCCGTGCTCAACGTCATCGACTTCCCCTATCTCGGCGACCTGGTGATGCAATAATCTCTCAAATTTTCAGAAAGTTGCGTGATTTGCGGAACGATCCGGGTCGCCCCGGATTTAGCCCCTGACCCATGAGGCGTAGTGGAGTTGGAGGGTCTCTCGGGGTATCCTCTGGATCCTTGGGGGCAACCATGACTCCCGCCTATTTGCACATTGACGCAAGGCCAAGCCTGCCGTCCCGCGCCCGCGCCATGTCGATCATGGCCGCGCTCGGGCTCGTTACCGCGCTGATCTCGAGCCTGCCGTCGCCGCTGCCCGACATCCGCCTGAGCGATCCCGACATTCTCATCAACGCGCGTGCGGTGCCGCTGCATGCCGGCATCGCCTTCGGCGCCATGATCGCCGGCGTCCTGTGGCTATGGGTCAATCGCGACCCGGCCAAATGCCTTCTGGCCATGATGATGACGCTCGCCGGCTGGCTCGCCGCGGTGAACACGGCGAACGACGTGATCAACACCATTCAGGGCTCGGCGATGTTCGGCACCATGGAGGGCGCCAAGGTCTATCGCGAGATGGTCGGCTGGCTGACCGGGGGATTGCTCGGCGGCGCCGTCGGCGCCGGGCTGACCGCGTTCGGCACCGGCGTCGCCGCCACCGCCATCAGGCGGCCTGAGGCCTGGATGCTGATCGTTGTCGTCGGCGCGATTGCCGGGCTCCTGCTCTATTCGGCAGCCCTTCTCGACGCCATCATCCTGCTGTTCGTGCCCTGGCAGGCCGCGGTCGCCACCGCAATCGCCTATGGCCTCACCGCGCGCGACGGGTTCAGCGCCTGACGGCAGCGGCCTCGCCTGAAACGCCTTCCTCCGCCGGCACCTCGTCGGTCACCACCTTGAAGCCGACCAGCGTGCTCGGTCCGAACAGCGTGGTGATAGCAACGTCGGTCGCGTCCCGCCCGCGGGCGATCAGGATGCGGCCGATGCGCGGCTTATTGTGGCGGGCATCGAAGGTGTACCAGCGGCCGCCGAGATAGGCCTCGAACCAGGCGCTGAAATCCATTGGATAGGGCTCGAGCGGCACGCCGATATCGCCGAGATAGCCGGTGCAGTAGCGCGCCGGCACGTTCATGCAGCGGCAGAGCGTGATGGCGAGATGGGCGAAGTCGCGGCACACGCCCTGCTTTTCCTGGAAGGCGTCGTACGCGGTCTTGGTCGGATTGGCGTGCACGTAGCCGAAGGTGATGCGGTCGTGCACGTAGTCGCAGATCGCCTGCACCAGCGGCCAGCCCTTCGGCACTTTGCCGAAGGTCGCCCAGGCGAACTCGCCGAGCCGGTCGGTTTCGCAATAGCGGCTGCCGAGGAGGTAGCCGAGCGTCTCGACTGGGAGCTTCTCCAGCGAGATCTGCTGCGCATCCGGCGCCACTTCGTCATGCGCGCCGCTGTCCTCGATAAGAAAATCGCTGGATATGGTGAATTGGCCTGAGGGCGCATGAACCACGTGGCAAATATTGCCGAAGCCGTCCAAATATTCCGTGGCGGCGACGAGAGGCTGCACCTGCATCTTGTCGGGGGTGAGCAGATCCCGCCGCCGGCTTGGATGCACGCTCAATGTCAGGATCATTGGCGTTGGTTGCGGGCAGCTATAGGTAAGCTCGTAACCGGTGCGGATTTTTATCGCCATCTTGTCCAATCTTTAGCGGAGGGGTCCCCGAAAAGCCACCAATGGGGCTCTGAACAAGTCTCGCCCTCCTATTTTGGTTGCAACGGTCATGCCAATGAGCCGTTTCAAGGCCTTGGCACCGGCAATATTCGGAGGCTACGGTCGGTGACTGGTCCACCCTGAAACTCTTTTCCGACTTCCAAGAAATAAGCGATGCGAGCGTTTGCCACGGGGCTAGCCTTCTTCGCCAGGCGCGCTGGCCAAGCCATGCTCGTGATGCTGGCCATCGCCATGATCGCCTTTGCGGTGAAGGGCGCGCTCGGCGATCCCTTGCGCGAGATCATGGGCGAGGCGGTTCCGGAGGCGCAGCGCGCCGAGCTTCGCCACAAGCTTGGACTCGACGCGCCTTGGCCGACGCAGCTCGCGCGCTATATCGGCAACGCGGCGAAAGGCGATCTCGGTCAGTCCTACATCTACAAGCGGCCGACGGTCGCGGTCGTTCTCGCCAAGTTCCCGGCGAGCTTCGAGCTCGTGCTTGCCGCGAGCCTCATCGTGCTCTTCATCTCGCTCCCCGCCGGCATCTATTGCGCGGTGAAGCCGCGATCCTTGGGCGCAAGAATTCATTCTCGGGTTTAGCGTGCTCGGCATTTCGGTGCCGGTGTTTCTCACCGGCATCATTCTGATCTCGGTCTTCTCGGTGTGGCTTGGGTGGCTTCCCGCCTTCGGGCGAGGCGAGACGGTGCGTCATCGGGGTCTGGGAGACCGGCCTCTTCACGCTCGATGGGCTCAAGCATCTGCTCCTGCCCGCGGTGACGTTGTCCTCCATCATGCTGCCGCTGTTCATCAGGCTCGTGCGCGGCGCCATGCTCGATCAGCTCGGCACCGACTATGTGCGCACGGCACGCGCCAAGGGCGCGTCGCGCTTGCGCGTCTGGCTGCATCATGCGCTGCGCAACGCGCTGCTGCCGCTCGTCGCGCTTGGGGGCTTGCAGATCGGCAACATGCTCGCCTTCACCCTTCTCACCGAGACAGTGTTCCAATGGCCAGGCATGGGCTTTCTCTTCCTCGAGGCGGTGACGCGCGCCGACGTGCCGCTGATCACCACCTATCTCGTCGCCGTCGGTCTCCTCTTCGTCGTCACCAACACGCTCGCCGACATTGTGAGCCTCTGGCTCGACCCGCGCATCAGCCTCGAGGCGCGGCAATGAGCGGGGAGGGGGCACGCGCCTCGCTTGCCTCGGCGCGGTCCTTCGTCCTCGGCCAGCCGGGAAGCTTGATCGCGGCGACGGTGCTTGCGGTGATCGCGCTCGCCGCATTCGCAGCCCCGCTCATCGCCCCGCAGAACCCCTTCGATCTTGCGAGCTTCGACGTGCTCGACGCAGACCTTCCGCCGTTCTTTGTCGATGGCAGCGACCCGCGCTTCCTCCTCGGCACCGACTCGCAAGGCCGCGATCTCCTGAGCGCCATCCTTTACGGCACGCGCATCTCCTTGACCGTCGGGGTGCTCGCGGTGGCGATCCAGGCCGCGATCGGCATCCCCCTTGGGCTTATCGGCGGCTATGTCGGGGGGAGGGTGGATGGGCTGATCGCCAGGATCGCCGACGTTCAGCTCTCGCTCTCGACCCTGATCCTCGCCATCATCGCGCTGGCGCTGGTGCGCGCCGGCCTTGGCGGCGAAACACTGGGGCGCCTCGCCGTGCCGCTGCTGGTGCTGGTCATCGGCCTTGCCGAATGGCCCTATTTCGCCCGCACCGCCCGCGCCGCGACCCTGGTCGAAGCCGCCAAGGACCATGTCCGCGCCGCAAAGGCCTTGGGCGCCGGCGATGCCGCCATCGTTCGCCGGCACATCCTGCCCAACATCCTCTCGCCGCTTGATCGTCGTGGCCACCACCCAGGTCGCCGGCGCCATCATGGCCGAAGCCGCTCTGTCCTTCCTCGGCCTCGGTTTGCCGATCACCCAGCCCTCCCTCGGCACCCTGATCCGCTCCGGCTACGACCTGATCTTTGCCGGCATCTGGTGGGTCACCGTGCTGCCCGGCCTGACCCTGGTCAGCGTGCTGGTGGCGGTCAATGTTCTGGGGGACAGCCTTCGCGACGCGCTCGACCCCCGCCTGACCCCGCGCTGAGGTGGGGATGCCGCCCAAACCATGTGGACAAGCGCCCCGTTCGGCCCCATGACAGTTGGATCGGGACCCCGACCTTGACTGGCCGGGACCCTCCAACCTGGGGCCGTTCCGCCCATGAGATATAGTGGCTACGTCCGTTGCGAACGCTTCACCCGGTCCCCCCGAAGTCCGGCTCCGAGCCTGACGAAGGGGACATTCCCCTCGGAGGCGCCATGACCACCGCGAGCGCCGCAAACCCTGAGCTCATCTACGCGCTCCGCCGCGTGAGCGAGAGCGCGGCCCTTGCCGCCTTCGACTGGATCGGGCGCGGCGACGGCATGGATGGCGGCCGCGCCGCACTCGACGCCATGCTTGCCGCGCTTGCGGGCGTGGATATGGACGCCGTGGTGGTGATCGGCGAGGCAGGCAAGGGCGAGGCGCCCCAGCCCGCGCGCGGCGAGCGCCTCGGGCGTCCAGGCTCGGCCTTCAAGGCCGATATCGCCATGGACCCGGTGGAGGGCACGAGCTACCTCGCCAGAGGCCAGACAAATGCCCTCGCCGTGCTCGCCGTCGCCCCGCGCGGCACCATGATGAACCCTGCGCCAGCCTTCTATATGGAGAAGTTCGTGGCGCCTGCGCCTGTGCGCGGCAAGATCGACCCGCACTGGTCCACGGGACGCAAACTCCGCGTCCTCGCCGAGGCCCTCAACAAGGACGTCTCGCAGCTCACCATCTATGTGCTCGAGAAGCCCCGCCACCGCGAGCTGATCGAGGACATCATCAGGGCCGGCGCCCGCGTTGCGCTCTATCCGGCAGGCGACGTTGCCGGCGCTCTGCTCGCCGCAATTCCGGGGTCTGGCATCGACGCTTTGATGGGAACTGGCGGGACACCCGAAGGCGTTATGTCAGCATGCGCCGTGCGCGGTCTCGGCGGCGAGTTTCTGGCGCGGATCGATCCGCAGCTTCACACCGAGGCAAGGGCCGTGCGCGAGGCTGGCATCAGCACGTCGCGCTGGTACACGCGCGACGAGCTGATTGCCTCCGACGATGTGTTTTTCTGCGCCACGGGCATCACCACCGGTCTGATGGTGGAAGGGGTGGAGCGCACCCGCACCCACTACAAGGTTCAGACCATGATGGTGACCGGGACAACGGGCGAGCGGCAGATCATCACCAGCCATTTTCCGCGCGACCGTTCTGGCCAGGCACAAACCGTTGCGCGCGACGTTGCTTAGAGTGTTACGTAAATAAAAAAACGAGAACGCCGGGAGTAGGAAATGCCGAAGCGGGTCGAGCACCCGATCATTTTGGGAATCGTCGGCGATTCAGCGTCGGGCAAGACGACGCTGTCGGCGGGTGTCGCCCAGATTCTGGGCGAGGACCGCTGCACCGTGCTCTGCACCGACGACTATCACCGCCTCGACCGCCGCGAGCGCGCCGAGAAGGGCCTCTCGGCCATCGACCCGCGCGCCAACTACCTTGACATTCTCGAGCAGGCGCTCCGTCACTTGCGCGAAGGCGACCCGATCCTGAAGCCGGTTTACGACCACCGCGACGGCACCTTCGGCCGGCCGAAATATGTGAAGCCAAAGGAGTTTGTCATCGCCGAAGGCCTGCTCGGCTACACCACCCGCGGCATGCGCGATTGCTATGACGTGAAGATCTATCTCGATCCCGATGAGGATGTTCGCGTCAAATGGAAGATCCACCGGGATACGACCAGGCGCGGTTACCGCCGCGAAGAGGTCTTGGCGTCGCTGGAGAAGCGCCGGGAAGACGCCCCGAAATACATGCACCCGCAGCGCACCTTCGCCGATATCGTCATCCATTTCCAGAAGCCGCAAGGCGCGAACGGCTCCGACACGCAGCTTGACGTTAGACACATCTTGCGCCCGACTTTGCCGCATCCCGACTTCTCGCCGCTGTTCGACGGCTCGAGCAATGCGGGGCTGCGGCTCGAGCTGTCCCGCGACCGCGACGGCAAGCCGGTGGACGTGCTGGAAATCAACGGCAATATCTCCGACCAGCGTGCCGAACGCATCGAAGATCTGCTATGGAACCTCATCCCGGAGGCGGGGCATTTGCGCGACCAGGTCGGACGCATCGATGTCGCCAACGGCTCTCCCAGGAGCCACCCGCTTGCGCTGACGCAGCTTCTCGTCGGCTACCACGCCGTCAAGGCGGCGATGGGCGTTCGGGCCTATTAGCGTTCTTGGAGCCGAGACATCGAGATGGCTGAAGCTTTGCAGCAGGGTGAAGCATTACCCGAGGCGACCCACCAGGACATGGCGAACGCCATCCGCGCGCTCGCCATGGACGCGGTGCAGAAGGCCGATTCAGGCCATCCCGGCATGCCGATGGGCATGGCCGACGTGGCCACGGTGCTGTTCACCCGCTTCCTGAAGTTCGACGCCGCGCATCCGGATTGGCCCGACCGCGACCGCTTCGTGCTCTCGGCAGGCCACGGCTCGATGCTGCTCTATTCGCTGCTCTACCTCACCGGCGTGCCTGGCATGGACATCGAGGAGCTGAAGCGCTTCCGCCAGCTCCACTCCAAGACGGCGGGCCATCCCGAATACGGGCATGCCCCCGGCATCGAGACCACCACCGGGCCGCTGGGGCAGGGGCTTGGCAACGCCGTCGGCATGGCGCTCGCCGAGCGGCTGCTCAACCAGCGCTATGGCGATGACATCGTCGATCACCACACCTACGTGATCGCCGGCGACGGCTGCCTCATGGAGGGCATCAGCCAGGAGGCGATCTCGCTTGCAGGGCATCTCAAGCTCGGGCGCCTGATCGTGCTCTTCGACGACAATCAGATTTCCATCGACGGTCCGACCAGCCTCTCGGTGTCGGACGATCAGATCGAGCGCTTCCGCGCCTCCGGCTGGCACACGGCGAAAGTCGACGGTCACAAGCCCGAAGCGATCGCGCTTGCCATCGCGAATGCGCGCGCCGCGACCGACCGGCCGTCGCTGATCGCCTGCCGCACCGTCATCGGCTATGGCGCGCCGAAGAAGCAGGGCACCGCCGCGACCCACGGCTCGCCTCTCGGCGAGGACGAGATCAAGGGCGCGCGCGAGACGCTTGGCTGGGGTCACGCGGCCTTCGAGGTGCCGAAGCCGATCCTGGCGAGCTGGCGCGCGGCCGGCACGCGCAACGCCGCTGCATACGAGCGCTGGCAGAGTGCGGCGAAGCGCCTCGACGCCGCCAAGCGCGCGCATCTCACCGATCCGATCGATGCCGAGGTGCGCGGCAAGATCGTAGCCGCGGTGAAGGCGCTCAAATCCGATTTCAGCCGCGAGGCCGCCAAGCTCGCCACGCGCCAGTCCTCGCAGAAGGTGCTGGAGAAGCTCGTGCCTGTCGTTCCAGGGCTGATCGGCGGCTCTGCCGATCTCACCGGCTCGAACGGCACGCTCACCAAGCTGCACGCCATCGTCAAGGCCGGCGACTTCGCCGGAAACTATGTGCATTACGGCGTGCGCGAGCATGGCATGGCCGCGGCGATGAACGGCATGGCGCTGCATGGCGGCATCGTGCCTTACGGCGGCACCTTCCTCGTGTTCTCCGATTACTGCCGCCCGTCGATCAGGCTGTCTGCGCTCATGGGCAAGCGCGTGATCTACGTCATGACCCATGATTCCATCGGCCTTGGCGAGGACGGCCCGACGCACCAGCCGGTCGAGCAATTGGCCGCGCTCCGCGCCATGCCCAACCTCAACGTCTTCCGCCCCGCCGACTCGGTCGAATGCGCCGAATGCTGGGAGATCGCGCTCGGCACCGAGGCGACGCCATCGATCCTCGCGCTCACCCGCCAGGGGCTGCCGCTGCTCAGGACCGCGCATACCGACGAGAACCTCACCGCCAAGGGCGCCTATGTGCTGGTCGAGCCGAAGGGTCAGCGGGCCGTCACCCTGATCGCCACCGGCTCCGAGGTCGCCCTTGCCGTGACCGCCGCCAAGGAGCTCGGCGCCGAGGGTATCGCGGCGGCGGTGGTGTCGATGCCCTGCTGGGAGCTGTTCGAGGCCCAGGATCGGGCCTATCAGGACGCCGTTCTAGGGCGCGTCCCCCGCGTCGGCGTTGAGGCCGCGGTCGAGTTCGGCTGGCGGAAATGGCTCGGATCCTACGGCAAATTCGTCGGCATGCATGGATTTGGGGCTTCTGCTCCGGCCGAGGAGCTTTATAAGCATTTCGGAATCACGGTGGCGGCCATCAAGGCTGCCGCCGTCGATGTCATTGGCAAATCACAATAAGCGAGGAGAGATGTCGAATAAGCGCGTCGCCATCAACGGATTCGGGCGGATCGGCAGGCTAACGCTCCGGGCGTTCCTCGAAGCCGGCCGCAAGGACCTCGACTTCGTGGCGATCAACGACCTCGGATCGGCTGAGATGAATGCCCATTTGCTGGCCTACGACAGCGTGCATGGCCGCTTCCCAGGCAAAATCACCGCCGCCAACGGCCATCTCAAGGCCGACGGCCACGATATGCAAGTGATCTCGGAAGCGAACCCCGAGAAGCTTCCCTGGCGCGACCTCGGCGTCGACATCGTCATGGAATGCACCGGCAGGTTCACCGACCGCGACGCCGCCGCCAAGCACCTGACGGCCGGCGCCAAGCGCGTGCTCGTGTCCGCGCCTTGCAGCAAGGCAGACTTGACCGTGGTCTATGGCGTCAACGACGAGAAGCTCACGCAGGAGCATCACGTCGTCTCCAACGCCTCCTGCACCACCAATTGCCTCGCGCCGGTGGCGAGCGTGCTCAACAAGGCGATCGGCATCGAACACGGCTATATGACCACGGTGCACGCCTATACCGGCGATCAGCGCACCGTGGACACGCTGCACAAGGATCCCTATCGGGCCCGCGCCGCGGCCACCAATCTGATCCCGACCTCGACCGGCGCCGCCAAGGCCGTTGGGCTCGTGCTGCCGGAGCTGAAGGGCAAGCTCGACGGCGCCTCGATCAGGGTGCCGGTGCCGAATGTGAGCATGATCGATCTCACCTTCACCTCCTCGCGCCCGACCACCAAGGAGGAGATCAACAAGGCGATGGTCGAGGCCGCAGAAGGGCCGCTCAAGGGCGTGCTCGGCGTCAACGACAAGCCGCTGGTGTCGTCAGACTTCAATCACGACCCCTTAAGCTCGATCTTCGATCTTGAATCGACTCAGGTCGTTGACGGCACGTTCTGCCGCGTCGTTGCCTGGTACGACAACGAGTGGGGCTTCTCCAACCGCATGAGTGATACCGCAGTTGTTATGAGCAGGTTGATATGAACGATATCGCTACCTCGAATATCGCCCGCGCCGCCAATATGAACGGCGGGAGCAAACCGGATTTTTCCCGCATCCGCACCGTCGATGGGCTCGACGTCAAGGGCAAGCGCGTGCTCGTCCGCGTCGATTTCAACGTGCCGATAAAGGATGGGATCGTCGGCGACACGACACGCATCGACCGTGTCTTGCCGACGATCAAGCAGCTGTTGGCCGGAGGCGCTAAGGTGATTGTGCTGTCGCATCTGGGGCGCCCCAAAACCGGCACGATGACCGACACCACGCTGAGGCCGATTGCCGACAAGATGGCGGACCTCATGCCCGGCACCAAGGTTACCTTCATCAACAATTGCGTCGGCGACGAGGCTAGGCGTGGCGTCGATGCGCTCCAGCCTGGTGAGGTCGCTCTGCTCGAAAATCTTCGTTACAACGACGGCGAGAAGAAAAACGATCCAGACTTCGCCAAAGAGCTTGCCGCGCTCGGCGACATCTATGTCAACGACGCCTTTTCTACCGCGCATCGCGCCCATGCTTCGGTCGAGGCGATTACACATTTTATTCCTTCCTATGCCGGCCTCTTGATGATGGCCGAGATCAGGGCGCTCGACCGGGCGCTCGAGCATCCGGCGAGGCCCGTGATGGCGATCGCCGGCGGCGCCAAAGTCTCGACCAAGATTCAGGTCCTGACCAACCTCACCGCGCGCATGGACCAGCTCGTGCTTGCCGGCGGCATGGCCTCGACCTTCCTCTATGCCCAAGGCGTGGAGATCGGACAGTCGCTCTGCCAGCCTGACGCGGTGCCGGTGGTCAAGGAGATCATGGCGCGCGCCAAGCAGAACGATTGCGAGATCGTGCTTCCCCACGACTTCGTGGTGGCGAAGGAGCTCAAGGCCGGTGCCGAGTGGCAGGTCTGCGACGTGGGCAACATCCCGCAAGACCAGATGATCCTCGACATGGGGCCGAAGTCGGTTGCCGACCTCAAACGGCGCTTCGCCGAGATGAAGACGCTCGTCTGGAACGGACCGGTCGGCGCCTTCGAGTTCGAGCCTTTCGGCAACGGCACCTTCGAGCTGATGCGCGAGGCGGCCCGTCTCGTGCGCGACGGCAAGCTCGTGGCCATCGCCGGCGGCGGCGACACGGTTGCCGCCCTCAATATCGCCGGCGTCGCCAAGGACTTTACCTATGTGTCCACGGCCGGCGGCGCCTTCCTCGAATGGCTGGAGGGCAAGACCCTGCCTGCCGTCGCCGCGCTGGCGGAGAACAGAGCTTAAGACATTCCGGCTATAACGGCCTTGTCAAACGGTGACCGGCAGGCCAAACCTGCCGGACATGAACGAGGCTCACATGGCGGACCGCTCGGCCCCAGGCGACATCATCATCGCGCCGTCCATCCTCTCGGCCGACTTCGCGCGGCTCGGCGAGGAGGTGCGCGCCATCGACGCTGCCGGCTGCGACTGGATCCATGTCGACGTGATGGACGGCCATTTCGTTCCGAACATCACCATCGGCCCCGACGTGGTGCAGGCGCTCAGGCCGCACTCGAAAAAGACCTTCGACGTGCATCTGATGATCGCGCCTTGCGATCCTTTCATCGAGGCCTTCGCCAAGGCAGGGTCCGACATCATCACCGTGCACGCCGAGGCGGGGCCGCATCTCGACCGCTCGCTTCAGCTCATCAAGGGCCTCGGCAAGAAGCGCCGGCGTCAGCATCACGCCCTCGACGCATGAGTCCGCCATCGAGCATGTGCTCGACAAGGTCGACCTCATCCTGGTGATGACGGTGAACCCTGGCTTCGGCGGCCAGGCCTTCATCCCGGCGCAGATCGAGAAGATCAGGGCCATCCGCAAGATGATCGGCTCGCGTCCGATCCACCTCGAGGTCGATGGCGGCATCAATGCCGGCACCGTTGCCCTCGTTGCCGAGGCTGGCGCGAACGCCATCGTCGCCGGCTCAGGCGTGTTCAAGGGCGGCGCCTATGCCGACAACATCGCCGCCATCCGCAAGAATGCCGAGCGCGCCCGCGCTGCTGCGGCTTGACGCCACCCTTGACGTTAAAGTGATGCTCCAGGTCTTGCGGCAAAACCATAAATCCTCATGGTGAGGAGCGGGCGAAGCCCGCGTCTCGAACCATGACCATCCTTCGAGACGGCCGCGTTCCGCGGCCTCCTCAGGATGAGGGGCATCACTTCGTTCCGCCCATGTGAGGACAACGAGAGCGCGCACATGAACGTCACCTATTTCGGAGCGCTGATCGCGGGGCTGTTGAGCTTCCTCTCGCCTTGCGTGCTGCCGCTCGTGCCGCCTTATCTTTGCTTCCTCGGCGGCACGACTTTCGACCAGCTCGCCGGCGAGGACGAGACGCCGTCGCATGTCTACGCGACGGTGATCATGTCCGCCTTCGCCTTCGTGCTCGGCTTCACCACGGTCTTTGTCATCCTCGGCGCCACGGCGACGGTCGCCGGTCAGCTGGTCGCCGAGAATCTCGATATCCTCAGCAAGATCGCCGGCGTCGTCATCATCATTGCCGGATTGCATTTCCTCGGCGTGTTCCACATTCCGATCCTGCATCGCGAGGCGCGCTATCATGCCGACGCCAGGCCCGCCGGGCTGGTCGGCGCCTATGTCATCGGCCTTGCCTTCGCCTTTGGCTGGACCCCGTGCATCGGCCCTGTGCTTGCCGCGATCCTGCTCATGGCCGCCGGCGAAGACACGGTGCGCCAGGGCATCCAGTTGCTTCTCGTCTATTCGCTCGGCCTCGGCATTCCCTTCATCGCCGCCGCCTTCGCCGTCCGGCCCTTCATGCGGATCTTGCAGCGCTTCCGGCCGCATCTCGCCACCATGGAGAAGGTGCTTGGCGGCTTCCTCGTGCTCACCGGCATCCTGTTCCTCACCAACTCCATGACGCTGATCGCCGGCTGGATCCTGGAAATGTTTCCCGGGCTCGCGAAAATCGGCTAAGCCGCCGCTCATGACGGCGATCGCGCTTACCATTGCTGGCTCCGATTCTGGCGGCGGCGCCGGCATCCAGGCAGACCTCAAGACCTTCTCGGCGCTGCACGTCTATGGCGCGAGCGTCATCACGGCGCTCACGGCACAGAACACGGTGCGGGTCGAGGCGGTGCATGTGGTGCCGCCCGACTTCGTGCTTGCCCAGATGCGCGCGGTCGCCTCGGACCTGGAAGTCGATGCCATCAAGATCGGCATGCTGGCGACAGGCCCGGTCATCGAGGCAGTGGCGGAAGGGCTCAAGGACTATCCCGGCGTGCCGGTGGTGCTCGATCCGGTGATGATCGCTGCGAGCGGCGACCTCTGCTCGATCCCGAGGCGGTGGATGCGCTCCGCAGCGTGCTGATCCCGCTTGCGACGCTGATCACCCCGAATCTTGCCGAGGCCGCGGCGCTGCTCGCCTGCTCACCTGCCCGCAACGAATATGAGATGGCCATGCAGGCCTGGCAGCTGAAAGATGCGGGCGCCAAGGCGGTGCTGGTCAAGGGAGGCCACGCCGAGGGGCCAAGCTCGATCGACATCCTGTTCGCGGGCGTTGAGCCTGTGCGCCTCGAGGCGCCCCGCGTCTCCACCCGCAATACCCATGGCACAGGCTGCACGCTCTCCGCGGCAATCGCGGCGGAGCTCGCCAAGGGGGCTGCGCTGCCTGAAGCGGTGTCCGCGGCCAAGGACTATCTCACGGCGGCGATCTTCGCTGCCGACTCGCTCGACGTCGGCTCAGGCCAGGGCAGGGGACCCGTGCATCACTTCCACAATTGGTGGGACGACGAGGGCCGCTAGGCCTCGCGCACCAGCGTGTGATGCTGCTCGCCCAAGCCCCTCGACGGCGAGGGTGATCCGATCGCCTTCCTTCAGGAACACGCGCGGGTTCCGCGCCATGCCGACGCCTGGTGGCGTGCCGGTGGTGATGACGTCGCCGGGCACCAGCGTCATGAAGCGGCTGATATAGCTTACGAGATGCGCCACGCCGAAGATCATGGTGGAGGTATTGCCGGTTTGCATGCGCGTGCCGTTGAGATCGAGGGTGAGGCCGAGCGCTTGCGGGTCCGGAACTTCATCCTTGGTGACAAGCCAAGGGCCGAGCGGTCCGAAACTGTCGTAGCTTTTCGCCTTGATCCATTCGCCTGGACCGCCCTTTTGCAGGCTCCGCTCCGACACGTCGTCGGCGATCATGTAGCCGGCGACGTAGGATAGCGCGTCGGCTTCAGAGACATTCTTCGCCACGCTGCCGATGGCGAAGGCGAGCTCGACCTCGAAATCCATGCGCTCCCAGCCCTTGGGCATGAGGATAGGGTCGTTGGGCCCGGCGACACAGGAGGACGCCTTGGCGAACACGATCGGCGCCTCCGGAATGGGCATGCCGGTTTCTTCGGCATGGTCGCGGTAGTTCAGTCCGATGCCGAGAAATTTCGGCACCGCGCCGATCGGCGCGCCGAGGCGCGGGTCGCCCGTGACGGGCGGAAGCTTGCCGACATCGAGGCTCTTGAGATGCTTCAGCCCCTCAGGCCCGAGCACGTCGCCGGCGATATCCTTCACCGCCCCGGAGAGGTCGCGAATTTTCCCTTCAGGGTCCAGAATTCCGGGCTTTTCCGCCCCAACCTCACCGTAACGCACCAGTTTCATTGATCTTCCCCCCGCCACGTTTTTTTTGCATGATGCACCAAGGGCGCGAGGAGCGGCAACAGCCCGTCTTCGCAAGGCCTGTTTCCCAGGCTCATTTTCGACCGATCCAATCAGAGGGATACCCATGGGATATCGCCTGTTTCCGTCCTTGGCCGAAAAGGCCATGCCTCTCGCCGCGCTCGTCCTCGCTGCGACCCTGACGGTACCTGCCGGCGCGGCCGACCCGAAGGCAGCCGGCACGCCCTTCGAGGCGCTGAGCGGCGATTGGAAGGGCGGCGGCACGGTCACCCCGGCGAAGGGCGATCCGATGAAGGTCGCTTGCAAGGCAACCTACAAGGTGACCGGGGGCAACCTCGCGCAACACCTCCGCTGCGCCGGCGAGGACTACCGGATCGACGCCACCACCAAGCTGACCAACAAGGCCGGCAAGATCAAAGGCTCGTGGAATGAAGCGACCTACGATGCGAATGGCGGGGTGACCGGCACGGCGAAGGACAAGACCATCCACGCCCGCATCTCCGGCGACAAGTTCTCCGGCCGCATGAGCATCAACGTCTCCGACACCGGCCACGAGATCAACATCATGCAGCTGAATGAGGACACCGGCACCTATCGTCAGGCGGCGAGCGTGTCCCTGCACCGCTAGCGGGTTCCTCGAGCGCGGAGAATCAATTTTGGGGACGCCTGGCAGCCCGATCGGGGTGCGTTGCGAAAGCGCCACAGAAAGCTTGCAAAGATTTCGCCACAATCCGCCAATTATGACAGTTCTACGCCGTAGATTTGTGCCCCGCCCCGGCACTGGCAAACGACCCACCTTGTCCATCTAAGGCATTAAGATACATCACTAAAATTGCATCGTACCGAGGCCGGCAGGGTCACGCGACCCCCCGTTCGGCATTTCCGCAACAGGTGCCTCTCGTTTTGCGTCAGCATCCTTGTCCAATGTTGAATGAGTGGCCGGGGCTGGGTAGCTTTTGATCACGACCACGGCGGGGCCGGGGGGCTTTTCGCCAGAAGCGTAAGAAAGACTGAAGCGCGCGAGATCTTGAGGGAACCTGATCTTCGACATAGCGGCTTAGGAAAGAATGGGGGGGCGAGCCAGAGCCCATCTAATAAGGCAATGCCTTTGGAGTTCGGCTCGTTTCGCAGGGAAGACCGGCCCGGGATCTCCGGGCCGGTTCTTTTTTCTGCAACACTACAATCCGACACGCGACAAGGTCTGCTCGATCGGCGGGATATACGCCCCGCCGAACAGCCGCACATGCACGAGCGTCGGGTAAAGTTTGTACAATGCGCACCTAATGGCGTGGAATTCGCGATCGAGCGGCAGCAGCTTTTCGTAGGTTTCGAAGAACGTGGCGCCGAATGTCCCGAATAGGGTGGTAAAGGCGAGCTCGATCTCCGGGTGACCGTAATAGATGGCCGGATCGACGAAGCCGGCAACCCGGTCGCCGCGCACCAGCACGTTCCCCGTCCATAGATCGCCGTGCAGCAGGCTGGGGTGACGCGGCTCGGTCAGATAGTCGGGAAGCCGCTCGGCCAGACGCTCGAGCCTGATGAGGAGCTTCGCCGGCAGCGCGCCTTCAGCTTCCGCCGCCCGCGCCATGGCGAGAAGCCTGTGCTCGCGGAAGAAGGGAATCCAGCGCTCCGATCTCGGGTTCGGCTGGTGCAGAGGCCCGATCAGCGTGTCGCGCTCATAGCCGAAGAACGGACGCGGCGTGGCATGCAGCGCCGCGATCAGCTCGGCGGCGTGGCGCTCGACCGAAGGCGTGATGCCCCCGCCGTCGGTCTCGATGAAATCCATGGCGAGGAGATCGGGCGCTGCCACATGCACGGCAGGCACCGGCAGCGTCGAGTGGCGGGCAAGCTCGCCGAGCATATAGGCCTCGAGGCTGAGATCGGCGCGGGCGCTTCCCTCGCGCGCCTTGACCGCGAGCCTCCGCCCATCGGCGAGATCGACTCTGTATCCGGCGAGCCCGAAGCCGACCGGCATCGGCGCGAGCGCGATCACCCGAACCCCAAGCGCCGTCTCCAGCCGGTCCTTCACCGCCATGCCGCCAAGCCTCATCCGTTAACGACGGGGCCGTCCTTTGTCACATGCCTGAAACAAAATCACCTTAGGTCCGGACAGATCGATATGAGAACGGATTCGCAAGACGTGCTGGCTCCGGGGACGAAACGCTACCGCACTCTCTTCGTCTCGGATTTGCATTTAGGCACCAAGGCCTGCCAGGCCGAAGCCTTCCTCGACTTCCTCCGCTGCGCCGACGCCGACCGCATCTATCTCGTCGGCGACATCGTCGACTTCTGGCGCATCAAGCGCGGCGCCTACTGGCCGCAAGCCCATAACGACGTGCTCCAGAAGCTGCTCCGCCGCGTGCGCAAGGGCAACGACCTCATCTTCATCCCCGGCAACCACGACGAAGCCATGCGCGACTATTGCGGCGCGCGCTTCGGCGGCATCTCCATCGAGCGGAACGCCATCCATGTCGGCGCCGACGGCCGCCGCTACCTCGTCATGCACGGCGATGAGTTCGACGTGGTGGTGCGCTATGCCAAGTGGCTCGCGCTGTTCGGCGACTGGAGCTACATGATGGCGCTCTGGGCCAACACCCATTTCAACGCCGTGCGCCGCTGGCTCGGCATGCCCTATTGGTCGCTCTCGGCCTATCTCAAGCACAAGGTGAAGCGCGCGGTGAACTATATCGGCGAGTTCGAGACCGCACTTGCCGCCGAGGCCCGCCGGCACGGTGCGCAAGGCGTGATCTGCGGGCATATCCATCATGCCGCCATGCGCCAGGTCGGCGACGTGCTCTACATCAACACCGGCGACTGGGTCGAAAGCTGCACCGCCGTGGGCGAGACCGAGGACGGACTGTTCGAGATCATCCGCTGGTCGCCGCATCGCACGAGTAGGGTCGAAGTCCCTGTCGAGGAGTTCGAGGCTGCCGCTTGATGCGCGTGCTCGTTGCGACCGACGCCTGGCATCCCCAGGTGAATGGGGTTGTCCGCACCTATGAGAGACTGGCCATCGAGGCAGGCAAGCTCGGCTTCGAGATTGTCTTCCTCACGCCGTCCGACTTCCGCACGCTTCCCTGTCCGACCTATCCGGAGATTCGCCTGGCGCTCGCCGGTCCGCGCGCCATCGCCGCGCATATCGCCAAGGCGAAACCCGACTTCATCCATATCGCCACGGAAGGGCCGATCGGGCTGATGACGAGGCGCTACTGCCGCAAGACCAAATGGCCGTTCACCACGAGCTATCACACGCGCTTCCCGGAATATGTCTCGGCGCGGCTGCCTGTCCCCGAGTCCTGGTGCTATGCGCTACAGCGCAGGTTTCATAACGGCGCCGCCGGCACCTTCGTCGCCACGCAGTCGATCGAGGACGAGCTTCACGCCCGCGGCTTCGAGCGGCTGATGCGCTGGTCGCGCGGCGTCGACACCGAGCTGTTCCGGCCGCGCAAGGTGCGCCGCTTCGGCAAGAAGCCGGTGTTCCTCTATGTCGGCCGCATCGCGGTCGAGAAGAACATCAAGGCCTTCCTCGACGTCGACCTTCCAGGCCGCAAGGTGCTGGTGGGAAGCGGGCCGCAAGCCGCCGAGCTCGCGCGGCGTCATCCGGATGTGCTGTTCGCCGGGCCGATGGAGGGCGAGGAGCTGGCGCGTGCCTATGCCTCGGCCGACGTCTTCGTGTTTCCGAGCCTCACCGACACGTTCGGCCTGGTGCTGCTCGAGGCGCTGGCGAGCGGCCTGCCGGTGGCGGCCTTTCCGGTGCCCGGGCCCAAGGACGTGCTCACCGACCCTGAGTCGGGCGCCATGGATTGGGATTTGAAGGCGGCGATGGCCAAAGCGCTGACGCTCGACCGCCATGCCGCGCGGAGCGCATGCACTACGCTATAGCTGGGAAAATTCGGCGCGGCAGTTCATCGACAACGTGCTCATCGCCCATCACCGCAAGCTGCCGGAGCGGAGGCGGCGCTGGCGCCGCAATCGGCAAAAGAAAGCGGCCCGGTTGGGGGGGAACCGGGCCGCTTCACTCTCATGCGTCAGTTTGGGGGACGCTTGGGGGATCTCGCGTCCTCCCAGAGATGGTTAGCAAGCCCCTTAAAGTTCAAGAACCCCCCAGCGAAATCCGCGCACAAGGCAGCTAAGTCTCGGATAGTCTTTGCGAAAAAAATTTTGAGGCCAAGGCTGCCAACGACAGGCGGCAGGCTCCTTTGCGGGCCTTCGGTGGCGTGCCGGGCCCGGTTGAGGTAGGGCTTCGGCCTGACGGGCCCCTCAACGGATCGGAAGCCGCTTATGCCGGGTTTGGCGCGCCACGAAGTCACGCCGCTCGCCTGGCGTCTTGGCTTTCTCTACGCCGCGTTGTTCGTCGTGGTCGGCTGCTATCTGCCCTATATGCCGGTGTGGCTGCATTGGCGCGGCCTCGGCGAGGATGAAATCGCCGTCCTGCTCGCCGCGCCGCTCTTCGCCCGCATCCTGTTCACGCCGGTCATCAGCTTCGCCACCGATTGGTCCGGAGCGCGCCGCGCCGTGCTCATCGCTCTCGCCTGGGGAACGCTCCTGTCGTTCCTCCTGCTCTGGGCGTCGGGCGGCTTCTGGCAGATGCTGCTCGCCACGCTGCTGCTCGCCTTCAACTGGACCACCATCATGCCGCTGATCGAGGCCGTGGCGGTGAGCGGCGTGCGGAGCGCCGGCCTCGACTACGGCAGGGTGCGGCTCTGGGGCTCCGGCAGCTTCATCCTGGCAAGCTTCGGCGCGGGCCTCGTCATCGGGCAGTTCGGCGCTTCCTCCGTGATGCCGATGCTCGTGGGCGCCACGGTGCTGATGATCGCAGGCGTCCACCTCCTGCCGCGCGAGGTTGCGAGCAGGCCCTCGCCAGCCACGCCCGCGCTTCGACGCATCAGCATCGCCGATGCCGTCAAGCTCGCCCACTCGCACTCCTTCCTGCTGTTCCTGCTCGCCGCCAGCACCATCCAGGCAAGCCACGCGCTCTACTACACCTTCGGCACGCTGCATTGGCGCGCGCAAGGCTTCGCCGACGGAACCATCGGCGCGCTCTGGGCGCTCGGCGTCGTCGCCGAGATCGGGCTGTTCGCCGTCTCAGGATCGATCCTCGCGCGCTGGGGCGCGCCGCGCATGCTGATGGCGGCGGGCGCCGCGGCAGCGCTCCGCTGGGGGCTGATGGCCTTCGACCCGCCGCTCTGGGCGACGGCGATGCTGCAATGCCTGCACGCCATGAGCTTCGGCGCGGCGCATCTCGCCGCGATCTCTTTCCTGAGCCAGGCCGTGCCGGAGAACCACGGCGCGACCGCGCAAGGCGTTTATGCCGCCGTGGTTGCCGGCCTCGTGCTCGGGCTCGCGACCATCGCCTGCGGGCCGCTCTATCAGAGCCTCGCCGGCGAGGCCTATGCGCGTCATGGCGGTGCTGGCGCTGATCGGCGCGGCGAGCGCCGTCTTGCTGATGCGGCGTTGGCGTGGCGAGCGCGTGGTCGGCCCGATCCAGGTTCAGCCCCAGAGCGCTGCCGGCGCCGGCATCACCGTGCCGGAGGTGTAGGCGAGACCGGGGACGCGATCGCGGTCGAGCAGCAGCGGCCCGTCGAGATCGACCCAATCTGCGTCCTGCGCGAGCAGCAGGGCAGGGGCCATGGCGAGCGACGTCGCCACCATGCAGCCCGACCATGATCTTGAGCCCGAGCTTCCGCGCTTCCGCCGCGGTGGCGAGCGCCTCGGTGAGACCGCCGGTCTTGTCGAGCTTGATGTTCACCGCGTCGTAGCGCGCGGGCAGGTCGCGGAGCGAGGCGCGGTCATGCACCGACTCGTCGGCGCAGACCGGGACGATGCGGGCGATGTGCTGCAAGGCTGCGTCGTCGCCGGCGGGCAGGGGCTGCTCGATGAGCTCCACGCCTGCCGCCTTCGCCGCAGCGAGAAGGCGCTCGAGGTCGGAGGCGCGCCACGCCTCATTGGCATCGGCGATGAGCCGCGCCTTGGGCACGGCGTCGCGGATGGCGGCGAGCCGCGCCTCGTCGCCGTCGCCGCCAAGCTTGAGCTTGAGCAGAGGATAGCGCGCAGCCTCGCGTGCGCGGGCCGCCATCTCCTCAGGCGAGGCGAGCGAGATGGTGAAGGCGGTCTCGACGGCGTGGAGCGGCGCAAGACCGGCAAGCTCGGCCGCGCTTCGTCCTGAGATCTTCGCCTCGAGGTCCCACAGCGCGCAGTCGAGCGCATTGCGCGCCGCGCCCGGCCGGCAGCAAGGCTTGAAGCCCGGCGCGGTCCAGGCCGGCCGCGATGGCCGGCGCGCAAGCCTCGATGGCCTGGGCGACGCCCTCCACGCTCTCGCCATAGCGGGCGTAGGGGACGCATTCGCCTCTGCCCTGGTGGACGCCGTCGCCGATGGTCGCCACCACCACCACGGCCTCATGCTTTGCGCCGCGCGAGATGGTAAACCCGCCGCGGATCGGAAAGCGCTCGACGCCGACTTTGAGGTCTCTGCCCTGCTTCATTCCTGCCTCTCAAGGGCCGCAGCATAACGCCTTTCTTTCTCCGGCTTTTTCGGTCAAAAACAAGCCACTCTCACGAGAACCATCGTCGTCCTGGCTCAAGCCCATGCTGAAACGCGACCATACGCTCAGCCTCTCCACGCAAGCCCGCGCGCCGGGCTTCCGCGTCGAGCTGCGCGGCACGACCTTCCGCCTCATCGCCAGCGGCGCCTGGACGGTCGCCGAGGCGACCAAGCTCGACGCCGCGCTGAAGCGCTTGCGCGTGCCGATCCCGCCGACGCCCGACTTCACCGGCGAGATGGACATCGCCGGCATCGCCGAGATCGACACGGCAGGCGCCTGGCTCCTCCAGCGCACGGCGGCGGCCTGGCAGGCCGGCGGCTTGCGCACCCACTACGCCGGCGCGACGGAAGGCTTCCGCATCCTCATCGAGGAGGTGCAGACGCGCGGCAATGTCGAGCGGCCGAAGGTCAAGAAGACCGGCGCCGGCCAGCAGCTCGTCGAGGACGTGACCAAGGCTCTGACCGGCGTGTGGTCGGACGCCATCCAGCTCACGAGCTTCTTGGGCGAAGTGACGGCGGGTTTCGCCCGCATGGTCGTGCAGCCCTGGCGCTTCCGTCCCAAATCCTTCGTGCATCATCTCGACCATGCCGGCCTGCGCGCCGTGCCGATCATCGCGCTGATCTGCTTCCTGATCGGCGCCGTGGTGATGCAGCAGGGCGTGGTGCAGTTGAAGCCGTTCGGCGCCGAGCCCTTCGCCGTCAACATGGTGGCGATCCTGGCGCTCCGCGAAGTCGGCATCCTGCTCACCGCCATCATGGTCGCCGGCCGCTCGGGCTCCGCCTTCACCGCCGAGATCGGCTCGATGAAGATGCGCGAGGAGATCGACGCCATGCGCACGCTCGGCATCGACCCGATGGATACCCTCGTGCTGCCGCGCGTGCTCGCGCTGATCGTGGCGCTGCCGCTTCTGACCTTCATCGGCGACATCACCGGGCTGATGGGCGGCGGCGTCATGGCGATCGCCGTGCTCGGCCTCGATGTCTCGACCTATATCGACAAGCTGCATGAGACGGTGGACATGCAGCATTTCATGGCCGGCATGATCAAGGCGCCCTTCGCCGCGCTGATCATCGGCCTTGTCGGCTGCCTCGAAGGCATGAGCGTCGCCGGCAGCGCCGAGTCGCTCGGCAAGCATGTGACCAGCGCCGTGGTCAAGGCGATCTTCCTGGTGATAATTCTGGACGCCGTGTTCGCCATGTTTCTGTCAGCGATCGGGATGTGACCTTGCAAAACGGCCGGGAGGTTCTGATCAGCGTCCGCGGGCTCGCCAAGAGCTTCGGCGGCTATCAGATTTGGGACGGGCTCAATCTCGACGTCTATCGCGGCGAGATCCTCGCCATCGTCGGCGGCTCCGGCCAGGGCAAGTCGGTGCTGCTCCGCGTCATCACCGGCTTGGTCAAGCCCGACATGGGCGAGGTCGAGCTGTTCGGCCGCAACGCCAAGTCGCTGACGGCGCAGGACCGCGTCGATATCGAGAGCCGCTGGGGCATCCTGTTCCAGGACGGCGCGCTGTTCTCCTCGCTCACCGTGCTCCAGAACATCCAGGTGCCGATGCTCGAGCATCTCGAATTGCCGCAAGGCATGATGGACGACCTCGCTTTTCTCAAGCTCGCCATGGTCGGCCTGCCGCCGGAGGCCGCGCACAAATATCCGTCCGAGCTCTCAGGCGGCATGCGCAAGCGCGCGGGGCTTGCGAGAGCGTTGGCGCTCGACCCCGAGATCGTGTTCCTCGACGAGCCCACGGCAGGCCTCGACCCGATCGGCGCCGCCGACTTCGACCACCTGATTCACAAGCTGCAACAGACACTTGGCTTAACGGTGTATATGGTGACCCACGACCTTGATACCATCTTCACGGTGTGCGAGAGGGTTGCCGTGCTTGCCGACAAGCGCATCGTGCGGACGGGCTCGCCGATCGAGCTCCAGCGCCATCCCAATCACCCCTGGATCGAGGAATATTTCTGCGGTGAGCGGGCGCGCGCGGCGCAATCCGGCGAGCAGCCGCGGCGGCTCGTGGTCTGAGGAACCGGCATGGAAACCAAAGCCAACTATCTGATGATCGGCGGCTTCGTGCTCGGCGTCCTTGCGCTCGCCTTCGTGTTCGTCTTCTGGATGACCAACCTCGCCGGCGGCGGAAAGCGCTATTTCATCGTGTTCGACGGCTCGGTCGCAGGCCTCACCACCGGCTCGAGCGTCGGCTTCAACGGCATCAAGGTCGGCGAGGTGCAGTCGATGCAGCTCGACCCCGCCGACGGCCGCAAGGTGCAGGTGCTGATCAGCGTCCATGGCGATACGCCGGTGCGCGAGAATTCGCATGCGAGCATGCAGTCGCTCGGCCTCACCGGCGGCACCGGCATTCAGATCACCGCCGGCACGCCTGATTCGCCCTTCCTGGTGGCGACGGCCGAGAACCCGATTCCGGTGATTGCCGCCGACCGGGGAGGGGGCCAGGGCCTGTTCGACGCGGCCCCTGCGGTGATGAATAACGCCAATGCCTTGCTGCTCAGACTCAATGATCTCGTCGCCGAAAATCAAGAATCGATCCACAAGACGCTGACCAACGTGGAAAACGTCACCACCATGCTGGATCAGCGCAAAGACGACATCGCCCAGACCATTACCGACATCCAGGGCGCTGCCCAGTCCTTCAAGGACTTATCTGGCAAGCTTGAAGTATCTCTTGGCGCTAATCTTGATAGTGTGACCAAGACCGCCAAGGATAGCCTCCAGGAATTCGGCAATTTCATGCGCGAGGGGCGTCGCGCGGCGGCAACACTCAACCGGGTTCTTGAGAAGTTCGAGGCCAATCCCAGGAGCTTTTTGCTTGGTGGAAGCCAAGTCCCGGAATACACTCCGGGAGGCAATTGACACACCCCGAGGGTACTTAACGAGGGTGTGCAATACGACAGGACAGGGGGCGATCGGCTATGTTTCGGTCGGCACCATTATTTGCAACAGGCTTGCTATGCCTGGGGCTTGCCGGCTGCGCCGGCGGCAGCGCCGCCCCTACGACCTTTGACCTCGTCGCGCCACGCTCCTTCGCGCCAGGCAAGCAGGCCAAGTATCAGCTCGTGGTCAACGAGCCGACCTCCGTCCAGGCGCTCGACACCAACCGCATCATGATCCGGCCGCGCGCCGACCAGATCTCCTACTACAAGGGTGCGGCGTGGAGCGACCGGCTGCCCCATCTCGTGCAGGTTCGCACCATCGAGACGCTACAGAACTCTGGCGCGGTGAAGGCCGTGACCAGCAGCAGCGACCGCGTCGACGGCGACTACATGCTCTCCATGGAGATCAGGGCGTTCCAGATCGACAACGCCAACGGCAGGCCCGCCGCCGATGTCGACATCTTCGCCAAGCTGATCGACAACAACTCGTCCAAGGTTGTCGCCACGAAGGGCTTCAGCACCCGCGTGGCCTCGGCAAGCGACACGCCGCAGGCCGGCGTCGCAGCCCTGAACCAGGCCCTGACCGAGGTCCTGCAAGACACCTCGTCCTGGGTGGCCACGCGCCGCTAGGTTTTCACCGCCTCCTCAAAAGTCCGTTCATGGCAATTAGCGGACTAGCCCGACCCGCTGGCTCGCTTCCGCTTCTGAACCCCTAGCGGACCTTTTTGCAGGGGTTTAGACC
Source organism: uncultured Alphaproteobacteria bacterium (assembly GCA_963744945.1). Lineage (GTDB taxonomy): Bacteria > Pseudomonadota > Alphaproteobacteria > Rhizobiales > Methyloligellaceae > Methyloceanibacter. The sequence goes on along the minus strand of CAVUVO010000025.1, from coordinate 64,867 downwards.
TGCGTCATAAGGCGCCTTTAGGCCCCCTTATTTCCGCTTGATCAGTGACATGTGGTCTTTGCGTCCAGGCTAGTCACTTGTCGCTTTGCGGGGCGCTGTCGAACAGAAGATGCGCTGCCAGTCAGAATTGACCAAACGGTCGTGTCACACATGCGGCCGCAAGCGGTGTTCCAGCGTGCATGGATGCCCGGCACAAGGCCGGGCATGACGAGTGTGGCCGGGAAGAGAGGTTCGCCTAGCGCAGGCGGCCGCTGGCGTGGGCGAGCAGCAGGTACACGCGCCCCGTCTCCGAGGTCATGTAGTTCTGCATCACCCGGCCCTCGGGGTCGTTCTGCTCGGCCTCGCGCAACAGCCGCTCGAAATCGCCGATATAGCGGTCGACCGTGGCGCGGAAGTCGCCGTCGCGATCGTAGCGGCGGCTGATCTCGTCGAACGTCGCCTGGCCGTCGAGGCTGTAGAGGTGGCGTCCGAGCACGCCGCGCTCTCCGGCGCGGAAGCGCTGCCAGACCTCTGCCGCGGTGCGGTGGTCGATGGCGCGCGCGATCTCATCGAGGCGAAGGCCCTGATTGCCGCCCTGCTGGGCTTGCGGTGCGCGCGGCGCGTAGGGGTCGGGCCGCTGCGGCGGATAGCCTGGCGCATCGGCATTGGTCAGGAGGTCGCCGACCGACCATCCCGCGCCCCTGCGCTCAGGCTGACGATATTCGGCCGGACCTTGCTGATAGCCGCGCTGCGGCTCGCCGCCGGCAGGCCCACGCGAAGCGCCGGAGACCCGCTGAGCAAGAGCGCTCAGATCGGCATCTCCACCCACCGGCCGTCCCCGCGGATCGTATTGGGGCGCCGGTGCATCGAATTCGGAGGCCGGGCGGACCTCGTCGCGCAAGTCGAGCGGCGGCTCGTGCCGCTGCGTCAATTGCGGCGCGCGGTAGGGCTCGGGCGCCGGGCTCTGCTGGATCTGCGGCCGCGTGAGCACCGGGGTGATCGCCTCGATCTCCTTCAGCTGATCGGCGAGCGCCTTGCGGATGGCGGCCGTGGCTTGCGCCGTCTGCTGCGGCAGGCCTTCCATGCGGCGCTGCATCTCCTGCCGCATAGAGTCTAGGTCCGTCGCGGTCTTCTGTGCCGCGTCGCGCATGCCGCGCGAAGCGCTGTCGAATTGCCCGCGCGTCTGCTCGAGCTGGCGTCCGATCTGGGTGATGACGGTCTCGAAGCTCGATTTGAGGTCGCCGACCGCGCGCGCGGTGTGGGCTTGCGCCTCTTCGCGCAAGCGCTCGATCTGGGAGAGCGCCTGCTGCGCCTGGCCGGCGGTGTCGCGGGCGAGAGCGGAGCCGATCTGCTTGGCGCGGCTCTCGGCGGTGGTCAGCGTGTTCTCCACCATGCCGGCATAGGACCGCATCATGTTGTCGAGGTCCGCGCCCTTGGTGTTGACCGCGTGCAGCAGGCCGATGATGGCCTGGTGCCGGTTCTCCAGGATCGAGTCGATCTTGGTGTTCGACGAATCGAGCGCCTTGGCCGCGGTGAGGATCGCCTGTCCCTGGTTCTCGAAGCGCTGGGTCAGGTTGTGGATTTGCTCCAGCAGCCCGCTCGACACGTCGCGCAAGGCCTGGGTCTGCGCCGTGAGCACGCCGATGGCTTCCGTCGACTGTGCTCCGACCTGTTCGGCGGTCTGCCGGATCATGACCGAGTTGTTGGCGAGCAGCTCGTTGAGATGCGCCGCCTGCCGGCCGAACGTCGCCTCGACGGTGCGCGCGTGCTCGGCAAGCACCCGGTCGATCTCGCCGGCGCGCTGGCCAAAGGTGCTGTCGATCAACTGCAAGCGCTCGGTGAGCGACTCGGTGACCATCTGCGTGCGGTCGGCGAGCTGCTTGTCCATGGCCGCGGTGTGCTCGCCGATGGCGAGCTCGACCGCCTTGCTGCGCTGGGCGAGCGAACTGCTGAAGGCTTCGGAGCGGTCGGCGAGCGTGCGGTCGAGCGAGATCGCTCCCTGATTGATCGCCGAGGCGAAGGCGTCCGTGCGATCTTTCAGCGACTGGCCGAGCATTGCCGCCTGATGGGTGAGGGCGGCGTTGAACGCCTCGCCGTGGCCTTGCAGCGTCCGGTCGAGAGCCTGGGTTCCCTCGCCAATGGACGTCGCCAGAAGCGCGATGCGCTCCTTCAGCGACTTGTCGATCGCCGCGGCGCCAAAGCCGATGGTGGATGCAAGCGCCTCGGTGCGCTCTTTCAGCGTCTTGTCGAGCACGGCGGAGCCTTGGCCGATGAAGGTGGTCAGCTGCTCGGTGCGATCCTTCAGCGACTTGTCGAGCGCGGTCGCCTCCTGGCCGATGGTGGCGGCGAAGGCCTGCGTGCGGTCTTTCAGCAATTTGTCGAGGCCGAGCGCGCCGTGGCCAACCGTCGTGACGAAGGCTTCGGTGCGCTCCTTCAGCGTCTTGTCGAGGGTCGCGGACTCCTCGGTGATCGACGCCGCCAAGAGCTTGGTGCGCTCCTTCATCACGGTATCGATGCCGATGGCGCTCTGGCCGACCAGCGCGGCAAAGGCGTCGGTGCGGTCTTTCAGCGTCTTGTCGAGGCCGATGGCGCCTTGGCCGACGAGCGTGGCGAAGGCTTCGGTGCGCTCCTTCATCGTCTTGTCGAGGCCGGCGGATTCCGCGCCGATCGACGTCGTGAGCAGTCTCGTGCGCTCTCTCAGCACGTTGTCGAGGCCGATGGCGCCCTGGCCGACCGACGCGGCAAACGCCTCGGTGCGGTCTTTCAGCGTCTTGTCGAGGATCAGCGCGCCTTGCGACACCGTCGATTCCAGCGCGTTGATGCGTGAGGCGAGCGTGGTGGTGAGAGCGTCGGTGCGCTCCTTCAAAGTATGGTCGAGCGAGGTCGTGCGCTGGCCGACGGCGACTTCCAGCGCCGAGAGGTTGCGCGCGGCGCCTTCGATGACCTGGCCGAGGCGCTCCTGCTCTTGACCGAGGCGCTCGAGCAGGATCGGCATATGCTCCTGCACCTTGCCTTGGGCGCGCTCCACCTGCTCCGCTGCTTCGTTGCTGCGGGCGACGAGGAGCTCGGTGAGCTGCGACCCGCGCTCGGCGAGTTTCTTGTCGATGCTCGAGCTCGCGGCGGCAAGATTGCGCGCGATCTCCTGACCGACGCCGCGCAAGGACTCGCTGACCCGGTGGCTGTTGTTGGAAAGCGCCTCGCGCTCGCTGGCAAGCTCGCTGATCAGGCCGCGGACGCGAAGCTCGTTGTCGCTATAGGAGCGCTCGAGCGTCGCCACCTCGTTATGCACCAGGGCCTCGAGCTCGCCGGCGCGGCCGATGGCGCGGGAAATCGCGTCGTTCATGGCGGCGACCTGGCGGCGGATGGTTTGTCCCAGGGAGGCGACGGACTGCTCGGCGAGCTTGTCAGGTTCGGCAAGGCGCACCGCGACCTCGGTCATGGCCGAAGCCATCAGCCGCAATTCCTGGGCGCGCCAGACGAGCAGCGCCAGGAACCAGAAAATGGCGATCGGCACGAGAACGGTGACGAGGGCGGTGAGCGCGGCGGGATTGGTGAACAGTCCCGAGGTGCCGTCGGGCGCGGCAAGCTGATTGGCGATGAGGCTGTAGGCAAAGATGCCGCCGACGACGAACCAGACGAGCGAGGCGACGAGCGCGACGAGGAAGGGCGACTTGGACGGCTTCTGTTGCAGGGCGAAGATCAGGCCGCCGATCGACGGCAGGTCGTCGTTGGCGGCAGCGGCGGCAATCCTGCGCGGCGCCGGTCCTGCGGGACGGCGCGCGCGGGCTGCTGCTCTTGCTGCTGCGGCGGCGGCATCGCCGGCATCGGCTGGCTTCTGCGCTTCTACCTTGGGTTCCGATGCCTTGCGCTGCTGCTCGGCCCTGAGCCGCTCGGCAAGCGACAGCTTCTTCTGTCCCTCGGCGCCTGAAGACTGATCAAGCGGATCGGGCGCATCGTCGCCGACGTCGCCCGCGGATGTCCCCTTGATGTCGAACGGATTATCGCCTGCGCCCCCAGTCGCCATTCCGGCAGGCGGAGATTTCGCTTCTTGCGCCATCACGCGTCCCTCGCACAGACTAACCTTGAGAAAACTTGCGCCGAGCACTCGAACTTCGTCGCCAGCGGCGCGGGCGTCGTAGCGGGTAGCGCATGCTTCCGGCTTGAATTTACACCGAAACTGGCCCCGAGACGCATTCTCCCCCGCTTTTCTATCGTTAACGAATTTTTAGGGCTAAAAAAAGCGTAATCCACAATTATGCTTTACGCATGACAAGTCATTCTTATTGTTGACAAATTCTTGTCACCTCGACTCGCTTGAGACAGGCGCCGCGAGGCGATGGTTGCAAAAACGAGACAGTAACACCGCCGCCAAAAAAGGGCCGCTGAAGGCCGATCTCGCAGAATAGGCAGAAGACCATCTTCCGTTAGACTGAAAAGCCGTTCCGCAAACGCTCTGAAGCGGAGAGACTTTTGGCGTCTCGCTGCGCTTATCGCGATACCGCGAAGCTCGAGCACCGGCACCCCACGCAACGCAATGTTTCAGTCAAAGCGTCGCGGGCCGAAGGCCCTGGAGTCTCGGTTTCAATTGGCCTATAGAGACGCCGCCACGTTGCGGGGATGAACCCGTTCGCGCCGGCAGCCTTTAGGGCGCGGGGACGTCTGCCGCCGCTCGCCTCCCATACTGACGAGAAGCAAGTCGCGCCAATGCCATGGCCAGGATCACGTATATTCTGCACGACGGAACCGAGCACACCGTCGAAGCCGAGCCGGGCATGACGGTGATGGAGGCGGCGGTGAAGAACGGGATTCCCGGCATCGCCGCCGAATGCGGCGGCGCCTGCGCCTGCGCCACCTGCCATGTCTATGTCACTGAGGCCTGGCGCGAGGCGACCGGAAGCCCGGAGCAAATGGAAGAGGACATGCTCGACTTCGCTTTCGATGTGCGGAGCGAAAGCCGGTTGAGCTGTCAGATCAAAATCACCGACGCGCTCGACGGCCTCGTCGTGCGTATTCCCGAGAAGCAGATCTAGCTGTCCATGACCGAAAACATCATCAAGACCGACGCCGTGATCATTGGGGCTGGGCCAGTCGGCATCTTTGCCGTGTTCGAGCTCGGCCTCGTCGACATCAAGTGCCACGTGATCGACATCCTCGACCGCGCCGGCGGCCAATGCACCGAGCTCTACCCGGAGAAGCCGATCTACGACATTCCCGGCCTCGCCATCGTCACCGGGCAGGAGCTGACCGACAAGCTCATGGACCAGATCAAACCCTTCGGCGCCGAGTTCCACTTCAATCAGCGCGTGGAGACGCTCGAGCGGCTCGACGGCGGCTTCCGCGTGACGACTGACGCGGGCACGACGATTGAAGCCAAGGTGGTGGTGATCGCCGCCGGCGGCGGATCCTTCACGCCGAAGCGCCCGCCGCTTCCAGGCATCGAGGGGTACGAGGGCAAGTCGGTATTCTACTCGGTGCGCAAGATGGACAATTTCCGCGGCCGCGACGTGCTCATCGTCGGCGGCGGCGACTCGGCGCTCGACTGGACCTTGAACCTTCAGCCGGTGGCGAAGTCGATCACGCTCCTGCATCGGCGCGCCGAGTTCAGGGCGGCGCCTGCCTCGGTGCAGAAAATGCTGACGCTGGTCGAGAGCGGCGACGTCAATTTCAAGCTCGGGCAGGTGACCGAGCTGCATGGCACCGACGGCATGCTCAGCTCGGTGACGGTGAAGGGCGCCGACGGTGCGACCTTCGAGCAGCCGACCGAGATCATGATGCCGTTCTTCGGCCTCACCATGAAGCTCGGGCCGGTCGCCGATTGGGGGCTAGAGCTTGACGAGAACCTCATTCCGGTCGACACCGCGAAATTCGAGACGAGCGAGAAGGGCATCTTCGCCGTCGGCGACATCAACACCTATCCAGGCAAGCTGAAGCTGATCCTGTCGGGCTTTCACGAGGCCGCGCTGATGGCGCAGCAGGCGCATAAATACGTCTATCCCGACAAGAAGCTGATCTTCCAGTACACGACGTCGTCCTCGAGCCTGCAGAAGAAGCTCGGCGTAAAGTAGCGCTCAGGCGTCAATCTCATGGTTCGAGACGCGGGCTTCGCCCGCTCCTCACCATGAGGCTCAGAGCCTCATCCTGAGGAGCGCCGAAGGCGCGTCTCGAAGGATGCGCTTGTGTTCCGCTCAAGCCAATGAGCGGAACACGGAGATCTTGTAGGGGCTGAGCGCCTGCGCCTGTATCCGCTCGGCTGACGGCAGTTTCATCTCCTGGAACACGCCGGTCCTGTGCATGAGCTCGGCCGCATCCATGTCGATCAGGATCACATAGAGCCGGCGCGGCCGCGCGTGATAGGAGGCGACGATCCCCTTCAGCACCTCGGCGAAGATCGCAGGCTCGAACGGGTTGAAGAAATAGTGCACCGCCTCGCCGTCGACCGGCGTGATGTTGACCACGTCGTCGAGCACGCACTCGACATTGCGGCACTTCATCCGGCTCCGCGGAAACTGCGCGATGTTCATCACCGCGTTGTCGTGCAGCTCCTCGGCGAATTCGATGCCGCCGACCTGGGTGAAGGGGTGCTGCGCGGCAAGCAGCATGACGCGCCCCTTGCCGGCGCCGTAGTCGACGAAGCTCATCCTGCCGATGTCTTCCTCGGCGACCGCGGCAAGCGCCCATTTGAACACGAGAGCGGGCGACGGCTTATAGGCGTGGCCGCTGTCCCGGTTGTTGCCAACGATCTTGAGTTCGTCGAGCGGCATGCTGCCCTTGGTCGGAACGAAGAACAGGCGCTCGATGGCGCTGTCGAGGATGTTGGCGTGCAGCCACAGCAGGAAGTCGCGATAGTCCTTGCGCAGACGGTCGGGGCGCGTGCGCTCGCGCACCTTGGCGCTGGTGCGGCTCAACTCCGGGAGCACGTTCTCGCGGCCGATCTTCGCCGCCTTGGCGAGGCCGACCTTGCCGGCTTCCATCGCCTGTGCCGTCGCTTGCTTGGTGAGGTCGGCGGTCTTGTCGGCGAGACCGGCGATGCGTTCGGCAACGTGGCTCCGCGCCGCCTCGAGCTCGGCTGCGGTCGGCGCCGCCTCTTGGCCAGTCTGCTGCGGGTCTATTTCGGGTGCGGGCGGATAGAATCCGGCGTTGCCGGTGCCCTGAACGCCCGGCGATGACTGAGCATTCGTTTCAGGTCCCGCCTGCGGTTGGTTCGCGTTGGGGGGCGCGACCGACATGCGTTAGTCTTGCTCCTGCATTTCGCGGGAAACAATAGGCGGGCAGACCCTCGAAGCAAGCGCTTTTTGCCCTGGCCTTAACCTCGTCCGCGGCCGGCGACTCGGGCAGATGTGGTATCCTTCCGATTCGCGCGAAGTGAGGCCCTTTCGGGGACGTCGCCGGCACTCACTTAAGATCGCGGCGGGGAACACCGTGCAGGCATCAATTCATCGCGACTCCGTGCGGCATGAGCTCATCCTCATGCTGCCGCGGCTCAAGCGCTTTGCCGATGTGCTCACCGGCGAGAAGAAGGAGGGCAAGGCGCTCCTTCGCCGCGCGCTCTTCCACATGCTCAACGAGCATCATCGCTATCAGCGGGGGACGTCGTTCGATCGCTGGGCCTTCGCCGAGATCTATGCGCTGTGGCTCGGCGGCCTTCGCGATCATGCCGAGCCGCTCAGTCAGGCAAAGGCGAGCGAGGAGAATTTCGAGCTTCTGTTTCACAAGGGCGGGGAAGAGAAGGTCGATGCGCTCACCGCGAATTTTCTCTGGCAGCTCCCGCCGCAGCAGCGGAGCACGCTGCTCCTCGTCTATGGCGAGGGTTTCGACTACGAGGACGCCGCCCGCGTTCTCGATTCGAATGCCGGCACGATAGAAGCGCGCCTGATCAGGGCGAGCGCGAGCCTCGCCGATCGCCTCGGCACGGGCTCGCGGGCACAAACGGAAGAAAGCGCCGTCATCGAGACGCTCTACGCGATGAGGCCACAGGACGACGACCATGACCGAGCTCAGTGACGAATTGCTGGTGGCCTATGTCGACGGCCAGCTCGCGCGCGAGCAGACCCGCGCCATCGACAAGGTGCTCGAGCAGGACGAGGTGGTCGCCCGCCGCCTCGACGCGCTGAAGGAAGCCCATGGCAGGCTCGAAGCCGCCTTCGAAGCGATCCTTGCCGGCGAGATGGTCGAGGTGCTGGTCTCGCCGACGCTGCCCCCGCCGATCAAGCGCAAGCGCCGCATCAGCCTTCCCTGGATCGGCCTCTCCGTGGTCGGCATCGGCATCGCGCTTGCGGCGCTTGTCGGAGGCTATGGCTGGAGCAACGTTGCGGGAGTGCTGAAGGCCTGCGGCCTCTAAGCGCCGGCGCTAGCGCGCAAGCTTCGCCGCCGGCGAGTAGTCGCCGGCGAGATAGCGCCGCAGATCGGCGCGGATCGCGTCGTTGCGCTCCTTGTTGCAGTAATTGCTATCGTGCTTGATCGTTTCCGTCACCGACTCGCGCGTGTAGTCGTAGGCTTCGGAATAGCGCTGCAGCTCGTACTGATTGACGCCCCTGCGCGCTTCCTCGGCCATGAAGTCGGCCTTGAGTTTCACCGGATCGAACATGAAGCCGCAATGCGACGCACGCGCCGAGGTCCAGGCCACCTGGATCGGCCGCGCAAGCGGATCCTGCGGCGTCACGTAGCGTGCGGCTTTGTCGGTCGAGGCGCCTTCCTGGCCTGAGCCGGTGACGCGCCCAACCGTCGAGCAGCCCTGGAGGAGGGCAACGCCGAGACATGCCGCCACAATGATGAGGCCCCCGATACGGGGCGTGCTGCCCGACATTCTACGCCCTCGATGTCCATTGACCCGTCATGGCGCCGGCATCTTAGCGGACCAAGCTGGTGCGCGCTAAGGGACCAAATTGCAGCGGAAAGCGGGAGCAGAAAAAGGCGGGCGCACAAAAAGGAAAGGCGGAGCCGAAGCCCCGCCTCCCTGTGCGATGTCGAGCCTCACGCCCGTTCGGGACGATCTTCTCGGCGCCGCGAGACCTTTCGGTCTCTGGATCACGCGCTCGGCTTCATGGTTCCCCACAAAGCGGCGGCGTGACCCCGGCCTAGGCCCATTATTTAACGTCGCGTGGCTGCGACGCGATCCCAACCTTGGCCGGGTTGGAACCGGGGTTCAGCGGCAAAGTGTGCGGTACATGGAGCCCCACCGACCTCACCTTACGGCATTGCGGCGAAGCCGACAGGCCGTGGCACCATGCATTCGCTAACTCGTCCGCCTTTAGCCGCCCATGGCTAGGGCGACATTGGGCTTGCCTAGCCCCTATGAACTTCGGGCGTATCTCAAGCGCCTCAGGACGTCCCCGTCGGTACCTTTGGATTGCCCCTTAGGCCTCTTCGGATTGCTCCTCTGAAACCTTCGGACCGACCCTCGGCACCTTCGGATGTTTCCGTCAGCGCCATCGACATTCCGTCCGCTCACAGTTGTTATCCTACATGACGCCGCGCGGAGCGCGAGGGGGTGCAAATTTATTATCCCCATTATCCACTGGCCCTGTTGCGTCCGCGCAACGCGCTTCGTCGCGGCGCTAACGAAGACCCGCAACCTCAGCCACTAGCTCACGAAACCGTGGCCGCTGCACTTCGATATAGGGGAGCGGACGGCAGACATCGATCGCCGCGAGACCGATTTGCGTGGTGAGCGCGCCGTTGAACAAGCCTTCGCCAAGACGCGCGGAGAGCTTCGCCGTGAGCCCATGCCCGACGAGCTGCTGGATCACGTCGTCGCCAAGCGCGATGCCGCCGGTCAAGACGATGTGGGTGACGACCATGCGCGCGAGCTTGAGCAGCGACAGCGTGCCTGGCCGCGCGCCGTAAAGCGTCGCGAGCCGGCGCAGCATGCGCAAGTTCTCGCCCGCGACGAACAGCATGTCGATGAGCGCACCGGGGCTCACCGCGGTCACCACCGACACGCGCTTGGCAGAGGCTGCCACGATGCTGCGCGCGAGGGGATCGAGCGGCGCGACGAGCGTGCGCTCGGACAGCCGCAACAGCTCGGCGGCATCCATGATGTCGCCTTCATGCTCTTTCAGCCGCGCGAGCCCCCAGGCGAGGTCCTTGCGGCCGTGATAGAGCCGCTTCAGTCTGCTCACCACGTCGAGCGCCAGCGTCTTGTCGCCTTCGATCGCCGCCGCGTCTGCCTCATGGCGAAGCCGGCCGAGGCGTCCGAGACGCGCGAGGCCTGCCGCTTCGCGCAGGATGATCATGACGAGCGCGAGGATGGCGAGGCCGAGGAGCCCGATGGTGGTCCAGCCGATCCAGTCCTGCCGCGCCATCATCTCGCGCACGAGATCGTGCAGCCACATGGCAGAGGCGAGGCCGACGAGCCCGCCGACCGCGGCGAGCAGGATGCTGCCCCAGCGCCAGCCGCGCTCGAGCGCCGGCAGAGCGCGCACGGTCGCCGGCAACTGCGCCGCATCGGTGGCGATCGCCGGCGGCGGCAGCGGCGTCTCGACGACCTCGACCTCTTCGAGCCGGAACGAGGTTGGCTTGCGTGGCTTCGTCATGTCAGTCGGTCTCCGATCAGCGCTTGTAACGCGCGGTCGAGGCGAATGTTGGGGAAGGGGGCAAAGCCGCCGGACGGAAGCGGCACCGGGTCCGGCGGCCGGAAGCGCACGAAACGCACGTCGTCTGGCTGCGCATGCGGGTGCTTGAGCGCGGTTTCGGGGCTAACCGGAAGATCGCCGGGAAAGATGGCGAAGGCTTCGCTGCCGTCGAAGCTGCGGCCGCCGATGGTCTCGCCCGGCAGCGGATAGCCGACGATGCAGGGCAGCTGCTCGCCGTTTCGCTTGGCGATGCCTTCGCGCGTGGCGCGGATGGCGGCGAGGGCGAGCGCCTTCACCTCGGCCCCTGCGTAATGCGCGCGTCCCATGGCGTCCTCGGTAAGCGCGGCAAGAATTGCCTCAAGTCGGTCGTGGCTCGTGTGATGGAGATGATCGGCCTTGGTCGCGGCGAACACGATGCGGTCGATGCGTGGCGCGAACAGGCTCGACCACAGGCTGTTCGATCCGGTCCTGAAGCAGTCGAGGATCTCGGTCATGGCGCGTTCAAGGTCGGCGACCGCCGGCTTGCCGCCGTTCAACGCGGCGAGCACGTCGATCAGCACGATCTGCCGGTCGAGCCGCGCGAAATGATCGCGGAAGAAGGGCCGCACCACGTGGGTCTTATAGGCCTCGTAGCGCCGCTCCATCATGGCGAAGAGCGAGCCGCGCGGAAAACTCTCCTCGCCCTTAGCGTCGAGCGGCGCGAAGGTGAGCGCGGGCGAGCCTTCAAGATCGCCAGGCATGAGGAAGCGTCCTGGCGGCAGCGTCGACAGCGCGTGAGCGTCGGCGCGGGTGTCGCGCAAATAGGCTTTGAACAGATCGGCAAGTCTCTCCGCCAGCATCTCGTCGGCAGGTGCCGCCGGATCGACCTCGGCGAGGGCCGCGTGCCAATCCTTCGCCGCCGCCTTCCGGCTTGCCGCGCCGCTCTGCTCGAGCGCGGTGCTCGACCACTCGGCATAGTCGAGCCTGAGCAACGGCAGGTCGAGCAGCCATTCGCCGGGATAGTCGACGATATCGATGTTGAGCCGCGTACGCCCTAGCTGCCGCTTCCAGAATTTCTGCGTCTCGTATTCGATTGCCACGCGAAGCTGGCTGATGCGGCGGGTGCTCTCCGGCCAGCGCGGCGGGCTCGCGGTGAGGTCTGCCATGTGCCGCTCATAGTCGAAGCGCGGCACCTGATCGTCAGGCTGCGGCTCGAGATAGACGCGGGAAACGCGGCCATGCGCCATCGCGTCGAAGAACGGCATGCGGGCGCCTGCCATGAGATTGTGCACGAGCGCGGTGATGAACACGGTCTTGCCCGAGCGTGCGAGCCCGGTCACGCCGAGCCTGATGGTCGGCTCGACGAGGTCCGAGGCGAAGTCGCCGACATTGCGGAACGCATCGACGGCGCCATGCGTGAGGGAGGAAATGGCCAAGCTCCGGCAGTCCTTTAGCGCCACATGGCGCCTGCTCTAGGGTCACGAAAAGTTAGTGTGCGCAAGCCCAAGACCCAAGCCCGCCGGCCGATGTTCTCATTTCTGCGCCCTGTCATTCGTCTGTAATGACGCTCTGACTCTATCCCGCGGGATGAATCGGCTGGCGCCGCAGAAGGACATTTGTCAAGGGCCTCTGCTCACTTGACTTGGTGCCCCGCTTCCGTAAATACGGTGCCGTCCGGTGGGGGCCGTCAATGCTCTCATGCGGCCGGGGATACGGGACCCTGGGTCCCAAGGAAAAGAGACCATGCGGTTGGCAGAGGCTTTCATGCGGCCGAAGCGTAAAATCCCCGAAGACTATCGGCCCTCCGACGACGAGCCGTTCATGAATGAGCGCCAGCGCGCCTATTTCCGGCGCAAGCTGCTGGCCTGGCGTGAAGAGATCCTGCGTTCGACCAAGGAGACGCTCCAGCACCTTCAGGACGAATCGGCGCAGCACGCCGACATCGCCGATCGGGCGAGCACCGAGACCGAGCGGGCGCTCGAGCTTCGGGCGCGCGACCGCCAGCGCAAGCTGATCGCCAAGATCGACGCCGCCCTTGTCCGGCTCGACGATGGCACCTACGGCTTTTGCGAGGAAACCGGCGAGCCGATCAGCCTGAAGCGCCTCGATGCGCGGCCGATCGCGACCTTGAGCGTCGAAGCCCAAGAGCGCCACGAGCGCCGCGAGCGCGTCTACCGCGACGAGTAGTCTTCCCTATTTCTTGTCATTGCTGGTCTCGCGCGGCTCGATCGGGAAATCGAAGATCGTGCTTGGGAACGGCTCGTTCTCAAGCGTGTAGTGCCACCATTCCTTGTCGTAGTTCTTGAAGCCGTGGCGGCGCATCACATCGACCAGCATCTCGCGATTCTGCCGCTGCTCCGGCGCGAGGCCCGGAATCTCCGTATTGGCCTTCACGTCGAAGCAGTCGAAGGCCGTGCCCATGTCCAGGCTCGGGTCAGGCGCCCGCTGCCCTTGCGCCGCCGTGCAGGCCATGGCCTCGCCTGACGATGCACTTGGCGGCACGGCCGGCGCATCGAGGGGCACGAGCGTAAGGTCCATGGTGGCGCCACGGGAATGGCCCGAGACGAGGGCGATATAGTCCGGGAACAGCGCGCTCTTCTCAAGCGCCGGATAGTAGGTCGCCTTTGCCTTCGCATCGTCGGGCAGCTTCGACCAGTCGACGAAGGCCTTCACCGCGCGCGCGGGGCGGTAGCAGTCATAGACCTTGAGCGAGAGGCCCTTCGCCTTGACCTCGTCCTGCACTGCCCTCAGCCCCTCCGCCGCCTCACGCACCAGCACGCATTCCGGCGCGTCGTAGCCGTTCACGGCATGACCGGTGAAATTGTCGGTGCCGGCATAGCGCATGTCCTGAAGGATGGTCGGATCGACATCGCGCAGATAGACGAACCCGTTTGCCATCTCCTCTGCGGCGCATGGCGTCGCGGCGATGGCGGCAATGAAGATCAAGACGAGGCGGCGCATGCGACGGGTCCTGGGCACTTTGGCCGAGCCTAAAGCAACGCGCATAAAAAAACTCCCCGCTTTGGGCGGGGAGTGGAGTGTTTGGGGGACTGACATGACTGGCCGAAGCCAGTCGGTGTCGGACCATTAGCAGGGAACTGCCGGCGTCCTTACGATCCAAACGGACGACTCTACCGGCGTCGCGTCATCCGCCTGCCACAACAACACATGGCGACCGTAAGTGCGGAGGTCCTGTCTAGCGCAACTGGGCCTGCCGGACAAGCAAAACCACCGTTGCGAGAGTGTCACAGTCAAGGCCAAGATTTCGGCCATTCATGCCCTGGAGAATCCGCGGTTTTCCGCGATCGAGCCTGCGTGTCAGGCCTTGCCAAGGTCGGGCATTGGACGCGGTTCGGTCCTGGCGATGACCACGTCTTCGAGCGGCGGCTCGAGATGCCGGTGTCCTTCGATTCCCGTCTCGATCACCACGTCGACCGGTCCGCCGGTCATGATCAGATGCTCGACATTGTCGCGGCGGATGAGGATGAGCTTGCGGTGGCCATCGACGGCTGCGCTCTCGACGACGCCGAGCCTGCGTTCGCGCCCTTTGAGGAAACCCGACCCGCTCCGCCCCGTCAGCATGAAGGTCTTGAAGGCCCAGGCGATGAGGGCGATCACCGCGAACGCGAACAGAAAGGCGGCGACCGCGAGAAGGAGGCTGTCGGTGTCGGTCATCGTGGGCATGTCGGGTTCCTCGGCGGCCGTGCCGCACCCAGCGAGCCAGCGGCAAAGACTTGGTGAGCGGCCCCTAATAAACCGTTAACCAAGGTGCCAATATGACGCTTCGTGCCTCCGGACCGTGTGGTCCAGGGGCCGGATAGCAGCCCAAATCCGGACCGGAAATGATTCGGTCTCTCATGGATTTGCGCCCCCGAGCTGCAACCGTGTGCCACACCACAATGTGCGGCGCGGAGCGAAATCGAATCGGATAGTTTGGAGCCATGACCGACATCGACGCTCCAGCGCGATACGCCGAGCCTGCCGCCGATCAGACAAGCCGCGAGGGCAATGTCGGTCTCGTGGTTGCGCTCGCTCTTGGGCTTGCCGTCGCCGCCGTCGCCCTCGCCATGATCTCGCGCGAGATGGCCGAGCCCTTCGTCCTTGCCATTCTCGGCGGACTTGCCGTGGTCGGCGTGTTCTGCCTGTTCGCCGGCGCCGTCGGCATCCTCCATTTCGGGCAGAGCCAGGCGCGCAACGACGTCACCAAGGCCTTCGTCGACAATCTGCCGCAAGGCGCGCTGATCGCCGACCAGAGCGGCCGCGTGATCTACGCCAACGAGGCCTACCGCAATCTGCTCGGGCTTGAGCCCGGCATGGTGATGCAGCCGCCAGACCGCGCCTTTGCCGGCAGCGCCTATCTCGCCGAGCAGATCTTCCGCCTGTCGCGCGCCGCACAACAGGGCAGGGCGCTCCGCGAAGAGTTCCGCCTGCCGCCGCTCGGCGAAGCCGATGAAGACCCGGGCGTCCGCCCGCGCTGGTTCCGCATCTCGGTGCAGCCGATGCCGGCCGAGCCGGGGGCAGGCCGCAAAGGCGGGCTCGTGGTCTGGCAGGTCGACGAGGTGACCTCCGACCGCGAGCGGCAGGAAGCCGGCTTCGAGAAGGTGCAGCAGGCGATCGCCTATCTCGACAACGCGCCCGCGGGCTTCTTCACCGCCGACGGCGACGGCACCATCGACTATCTCAATGCCACGCTCGCCCAATGGCTCGGCCTCGACCTCGCCGATGTCGCTGGAGGCCATCTCAAGCTCGCCAAGATCATGTCCGAGGACGGCGCTGCCCTCATCGCGCGGGCAGGCCGCGGCGCCACCCAAGGCGACACGCGGCGTTTCGACATCGATCTCGTCAAGGCGGACGGCACCACGCTTCCCGTGCGCATCCTGCATTGCCTGCCGCGCCACGGCGCGCTCGCCCATGCGCTCGTGCTCAACCGCGCGCCCGGAAGCGCGGAGGAGGCCGCCGCCGCCGAGCTTCGCTTTGCCAGGCTGTTCAACTCCGCCCCCATCGCCATCGCCACGGTCGACCGCGAGGGCACCATCAGCACCACCAACGCCGCCTTCGTGCGGCTGTTCGGACGCGCCGTCGACGGCGTGCCGGCGCGCAAAGTGACGCTTGCGAGCCTCGCCGATGCCGACGGCGCCGAGTCCTTGCGCAAGGCGCTCGACGCGGCCATCGCCGGGCAGGGCATGATCGAGCCGGTCGACATCGCCTTTGAGGACGACAAGGAGCGGAGCGGGCGCGTCTATCTCAGCCCCGTCGAGCGGGCGGAAGGCGAAAGCGAGGCGGCGATCGCCTACGCCATCGACACCACCGAGCAGCGCGCGCTCGAAATGCAGATCGCCCAGAGCCAGAAGATGCAGGCCATCGGCCAGCTCGCCGGCGGCATCGCGCACGACTTCAACAACATGCTGACGGCGATCATCGGCTTCTCAGACTTCCTCTTGATGAATCACCGGCCGACCGATCCCGCCTTCCAGGACATCATGAACATCAAGCAGAACGCGAACCGCGCCGCCGGGCTCGTGCGCCAGCTGCTTGCCTTCTCGCGCCAGCAGACCTTGCGGCCGGAGCGCATGCAGCTCGGCGACGTGCTGTCGGAGCTGTCGATCCTGCTCGGGCGGCTGCTCGGCGAGAACATCGAGCTGAAGCTCGACAGCGGCACCGACATCTGGCCGGTGAAGGCCGACCTGCATCAATTCGAGCAGGTGATCATCAATCTTGCGGTGAATGCGCGCGACGCCATGCCGAGCGGCGGCAAGCTCGCGATCCGCACCGCCAATGTCACCGAGCGCGACTCGCTCGCCCTCGGCCAGCACCGCGTGCAGCCCGGCGAATATGTGCTGATCGAGGTGAGCGACACCGGCACCGGCATGGCGCCGGAGGTGATGCAGAAGATCTTCGAGCCGTTCTTCTCCACCAAAGAAGTCGGGCGCGGCACCGGGCTCGGGCTCTCCACCGTCTACGGCATCGTCAAGCAGACCGGCGGCCACATCATCCCGGAAAGCGAGCTCGGGCAGGGGACCGTCATGCGCGTCTACCTGCCGCGCTATGTCGAGGTCGCCGGCGACGCCGAGCCCGCGCGGATTTCCGCGCCACCCCGCGAGCAGCCCAAGGATCTCACCGGCCGCGGCACCGTGCTGCTCGTGGAGGACGAGGACGCCGTGCGGAGCTTCGCCGCCCGTGCGCTCGGGCAGCGCGGCTATCGCGTGCTCGAAGCCACCACCGGCACCGAGGCGCTCGAAGTGTTCGCCAGCCACAACGGCGAGGTAGACCTCGTGGTGAGCGACGTGGTGATGCCGGAGATGGACGGTCCGACCTTGATGAAGCATCTCCGCAGCGAGCGGCCAGACGTGAAGATCATCTTCATTTCCGGTTATGCCGAGGACGCCTTCCGGCGCAATCTGTCGGACAATGAAGAGTTCATGTTCTTGCAGAAGCCCTTCGACTTGAAGGAGCTCGCAGCAGCCGTGAAGGCCGCGCTCCAGGGCTGAACGCGTTTCACCCCCGGCTAACGAAGGAGCGCGCAAAAGTCTTCCTTTCGCCGCCGATCGCGGCTAACTCTCCACTCGTCATGCCCGGGCGAAGACCCGGGCATCCAGGGGAACAACTCCACGCAAGCGGCCCTTGGATTGCCGGCTCAGGCCCGGCAACGACGTGTGCAAGAACGATTGGATCGACGCGCGTGCCGGATTACGAGAAACAGCCCGACGACCAGCATGAAGGCTTCCGCCGCAGAGCCCGGGCGAAGCCGAAGCTGCCGGCGCTCACCATCCACCGCTATGGCGGACGGCTGATCTATTTCTGGTTCGGCATGCGCTTTCGCGCGCTGATGAAGCTGTTCAAGCGCGGGCATTACAATTTCACCCTCAATTGCATCCCCGATGTGCTGGCGCTGCTGCTCTGGGTGCCGTGGAACTCGGTGCTCTATCGCATCTCGGAAGCGAAATATCGCCGCGCCGCCGAGGCGCTCCCGCTCAAACAGCCGCCGGTCTTCGTCATCGGCCATTGGCGGACCGGCACCACCTTCTTGCACGATCTCTTCTCCGAGGACCCGAACCTCGCTTATCCGACCACCTATGAATGCTTCTTCCCGCATCACTTCCTCCTGACCGAGAACACGCTGCCCAAGGTCATGAAGGTATTGTTGCCGAAGAAGCGCCCGCAGGACGACGTGCCGGTCGGCTTCGACCGGCCGCAGGAAGAAGAGTTCGGCATGCTGATGCTGGGCGAGGGGACGCCTTACGTCACCCATGCCTGGCCCCGCTTCGGCCCCGCCGACAGCGACTATCTCGACTTCAAGGGCGTCTCGGAAGCCGACAAGAAGAAATGGGCCGACGCCTATATGTGGCTCTACCGGCGCCTCGCGCTCAAGCACGGCGACAAGCCGCTCGTCATGAAGACGCCTGCCAACGCCGCGCGGCTCAAGCTGCTCACCAAGCTCTTTCCCGATGCGCGCTTCATCTATCTCTCGCGCAACCCGCTGAAAGTGTTTCCCTCGACGGTGAAGCTCTGGCGCGCCCTCTATTCGACGCAAGGGCTGCACAATCCGCCCTACCTGGACGGCTGGCTCGACGACTACGTGCTCGACATGTTCGCGCGGCTGACCGAGGACTACGAGGCCGATCGCCACGTCATTCCCGAAGGGCGCCTGATCGAGCTTCGCTACGAGGATCTGATCAAGGATCCGATCGCCACCTTGCGCGATATCTATGCGCGTCTCGACATCGGCGATTTCGCGGCGGCCGAGGGGCCGATGCAGGCCTATCTCGACGCGCAAAAGGAGCATCGGGTCTCCGAATACGAGATGCCGCCCGAGCTTAAGCGCAAGGTCATCGACCGCCTCGGCCCCTATATCGATCGCTTCGGCTATCGCGAGGCCGTGACCCGCGAGTTGAACAAAGCCCCGCGGGAAACTGCCGTCCGCGAGCCTCTGGCCTCCTGAGTCGACCGTCAGCTTGTAAGCCAACCACTCCGCGGCCTCGGAAGAGGCACTTCCCAAGGGGGCAGACTATGAAGAACGGACTTGTTTCGATTCTGGCCGGAGCGGTCGGGATTGTGCTTGCGTCGGCCGCTTTGGCCGCCCAGCCGACCGAGGTCGAGAGAGTTCAGGCTGCGCTTGACGCCTGGCTTGCGGCGCGAGCCCCGGTCGAAAAGGTCACCGGCATCGCCGCTTACATCAGCTTCGGCGCCGCCGGGCCGGCGATCGAGGCCTTTGCCGGGAAAGTTGGGCGCGGCCCCGACTCAGGCCCCGTCGACCAGGACACGCTCTACCAGATGGGGAGCACGTCGAAGTCGTTCACCGTGGCGGTGATCCTCCAACTCGAAGCGGCGGGCAAGCTCTCGATAGACGACACGCTCGGCAAGTGGCTGCCGGAATATCCGGCGTGGAAGGACGTCACCATCCGCCGCCTCCTCAACATGACGAGCGGCATTCCGAACTATTCGGAAACCGAGTGGATGTCCCGGGCCTGGGAGAAAGACCCGATGAGAGCGTTCACCCTCGAGGAGCTGGCGGATGCCGCCTATCCAAGCGCCACCAACAAGCTGCCGATCACCGAGGGCTATCACTACTCGAACACCAACTACGCTCTCGCCGGCTTGATCGCGCAGAAGGCCGCGGGCAAGTCCTTCCGCGATCTCGTGCATGAGATGGTGATCGAGCCTCACGGGCTCACCTCGACGTTCTACGAAGCGAGCACCTATCCGCCGTCGGTCATCGAGCGCCTGTCGCACGGCTATTTCGAGAACGAAGCGTGCGCCGACTACCAACCCGACTGCAAGGAAACGTGGAACCAGCCGATCATCGGGCGGGACGTGCGCGAGATGAGCACCTCCTGGATGCAGTCGGCGGGCGGCGCCGTCTCGAGCGCCCGCGACGTCGACCGCTGGATGCGCGCGGTGTTCGGCGGCAAGGTGGTTCCCCAGAAGCAGCAGAAGGAATGGACCGCGCTCGTTTCGATGAAGACAGGCGAGCCGATCGCTTCGGTGTCCGCCGACGATCCTGGCGGCTTCGCGCTGGGACTGGGTAACAAGATTCTCGGTCCTCTCGGCGCCCAATGGTTCTACGAGGGCGTAAGTCTCGGCTATCGGACGCTCTATGTCTGGTTCGCCGACGAAGATCTGATGATCACCGTGCAAACCAACTCCCAGCCGCCCGAAGGCACCGACAAGGTCCACGATGCCGTCAGCGCGCTTTATGAGATCGTCAAGAAGCCAAGCGCCGATTAGACCGCAAAGTGCCGGTCCGATCGTCCCTAAGCCCTCAGAAAAGCCACGTCCTCGAAGCGGTGCCATTTCCGTCGCGGCGATATTCGACTATGCTTGCGGCGGAAGGTTGAGAACGTGCCGGGTCATTACACCGTGGGCCTCGTGGCCAAGGGCAAGGCCGACCGCGTCGCCGTGGTCGCGGAAGATGCGTTGATCGCGGCGCTCCGGGTCAAGGCCGAGCGCCCCGACGCAACCATCACCTATGTGCGCCGCCAGAATCGCCGCGGCGACGCGCGCCACCCGTCCCACACGCTTGCCGCCAACCGCCGCTAGAGCTTCGGGCTTGCCGGCCCGCTTGGGGATAACTTCGCTCAGATAAGAACAGATTGCGAACGGAGAACAAAACGTGTACATTCGACTCTCGCTCTCAAAAGAGGCGCCGAAAGTGGGGCGGTACGCCCCGGGGATCATGCTGAACCGGCGTTTGCCAGCATCGCCGGGCCTGTGAAATAAGGGAGAATCGGCCATGTTGAATGTCGCGCTTCGTCTCGTCGAAGGAGCTGAAATGGACAGGGAGAAGGCGCTCGAGGCTGCGATCTCGCAGATCGAGCGGAATTGCGGCAAGGGCTCCATCATGCGGCTCGGCCAGAACGAGAAGGCGGTGGAGGTCGAGGCGATTTCCACGGGCTCGCTCGGCCTCGATATCGCGCTTGGCATCGGCGGCCTGCCGCGCGGCCGCGTCGTCGAGATTTACGGGCCTGAAATCCTCCGGCAAGACCACGCTCGCGCTCCACGTCGTGGCCGAGGCGCAGAAGCGCGGCGGCATTTGCGGCTTCATCGACGCCGAGCACGCGCTCGACACGGTCTATGCGCGGAAACTCGGTGTCGATCTCGAAAACCTCCTGATCTCCCAGCCGGACACCGGCGAGCAGGCGCTCGAGATCACCGACACTCTGGTCCGCTCCGGCGCCATCGACGTTCTGGTGATCGATTCCGTCGCGGCGCTGACGCCGAAGGCCGAGCTCGAAGGCGAGATGGGCGACATGCAGATGGGCAGCCAGGCCCGTCTGATGAGCCAGGCCTTGCGCAAGCTCACGGCCTCGATCTCCAAATCCCGCTGCATGGTCATCTTCATCAACCAGATCCGCATGAAGATCGGCGTGATGTTCGGCTCGCCGGAGACCACGAGCGGCGGCAATGCCTTGAAGTTCTATGCCTCGGTGCGCCTCGACATCAGGCGCATCGGCGCCATCAAGGAACGCGAGGAGGTGGTCGGCAACCAGACCCGCGTCAAGGTGGTGAAGAACAAGGTGGCGCCCGCCCTTCAAGCAAATCGAGTTCGACATCATGTACGGCGAGGGCGTCTCCAAGACCGGCGAGCTGATCGATCTCGGGGTCAAGGCCGGCATCGTCGAGAAGTCGGGTTCCTGGTTCTCCTTCGATAGCGAGCGCATCGGCCAGGGACGCGAGAACGCCAAGCAATTCCTCAAAGAGCACCCGCTCATCGCCGAGAAGATCGAGCGCGCCATCCGCCAGAATGCCGGCCTGATCGCAGGCAAGATCCTGGAGGTAGCGGCCGAGACTGGCAGCGAGGGCGACGAGGGTGCGGGCTTTGCCGAGGACGGATCGGTATCGCCAAGCGCCGGAGGTGCCGCCGCAAGGCGCGGCCGCCGCGGGGCCTAATTTCACCGCAGGTGAAATCTCCTCTCCCCTTTGGGGAGCAAAACGGTCACTAAGCGGACGATAAACGTCAATTACTTTAGACATTTGCCGGGCAGAAAGGCGACGCTGTCCCGGCTAGGCTGCATTTAGGTAGCTTGATAGCTCAAGGGAGGAGGGAGCGCATCAACTTACCATTAGCCCGTAACCGGCGACCATCACGTCTAAATCGCCCCTGAATGTCCGCACCTACTGAGATAGCCGACATTTCAACTTTGAGCGCTGACTTCTGAGAATGACCCAAAGCGGACATTTCCATCGCCTCTATGAAGCGGTTATACCAGTCCGCCAGCCCGCATGACGAAGAGGGGGATGTCGATGAAAAAGATTGGTAGCAAGATAGCCGTGGTGGGCTGTGCTTCCCGTTTTGGCTGTGCAGCTATGACCGTGGCCGCTGCAATACTCACGGGCACCACGTTGCTCGCCGAGCCAGTTGAGCAAACGAGCCCAGAGGCGCTCATAACGGCGCTCGAGGGCGTCTACGGCTCTCACCCCGGCTTTCGTAAGAACCACGCCAAGGGCGTGTGCGCTGCTGGAAGTTTTGTCGGCCTGTCGGAGACAACGTCCTATTCACGCTCGGCGCTCTTCTCGGGTGTGACTATCCCCGTCGTTGCACGCTTCTCACTCGGTGGCGGCGACCCTGATGCCCCTGATGCCGGGAAGGGACCGCGCGGAATAGGTCTCGAGTTCAGGCTCGCCGACGGCAGCAAGCAGCATATGACCATGATCAATGCGCCGATGTTCTTCGCCATCGTACCGAAGACGTTCCTCGACAACTTGCTGGCGGCGAAGCCCGATCCAGCGACCGGCAAACCCGACCCCGCGGCGCTCAAGGCCTTCGCCGAAACCCACCCCGATAGTGCCGCAATGACGAAATTCTATGCGGACCACAATCCACCGCCGAGCTACGCGAACAGCGCCTTTTTCGGCATTCATACCTTCAAGTTCATCGACAAGGACAACAAGACGACTCTGGTGAAATGGCGTTTCGTCCCGGAGGACGGCGAGAAGGAACTCACCGACGCGGAGCTTATGTCAATGCCCCGCGATTTCCTGCAGCAAGCTCTGATAGATCGCGTCAAGCAAGGGCCGGTGAAGTGGGACATGTGGGTGACCATCGGCCAACCGGGCGATCCGGAAACCAACCCAACCGTGCTTTGGCCGAGTGACCGCAAGGAGTTCAAAGCCGGAACCCTCACCTTCACGTCAGCCACGCCGCAAGAAGGCGCCGAATGCAAGAACATCAATTACGACCCGCTGGTCATGAGCGACGGCATCGCTCCGACCGACGATCCGGTGTTACTGTTCCGCTCGCCGTCCTACGCCATTTCCTTCGTGAAGCGCCTGCAAGGTCAATGACTTCGTCTCCTTTTTTGGAGGGAGCCGGGCGGCCGAGCTTGGGTGGATTGTGAGAGGACGCCAATGATGAGCCACGCAAGTGTTGTCTTGGTGAGGTGTCCAAGGCGCCGATCCGAAAGGTCACGCGGAGCGGCCAAGGCCAGCAAACAAAGAGGCGGGCAGTTAATCAAGGCTGATCGCGGCTGCGGATTGATCATCGCGCGCCACCACGCTTCCGCTTATTGTTGGGACAGGGATAGCAAACCGAAAGAGGAGCATCGCATGCGTCATGCCCATATTGCACTCGCGGCGACCATCGCTGGCCTTATGGTGTCGGCCACGCCGAGCAACGCCGGGCCCAGCACATCTCTGACCTCGCCAGCAGCCGACGACGGCCTCGTCCAGAAGGTCCAGATTTTTCCGCGTCGTTATTACCGGCAATATCCCTATAGCGCTCCACCCGCCGTCGTGGTGCCGCACATTGTCCCCGTCGTACCGCCCGCGGTAGCCGGGGAGCCGGTCATCGTGGTGCCGCCGCCGCGTCCGACAAGTTGTGGAGAATATCGCTACTGGAACGGCCAAAACTGCGTCGACGCCCGCTACAACAGGCCTTACCTCGGACCGCGGCCGTAGCTGAAGTCACACCTGCTTCGCGCCTGCTTGAATTGTTCCTCGATCTCTTTGGGTTTTTCGATCTTATCAATCTCGCGCCGTCCAGCAGCGCCCGGTCCCATCGTCTAGCGTGACGTGGGCAAATTCCGTCAAGGCTGTGATTGAACTAACTGCTGAGCTCGACGGGATTAACGCGCCTTCTTGAACTCATCCATTCCACGTCGGATCGGCTTTGCCAGATCGGCTGCCACTTTAGTCGATAGGGTTCGGACCTCTTCAGCTTGGGCCGCAAGCGTATCGAGTTGATTGCGCCAGTAGGCCGATTGCATCTCCACAGCTTCGGCTAGGTTTCTTGCTCCTGCCAGCTTCTTAGCGAGATCGAAGCTGGAATTGATGTTGCGCTGAGCAATGTCGATGATCTTGCGGTTGAGGGCCACCGCCCCCTGACCGGCCGCATCAAAAGATCTCTCCCAGCTCTGCATTGCGTTTTCGAGAGCATCCTTAGACCGCTCATACGTCTCACGCATTTGAGCTATGTTCCTTTCAGCGAGGTCGCGCATCGCCTTGGGCACCTCGGCGTCCCGCGCCAATATTTCAAATTGAGCAGCGGTTTTGCGGTCGCTTTCGTGCTTCATGGTGGTCACCTCTCGGTTGAACAAATCCGTGAACAACGGTCGAAGCGGTTTGTTCCTGCACACCTCGCTTTTAATCGGAGTGTTATTGGGCGTATTGGAACTCTGGGCTAGCCTTACTCCTTTGTGGCACCCAGCCAGAACCAATTTTTTATCGACCAGCTTGAACTGCGAGACGGGATGGCGACATCGTGCTTCGTCAAGCCGAGAAAGCCGCCAGCATTGACGATGGCATATGAAACCGCCTTATCGGGGCTGATAATGATGTCATCAATCGATCCAACTTGTTCATCCTTGTCGTTGTAGACCGGCTGTCCCAGAATTGAGCGCTTGACGCTCCAACCTTTCGCCACTTCTTGTAGTTCAGTAACCCTGACGCTGACAGTAGTCGTTCCTGCGACCTGAGCATCTGAGACAGCTGGCGACATCCGGACTTTCGAGGGCAGTCACATTACATGCAAACTTTCAATCAGCTCCAGATCGTGAGTCCGTCCTATGCAGTATGATCATGAGATTTTACTTTTACAGGGCGGTGGCGCGCTTGGGGCCTACCAAGCCGGCGTGTATGAAGGGCTAGTCGAAGCGGGTGTGGCGCCGACCTGGGTCGTCGGCATCTCGATCGGGGCAATCAACGCATCGCTGATCGTCGGAAACCCGCCTGAGCGGCGGATCGAGCGACTGCGTGAGTTCTGGCGGAGAGTGTCAAGAAATGTCGGGCCCCCCTTGCCGGCATGGCTCGACTCACTTCGACCGACCGTCAACTACATGTCGGCGATGTCAGCCGCCGCCTTCGGCATCCCAGTGCTTCTTCACGCCCCGAATGCCACCGCCTTCGTTCGCTGCGGATGGCACCGAAGGCGCCCTCAGCATGTACGACACAACTCCGCTCAAGGCCACTTTGGAAGAGCTGGTTGATTTCGATCTGATCAATTCCGGACAGGTCCGCCTGTCGCTGGGTGCCGTGGACGTCCGCAAGGGCACCTCCATCTATTTCGATACGAAGTCTACCCAGATCAACGCAGACCATGTCCGAGCCAGTGGCGCTCTGCCACCCGGCTTCCCCCCGGTGATGATCGATGGGGAATACTACTGGGACGGCGGCGTGGTGAGTAACACGCCGATCACCTATGTGTCGGACGCAAGACCTTTGACCACCGCCCGCATCATTCAGGTCGACGTCTTCAACTCCCAAGGAGAACTGCCGCGCAATTTAAGCCAAGTGAGCGAACGGGCGAAGGACATCCAGTATGCGAGCAGGACCCGGCTCAACGTCGAACAGATAAAGGAAATTGGCGAGCTTCGTGCCGCCTGCCGGAGGTTGGTGGGCAAACTGCCCCCAGCGCTGAAGTCTGATCCGGACGCGATAAAGCTGGCTGCCGCCTGCGATGACAGAAGCTGGACGATCATTCGCCTGATCAATACGCGCCGCTCGAGGTCCGGCCTGGTGAAGGATTACGAGTTCTCCCGTGCAACGATTAAGGAGGCTTGGGCAGCCGGTTTGGAAGACGTGCGCCGTTCCGTTTCCAGCTGGGACAAACTCCGGCAGGCGGCCGGCCCCGGGGTTGTAGTTTACCGACCGACCGAAGCTCTCCCGTCTGGCCAAACGAAGAGTCCCCCACTGAAGGTCCGCTAATGGCACTTAACGGACCTGTTCGTTCGCATCGCCACGTCTGCTTCTGACCCAAAGCAGACTAAGCAGAGCTGCAGCTTAGCCGTTCGTTCAAACGAGTGCAGCCAAGACGGTTAGGGAAGGGCAATCCCCTAAGTCGCGGGTCGTGGCGCTCGCACATTCTGCTTTCAGTGTTGAGCGTCGCGCTTCCTGCGGCGTTGGGCCGCTCCCGGGGCCTGCTTCACTTTCTCTCTTGGCTGCTTCAACTGCGTGAGGATGTCTTGCAAGATTTCGATCACGTCGGACCGGTCTTGTTTGGTCAGATCGACCAGCACGTGCAGCCCATCACGCTCCTCAAGCACCACCTTGCCATCCTTGATGAGATCGTTATAGGTGCCGACGAGCTTGTAACCCGAGATCGGCTTCGGAAATCCCTTCACCGTTATCGGAGGCTGTTCTTCCGTCATGACCAGTCCCTGCACGAGGGCATTCGTTTCGTGGGACAGCAAGATGCTGCCCGGCTCGGTTGCGGATTGCAGCCGCGCCGCAAGATTCACCTCATTGCCAATGATGGTGTAATCCATCCGGTCCCGGCTGCCGAAATTGCCCACGGTACAGAATCCGGTGGTTATCCCCATACGGATGCGGAACGGCCGCAAAAGTCCGCGGCTTCGCCATTCCTGCTCCAGCTCGCGCATGCGCCGTTGCATGGCGATCGCCATCAGGACGCAAGCCTTGGCATCTTCGGCGACACCTTTCGATTCTGGATCGCCGAAGAACAGCAGCATTGCATCGCCAATGAATTTATCGATGGTCGCGCCATGCTGAAGCGCAATCACGGACATCTCGGTGAGGTAATGATTGAGTACGTTCGTCAGCTCTTCCGATTCTAGGTTGTCCGTTGTTTCGGTAAAGCCTGCGATATCCGTGAAACAGATTGTAAGCTTCTTGCGTTTGGAGGAGATCTCGACGTTTTGTTCTCCTTTAAAAATGGACTGATAAATCTGCGGCGAAAGATATTTCGATAGCTTGGAGGACAGGCTCTCGAGGATCTGGTTCTTCTCCGTAACGAGCCTATTCGCTGCTTCCGTTCTGTCCTTCTCCGTCTGCAATTGCGTCAGGCGAACGCGATCTAGGTCACGTAGGCGCTTCTTCTCTATGGAGGAGGTTGCGCGGGCGCGAAGCAAAGTGGGATTGAAGGGCTTTGGCAGATAATCCTCCGCCCCGGCCTCGATGCACCTGACGGCGTTTTCGATCTGGTCGGCCCCTGAGATTACGATGACCGGCAACCCATCGAGTTGAGGGTTGTTCCTCAATGCCACAAGAACCTCCATGCCGTTCATTTCCGGCATCTCCATGTCGAGCAGCATCAGGTCGAATTGTTCTTTGAGCACGAGTTCGAGCGCCTGGCGACCGTTCCCGGCCTCCTTGATATTGTCAAATCCGAGTTCGTTAAGCGCCCTAATGAGGCTAAGCCGCATGGTGCGACTGTCATCGACCACCAGCACCGAGGCTCGCTGCAATGGGACCGATGTTGGCGCGGAAGATGACTCCGCAAGTTCTATCGCAGATTTTAGAGCATCTGGGGTCGCTGGGTCTTCTGCGTCCCCGCCGCGTTCCGACTGCGGGACCGGCTTTCTTTCCCGCCGGTCATGAGCGGGTCGCGCTTCTAGGGAAATGGCGCGGGCGACTTTCGCCAAAAAAAGCTCCTCGCTAAATGGCTTGGTGACGTAGTCGCGAACACCCAGGCGGGCCACGGTGGCGATGTGCTCCGCGCTCGATTCCGCGGTCAGCATGATCACCGGCGTACGTCTCAGATCGGCGTGTTCCCGCAGCTGCCGGAGCATGCTGACGCCGTCCATAACGGGCATGTTGTAGTCAAGGATGATCAGGTCCGGCCGTTCACGCAAGGCCGACGCCAGACCTTCCTCCCCATTGGCGGCTTCGAATAATTCACAGGCGAACGGGCGAAAAAGCCGGGCCAAAAGCATCCGGACGCCCTTGCTGTCGTCTACACTCAGAATTTTTGGGCTCATCTCGACTTGAATCTGAACTGCAACGCAACTGTGAGCAAATGTTCCTCGCAAGTCCAGTCGCTCCAGCAAGTTTTGGCGCCTGGAGAAATCTCGAGCTCCAGCCGGTGGCCGCGAACCACCGGGGGGTGCTCAATTGCTGGAGTCTCCTGATGCTGCCACACCCCCCAGCATTTGCAAACTCACCGTCTGTCCGCGGCTCTTCGTCCGTATGCTCGCCGCGTTTGCCCCAGCAGAGGGTTAGCTTGGCGAAGGCTTCGGCAACTGCAGTGCACATCGCCTGAAAAGTCCTCCGGAGTTGCGTGAGAGAGCACTGTTCGTCTTTCGGGTGCTGCGACTGGCTATCACCAAAAGTTTGAACTGGGTGGCAAGCACTTCGGTGATGGCGCTAGCGGTAACCCGGCCGAGTTCGGGGATTGGCTGCTCAGCTATCATTGCGGACAGGTTTAGCGAGAGCCTGGAGAATGGCTTGCGGCATGCGGGGAAGCGTTACCACCTCCTCCGCGGCGTCAAGCTTGATCGCTGCTTGAGGCATGCCGAAAACCACGGAACTTTCCTCATCCTGAGCGAGGGTGCGTGACCCTGCTGCGCGCAGCGACTGGAGGCCGCGTGCACCATCGACGCCCATCCCCGTGAGTAGGGCCGCGACCGCTTGATCCCCTGCGAGCTCGGCCGCTGAGCGAAACAAAACGTCCACCGAGGGACGGCAGTGGTGCACGGGTGGTGACTGCGTCAAGCGGACACGATAGCCGCGGCCTGCGGCCGCCAGTGCGAGATGAAAGTCGCCGGGCGCAACCAAGCACAAGCCAGGTCTCAATTCCTCACCATCCACGGCCTCGTGCACGGTGAAGGGGCAGCGCTCATCCAAATGATTTGCCAGGATGCGGGAAAAATTCGGCGGAATGTGCTGCACCACCACGATCGGCGGCAGCCCATCGGGCAGGCGCGGTAGGAGGAAGCGCAACGCCTCGACGCCACCGGTGGAGGATCCAATCAGGATGATCCGACGGGCGGAGAACGTGCCGGGGCGGATGGAGGGTGCGACCGGTGCTGCTGACTCGGTGGCCGACTTGAGACGCGGAGGGTCGCGACGCGAGTATGCTGCTGCCTTCACATGATAAGCCAGCCGGTGCGCCAACTGCCCCAAATTCCCGCTGCCGTCCGGCTTGGCCAGGACATCCAAGGCGCCGGCCGCAAGCGCTTCCAGCGCCTTGGCGGAGCCGGTCGGAGTAAGCGAACTCACCACGACGACCGGCACTGGGTAATACTCCTGTAAAATCTTGAGGAAGGTAAGTCCGTCCATGCGCGGCATTTCCAAGTCGAGCGTGACCACATCCGGTTGGAGAGCCAGAATTTGGTCACGCGCGACATAGGCGTCGCTAGCGGCGCCGACAACCTCAATCTCGGGATCGCACGCAAGCGCCTCGCTGATGGCGCGTCGGGCGAGTGCGGAATTGTCCACGATCAGCACCCGGATCTTGCGCTCGCCACTATTCATCAGCGGTCGCCACCGTCGCTCTTCTGGAAGAGCAACGCTCGATGGTGCCCTAGGTCGTGGACGTTCATAGCCGTTGGTAGATCCCCTGCTGGATGGGTTGCAAGCCATGGCGGGTGCCAAGGAGGCTTTCTGAGTGTCCGACAATCAGGTAGCCGCCCTGGGACAAATGCTGCGTCAGCCGCTGCACGGCGATCGCGCGGGAGGGCGGATCGAAATAGATCATGACGTTGCGGCAGAAGATAACGTGCTGTTTCCGAGGCACGGGATAAGTGGCCTGAAAAAGATTGATCCGCTCAAATTGCAAGCGCTCCCGTAGTTCACGTTTGATCCGACAGGTCCCGTCCCGGACGCCAATGCCTTTCTGAAAATAGCGCTTCAGCAGATCCGGGGGCACCGTTTGGACGGCATCCATTCGATAGATGCCCTGTTGAGCGTGAGCGAGCATGCGCCTGGAGATATCCGAGGCGGTGATCTGCCACTCGAGTGGCGGATATGCGCGTAAGTGTTCCGCAACCACGATGGCCATCGTATACGGCTCCTCGCCCGATGAGGCAGCCGTGGACCATAGCCGCAGTGGTGACCGCGAGGAAACTAACCTCGGGATTAGCGCGGGCAGAACCCGGTTGACGAGAAAGGAAAAGTGGTCCGGCTCGCGGAAAAATTTCGTATGGTTGGTTGAGATCAGATCCACCAATTCCTCGATCTCCTCCACTCCCCCCGGAGACTCGAGAAGGGCGCAATAGTCATCGTAGGATTTCAAGCCCAGTACGCGGAGGCGTTTCTGCAGGCGGTTAGTCAGCAGCGTCTGCTTGTCAGCGCCCAGCCGGATGCGGCTGTGCTCGTAAACTAAGTCAACCAGAATCCGGTACGCCTTGCCGGAAAAGGACATCATCACAAGAAGCGTCCGCTCGATTGTTGCGTGATCGGTGACTGTACTCAGAAGTTTCGGAAGTTTGCGTTGTCCGATTCGGCCTTGGCCACATGATCTTCGGGCATCGGGATGGCGCGGCGCCCGGTGCTTGTGATGGCGGGGGTCGTCTTCGTGAGGAGACGCGCCGAGGGCACCGGCGCCGGGCTGACAGAATTAGACTTGCCCCCGACCAGCAGGCGCAGTTTCCCCACCAGATCTTTCAGGGTTTCCGCTTGTGCATCGAGTTCTTCCGCGGCGCTGGCGCTCTCCTCCGCGCTGGCGGAATTGCTTTGGGAGACCTTATCCATCTGGGCGATGGCGGCATTGATCTGCTCGATACCCTGCGCCTGCTCGCGGGCGGCAGTAGCGATTTCCGCGACAAGCGCGTCGGTAGAGCTCACCTTCTCGGCGATCTGCGTGAGCGACTCCTCGACCTTGGCCGTGCATTGAGATCCCTTTCGACTGTTGACGATCGCCGCCTCGATCTTGTCCGCTGTCTCCTTGGCGGCGGCGGCGCTCCGCTGGGCTAGTGATCGAACCTCGTCGGCAACCACCGCAAAGCCAGCGCCGGCCTCGCCAGCCCGCGCCGCCTCAACCGCCGCGTTGAGAGCTAGAATGTTTGTCTGGAAGGCGATCTCATCGATATTCTTGACGATCTTGGCGACCTCGGCGCTAGACGAATTGATCGCCGCCATCGCATGCGTCATTTCGGCCATCGTCATTGAACCGGTTGCAGCCACGGAGCGAGCTTCAGTGGCTAGCTCTTTGGCCTTTTCGGCATTTTCCGCTGTTGCGCTGATCATGCTGGACATTTCTTCAAGCGACGTGCTCGTCTCCTCAACCGATGCGGCCTGCTCACTGGCCCCGGAAGCGAGGTTTTGACTTGCCATCGATACCTGCCGGGCAGCCGAGGCGGTCTGGAGCGCCCCCCGGTCGAGGTTGGCTGTGATGTCCTTAAGGGCTCGGTTTGTCGAGCGAATGACCTGCCATGCCAGAAGGAATGCCAGAAGCGAGGAGAGGCCGAGGGCGAGGCCGATCAAGCGGCGGCTGAAGAGCGCAGATGCCTTGCCCGCATCCGCGGTGGATTGGCCAAGCTTGGCTTTGTAGTCAACAGTGAGGTCGATCGCCTTGAGATATTTCTCATAGTCGGGGATTACGGCCTGTCGCTGCAATTGCCGAGATTTATCGGCCTTGCCTTCGCGAGCCAATTCGATCGCGCGAGTGCGGGATGCTGTCATAATCTCTTTCGCGCGCTGGACGTCCTGAAATAGCCGACGGTCTTCATCATCGGCGATCAAGCCCCGGTCTTCGTAACTCTTGAGCAACTCGTCCCGGCGCACCGTATTGGCGGCGATCCTTTGTTCGAGTGCGGCATTCCGCTCAGATGACCCCGTCTCGTCGATCTGCAGAAGGTCAATTAGGTTGCCCCGGGAAACCTTGGATGCCTCGTTCAGCAGCAGCACGCTTGGGAGACTCCTGTCCGCCAAATCCACGACGTTTTGTGCGAGGCCCATAAGTCGCCACAGAGCGAAAACCCCGAGCGCGAGAATGATCAGCAGCATGGTGGCAAAGCCGGCGATAACCCGGCGCGAGATGGTCCAGTCGCTCATGGTCATCCTTTTTCGGGTTGAGTTGATGGGTCTGGCTTCGGCATGGGCGGCAATGAGAGCGTGCCGTCCTCCAAGAAGATTTTTTCGATGTTCAGCAGGATTTTGACCCCACCCTGTATCGTGGCCAAGCCCAGAATGTATTGCGTCTCCGGCGCCCCCCCGAAGTCCGGCGTCGCCTCGATTTCGTCCGCGGTCAGTTGTACCACCTCTTCGACGGCGTCCACGACGGCACCCATCAGAGTGCTGCCACCGGAGGGCGCGGCGACCTGGACGACGATGATGCAGGTCCGTTCGCCGTAGCTCTTGGCGGCGAGCTGGAACTTGGCCCGCAAGTCAAGCACGGCAATGACCGTGCCACGGAGATTGATGACACCTTTTACATGCGTCGGCATCCGGGGTACCGGCGTGATCGGACAGAGGCGGATAATCTCCCGAACGTTGAGAACAGGAAGTCCATAGGACTCGTCGCCAAGAGTGAATGTCAAATAGCGTCCTTCCCCGGCGGCAGGTTGGATCCGGGATGATGGATTTCGATTCATGGGGTGGTCCGGGAGACAGGAACCGCAGACTGCGGTGGTTGATGGGGCATCTGGATCAGCGTATCCACGTCGAGGATAAGGCCGACCCAGCCATCGCCAAGAACTGCGCCACCGGCCAGCAAATTCTGCTGCCTGAAGGCCCGGCCGAGGCTCTTGATCACCACCTCTTGTTTGCCGATCAGTTCATCCACGAGCAGGCCCCGGGCGGCGTCGCCGGATTCGACCACGACGATGATGCCGTCCTCGGGCTTGATTGCCCGTGAAGCCGTCCCGAGGTACTGGCCCAAGCGTAGCAGTGGCGTCTGCCGGCCCCGCACGCTGACCACCTCGCCCCGCCCATGGACGCTTGTTACCATGCCGGGCGGAGGTCTGAAGGACTCGCGGACGGAGAGCGTGGGAATGATATAGCGATCGCCGCCTACTCCGACCAGCAAACCGTCTATAATGGCAAGGGTCAAAGGAAGCAGGATGGTGAAGGTCGTGCCCTGTCCAGGTAGCGATTGGATCTCGACCTTCCCACGCAGGTTCTCGATGTTGCGCCCTACGACATCCATACCAACGCCACGACCGGATAGATCCGTGACGCTTTCCGCCGTAGAGAACCCAGGTTGGAAGATTAGCGAGAAGATCTCCGATTCGGTCAAATCTGCGTTGGCTTTCACCAAGCCGCTGTCAATGGCCTTGGCAAGAATGCGTCCGCGGTCGAGGCCTTTGCCATCATCTTGGATCCGGATGACGATGCCGCCGCGCTGGTGGGCCGCCGTGAGACGGATAGTGCCGAGCTCCGGCTTACCCTGCGCGACGCGGTCCGCGGGATGCTCGAGCCCATGATCGACCGCGTTGCGGATCATGTGAACAAGAGGATCACTCAGCTTTTCCACAATGTTGCGATCGAGCTCGGTCTCCTCTCCTTCCAGCACGAGTTGGACCTGCTTCCGCTGTTGCGCGGCGAGATCTCGCACCAGTCGGTTCATCTTGTTGAACATCGCGCGGATCGGGACCATGCGAAGCGACATGGCGTTTCGTTGAAGTTCCGTGGTGATCCGGCTGAGCTGGCGTAGGCAGCGCACCAGTTGAAGGCTGTTGATCTTCTGAACGTCGGGGTTCTGGACCACCATCGAGTGGGCGATGACTAGTTCACCCACGAGATCCACCAAGTTGTCCAGCTTAGCGGTATCGAGCTTTACGAAACCGCTCGATGGGCTGGGTGTGGTCAACTCTCGGAGCGCCACGACCGCACTCTGTCGAACCTTCCGCTCCGCTGCCAGCTCGGAGGTCTTCGCCAAGCGAGCCGACGAACCGCCGGCCGTTTGGGATCGCTCCACACCCTCAAGGGAGTCCGCAGCTTCCGGCGGTTCACCGCGAAGGGAAGACCGCACGCGCGCGATGATCTGCCGCGTGGGGACGAGGATCGGTGCGCCAGCATTTGTGCCCTGAAGTTGTGAGCCAATCTCGCGCGTGAAGTGCTTCAGTGCATCGGCACCGGCGAGGATCAGATCAATGATTTCCGAGGTAATCCGCAGCTGCGAGCAGCGCACAGCGTCAAGGAGGGATTCCAAATCGTGCGCGAGGTCGCGCAGGGCGTCGAGACGCAGGAAGCCGGCAGCGCCCTTGAGGGTGTGAAAGGCACGAAAGATCGAATCGATTGTGGCTGCATCGGCGGGATTTTCCTCAAGCACGAGGACACCCTGCTCAATGCCCTGCAACAGCTCCACAGACTCGCCGTGGAATTCTCGCAGAAGTCCAAGATCCTCTGCGAGGTTGAGGCGGATCGATGGCTCCCCGGCGCCTGAAGGCACAAAGGTTGCGGCGCTCCTGTCGGTTTCGGTTGCGAGAGCGGCTTTCTCTGTCGGAGCCCAGCCCTCTGGCCAGGCCGGCATCGCCGTTCCCGTTTGCCAAGCCAACAAGACCGACGCCATCCAGGCGTGCCACTCGTTGAAGTTGCGGATGGTCTCGCCGGTGAACTTCCCTGGGCCGTCCAACGCCTCGTCCAACCACGCACGCGCCACCTGCAAACCGGCAGTTAGAGGGAGTGGGACATCCGCTTCTGCTAGTTCCTCCAGATCCATGACGAACCCGTTGATAGGCAGAAGTCCGGTATCTTGGTCGGGAGCTACGAACGCCAGTTCCTCGCCAAGGCGGCCCATGATCTCAGCCGCCTCGGAGAAACTGGGAATGACGGATTCCTTTGGATTCTCGGAAAACACACCGGATTGAATTGAAAATGGCATGCCAAGTCAACGCATACGAAGCCGTAGCAAATGGCCGCCTTCGTCGTAAAGCCCGCAAAAGGGCGGTGGATTCTCGGAAGAAAGGGTTTCTTTAAACGGTGCGTGGCACGCTGCCGTGAGAGAACCGCGCAAACGAGGAACCCATGAGAAAAGACAACATCATGGATAAAATTCGCAAACTGTTGGCTGTCGCAGACAAGAACTCTGGCGCCAGCGAGAACGAAATGATGACTGCGATGGCAATAGCTCAAGCTTTAATGCGTCGGCATCATATTTCCCAACGCTTTGTCCAGGGTCTACGGCGTGGTAGCCAGTGCTAAGCCGGACTGGCCCAGATTGATTGACCATCTGCGGAGCGGAGCCGCGTCTGCTGTTGGCACAAAGCAGACCTCAAGCCAGGTCGACGTGATTACGTCCGCTTCTGACACTTAGCCGACAAGTTGCAGGGCTTACGCAAGGTCCGCTAAGTGCCAAAGGCAGACATTCTCATTGTGAGATCAGCATCATTTAAATGACGGTCCTCACGTTGGCTACCCGCAAAGGACTTGTATGACAGTCACCGAGTTCACACCTCTTGCATCCACCATTGGCGGCGTGCTCATCGGCGTCTCCGCCGTGATGCTGATGCTGTTCAATGGCCGCATCGCCGGCATCAGCGGAATCCGTGGGCAGGCTGTTTCCGCCTTATGACGGCGCCGGCCCCGGCGGCGCGGCAGCCTTCATCATTGGTCTCCTCGCCGCGCCCTTGGTCTATGCAGCAGTGGCGGGCGCACCCTTTGCGCAGACCGTTTCCGGCAATGTGAGCCTAATGGCGATCGCCGGACTGCTCGTCGGCTTCGGCGCGGCCTACGGCGGCGGCTGCACCAGCGGACACGGCGTGTGCGGCATGGCGCGGTTGTCGATCCGCTCGATTGTCGCCACGGCGATCTTCATGACCACAGCTTTCATTACGGTCTTCGTGATGCGCCACGTGGTGGGAGGCTGACCATGCGCACCGTCATCAACGCGCTCGCCGGTCTTATCTTCGGCCTTGGCCTTCTCATCTCGGGGATGGCCAATCCCGCGAAGGTGCAAAATTTTCTCGACCTCGCCGGCACGTTCGATCCGAGCCTCATCTTCGTGATGATCGGCGCGATTGCCGTGACCTTCCTCGGTTACCGGTTCGCCTTCCAGCGGCCGCGACCCATCCTGGCCGAGCGGTTCTCGCTGCCGACTGCAAAGGATATCGACGCGAGAGTTATCCTCGGCGCGGGGCTGTTCGGCATCGGCTGGGGTCTGTCTGGATTCTGCCCTGGCCCCGCCGTCACCTCGCTTCCGCTGCTCGCCAAGGGCACGCTCGTCTTTGTGCCCGCAATGCTGATCGGCATCGGATTGGTGCGTTTCCTGGTGCAGGGAAGGCCATCCGGAAAAGCCCTCTCGGCTGGAACGAGAAACGCCTAGCAATCAACCCGAAGCCCGCGGGTGCCTAGTCCACCGCTTGACAGAAGCCGGCGCTTGCCATCATTCTAGATAATTCCTATAGGATCAGTCGTGTAACTCGGAGCGAGCGATGACAGCGACAGGAACTTTAGCTGCAATCCTAGCGACGGCCTCCTTCGCCTTCGTCGCGGCGGTCATTCTCGGCATGGTCTAGGCCTCAGACGGCCCACGCCTTTGGAGCCAGCCCACCAAATCGAAACAGAGTATTTGCGATATACTCGACCGGTTCTGTCATAATTGGGATGTTTTTCTTGCACATATCGGCAGAAAATAGGGTCTAATGACAGTAGAATAATATTTTACGGCCATCCTACGAGGGGGCTGTGACGTTTTGCGGGCTGTTTTAGGAACGTCTTGTTGTGGACTATTGTTGCAAAGATTTGAGTATTGGCAAGAATTGCTTGCGCGTGGCGCAGCGATATTTTACTGGCGCCGCTTACCGAAGGGCACCGCAATAGACGGCGCCCACGGAGTGGAGAAACGCCCCAGAAGTGCAAATGACAAGGCCGCTGCCGCTTGCGTGGCAGCGCGGGCGCTTTGGTTTGCAATGTCGAATTAAGGGATCAATCGTATGGCCAATGGTCGCGCAACGGTAGCCGAGACAGCTGCCAGACAACTAGCGAATGCCACGAAGACACGGGCCCAGTGGGGCGGTATCACGCCGCGCTGGCTCATTCCTTTCCTGCCCTGGACCCCGGTCGAGGCCGGCATCTTCCGCCTGAACCGCGTCAAGCAGACGCGCGGCGCGACGGCCGTGTCGGCCGATGACGTGGAGTCGAGCCCGCCACGCGACGAGGATCCAGATCTGCCGGAGACCTTTGTCGACTACGAAGAGCATCCGCGCGAGTATTTCTTGAGCGCGATCACCACCGTGCTCGACGTCCAGACCCGCGTGTCGGACCTCTACAGCCGTCCCTTCGATCAGATCCAGGAGCAGCTTCGCCTCCTCATCGAGAAGGTGAAGGAGACGCACGAGAGCGAGCTCATCAACAATCCGGAATATGGCCTGCTCGCCAGCGTCGCGCCGTCGATGACGCTCTCGACGCGCACCGGGGCGCCGACCCCTGACGATCTCGACGAGCTGATCGCTCGAGTGTGGAAAGAGCCGGCATTCTTTCTGGCTCACCCCGAAGCCATCGCCGCCTTCGGGCGCGAATGCACGCGGCGCGGAGTCCCGCCGCCGACCGTCAATCTGTTCGGCTCGCCCTTCCTGACCTGGCGCGGCCTTCCGCTCGTCCCCTCCGACAAGGTTCCGCTCGAAGGCGGCACGAGCAAGATCCTGTTGCTCCGCACCGGCGAGAAGAAGCAGGGCGTGGTCGGCCTGTTCCAGCCCGGCGTTCCGGGCGAGGTCTCGCCAAGTCTTTCGGTGCGCTTCATGGGCATCAATCGCAAGGCGATCGCCTCCTACCTCGTCTCGCTCTACAGCTCGCTTGCCGTCCTCACCGAAGATGCGCTCGGCGTGCTCGATAACGTGGAGGTGGGCAAATATCACCAGTACGACCACACCTACGGCGCGAGCCGTGCGGCAACTCCGTCTCGTTCCCGAGCCCGCAAGCGGTCGTGACGAAAGCGCCATCGAGATGGTGGCCGCTCGGCAGGACGGAGGTGGTTAGGATTGAGCGAGGATCATGATGCCTGAGCTTCCCGGATCGCGGGTAATGATGGTCGGCCCTGGAGCGTCCGTCGGGAGTCTTCCCGTCGGCGGCGAACTTGAGCGGGTATCGGCGGGGGAGAGCCAGGCGCCCGACCCCGCCTGGATTGCCTCGATCGCGAACACGCTGTTCAGCGGTTTGCCGGGCGAGTCGGTTACGGGGCCAGGCGCGAGCCCGCCCCCCGTGTTCGCCGTGGATGCGTTGTCGGCGCAGGTTCCAGGCGCCCCGAATGCCGCACCTCTGGCCCCTTCTGCCACGCCGACGCCGGGGGCAAGCGGCGTGCCGGGGCCTGGCGCCGCAGGGCCGTCGGCGCCGTTACACGCGTATGAGCCGTTGACGACGCAAGGTCAGCCGACACCGGCACAAGCCGTTCCGCCAAGTGGCGAGAAGGGAACCTCCGGCCCGTATTTGCCTGCGCCGCCTGTCTCGGTCGGAAGCGTCAGCGACTTCCCGGTTGGAAGTCCGCAGCCCGCCTTTGTCGCGAAGCCGACCTCGCGTCGTTGCCGAGCACGCTCGGCGGCGCCATGTCGGTCGTACCGTCGTTCGACGGTGGCATTCCCTATGCCGGACCCGGAGCGAGCATGCCTGCGGCGCCCGTCAACGCCGCTGAGCCGCTTCACGCACAAGCACCGAGCATGCCGGCGCCCGGCCAAGCCCCGGTCTTTTCGTTCCAGCCGCTGACCTTCGCCGGCTCGCCCACGGTGGCGGGGCTCGTGCAGCCTCACGGCGAGAGGGGCGGCGAGGCGTGGCCGCAAAACGAAGCCGCTCCCTACAGTAGAGAGACGGTAGCCGGTCCTGGCCTCGGGGCCGCGAACCCGCGCGAGTCCTATTACTTCCTCGACGAAGGCTTGAGTCGTCCTCCCGCGCCAACCCGCTTCCCTATGGCTGGAACGGTCAGGCGCTCGATCTTGGTCCGCTGCCGTCGCAGCACGTTCCAGAGCTCGCGCTGCCACCGCTTTCGGGAGCACGGCAGTTCGACGCGCATATCTTCCGCCGCGACTTCCCGATCCTGCACGAATATGTCAACGGCAAGCCGCTGATCTGGCTCGACAACGCCGCGACCACGCAAAAGCCGCAGGCCGTGATCGACCGCATCTCCTATTTCTACGCGCGCGAGAATTCCAACGTGCATCGCGCAGCGCATGCGCTCGCGGCGCGCTCGACCGACGCCTTCGAGGCCGCGCGCGAGAAGGTGCGCCGCTTCCTCAACGCACCGTCGGATGACACCATCGTCTGGGCTCGCGGCACGACCGAAGCGATCAATCTCGTGGCGTGTTCCTGGGGTAGGCGCAATGTCGGCGAGGGCGACGAGGTGGTGGTCACCAATCTCGAGCACCACTCGAACATCGTTCCCTGGCAGATGCTGTGCAACGAGGTTGGCGCCAAGCTCCGCGTCGCGCCGGTCGACGATCGCGGTGACGTGCTGCTCGACGAATATGAGAAGCTGCTCAATCCGCGCACGCGCATCGTTGCCTTCACCCAAGTCTCGAATGCGCTCGGTACGGTCACGCCGGTGCGCGACATGGTTGAGATGGCGCATCGGCACGGCGCACGCGTGCTGGTCGACGGCGCGCAAGCCGTCTGCCACATGCCGGTCGACGTGCAGGCGCTCGACGTCGATTTCTATGTCTTCTCCGGGCACAAGGTGTTCGGCCCGACCGGCGTCGGCGCGCTCTACGGCAAGATGGCCGAGCTCGAAGCCATGCCGCCCTGGCAAGGCGGCGGCAGCATGATCAAGGACGTGACCTTCGAGAAGAGCGTGTACCAGGATCCGCCGGAGAAATTCGAGGCCGGCACCGGCACCATTGCCGACGCCGTCGGGCTCGGTGCGGCAATCGACTATGTCGAGCAGATCGGCATGGCCAATATCGCGGCCTACGAGCACGGCCTCCTCAACTATGCGCTGGACGGATTGCGCACGGTGCCCGGCCTCACGCTGATCGGCTCACCGCGCGAGCGGGCGGGCGCCATTTCGTTCGTGCTCGACGAGTGGCGCGTCGAGGATGTCGGCACCGCTCTCAATAAGGAAGGCATCGCCGTGCGTGCCGGCCATCATTGCGCCCAGCCGATCCTGCGCCGCTTCGGTCACGAGACGACCGTGCGTCCCTCCTTCGCGCTCTACAATACGCCTGAGGATGTCGATGCCTTGATCGCGGCTCTGCACCGTCTGTCGGCGGAGCGGGGCAAGCGCGGGTATTGATCCGACGAAGCGGCTTGGGCAGATGTGTTGAGGTTTTCGTTGTCGGCGGAAAGCGGCAAGCACATCATCATCGTTGGCGGCGGCGCGAGCGGCGTGCTTCTCGCCTGCCATCTCCTGCGCGACGACGATGAGGCAATCCGCGTCACGCTGATCGAGAAGCGGCCGACGATCGGCCGCGGCATGGCCTACTCGACGGCGCAGCCAGGACATTTGTTGAATGTGCGCGCCACCAATATGAGCGCGTTCGCCGACGATCCCTTGCATTTTTGCCGATGGCTCGCCGAAAACGACGAAGACGCCCACGGCGAGCAGCCCGGGCCGCTGACCTTCGCCCAGCGCCGCGTCTATGGCCGCTACATCGCCGAGCTCGTTACGCCGCATCTTGGGTTGCCCGGAGAGCCAGGGCGCTTGCGCATCATCTATGGGCAAGGGCGTACCATCGCCACCACGCCCACGAGCGTTACCATCGGCATCGATGACGGCAGCAGCATCGACGGGCGACCTTGCTGTCCTTGCCACCGGCCACGACGAAACGGCGAAATCCGGTCCCGGCTGCTACGTCAATCCCTGGGAGAGCCCGGCTGATTCAGGCGTGGATCGTGACGCGGCTGTACTGATCCGTGGCACCGGGCTGACCATGGTGGATTTCGTCGTCTCGCTCCGAGCCAATGGGCATCGCGGCCCGATCTACGCCATGTCGCGGCGCGGGCTTCTGCCGCAGGCGCATCGGCCGGTCTCGGCTCTCACGCTCAAGCGGGAGGACATTCCGTTCGGCGCGAGCCTCGTCACGCTGTGGCGATGGCTGCGGCGTCTCGCCGAGGACAATGTCGCCCGCGGCGGCGACTGGCGGAGCGTGGTCGACGGCATTCGTCCCTACACCTGGGAGATCTGGCGAAGCCTCCCCTTCGATTCCAAGCAGCGCTTTCTCCGCCACGCGCGCGCCTGGTGGGAAGTGCACCGCCACCGCATGGCGCCGGAAGTGGAGCGGCAGATTCATGAGGCGCTCGCCTCGGGCCAGCTTCGCATCATTGCCGCGAAGACGCTCGCCCTTGTGCCGAGTGCCTCGCTTGCCCGCATCACCTATCGCCGGCGCGGAAGCGACAACACCGAGACACTTGATGTGGCCAAGGTGGCGGAGTGTACCGGCGTCTATACCGATCCGCTGGCGACCACCAATCCTTTGCTGAAGCAGGTGTTCGCCCAAAGTCTGGCGCGGCCGGATCCGCTCGGCATCGGCATCGACGTCGATGCCAATTGCGCCATCGTCGACCAAGCGGGGCGCGCCTCGCCGGTGCTCTATGCCGTCGGGCCTCTGACCCGCGCAGCATTCTGGGAGATCATGGCGGTGCCGGATATCCGCGTGCAATGCGCCGAGCTCGCTGCCCATTTGCGCGGACGGCTTGCCGGACAAACAGCGCCGCCGAAGCTGAAAGTAACGGGAGGAGCGGCGTGACTGCGGCCATATAGGCGCAGAAACTAAGCCCATTGCAATCTAGACTAAATATATAGAGAATAGGGACTAATCTTCATGCGCCCCCAAAGGGATTCGACTATGCAGAAGCCTTGGCTCTCCGATCCGCAAGTCACGCCGATCACGCGCCGCGATGCCGTATGGGAGCAGGTACGGCGCGAGGCAGAGGAAACGAGCGCCAAGGAGCCGGTGCTTGCCAGCCTGATCTACGCAACGATCCTCAGCGAGCCGAGCTTTGAGGACGCAGTCTGCCATCGCTTGGCGCAGCGGCTCGAGCATTCGGTCGACGCCGGGCTCTTGCACAAGACCTTCCATGAGGTGCTTGCCGCCGACCAGGGCCTCGGCGAAGTGTTCCGCGCCGACCTCATCGCCGTCGCCAAGCGCGATCCCGCCTGCCGGCGGCTGATCGACCCGTTGCTTTACTTCAAGGGCTATCACGCGCTCGAGACGTTCCGCTTTTCGCATGCGCTCTGGCGCGCCGGGCGGTACGATTTCGCGCTCTATCTCCAGAGTCTCTCTTCGCGCATCCTCCAGGTCGACATTCATCCCGCGGCGCAGATCGGCAAGGGCGTGATGCTCGACCACGCGACC
Source organism: uncultured Alphaproteobacteria bacterium (assembly GCA_963744945.1). GTDB lineage: Bacteria > Pseudomonadota > Alphaproteobacteria > Rhizobiales > Methyloligellaceae > Methyloceanibacter. The sequence goes on along the minus strand of CAVUVO010000025.1, from coordinate 23,010 downwards.
GGCATCGTCATCGGCGAGACCGCGGTGATCGGCGACAATTGCTCTCTCCTGCATGGCGTCACCCTTGGGGGCACCGGCAATGAACGGGGCGACCGCCATCCCAAGATCGGCTCTGGCGTGATGATGGGATCGGGCGCCAAGATCCTCGGCAATATCAAGGTCGGCGATTGCGTGCGCGTGGCAGCGGGAAGCGTGGTGCTGCATGACGTGCCGCCACGGCGCACCGTTGCCGGCGTGCCGGCCCATGACATCGGTCCTGCCGGCTGCGAGGAGCCCGCCCTGGTGATGGATCAGCTCGTAGACGAACAGGCGAACTGCTAGCTGAGCAGGGGCCTGCCGCCGGCGTCTTGCCGGGTCGCCGCCGTCCCCGCGACATCGCCGGCGACGCCATTGGTCCTGATGGCATCGGCGATGGTGGTGCGGTCGAGAACATCTCTTGCCGACTCGGCCACTTTGGCAAAGACGCGCCTGATCTCACAATTCTCCTCGGTCTGGCAGTCGGAGCAGCGCCGGTAGGCGATCCTGCTCAAGCAGGGAAGCGGCGCGATCGGGCCGTCGAGGATGCGCAGCACCTGTCCGAACGTGATGCGATCGGCAGGCATGAGCAGGCCGTAGCCGCCGAATTTGCCGCGCCGGCTCTGCACGATGCCGTGGCGCTTGAGCTCGAGCAGGATCTGCTCGAGGAACTTGCGCGGGATCTTCTCCTGGGCGGCAATCTCGCCGACCATCAGCGATTCCGTACGCGCCAACGCGACAAGGGCGTGGAAGGCGTATTTGGCTTTTTGTGAGATCATCGGGCTAGGCCACCGCCGGATAGACGCGGAAACGGCGCGGGAGAATGGCAACCTCGCCGAACAGCGCGTCGAAATGCGCCGGCACCTCGATTTCGATGCGGTCGCCATTGCCGTTGACTTCGAGGTCGAGGCGCCGCGATCCGCCTTGCCGCCGCAAGAAGGAGACGGTTCCCGGAATGGCGCCGCGCGTATCGCGCTTCACCTCCACATCATGCGGCCGCAAGAACAGTCTCGCCGGACCGTTGGGCACGTTGCCGGGCGGAAGGTCGAGCGGATGCTGGTCGAGCCAAAGCTTGCCCTCATCGACGCGCACGGGAAGCGCGCTCGATTCACCGATGAAGGAGAACATGAACGGAGAGTTTGGCTCGTCGTAAATCTCATCCGGCGTGCCGACCTGCTCGATGCGGCCGTCGCGCATCACCACGACACGGTCGGAAAGCTCGAGCGCTTCTTCCTGATCGTGGGTGACGAAGACCGTCGTATGTCCGGTTTCCCGGTGGATCTCGACGAGCCAGCGGCGCAACTCCTTTCGCACTTGCGCGTCAAGCGCGCCGAAAGGCTCGTCGAGGAGCAGCAAGCGCGGCTCGATGGCAAGAGCACGGGCAAAGGCGACGCGCTGGCGTTGACCGCCGGAAAGCTGAGATGGATAGCGATTTTCGAGTCCACCGAGCTGAACAAGCTCGATGAGATCGAGCGCCCGCTTGCGAATCTCCTTCTCGCTCGGACGCTGCTCGCGCGGCCGAACTTTCAGTCCAAAGGCGACGTTACTGAGGACCGTCATGTGGCGGAACAAGGCGTAGTTCTGAAAGACGAGGCCGACATTTCGCTTCTGCACGGGTAGCCCGAGCGCGTTCTCGCCGTCGAAGGTCACCCGCCCGTAGGTTGGCTGATCGAGGCCGGCCAGGATGCGCAGCAACGTCGTCTTGCCGGAGCCGGAAGGACCAAGCAGCGCCAGCAGCTCGCCTGGGCGAATGTCGAGCGAGACATCGCGAATGGCGAAGCTCTTGCCGTAGCTCTTCACCACATTCTCGACCTTCACCTCGATCGGCTTCTCCCATTTCGCGGCCTGCCGCGAGGAAGCGCCGTCCTCCGCTGCGTGAGGGTTGTGGAACGTCATCTCGTATCTCCTCAATTCATGCGCCGCCGCAGGCACGCCCGAATGGCCGGACTGGCGAGAGAGAAGCCCTGCGCCATACCCAAAGCTCGGGAAGGTGTCGGGGTCCCCACTTCGGGTACGGGCAGGGTTCACTCTCTAACTCCAATACCCTATAGACTTAATAGGGATTATCAAGAGATAACTGTGCAGGTTGGTTCGCTGCGGGCGCTGTGGGCTGCCGGAGGCGATTTTCCGCAATTTCGGGAAGGTCGATGACCTACGTCGTCAACGAGAACTGCATTCGCTGCAAGTTCATGGACTGCGTGGAGGTGTGTCCGGTCGACTGCTTCTATGAGGGCGAAAACATGCTGGTGATCGACCCCGAGGAGTGCATCGACTGTGGGGTGTGCGAGCCGGAATGCCCGGTTGAAGCGATCAAGCCCGACACAGAGTCTGGACTAGAGCATTGGCTCAAGCTCAACGCCGAATACGCTCCGCTCTGGCCGAACATCACCACCAAGCGCGAGCCGCCGGCGGACGCCGACGATTGGAAAGGCAAGCCAGACAAGCTCAGCCGATTCTCACCGAGCCCTGGTGCCGGCGACTAGGCATATCGGAGCTTTGGTGTAGCGCAGTGTTGTCCGCTTTGGGTCATTAGCTGACAATCAGCACAGCGATGGAATTGGTCTGCTTTGTGCCAAAAGCGGAACTCTTCTACTCATCCGACGGAGGCGCCGGCCATGGATGGTCTGGCGTGATGATCTTCACGATGCCTCTGACGAAATTCCAAACGGCGACCGCATCGGCGTTGGAATTGACCATGACAACCATCGTGGTTTTCTCAGAGGGAAGGTAGTAGGCGTACGTCTGGTAGCCTGTGATATTTCCGTTGTGGCCTATCCAACCGAATTGGTACTCAACTCCAAGCCCATACAACGCACCGTCACCTTCCGAAGGGGCGAGTTGAAACTTCACGCGTTCGCGCTGAGCTGCCGGCGTAAGCAACTTGCCGGTGGCCAGATCTCGTGCCCAGATGTGCAGATCATCGACCGTCGAGACCATTTGTCCCGCCGCCCATCCCCATGAGGGATTCCAGTCAGTCGCATCCACAATCTTGCCGTCGGTCGTCTTCGTATAGCCGTGGGCGTGCGGTGACGGCAGGGTCGCATCGGCCGGGAAGACGGTATGCTGCAGATGCTCGGCTTGGACGATGTGCTCGTCGATATAGCGATTCAAGGGCTGTCCGGAAACCTTCTCCACCACGAGCCCGAGAAGCACGGTGTTGCTGTTGTTGTAGTCGAATTTTGTGTCGGCTGGAAACTCCGGCGGGTGCTGCACGACAATCTCGAGAAGGTCTTGGGGAGTGTACCGGCGCTTCGGATCGTCGGGCATGGCGGCTTGCGTAACATCGGAATAATCGAAGAGCCCACTGCGCATGCCCGCCAATTGGCGGAGGGTGACCGCATCCCCGTTGGGGACGCCGGGCACGTATTTGCTGATCGGATCGTCGAGGCCGACCTTGCCCTGATCCACGAGCTGCAGGATGGCGGTGGTGACGAAGGTCTTGGTCACGCTGCCGATCCGCATATGGAGGTCGGTAGCCATGGGTTCGCCGGTGGCCGTGTCGCGCACGCCAAAAGCCCGCACATAAGGAAACTCGCCGTCCTGCCAAATACCGATGATGGCTCCCGGGATCGAGGCTTCCTCCATTGCCTTCGCAACAAACTCCGTGAGCGGCACGTCCCACACGGCCGCATGGGCTTCCATGGCGCTGCATCGAACGATTGCCCCGATCAGAAGCGTCAAAGCAATCGCCAGTGGCGCGAGAATCTCCTGGTCAATGCCACGCTTCGTCCGATATGCGCCTCCGGCCGAAGCCTCCCACTCTTCCTTCATCGACGTCCCTCCTACAGATTCTCGGCCGTAGCACCTCTCGGAATTTATAGCGGTCGAGGCATCGTGTGGCGAATGGGGCAACCTGAAGTCCGGTATGTTTTGATTACCGGCAAGGCGCCCCTGGAGCGGCGCCAACCAGGGAAGTTGCGGCGGACGCGGGGGCATCCCCCGCACGGGACTGGGGCAGACACTTCAGAGAATTAGTCGCCTTCGAGCGCGAGGTAGGCACAGGAAAAAGTCTGCTTCGGGTCATGAGCCGACATAACTGCCCGTTGGCGTCATGTCCGCTTTACCGCCTATAACGGGACCTTCGTCACTGCAGATGGGACGTCCGAAAAGTGCCAGGAAGCGGACATGCTCGTCACCCAGTGGGAGCCGGCACCGCCCAATGATGCCGGTCAGATAGGCTTTACCGCTCGACAGAACTTTGTAATCACCCTCTCGGTCATCGCTTCGCAGTCGGCACCCGCGAAAGGAAACGTCTCCGACAACGCTCCGCAAATTTCTGGGTCGAGCTCTTTCTGCAAGCGGCGGCGCGCGCGGAATAGACGAGTCTTCACCGTCTCTTCCGGGATTTGCAGAGCTTCGGCCGTTTCTTCCACGTTTAAGCCCTCAATTTCGCGCAATACAAACACGGTTCTAAATGTAGCAGGGAGGCGCGCGATCGCGGCCTCCAGCAGTTTCGCGATCTGACGCCGCATCAAGGCCGTTTCCGGCGATTGTGTAGCTGAGCCTGCCATAAGTTTGTCCCGATATTCCTCCAAGACGACAACCAACTCATGATTGAGCATGCGAGAGCGCCGTTGTGCGCGCCGTCTTCGATCGAGTGCCTCATTGACTACAATTCGGGTTAGCCATGTCGACAGCGACGATATCCCGGCAAAGGTCTTGATGGCGTTGAAAGCCTTCATATAGCTGTCTTGAACGGCCTCCTCCGCTTCGGAACGGTCTTTGAGGATGCTCCAAGCAGTACGGTAAAGCCTCTGATTGTTCCGGGCGGTCACCAGCCGCACAGCAGCTACGTCTCTTGCTGCGATACGGCTGGCAAGCTCGAGGTCAGAAAGCGTCGTGTGGTCGCTCTTCTCTAGCTTCATCATCAAGCGCAAGTCCGATTGATTTCCCTTAGATGCGTGCTGGCGATCACGATTTTGCTGATTTCAGTTGCGTCGCTAGCTGCTCGGCGTGATCCAGATGCGACTGGAACACCTGAAGGCCCTTCTGCAAGAGGGACTTTAACTCGGTGTTTTGCGCGTCCGGGATCAGAGTACTGCTCAGGGCACCATTCACCGCTTTATGATATGTGACCTCGTTGTCGACATAGGCCTTGTCGAACGCAGCACCCGTCAAGCCGGCCAACTTTTCGCGCGTGGCGTTCGCTTGCTTGGCCAAGCTCTGGCTTGTCGCGTTATCCTCGGGCGTCACGTTGAGCTTCTTCACCAAAGCCAGAGCTTGATCGTTGACCGCCGTATGGTCGCCAATCATCTGCTGTGCAAAGGCGCGAACATCCTTGTTTTTCGATTTTTCGAGCGCCTGCTTGCCCGCTTCAACGTCGAGCAGCCCTGCGGTGTAGGCGATATGAGCGATCTGCGGGTCAGTTGGCTTAGCCGCAGCCCAAAGAAGCCCGGGACTTAGTAAGGCGAGAACCATCACGAGCAGCGTGAGTTGTTTCTGCATCGGTCGACCTCCTTGAATGGCAGCCCGCATTTTGGGGCTCCTGGATTAGATGGAAGCCTTTGCGATAAGGTTCCCGGTAATTTTGCACCTTCTGCAAGCCACGCTGTGCGGTCGAATTGGAAAGTTCTATGAAAGGGAGAGTTCCGGCCGGAAACATCAAGCTGAAGCGTGCATATGATACGCCAGCGCCTGAAGACGGCATGCGGATCCTCGTTGACAGGTTGTGGCCACGCGGACTCTCGAAGCAGCGTGCGGCTATTGATCAATGGATGAAGGACATCTCGCCAAGCACCAAACTCCGCCAGTGGTTTGGACATGATCCTAGCCGTTGGGATGAATTCCGCCGCTGCTATGCCACAGAGGTGCACCAATACCCCGAGCTTTTAGATCAACTGCGATCGCTCGCGCGCAAAGGTCCGATCACCCTGGTGTATTCAGCCAGTGATGAGGTGCACAACGACGCCGTCGCGCTCAGGCACGTGATTTTGGGGCGCGGTTAATAAGTTGGCGAGCTCGCCCGCAAGCAGAGACTGCCCCTTGTAGTTCGTGGCGTTAGGCGGCTTTCGCTACGGTGCCGTGCGGGTCGAGAATGAATTTCATTGGCGCGCCCTTATCAAAATCGGCATAGCCCTTCGGCGCCTCCTCGAGCGAGATCACCTGCGCATTGACGACGTCCGCGATTGGAATGCGATCGTGCAAGATTGCCTGCAGGAGCTGACGATTATAGCGCAGGACTGGCGTCTGACCCGTGTGGAACGAATGCGATTTCGACCAGCCAAGACCGAAATTGAGCGACAGCGCGCCTTTCGCGGCCTGCTTGTCATGCGATCCTGGATCTTTGGTCACGTAGAGGCCCGAAATGCCGATCGAGCCGGCGTACCGGGTGACCTCCATGGCCTGGTTGAGGACGACCGCCGGCTGCTCTGCGCCGCCATGTCCTTTCGCCTCGAAGCCGACCGCGTCGATGAAGCTATCAACGACTGGCTCGCCAATTACCGCCGCGACGAGTTCGCCAAGCCGGTCGTGGGCGTTGAGATCAATCGGCTCGAAACCAACCTTCTTTGCGTGCGCCAAGCGCTCATTGTTCATATCGCCGATCATTACCACCGCCGCGCCGAGAATGCGCGCGGACGCTGCCGCTGCTAAACCGACTGGCCCGCAGCCCGCGACATATACGGTTGAACCGACGCCAACCTCCGCCCTGACCGCGGCGTGAAAGCCAGTTGGCAGGATGTCGGTCAGCATGGTCAAGTCGCGGATTTTGGCGAGCGCCTGATCTCGGTCGGGGAATTTCATCAGATTGAAATCGGCATAGGGCGTCATCACGTAGCGCGCTTGACCCCCAATCCAGCCGCCCATATCCACATAACCGTAAGCCCCACCAGGCAGACCAGGGTTTACCGTGAGGCAGACCCCGGTATCACCGGCGCGGCATGTACGGCAGCGCCCACACGCTACGTTGAATGGAACGGAGACGATGTCGCCCACATCGATGAACTCGACGTCAACGCCCTTCTCGATCACCTCGCCGGTAATCTCGTGGCCGAGCACGAGTCCTGCTGGCGCAGAGGTGCGACCGCGAACCATATGCTGGTCTGATCCGCAGATGTTGGTCGAGACGATCTTCAAGATCACCGCATGATTGATTTTGCGACCATGGGGATCTTCAAATTTTGGATCCGCAATGTCCCGAACCTCGACCAACCCCGGCTTGACATAGACAACACCGCGATTCTTACTCATAGGATTACTCCCAGTTCTGGGGCCCTACCTACAACATGGAAGGCACTCCGCTAGGTTGCGGAGCATCTAGACATTAGATGGCCGCTGGCCGCGAAAGGTTCCCCGAATAACGCTCAGCGGCATTGAGCTTTGGGCGAGAAATTCAGGGCCGCGTGGTCGACGTGGATTGAACCATGGGACGAAACGCAATCAGTGCATTGGCGATTCTGCTCTGCACCCTCGTGATCGGTGTAATGGTCTTGCACGAGAGGTGCAGGCTCGGAAACCAAAACTGGCAACTGTGCGGGTGGATGGGAATCCCGCATGCCGGCGGTCCCTTTCCGCACCCCTAACCAAGGAACACGGGCCTTGGGCGGTCATCTGTCCACGCGAGTCTGCACCCTATTAGGCTGCAGGTATCCCGTCGTCCTGGCCGGCATGGGAGGCGTCGCCCGCTCCGAACTCGTCGCCGCGATTACCAACGCGGGCGGATTCGGATTCCTCGGCATGGTCCGCGAACCGCCGCGCCTAATCTGTAAAGAAGTCGAGGCCGTTCGCCGCGCCACGTCCCAGCGGTTCGGGGTAAACCTCATCCCCGCCGCGACCGAAAGCGAACTGCTCGAACGTCAGCTTCACATGTGCATTGACCTTGCTGTTCCGGTTGTCGCGCTGTTCTGGGAGCTTGTTCCGGGTGTGGTGGAACGTCTCCGCGACGCAGGCATTCTCGTGGTCTACCAAGTGGGATCGGCGAAGGAGGCTGAAACGGCACAACGCGCTGGCGCGCATATCTTGATCGCGCAGGGCGTAGAGGCAGGAGGACACGTCCGCGGAACGACTCCGTTGAAACGATTGTTGTCGGAAGTCATAGCCAGCTCCGACGTACCCGTGCTCGCGTCCGGCGGCATCGTCGATGGACGCGACGTGGCCGATGCTCTTTCATCCGGTGCTGACGGGGTGGTGATCGGGACCGCCTTTCTGGCATCACCGGAGTCGTTTGCACACGACTATCACAAGGCGCGAATCGTAACCGCCAGGTCCCAACAGACGCTTCTTACGGATATCTTTCATATCAATTGGCCGATCGGCGCTCCGGTTCGCGTGCTACAGAACAGCGCCACGCAGGGTCTACGCGGCGATCCATTCGGTCCGAAGTCCGTCATTGGTGAGGAGGAAGGCCGCCCAATCTACCTTTTCAGCACCGACTCGCCGTTGCGCTCAATGACAGGAGACTTCGAGGCGATGGCGCTCTACGCCGGCCAAGGAGTTGATAGGATTGACGCGATCATCCCTGCGGGGGACCGGCTAAGGGCAATTGTGGCCGAGGCTCAGCGTCTCCTGTTTACGGGCGGTGACTGATCTTGCAAAGCCTGTGTCCGCTAAGGGTCATTAGCGGACACCCCCAATAGCGGACATGCTCATCGTCGGCATCAATGTCTGCTAAGTGCTGCGGACATCGACCCGTCACGGCGATCTTGGCCGCCGCAAAAATCAAATGACAGAAGGAATGGATGGATAGGGCCCGGCTAGGTCAAATTGATCGGAGTGCTGCTGATGTATACGAGGAGTTCTTCGTGCCAGCGCTCTTCCTGGAGCCGGCACGCCTTGTGGCTCGAGCCGGCCAAATTAGGCCCGGCCAATTGGTGCTGGATGTCGCGTGCGGAACAGGCGTCCTCGCGCGACAGATTGCCCAAGAATCAGGCCCCGACTGTGTCATCGGAATTGATCGAAACGAGGGGATGCTTTCTGTCGCGCGACGCCTGGCGCCTGCAATCAGCTGGCAGACTGGCCTCGCAGAGACGTTGCCATTTGCCGACAGCGTTTTTGACCGGGTCGTAAGTCAGTTCGGACTCATGTTCTTCGATGAACCTACCAAAGCACTGCGTGAGATGCGGCGCGTCGTGAAAACAGATGGGCGTATGGTGGTGGCCGTTTGGGGTCCTTTGGAAAGCACTCCGGGATATGCGGCCATGGTGAACCTGCTGCAGCGTCTGTTTGGCACGCAGGTTGCCGACGCGCTGCGGGCGCCATTCGCACTCGGCGATGCCAGCTTGCTGCGTGGGATGCTTGCGGATGCCGGGGCGCGAAAAGCGACGATCGAGACGGTCGATATTACTGCCCATTTTCCGTCTCTGGAGGCATGGGTGCAAACCGATGTCAAAGGCTGGACTCTGGCCGATATGATCGACGATGGTCAGTACCAGACCCTCCTGAAAGCGGCGCGCGAGGAGCTTGGTGGTTTTGAGCTCAGCGATGGAACCGTCGCCTTTAACTCGCCAGCGCACATCGCAACGCTTAGCGGGCCGAGCTGAGGGTGTCGACCGAGGTCAGAGGTCTCAGGTTTGATGTCTGCGGTGGGTCATTAGGGTACATTACGGCCCGTTAGCGTCATCTCCGCTTTACCCCCGATAGCGGACATTCGTCAGTGCAGGTGGGATGTCCGCTAAGTGCCATAAGCGGACTTTGCGAAGATGGGCAGCTCACGCTTTTTCGCATCGCTAAGGCAACCACTCGGTTGGTGATCCGGACCGGCTGGGCCGATAATTGAACTCTCACGACTCGCGACATTTACAGAGCTATTCATCCTCTAATTTGATCCAGGAGGGCTTCTCGCCGGGGAACCCAGGCCGGTACTTCGCGCGCGCATCGGCACAGCGGGCCGCTTGCCAGCCCCCTTTCCGCCAACTATGTGTGAGGCGATCCTTTAAAGCCCGCTCTGAGGTCGGAGCGGCGCGTGCCAGCCTTGGCAGCCGCTAAAATCGGCTAGGATTTGTTTGCGATCTTCGCGTAGCTTCGCGTGCGACGATATCGCCGCGACATGAGGCCCCTCGAGCTTCGCTGCCATGAGCCCAAGTCGAAAGACAGGCGTCAAACTTAAGAAAGCCGCCCGCGCGGGCGCGCTAAAGAAGAAGGTCAGCCGGAACAGCATGAACGACAAAAGTGCCGCCAACCCGAGTGTCGACGCGAGCGTCAAGGACGCGAACCCCTCGCGTGAGGTCGTAAGCAGCGTCAACAATACCAGCGCCAACGCCATCCGCGCCGGCTTCCTCGATTTCTTCGCCAAGCGCGACCATCAGGTCGTGCCATCGGCGCCGCTCGTGCCGCGCCACGATCCGACGCTGATGTTCACCAATTCCGGCATGGTGCCTTTCAAGAATATTTTCACCGGACAGGAAAAGCGGCCGTATCCCGCGCGCAGCCTCCGCGCAGAAGAGCGTGCGCGCCGGCGGCAAGCACAACGACCTCGACAATGTCGGCTATACCGCGCGCCACCACACCTTCTTCGAGATGCTCGGCAATTTCTCCTTCGGCGACTATTTCAAGGAGCAGGCGATCCTGCTCGCCTGGGAGCTGCTCACCAAGGACTTTGAGCTCGACAAGAAGCGCCTGGTGATCACCGTCTATGCCGACGACGATGAGGCAGCGTTGCTGTGGCGGAAGATCGCTGGCTTCCCCGACGAGAAGATCATCCGCATCGCAGGCTCGGACAATTTCTGGTCGATGGGCGAGCTTGGTCCCTGCGGTCCGAGCTCGGAGATTTTCTACGACCATGGCCCGAGCGTGAAGGGTGGCCCGCCCGGCAGTCCGGACGCCGAGGGCGACCGCTTCGTCGAAATCTGGAATCTCGTCTTCATGCAGTACGAGCAGGTTGCCGCCGATAAGCGTATTCCCCTGCCGCATCCCTCGATCGACACCGGCATGGGGCTTGAGCGCATCGCCGCCGTGCTGCAGGGCACCCACGACAATTACGAGATCGACCTGTTCAAGGCGCTGATCGCGGCCTCGGTGTCGCTCACCGGCGTTCCCGCCAAGGGCGAGGCCAAGCCAAGCCATCGCGTCATCGCCGACCATCTGCGCGCGGTCTCCTTCCTCATCGCCGACGGCGTGCTGCCGTCGAACGAGGGGCGCGGCTACGTGCTTCGCCGCATCATGCGCCGCGCCATGCGCCACGCGCATCTGCTCGGCGCCGAGGAGCCGCTGATGTGGCGTCTGGTGCCGACCCTCGTCACCGAGATGGGCCACGCCTACCCCGAGCTCGAGCGCGGCCAGAGCCTCATCGTCGAGACGCTGAAGCTGGAGGAGACCCGCTTCCGCGATACGCTCGAGCGCGGGCTTCGCCTGCTCGACGAAGCGACGCGAGGCATGAAGCACGGCGCCATGCTTCCCGGCGAGACCGCCTTCAAGCTTTACGACACCTACGGCTTTCCCTTCGACCTCACCGAGGACGCGCTGAAAGCCCGCGGCATCGGCGTCGACACCAAGGGGTTCGCCGCCGCCATGGAGCGCCAGCGCGCCGAGGCGCGGAAGTCCTGGGCTGGCTCCGGCGAGGCCGCGACCGAGACCTTGTGGTTCGAGCTCAAGGAAGAGCTCGGCGCCACCGAGTTCCTCGGCTACGACGCCGAGGGATCCTCCGGCGAGATCGTCGCGCTGATCAAGGACGGCAAGCGCGTCTCGGAGCTCAAGGCGGGTGAGCGCGGCATCGTCATCGTCAACCAGACACCCTTCTATGCGGAATCAGGCGGACAGGTCGGCGACCGCGGGCTGATCGCGAGCCCCTCAGGCGCGCGCTTCACCGTCGAGGACACCCAGAAGAAGCTGCACGGCCTATTCCTGCATATGGGCGCCATCGAAGCCGGCACGCTGAAGTCGGGCGAGGTTGTCGATCTCGAAGTCGATCATTCCCGCCGCACCGCGACGCGGGCCAATCATTCCGCCACGCATCTCCTACACGAGGCGCTGCGCGAGGTGCTTGGGCTGCACGTTGCGCAGAAGGGCTCGCTGGTCGAGCCGGGCCGGCTCCGCTTCGACTTCTCCCATACGCGGCCGATGACGCCGGCTGAGATCCGCGCGGTCGAAGACCTCGCCAACACCATGGTTCTGCAAAACTCAGCGGTGGAGACGCATCTGATGCGTCCCGACGAGGCGATCGCCAGGGGCGCGCTGGCGCTGTTCGGCGAGAAATACGGCGACGAGGTCCGCGTCGTCAGCATGGGCAAGAGCGAGGCGAGCGCCAAGGCGGAGCACGCCTATTCGGTCGAGCTGTGCGGCGGCACCCATGTGCGCCGCACCGGCGATATCGGCCTGTTCAAGATCGTCGGCGAAAGCGCGGTCGCCTCCGGCGTGCGCCGCATCGAGGCGCTCACGGGCGAGGGCGCGCGTTCTTATCTCGCCACGCAAGATGCGCGCGTGCGCGAGGCAGCGGAACTTCTGAAGGTCGGTCCAGACGAGATGATCGAGCGGCTTGCCGCCGTCCTCGACGAGCGGCGGAAGCTCGAAAAGCAGTTGGCGGACGCTAAGCGCGAGCTTGCGCTTGGCGGCGGTGCTGTAAGCGACACCTCGTCCGCCATCCGCGACCTCGGCACGGTCAAGCTCTTCGCCCGCACCCTTCAGGGGGTGGCGGCGAAAGACCTGCGCGGGCTCGTCGACGATGCCAAGCGCCAGCTTGGGTCGGGCGTCGTCGCCATCGTCGGCGTGTCGGAGGAGGGCAAGGCAGGCCTCGTGGTCGGCGTCACCGACGATCTCACCGGAACCTATAACGCGGTCGAGCTTGCCCGCGCCGGCGCCGAAGCGCTTGGCGGCAAGGGCGGCGGTGGCCGCCCCGATCTCGCCCAGGCCGGAGGTCCCGACGGCGCCCGCGCCGATGCGGCGCTCGACGCCATCGCGGCGCTGCTCACTGGCGGGGCAGAGGCCGTGGCCGGCTCCGGAGCCCGCCGCGCGGGAATTGCCTGACCATGAGCTTCGCGTCCGTCTGGCGTGACTGGCGGGCCAAGGTTCACGACATTTTGGAGGTCGGCGACGGCAATTCCATCGGCCGCGTCGTCAATGTCTTCCTCATCGTTCTCATCATCGCCAACGGCCTCGCCTTCGCCGCCGAGACGGTGAGTTCGGTCTATCAGCGCTGGGGCCCTGAGCTCGAGGCGTTCAACGTCTTCTCGGTGATCGTCTTCACCGTCGAATATGTGCTGCGGCTGTGGAGCTCGGTCGAGATCCCGCTGCTGCATCGCATGCCGCATTGGCGGGCGCGGCTGAACTTCGCGCTTCGGCCGATGATGATCATCGACCTCCTCGCCATCCTGCCGTTTTATGTCTACCTGTTCGTGCCGTTCGACCTGCGCGCCTTGCGGGTGCTGCGCCTGTTCCGTCTGTTCCGTCTGCTGAAATTGCTGCGCTACTCGCCGGCGCTGCTGACGCTCAAGCGCGTCGTCGCCCACGAATACCGCGCGCTGCTCGGCGCGCTCCTCCTCATGATGATGCTGATGCTGTTCTCGGCCGCCATCATCTATTTCCTCGAGCGCGAAGCTCAGCCCGATAAATTCGGCTCCATTCCCGCAGCAGCCTGGTGGGCCTTGGCGACGCTGACCACCATCGGCTATGGCGACATCGTGCCGATCACGCCCTGGGGCAAGCTGTTTGGCGGCATCGTCATGCTGTTCGGGCTCGGCATGTTCGCTCTTCCCATCGCCATCCTCGCCACCGGCTTCAGCCAGGAATCGGCGCGTCACGAATTCGTGGTGACCTGGAGCATGGTCGCGCGCGTGCCGCTATTCTCGACGCTTGACGCAGCCGAGGTGGCCGAGATCACCAAGTTGCTCTACACGCGGCTCTTCCAGCCCGGCGCCACGATCGTGCCCGCCGGCGATCCCGGCGGGGCCATGTATTTCATCGGCAGCGGCGAGGCCACGGTGTGCGCGGTGCCGGGGGAACGCATCAAGCTGCGCGAAGGCGATTTCTTCGGTGAGATGGCGCTGCTCGAACGCCGCCGCCACAAGCACGACGTCATTGCCGATACGCAATGCCGCGTCTATGTGCTGGACAGCGAGGGGCTCGCCCGCTTGGGCCATCGGCATCCCGAAATCGTCAGGCATATCAGGCAGGTAGCCAAGGAGCGCGAGCGCGAAAACGAGAAGGCTCGCCGCGTGGCGCGCTCTGCGCGTGCCAAGTCCGCCGTGAAGAAGGAGACCGAGGCGCAGTAGCGAGGGCCCGGCGTCAGGCAGCGGCGCGGTCGGCCATGGCTTCTTGCAGCCGCTCGTCGATCTTGTCGAGAAAGCCGGTGGTCGAGAGCCAAGCCTGATCGGCGCCGACCAAGCAGCGCCAGATCCTTGGTCATGAAGCCTGCCTCGATGGTGCCGACCACGACCTTTTCCAGCGTCTCGGCGAAGCGGGCAAGCTCGGCATTGTCGTCGAGCTTGGCGCGATGCTTGAGCCCGCCGGTCCAGGCGAAGACCGAGGCCGTTGCGTTGGTCGAGGTCGCGCGCCCCTGCTGATGCTGCCGGAAGTGGCGGGTGACGGTGCCGTGCGCGGCTTCGGCCAGCACGGTCTTGCCGTCAGGGGTCATCAGCACGCTCGTCATCAGCCCGAGCGAGCCGAAGCCTTGCGCCACGGTGTCGGACTGCACGTCGCCGTCATAGTTCTTGCACGCCCACACATAGCCGCCCGCCCATTTCAGCGAGGCAGCCACCATGTCGTCGATCAGCCGGTGCTCGTAAGTGAGCCCGCGCCGCTGGAACTCCTCGCGGAACTCCGCCTCATACACCTCGGCGAAGATATCCTTGAAGCGCCCGTCATAGGCCTTGAGGATCGTGTTCTTGGTGGAGAGATAGACCGGATAGTTGCGCATCAGCCCGTAATTCAGGCTCGCCCGCGCGAAGTCGCGGATCGAATCGTCGAGATTGAACATGGCGAGCGCCACGCCGCTGCCCTTGAACTCGTGCACCTCATGCTCGATGCGCGTGCCGTCCTCGCCGACGAAGCTGATGGTGAGCTTGCCCTTGCCAGGCACGCGGAAGTCCGTGGCGCGATAGACATCGCCATAGGCATGACGGCCGATGACGATCGGCTTGGTCCAGCCTGGCACGAGCCGCGGGACGTTGCGGCAAATGATCGGCTCGCGGAAGATCACCCCGCCCAAGATGTTGCGGATCGTCCCGTTCGGCGACTTCCACATCTTCTTGAGCCCGAACTCCTTCACCCGCGCCTCGTCGGGGGTGATGGTCGCGCATTTGATGCCGACGCCGCACTCCTTGATGGCGTAGGCGGCGTCGATGGTCACCTTGTCTTCGGTGGCGTCGCGGTTCTCGATGGAAAGATCGAAGGTGCGAAGCTCGACGTCGAGATAAGGCTTGATCAGCTTGTCCTTGATCAGCTGCCAGATGACCCGCGTCATCTCATCCCCGTCGAGATCGACGACGGGGTTCTTCACCACGATCTTGTTCAATGGAAGTCTCCGGCGGGATAGTTGAAGGCGTCTTGCTCTCGGTTTGCGGTCGCCATTGCGGCCAATTCGCCCCTATAGCATCGTGTTCCAATGACGAAAGCAAGAGCCGAGGCCGAACCGAGAAGGAGGGCAAAGCCGAAGCGACGGGCGTTGCCCAAATCGCGGGCAAAATCCCAGTCACGCGGGCTTCACGCCTGCCGTAATTCTGGTCGAGCCGCAGCTTGGCGAGAATATCGGCTTCGCCGCGCGCGCCATGGCCAATTTCGGTCTCACCGAGCTTCGCCTCATCGCTCCTCGCGACGGCTGGCCGAGCGACAGAGCGCGCGCCGCCGCTGCCGGCGCCGATGCCATCATCGACAACGTGACGGTCTATGCGAGCCTCGATGAGGCCGTGGCCGATCTCAACTTCCTGCTCGCCACCACGGCGCGGCCGCGCGGCATGGTGAAGCCGGTGCTGACGCTCGAAGGTGCTGCCCGCGAGCTCGCGGCGCGGGGAGGGAAGGGAGAGCGCATCGGCATCATGTTCGGACCTGAGCGCAGCGGTCTCGACAACGACGCGATCTCGCTCGCCGACGCCATCGTCACCGCTCCGGTCAATCCGGCCTTTGCCTCCTTGAGCCTGCCTCAGACCGTGCTGCTCGTCGCTTATGAATGGCTGCGGGCGCAAACGCCGGAGCCGACGCTCGGCCGCGCCACGACATACGATGGACCGGCGGCGGAAGGGCTCGACCTTACCGGCACGCGCATCGCCACCCGCGCCGAGCTGTTCGGGCTTTTCGAGCACCTCGAAGCGGAGCTTGACCGGTCGGGCTTCCTGCGTCCGGCGGAGAAACGCCCCACCATGATCCGTGCCATCCGCAACATGTTCCATCGCATGGGCGCGACCGAGCAGGACGTTCGCACCTGGCGTGGGATCGTCGCCTCGCTCAGCGGTAGCAACTTAAGGAAACGCAAGGGGGAGGGGTCATAGTTCTGCCCCGTTTCTGCTATTGCGATGGCCCCCGAGGATGATTAGCTTCCGGGCACCGCAGGGAGAGGGGCAATCAATGCGAGTTGCGTGGATTCACTGGGGCGGCGCGGCCTTCACCGCAGCGCTTACGCTCCTCGCCGGAGCACCGCTCAACGCCGCCGACGAGGGCAGCGTCCACTATGTTGCCGAGGAGCTCGGCAACCGCACCAAAGCTCCGGAAGCCGAGCAAGCTGCCCCCAAAGGGCTCAGCGACAGCGCGGTGCGCGTGATGTCGACTTTTGCCCTCTCCATCCTTCCGGACCAGGTGCCGGACCCGAGCGGAGAGATGGTCAAGCTCGATAAGTCGGACCCCAACAAATATCTCATTCCGCTCGACGATGCGCGCCGCGTGATTCGCGTCGCCACCCGCTCCGCTTACGCGGAGGTCTGCCAGCTGTTTGAGCTGGAAAAGGCGAATTTCGACGCGATGATCAGGACCGAGCGCATGCGCGCCTGGACCGCCGAACAGATGATGTTCATGCACGCGCTGCACACCTTCGCCACCTCCTATTTCGCCGGCAATGTGAAGATCACCGAGCAGGCAGACAACGCCAAGGCGAACAGCATGGCGAAGGAGGGGGCCGCGGCGGCCAATGCCGCCAACGGTGCGGCGACCACCATCACCACCAAGAAGCTGGAATGCCAGCCCGGGCAGAAGGAAAAGGTCACCGCGGCGATCACCGCCTATGTGCAGTCCGCCCCGCCTCCGACCGCGGCAGCGGCGCCTCAGCCGCCGGCAGCGGCAGCCGCGGCCCCGGAAGCCGCTCCGGCCCCGGTGGCAGGCGGCGCCAATTGACACTTTCCCGCCATTCCGTGTAACAGAACGCGGGCGGCGCTTCCGGACCTCAAGTTCGGAGCGCTCGAAGGCGAGGCCCAAAGGCCTTTAGCCCTTCAATCGCAAATGGTTTTGACGAGCGGCCGCGCGGTCCGGAAGCCCGCGAGCACGCTCAATTCGGTTTTGGAGCTATAGATGACGAAACGTGTCCACGCGAAGCATAAGATCGACCGCCGGCTCGGCGAGAATATTTGGGGGCGCCCGAAGAGCCCCTACAACAAGCGTGAATACGGACCGGGTGAGCACGGCCAGCGGCGCCGCGGCAAGCTTTCCGACTACGGCCAGCAGCTTCGCGCCAAGCAGAAGCTGAAGGGCTATTACGGCAACATCACCGAGAAGCAGTTCAAGGCGATCTACGGCGAGGCGGCGCGGCTCCGCGGCGACACGTCAGAGAATCTGATCGGGCTGCTCGAGCGCAGGCTCGATGCCATCGTCTATCGCGCCAAATTCGTGCCGACCGTGTTTGCCGCGAGGCAGTTCGTGAGCCACGGCCACGTGCGGGTCAACGGCCGCCGCGTCAACATCCCGAGCTACCGCTGCCGCGAGGGCGACGTGGTCGAGGTGCGCGACAAGGCCAAGGATGCCGGCATCGTGCTTGAGTTGGCTCAGAGCCCCGAGCGCGACGTGCCCGAGTATATCGAGGTGGACCACACCAAGATGACGGCGAAGTTCCTTCGCTCGCCCACGCTGTCGGACGTGCCCTATCCGGTGATGATGGAGCCGAACCTCGTCATCGAGTTCTACTCGCGCTAATTCATCTCCCTCATGCTGAGGAGCCGCCGAAGGCGGCGTCTCGAAGCATGAGGCTCCAGGTCCCAGCCTTCGAGATGGCGCTTCGCGCCTCCTCAGGGTGAGGGCAGAGCGGGAGGCTTAAGCTGTCAGCGTCTGCGCGTTGTGGGCGATGCCCTTGGCGGCGAGAAGCTCCTGCAACTCCCCGGCCTGAAACATCTCGCGCACGATATCGCAGCCGCCGATGAACTCGCCCTTGACGTAGAGCTGCGGAATGGTCGGCCAGTTCGAATAGGCCTTGA
This sequence comes from uncultured Alphaproteobacteria bacterium, assembly GCA_963744945.1. Lineage (GTDB taxonomy): Bacteria > Pseudomonadota > Alphaproteobacteria > Rhizobiales > Methyloligellaceae > Methyloceanibacter. The sequence goes on along the minus strand of CAVUVO010000025.1, from coordinate 4,741 downwards.
TGCCGTCGCGCACGCTCATGTTCTCGAGCACGTTGATGTCTTTGAAGTTGACGCCGAGATGGCTGAGGATCTGCGCCACCTGCATTGAGAAGCCGCATTGCGGCATCTCTTTCGTGCCCTTCATGAACAGCACGACGTCATTGCCGGTGACCTGCTTGCCGATCCAGTCCTGAATATCCTGCTCGCTCATTCGATTCGATCTCCTTTAGGACGGCGCGTGGGTCTTGAGCGCGAGCGCATGCAGCACCCCGCCCATCTGACCTTTCAGCGCATCATAAACCATCTTGTGCTGTTCGACCCGCGACTTGCCGCGGAAGGCCTCGGAGACGACGGTGGCGGCGTAATGATCGCCGTCGCCCGCGAGGTCGTCGATCGACACGCTGGCGTCGGGAAAGCTCTCCTTGATCATCCGCTCGATATCGGCTGCCGCCATGGCCATAAGTCGTCTCCTTCGTATCCCGCCCGATCTTAGCCGCCGTCCATGAAGCGCGGCAACCAACGGTCATGGGCGGTGCGTAGCGCTTGCAGCGAAAGTGGCGCTTCGCCCGCGAGTTTCAAGGCATCTCCCGTCGCCTTTCCGACACGCCTGGCGGGAATGCCTGCTTCCTTCGCCTCATGCAAGATGCGCGCAGCCTCCTCAGGGCGAGTTGCCGCGACATAGCGCCCCTGATCCTCGCCGAACCAGACGGCATGGGCGGGTAAGCCCTCCGGAGCAGCGTCGAGCGCGACGCCGCGGCCGCCTGCCAGTGCCATCTCGGCGACTGCAACCAGCAATCCGCCGTCGGAGATATCGTGCACGGCGGAGACGCGGCCAGAGCGGATAAGCCCCCGCACGAAATCGCCGACGCGGCGCTCGGCCTCGAGATCGACGTGGCGGCGGGGCGCCGTCATAGCGTCCGGCGGCAAGCTCCTGATAGAGCGACTGGCCGAGGTGATGGCCCTCAGGGCCGATGAGGATCAGCACGTCGCCGTCCTCTTTCAGCGCGAGCGTCGCCATCTTGGCGACGTCGGGGATCAGCCCGATGCCGCCGATGGCGGGTGTCGGCGGAATGGCGATGCCGTTGGTCTCGTTGTAGAGCGACACGTTTCCCGAGACGACGGGGAAGGAGAGGGCTGTGCAGGCTTCCGCCATGCCCTTAACCGCGCCGACGAATTCGCCCATGATCTCGGGCCGCTCGGGATTGCCGAAATTCATGCAGTCGGTGATGGCGAGCGGGTCGGCGCCGGTCGCCGTCAGGTTGCGCCAGCATTCGGCCACGGCCTGCTTGGCGCCTTGATAAGGATCGGCGGCGCAATAGCGCGGCGTCACATCGCACGAGATGGCGAGCGCCTTCTCAGTGCCATGCACCCGCACGACGCCCGCGTCGCCGCCTGGCCGCTGCACCGTATCGGCCATGACCATGTGGTCGTATTGCTGCCAGATCCAGCGGCGCGAGGAGAGGTGAGGGGAGCCCATCATGGTCTCGAGCGCACCGAGCAGGCTGTTCGGCGCCGGCACGTCGTCGGGCAGCGAACCACCGCGAGCTTCGGCTTCGGCGTCCACGGGCCGCTCATAGACCGGCGCGGCATGGGCGAGCGCCGAGAGCGGAATATCGGCTTGGATGGCGCCGCCATGGCGCACCACGAGCTTGCCGGTGTCGGTGGTGCGGCCGACCACCGCGAAGTCGAGCTCCCATTTCCTGAACACGCGCTCGGCCATAGGCTCGGCGCCCGGCTTCAGCACCATGAGCATGCGCTCCTGGCTCTCCGACAGCATCATCTCGTAGGCCGTCATGCCGGTTTCGCGCATCGGCACGTGATCGAGATCGAGCTCGATGCCGACGCCGCCTTTGTCCGCCATCTCGACCGAGGAGGAGGTGAGTCCGGCCGCGCCCATGTCCTGGATGGCGACGATGGCGTCCTCCTGCATCAGCTCGAGGCAGGCTTCGAGCAGGAGCTTCTCGGTGAAGGGATCGCCGACCTGCACCGTCGGGCGCTTCTCGGCCGACGCCTCGTCGAACTCCGCCGAGGCCATGGTTGCGCCGTGAATGCCGTCGCGCCCGGTCTTGGAGCCGACATAGACCACGGGAAGCCCAACGCCCTTCGCCGCCGACTTGAAGATGCGGTTGGCGTCGACGATGCCGACGGTCATGGCGTTGACCAGGATATTGTCGTTGTAGCGCGCGTCGAAATTGGTCTCGCCGCCGATCGTCGGCACGCCCATGCAATTGCCGTAGTCGCCGATGCCCGACACGACGCCGGCGACGAGGTGCCTGGTCTTGGGGTGATCGGGGGCGCCGAAACGGAGCGCGTTCATATTGGCGACGGGCCGCGCCCCCATGGTGAACACGTCGCGCATGATGCCGCCGACGCCGGTCGCGGCCCCCTGGTATGGCTCGATATAAGACGGGTGGTTGTGGCTCTCCATCTTGAACACGGCCGCCTGTCCGTCACCGAGATCGACGACGCCGGCATTCTCGCCAGGTCCCTGGATGACTTGCGGCCCAGAGGTGGGGAGCTGCCTCAGCCACACCCGCGAGGATTTGTAGGAGCAGTGCTCAGACCACATCACCGAGAAGATGCCGAGCTCGGTGAGTGACGGCTCGCGCCCGAGCACGGCGAGCAGCAGCCGGTACTCATCGGCGCTGAGGCCATGTTCGGCGACCAGCTCCGGCGTGATGTTCTGGAGGGGCTTATTCATGCGGGAGTTGCGAATCGGTTGGCTGCGGCGGGACCAAAATCGAGCTTATAGCGGCAGCCCACCCGAGAGTCCCCCTTGGCTCAAGCGGCGAGGCTTTCCACCAGACCTTTGAACATCTTCACGCCGTCGGTGCCGGAGAGCGCAGGGTCGGCGAGGCGCTCAGGATGGGGCATGAGGCCGAGGACGGTTCCGGTCTCGTTGTAGATGCCGGCGATATTGCGCCGCGAGCCGTTGGGATTGGCATCAGCCGTGACTTGGCCTTGCGTGTCGCAATAGCGGAAGGCGACGCGGCCCTCACCTTCGAGCCGCGCCAGCGTCTCGTCGTCGGCGAAATAGCTGCCGTCCTTATGCGCGATGGGGAAGCGGACCACTTGGCCCTTTTCATAGTGGCCGGTGAAGCGGGTGTCGGTGCGCTCCACGCGGAGATGCACGTCCTTGCAGATGAATTTGAGCGTCGAATTGCGCATCAGCACGCCGGGAAGCAGCCGCGCCTCGGTGAGCACCTGGAAGCCGTTGCAGATGCCGAGGACGGGGGTGCCGGCCTTCGCCCGCTTGATCACCTCGCGCATGATCGGCGAGTGCGCCGCCATGGCGCCGGAGCGCAGATAGTCGCCATAGGAGAAGCCGCCAGGCAGCACGATCAAGTCGCTCTGCGGCAGCTCGGCATCGCCGTGCCAGACCATGGCAGGAGCGCGCCCCATCGCCGCTTCGAGCGCCACCGCGGCGTCGCGATCGCAATTCGATCCGGGGAAGACGATGACGGCAGCTTTCATTTGATGTGCACCCTTCGAGACGCGGCTTCGCCGCTCCTCAGGGTGAGGGCCAACACCTCATGGTGAGGAGCGCCCACAGGGCGCGTCTCGAACCATGAGGCCAGCACCTCAGGCCGCCTCGAGCTCATAGGCGTAGTTCTCGATGATGGTGTTGGCGAGCAGCTCCTCGCACATGCGCTCGATCTCGGCGCGAGCGCGGGCCGGATCCTTCTCGGCCACCTCGACCTCGATATATTTGCCCTGGCGCACATTGCCGGCAGAGCCGAAGCCGAGCGAATGCAGGGCACCTTCGATCGCCTTCCCTTGCGGGTCCAAGACCCCCGGCTTCAAGGTGATGGTGATGCGTGCCTTCATCGCCGCCGCCAGCCCTATTTCGAGCGCACCAGCACGGGTCCTGACTTCACCCGCATCGGATTGTCGACATGCAGCCCGAGCCGGCGTGCGACCTCCTGATAGGCCTCGACCAGCCCGCCCATGTCGCGGCGGAAGCGGTCCTTGTCGAGCTTGTTCTGCGTCTCGACGTCCCACAGCCGGCAGCAATCGGGCGAGATCTCGTCGGCGAGCACGATGCGCATCTGCTCGTTCTCCCACAGACGGCCGAACTCGCATTTGAAATCGACGAGCCTGATGCCGACGCCGAGGAACAGGCCGGAGAGGAAGTCGTTGATGCGGAGCGCGAGCGACATGATGTCGTCGAGTTCCTGCGGATTGGCCCAGCCGAACGCGGTGATGTGCTCCTCGGTGACCATCGGGTCCTCGAGCTTGTCCGACTTGTAATAGAACTCGACGATCGAGCGCGGCAGCGCGGTGCCTTCATCGACGCCGATGCGGGTAGCGAGCGAGCCTGCGGCGACGTTGCGCACGACCACCTCGAGCGGGATGATCTCCACCTCGCGAATGAGTTGCTCGCGCATGTTCAGCCGCTTGATGAAATGGGTCGGCACGCCGATCTCGCCGAGCTTCACGAACAGATACTCGGAGATGCGGTTGTTGAGGACGCCCTTGCCCTCGATCTTGTCGTGCTTCTTGTTGTTGAAGGCGGTGGCGTCGTCCTTGAAGTGCTGGACGAGCGTTCCCGGCTCCGGGCCTTCATACAGAATCTTGGCCTTGCCTTCGTAAATGCGGCGGCGCCGGTTCATGTTACGTTCCTCTCAATGCGGACTATCCGTCAGAACTGACAAAGCCAGCTATGCGCGGAAGGGGCACTGCCCAAAACCGCGCTTATCGCCGATTGCTCTTCTGCGGAATCAACCCAGGTCAAGGGCGACCTTAACGTAAGGGGCGGGGA
>CAVUVO010000024.1:0-98586 GCA_963744945.1 uncultured Alphaproteobacteria bacterium | reverse complement strand
TCATCCTCGGTGACGATGCAGTCCTGCGCCACGTCGACCAGGCGGCGGGTCAAATAACCCGAGTTCGCCGTCTTCAACGCGGTGTCGGCCAGACCCTTGCGGGCGCCGTGGGTCGAGTTGAAGTACTCGAGCACCGACAGCCCCTCCTTGAAGTTGGAGATGATCGGCGTCTCGATGATCTCGCCAGACGGCTTGGTCATCAGTCCGCGCATGCCGGCAAGCTGCTTCATCTGGGCCGGCGAGCCGCGCGCACCTGAATGCGACATCATATAGATGGAGTTGATCGGCTTCTCGCGGCCGGTCTTGGCATCGCGCTGGACCGAGGAGATGCGCTTCATCATCTCCTTGGCGACCTGCTCGGTGCACTCCGTCCAGGTGTCGACGACCTTGTTGTACTTCTCGCCACGGGTGATGAGGCCATCGTTGTACTGCTGCTCGTACTCGCGCACGAGCTCGCTCGTCTTGTGGACGATGGCGTCCTTGGTCTCGGGGATCACCATGTCGTCCTTGCCGAAGGAAATGCCGGCGCGGCAGGCATAGGAGAAGCCGAGGCCCATGATCCGGTCGCAGAAGATGACCGTCTCCTTCTGACCGCAGTGGCGATAGACCACGTCGATCATGTGCGAGATGTCCTTCTTGGTGAGCAGCCGGTTCACCAGGTCGAAGCTGATATTGGGCTTGCGCGGCAGGAGATCGCCGAGAAGCATGCGGCCGGGCGTCGTCTCGTAGATATGAGACACCGGCTTGTTCTTCTCGTCGACCGTGCGGAAACGGCCTTTGATCTTGGCGTGCAGGCTGAGCACCTTGGCGTCGAGCGCATGCTGGATCTCGGCGATCGAGCCGAAGATCATGCCCTCGCCCGGCTCGTTGTCCATGGCGATCGACAGATAGTAGATGCCGAGCACGATGTCCTGTGACGGCACGATGATCGGCGAGCCGTTGGCCGGGTGCAGGATGTTGTTGGTCGACATCATCAGCACGCGAGCCTCAAGCTGGGCCTCGAGCGACAACGGCACGTGCACGGCCATCTGATCGCCGTCGAAGTCGGCGTTGAACGCCGCGCAGACGAGCGGATGGAGCTGAATGGCCTTGCCCTCGATCAGCACCGGCTCGAAGGCCTGAATGCCGAGGCGATGCAGCGTCGGGGCGCGATTGAGCAGCACCGGATGCTCGCGGATCACCTCATCGAGGATATCCCAAACCTCCGGCTTCTCCTTCTCGACGAGCTTCTTCGCCTGCTTCACCGTGGCGGCGTGACCCTTGGCGTCGAGCCGCGCATAGATGAACGGCTTGAACAGCTCGAGCGCCATCTTCTTCGGCAACCCGCACTGATGCAGCTTGAGCTCGGGGCCGACCACGATGACCGAGCGGCCAGAATAGTCGACGCGCTTGCCGAGCAGGTTCTGGCGGAACCGGCCCTGCTTGCCCTTGAGCATGTCGGCGAGCGACTTGAGCGGCCGCTTGTTGGCGCCGGTGATGACGCGACCACGCCGTCCGTTGTCGAACAGCGCGTCAACCGCCTCCTGCAGCATCCGCTTCTCGTTGCGGATGATGATGTCAGGCGCGCGGAGCTCCATCAGCCGCTTCAGACGATTGTTGCGGTTGATGACGCGGCGATAGAGGTCGTTCAGGTCCGAGGTGGCGAAGCGGCCGCCATCGAGCGGAACGAGCGGGCGCAGCTCCGGCGGAATCACCGGCACGACCGTGAGGATCATCCACTCAGGCTTGTTGCCCGACTCGATGAAGGCCTCGACCACCTTCAGGCGCTTGGCGAGCTTCTTGGGCTTCAGCTCCGAGGTCGACTCGGCGATCTCCTGGCGGAGCTCGACGGCGGTCTTCTCAAGATCGAGTCCCTTGAGCAGCTCGCGGATCGCCTCGGCGCCGATCGACGCCGTGAAGGAATCCTCGCCGAAATCGTCCTGCGCCTTGAGGTAGTCTTCCTCGGTCAAGAGCTGGAGCGGCTTCAGCGTGGTCAGACCCGGCTCGAGCACGATGTAGTTCTCGAAATAGAGAACGCGCTCGAGATCCTTGAGCGTCATGTCGAGCAGAAGGCCGATGCGCGACGGCAGCGACTTCAGGAACCAGATATGGGCGACCGGCGCGGCAAGCTCGATATGGCCCATGCGCTCGCGCCGGACCTTGGCAAGCGTCACCTCGACGCCGCACTTCTCGCAGATGACGCCCTTGTACTTCATGCGCTTGTACTTGCCGCACAAGCACTCGTAATCCTTCACCGGGCCGAAGATGCGCGCGCAGAACAGCCCATCGCGCTCCGGCTTGAAGGTACGATAGTTGATCGTCTCAGGCTTCTTGATCTCCCCATACGACCAGGACAGAATTTTCTCCGGGCTCGCAATGCCAATGCGAATCTGGTCGAAATTCTGCTGCTGGACCTGAGGACTGAAGAGATTGACGATGTCCTGATTCATTCTCTCATCTCCAATGGGCGGCATCCGCCCTTCGGTGTGTCGTAAATTCTTGCGTCTCTACTTCGCTCTGCTCACTCAGCCGCCGGACGTGGCAGCCTCGCCCGCGCGGGCGGCTGCTCCTCCGGCTTCGGCTGCACCAGCTCGACGTTAAGCCCAAGCGCCCGCATTTCCTTCACGAGCACGTTGAAGCTCTCCGGGATACCGGCCTCGAAGGTGTCGTCGCCGCGCACGATGGCCTCGTAGACCTTGGTGCGGCCGGCAACGTCGTCGGACTTCACGGTCAGCATCTCCTGCAGCGTGTAGGCCGCGCCGTAAGCCTCGAGCGCCCACACCTCCATTTCGCCGAAGCGCTGTCCGCCGAACTGCGCCTTGCCGCCGAGCGGCTGCTGGGTGACGAGGCTGTAAGGCCCGATCGAACGCGCGTGGATCTTGTCGTCCACGAGGTGGTGGAGCTTCAGCATGTAGATGTAGCCCACCGTCACCTTGCGCTCGAACGCCTCGCCGGTACGGCCGTCATGCAGGGTCACCTGCCCCGAGGTGTCGAGATCGGCAGCTGCAAGCAGCGCGGTCACGTCGCCCTCATGCGCCCCGTCGAACACCGGGGTCGCCACCGGAACGCCGGCGCGCAGATCCTCGCTCACCTCGATGAGGTGATCGTCCTTCAGCGCGTTGATCGCCTTGTCGTCGCCATAGACCGACTTGAGCAGGTCCTTCAGCGGCTTCACCTTGTGCGACGCTTGGTAGGCGTCGAGCGCCTCGCCGATCTTGCGGCCCAAGCCCCGGCACGCCCAGCCAAGGTGCGTCTCCAGGATCTGGCCCACATTCATGCGGCTCGGCACGCCGAGCGGGTTCAGCACGATGTCGATCGGGGTGCCGTCGTCGAGATACGGCATGTCCTCGATCGGCACGATCATGCTGATCACGCCCTTGTTGCCGTGACGGCCGGCCATCTTGTCGCCGGGCTGGATCTTGCGCTTCACGGCGACGAACACCTTGACCATCTTCATCACGCCTGGCGGCAGCTCGTCGCCGCGCTGGAGCTTGTCGACCTTGTCGACGAAGCGCTGCTCGAGCCCCTTCTTGGCGTCTTCATATTGACGGCGGATGGCCTCGACCTCGGCCATGGCCTTCTCGTTCTTGAGCGCGATCTCCCACCAATAGGTGCGGGCGACCTCATCGAGGATCGCCTCGGTGATCTTGGCGTCCTTCTTGATGCCCTTCGGCCCCTTGGCCACGACCTTGTGCATCAGCACGTCGCGGAGACGGCCGTAGACATTGCGGTCGAGGATGGCGAGCTCGTCGTCGCGGTCCTTGGCGAGACGCTCGATCTCCTCGCGCTCGATGGCCATGGCCCGCTCGTCCTTCTCGACGCCGTGGCGGTTGAACACGCGCACCTCGACCACCGTGCCGGTCACGCCCGGCGGCAGCTTGAGCGAGGTGTCGCGCACGTCGGAAGCCTTCTCGCCGAAGATGGCGCGAAGCAGCTTCTCCTCAGGCGTCATCGGGCTCTCGCCCTTCGGCGTGATCTTGCCGACCAGGATGTCGCCCGGATTCACCTCGGCGCCGATATAGACGATGCCTGCCTCGTCGAGATTCTTGAGCGCCTCTTCCGACACGTTCGGAATGTCGCGCGTGATCTCCTCGGGCCCGAGCTTGGTGTCGCGGGCCATCACCTCGAATTCCTCGATGTGGATCGAGGTGAACACGTCGTCACGCACGACGCGCTCCGAGATCAGGATGGAATCCTCGAAGTTGTAACCCATCCACGGCATGAAGGCGACGAGCACGTTGCGGCCGAGCGCGAGCTCGCCGAGATCGGTCGACGGACCGTCGGCGATGATCTCGCCGGCCTGCACCTGATCGCCAACGCGCACGAGCGGCCGCTGGTTGATGCAGGTGTTCTGGTTCGAGCGCTGGAACTTGCGCAGATTGTAGATGTCGACGCCCGACTTCGACGGATCGGTCTCTTCGGTGGCGCGCACCACGATACGGGTGGCGTCAACCTGATCCACCACGCCGGTGCGGCGCGCGCCGATGGCGGCGCCGGAATCGCGGGCCACCACCTCTTCCATGCCGGTGCCGACCAGCGGCGCTTCCGCCGTGATCAGCGGCACGGCCTGACGCTGCATGTTGGAGCCCATGAGGGCGCGGTTGGCGTCGTCATTCTCCAGGAACGGGATCAGCGCGGCGGCGACCGACACGAGCTGCTTCGGCGACACGTCGATGAGGTCGACCTTCTCCGGCGGCATCAGCTCCACGTCGCCGGCATGCCGGCACACGATCAGCTCCTCGGTAAAGGTGCCGTTCGGCGCAAGCTTGGCGTTGGCCTGGGCAATGATGTAGCGCGCTTCCTCCATGGCCGAGAGGTACACGACCTCGTCGGTCACCTTGCCCTTGACCACGCGGCGGTACGGGCTCTCGATGAAGCCGTATTTGTTCACGCGCGCGTAAGTGGCGAGCGAGTTGATGAGACCGATATTCGGGCCTTCCGGCGTCTCGATCGGACAGATGCGGCCGTAATGGGTCGGATGCACGTCGCGCACCTCGAAGCCGGCGCGCTCGCGGGTCAGACCGCCCGGCCCAAGCGCCGAGAGGCGCCGCTTGTGGGTGATCTCCGACAAGGGGTTGGTCTGGTCCATGAACTGCGACAGCTGCGATGAGCCGAAGAACTCGCGCACCGCGGCTGCGGCAGGCTTGGCGTTGATCAGGTCCTGCGGCATCACGGTGTCGATATCGACGGAGCTCATGCGCTCCTTGATCGCCCGCTCCATGCGCAGGAGGCCGACGCGATACTGATTCTCCATCAGCTCGCCGACCGAGCGCACCCGGCGATTGCCGAGATGGTCGATGTCGTCGATCTCGCCCTTGCCGTCGCGCAACCCGACGAGCGTCTGGATGACGGCGAGGATGTCCTCCTTGCGCAGCGTGCGCACGGTGTCCGGGCACTCGAGATCGAGGCGCATGTTCATCTTCACCCGGCCGACGGCGGACAGGTCGTAGCGCTCGGCGTCGAAGAAGATGCCGTTGAACAGGGTCGCCGCCGCCTCGAGCGTCGGCGGCTCGCCGGGACGCATGACGCGGTAGATGTCGAGCAGCGCCTCCTCGGTGTTCGAGTTCTTGTCGATGGCGAGCGTGTTGCGGATGAACGCGCCGACATTGACATGGTCGATGTCGAGGATCGGGACTTCCTTGAGACCGAGATCGCGCAGCGTGGCGACGAGCTTGGCGTCGATCTCTTCGCCCGCCTCGGCGTAGATCTCGCCGGTCTCCATATTGATGATGTCCTCGGCGAGGTAGCGGCCGTGCAGGTCCTCGTCCTTGACGAGGAGTTCCTTCAGGCCTTCATCGGCGAGCTTCTTGGCAAGGCGCGCGGTGACCTTGCGGCCGGCCTCGATGGCGATCTTTCCGGTCTTGGCGTCGATCAGGTCGCTCGACGACTTGATGCCGCGCATCCGGTCCGGCCGGAACGGCATGCGCCAGCCTTCCTTGGTGGCTTTGAGCGGAATGCGGTCGTAGAAGGTCGAGAGGATCTCCTCATCGTCCAAGCCGAGCGCATAGAGAAGCGTCGTCACCGGAAGCTTCCGGCGCCGGTCGATGCGCACATAGACGATGTCCTTGGCGTCGAACTCGAAGTCGAGCCAGGACCCGCGATAGGGAATGATGCGGGCGGCAAACAGCAGCTTGCCGGAGGAATGGGTCTTGCCGCGGTCGTGATCGAAGAACACGCCGGGTGAGCGGTGCATCTGCGAGACGATGACGCGCTCGGTGCCGTTGATGACGAAGGTGCCGTTCATGGTCATGAACGGCATGTCGCCCATATAGACGTCCTGCTCCTTGATGTCCTTGACCGAGCGGGCGCCGGTCTCCTCGTTCACATCGAACACGATGAGGCGCAGCGTGACCTTGAGCGGCGCGGCAAAGGTCATGCCCCGCTGCTGGCACTCGTCGACGTCGTATTTCGGCTGCTCGAAGGCGTAGCGCACGAACTCGAGCTGGGCGCGCTCGCCGAAGTCCCGAATGGGGAACACCGAGCGGAACACGGCCTGGAGGCCCTCGTCTGGACGGCCGCCTTCCGGCTCGTACACCATCAGAAACTGATCGTAGGACTGCTTCTGCACCTCGATGAGGTTGGGCATCTCGGCCACTTCATGGATGCGGCCGAACATTTTCCGCAACCGCTTACGCCCGTCTGAAGAAGAAGTCTGCTGCGCCATATGGTCCTCTCAAGCTCGAAGAGACGGCTCACCAGAAACCCCGGATTGGTGTCGGAGGGTCTGGCGAAACGTCACGTGGCAATTATTGGGTTGTGCCCGGGCGGAGTCCGGTATCGTCATATGGGGTCCGCCCGGGCTCATTTCAACCCAAGCTATTTCAGCTCGACGGTCGCGCCTGCGGCCTCGAGCTGCTTCTTGATCTTCTCGGCCTCGTCCTTGTTGACGCCTTCCTTGACCGCCTTCGGAGCGCCCTCGACCAGGTCCTTGGCCTCCTTCAGGCCGAGGCTGGTGATCGCGCGCACCTCTTTGATCACATTGATCTTTTGGGCGCCGACCGCGGTCAGTATGACGTTGAACTCGGTCTTCTCCTCGACAGCTGCTGCGGGAGCGGCGCCTGCGGCCATCATGGCCACCGGAGCCGCGGCGGAAACGCCCCATTTCTCCTCGAGCATCTTGGCGAGATCAGCCGCCTCAAGCACGGTGAGCGTCGAAAGCTCGTCTACGATTTTCTGCAAGTCAGCCATTAGTTTATCCTCGTAAGGTCCTGTACTGGTTCAACCACGACGGCGTTACGCCGCTTCGCCTGTTTTGCCGTAGGCCGCAAACACGCGCGCAAGCTGCGCGCCCGGTCCACTCACCACGCGAGCGATCTTGCTCGCCGGCGCCTGGATGAGCCCGACAAGCTTCCCGCGAAGCTCATCGAGCGATGGAAGGTTTGCGAGCGAGCTCACCCCTTGGGGGTCCAGCACCGTCGTTCCCATCGCGCCGCCAAGGATCACGAATTTCTCGTTGGCCTTGGCGAATTTGACGGCAACTTTTGGTGCCGCCACGGGATCGTCGGAATAAGCGAGGCAAGTCGGCCCCTTGAGCAAATCCGCGATGCCCTTGGCGTTGGTCCCTTCGAGCGCGAGCTTCGCCAGCCTGTTCTTGGCCACCTTGACGTGACCGCCCGCGCCACGAACGTCGCGGCGGAACTTGGTCATGTCGGAGACCGAGAGCCCGGCATAATGAGCGACGACGACCACGCCGGTCTTGGCGATGGCCTCGTGAAGCGCCGTCACAACTTCGCGCTTCTCTGCTCTTTCCACTAGCTCACTCCGTCAGTTGCGAGGCTCGAGCAAAAGCTCTCCGCCTCTTCCACACCGTGCCGCAGGAAGCGCGGGCGGACGGCAAGCCGCGCCCCGCATCTCCAGCGGCGCTCCGTTGCCTGTCCTGCTCGTACGCAAAGAGCGATAGAGCCACTTACGAGGTTCAAACTGATCTCCAGGTTACGGGTCTTCCGAAACCTCGAACCGTTCGTCTCCCGTCTCATGCAGGCCCAAATGGCTTAAGCGGTCGCCCGCACCTGCAATCTCGGACAGGTAAGCCGCTTCAAAGGAAGCGGCCCTTCCGGACCTCACAACGAGGCCCGAAACTCTTATTCAACTAGTGCACACCAGCCGCAACGCTGGTGGGCTCGATCTTCACGCCGGGCCCCATGGTCGAGGTCACCGCGATGCGCTTCATAAACGTGCCCTTGGAGCCCGACGGCTTTGCCTTCATCACGGCATCGACCAGCGCGCGGATGTTCTCGACCAGCGCAGCTTCCGTGAAACTTGCCTTGCCGACGCCGGCCTGAACGATGCCGGCCTTCTCGACGCGGAACTCCACCGCGCCGCCCTTGGCACCGGCAACGGCTTGCGCCACGTCCATGGTCACCGTGCCGACTTTCGGGTTCGGCATCAGGCCGCGGGGCCCAAGCACCTTACCGAGACGGCCGACGAGCGGCATCATGTCCGGCGTGGCGATACAGCGGTCGAAGTCGATGACGCCCTTCTGCACCTGCTCGACGAGATCCTCGGCGCCGACCACGTCGGCGCCGGCCTTCTTCGCTTCCTCGGCCTTGGCGCCCTTGGCGAATACGGCGACGCGCAGCTTGCGGCCCGATCCGTTGGGCAGCTGGCAGACGCCGCGCACCATCTGATCGGCGTGGCGCGGATCGACGCCGAGATTGAGTGCAACCTCGATCGTCTCGTCGAACTTCGCCTTGGCCGCATCCTTGACGAGCTTCACCGCCTCTTCGAGCGTATAGAGCTTGTCGCGATTGACGGTGGCCTTAGCCGCGGTGAACCTCTTGCCGGGTTTGGTCATGGCTACTCTTGAACCTCCAGCCCCATTGAGCGGGCCGAGCCCGCAATGATCTTCATCGCCTGCTCGACCGAGTTCGCATTGAGGTCCTTCATCTTGACCTCGGCGATCTGGCGGAGCTGCTCCTGCGTCACGCTGCCGGCGCCGGTACGGCCGGGCTCTTTCGATCCCTTGCCGATCTTCGCCGCCTTCTTCAGCAGAAAGGACGCCGGCGGCGTCTTCATCTCGAAGCTGAAGGAGCGATCGGCATAGACCGTGATCACCGTCGGGATCGGCGAGCCTTCCTCGATGCCTTGGGTCGCAGCATTGAACTGCTTGCAGAACTCGGGAATGTTGACGCCGCGCTGACCGAGCGCAGGGCCGATCGGCGGCGAGGGATTGGCCTTGCCCGCGGGCACCTGCAGCTTGATGTAACCGTCGATCTTCTTCGCCATCGCCTATACTTCCCGCGCCTTCCGCTTAACTCTCGCGAAGCCTAGAGCTTCTCGACCTGTCCATATTCCAGCTCGACCGGAGTGGCCCGGCCGAAAATTGACACGGCGACCTTGAGCCGCGCCCGCTCCTCATCAACTTCCTCGACGAGGCCGTTGAAAGAGGCGAACGGCCCGTCGGCCACGCGCACCTGCTCGCCGATCTCGAAGGTAACGGAGGGCTTCGGCCGCTCCACGCCTTCCTGCACCTGCTGGAGGATGCGGCCTGCTTCCTCCTCGCTGATGGCGATCGGCTTGTTCTCGGTGCCGAGAAATCCCGTCACCTTCGGCGTCGACTTGATCAGATGGTAGGTGTGATCGTTGAGGTCCATCTTGACCAGCACATAGCCGGGAAAGAACTTCCTCTCCGACGCGACCTTGCGGCCGCGGCGCATCTCCACGACCTCCTCCATCGGCACGAGCACTTCTTGGATCTGCTCGCCGAGACCTGCCGCAGCCGCACGTTCCTTGATCGACTCGGCGACCTTTCGCTCGAAGTTCGAATAAGCGTGCACGATGTACCAGCGCATGGTCATGTGATCGAACTGGCCTCCTACCGGCCGATGCCAAGCACGAAGCCAACGAGAAGGCTCAACACCTGGTCGACGGCGAGGAAGAAGAGCGCAGCCGCGATCACCATCACCAGCACCATGATGGTGGTGATGACGGTTTCTTTGCGCGTCGGCCACGTGACCTTGGAAACCTCGGTCCGTACCTGCTGCAAAAACTCGAATGGATTCGTCCTCGCCATTTTATTCCTTGTCCGAAAGCGGCATATCGGCCGGCGCTCACCTCGACTCCCGCGGCTTAAACTTGGCAGGAGTGGAGGGACTCGAACCCCCAACCCCCGGTTTTGGAGACCGGTGCTCTAGCCAGTTGAGCTACACTCCTATCGCCTGCTCCTCGAAGTCCGCATCGCCTTCACGTGCTCGCCTTAGTCCCTAACCGGGCTTAAGATTTTGGAGCGGGTGAAGGGAATCGAACCCTCGTCCTCAGCTTGGAAGGCTGCTGCTCTACCATTGAGCTACACCCGCATCCATCTTCCCCGAAGGGTTGCGTGGTGGAGGGGGTAGGATTCGAACCTACGTAGGCATAGCCAACGGGTTTACAGCCCGTCCCCTTTAGCCACTCGGGCACCCCTCCTGTTAAAAGATGGATTGTCGATTGGTGAATTCTAACCAAGCCAAAACCGCCCGCCGTCGGCCGGCAGGGTCCGCCAAAGGGGGTTTATGGTAAGCACTTGACCTGGTGTCAACTGCAAAACCCTTAAGTAGCCTGGAAAAAGTGTTTCATGCCGGGGCTATTTGCGTCATCTAGCGCTATCGGTCGCAACCCCTGACAGGTCCTCACCTCCTTGCCACGCCCCAAAAAGTCGCAGCACCGCTTTCGCCCAGGCCGGGGAAGGCCCGGAAATCCGCGGCGGACGGCCGAGTCCGATCGCATCCTGCTCTATGGCATCCATGCCGTCGAGGCGGCGCTTGGCAACCCGCGCCGGACCATCGGGCGGCTGCTCGCCACCGAAAACGCCGCGCGCAGGCTCGAACCCGCGCTGAAGGCCCGCGGCGTCAAGGTAGAAGACGCACTGCCGAAGCAGCTCGACCGGCTGCTCGGATCGGACGCCGTGCACCAGGGTGTCGTGCTCGAGACCGAGCCCCTGCCCCCGGTCGAACTCGACGATGTACGCCCCGAGGGCATCTTGCTCGTGCTCGACCAGGTCACCGACCCGCAAAATGTCGGCGCCGTATTGCGCTCCGCCGCTGCCTTCGGGGCGGCGGGCGTCGTGCTGCCGGAGCGGCATACGCCCCCCTTCACCGGCGCGCTCGCCAAGGCGGCGAGCGGCGCGCTCGATATCGTGCCCATCATTCTGATTGGGAATCTGGCGCAAAGCCTGGTTCAGCTTGGCGAGGCAGGATTCCTGCGGGTCGGACTTGCCGAGGAAGGAGCCGAGCCGCTCGAGACCGCGGCACTGACCCTCCCCCTCGCCTTGGTGCTTGGGGCCGAGGGCAAAGGCTTGCGCCAGCTCACGCGAGAGACATGCGACCGCCTCTGCCGCATCTCGACCAAGGGTCCGCTCGCGAGCCTCAATGTCTCGAACGCAGCGGCCATCGCGCTCCATTGGGCAAGCGCCACCGCAGCGAAAAACTGAGTTTAGGGTTGCCGGATTATTTCATCTCGCCGCCGCGGCTTCTTGCCGGCGGATAGTGGAAATATGGCATGCATCGGGCATTGCCGTTATTGGCCGTCGTATAGGGCCGGTAGAACCACCAATAGTTTCGTGGATAGCAGTAATAGGACGTGCTGCGCGGCCCATGTCCGTGAAACACGACGCGGCTCGAACGGCTTGCCGAAGCTTGGATCCACGCCGTCCCGAAGGCTTGCCGCGCCGGAAACAGTGGGAACCAGCGCAAGCAGGCCGACCGCGGCAACGCCGCCCAGCGCATGTTTCCATGAGCTCATCGTCAGCCTACCTTCTGAAGTCCCCTCTTCGACTCGAACTCTAGACCAACTCACCGGTCGAGTCGCCGACAAACGCCTTGCCCACAAAGCTTGGCGAGGTGCCGTGGCTTCCCAGCCTCAGTCTCTTGACAACGGCAATACTTCCGCCTCTCAACTCTTTCTTGGCAACACCGCGCTAAAATCCTTCACGGAACAGAGCTATGTGAAGCGCGTTGCCATTGGAACGGCGTTGATCATTTCCCCAAGGAAGGAAACTCCCCCATGTCCCCGAGTCCCCAGAACCCAGACGCGCAGGAATTGGCCGGCCAGATCGATGCGATCCGCGCCGACATCCAAAGCCTGACCTCGACCGTCTCGCGCATCGCCAACAAGCAAGTGAACCGCGCCCAGGACAAGGCGCTGGATGCGGCCAACCAAGCGGAAGAGGCGATCAAGCAGAACCCGCTGACCGCGGTCGCCGTCGCCGTAGGCCTCGGCTTCCTGTTCGGCGTCTTCACCCGGCGCTAGAGGCAAGACCTCAATGCTCCGCACGGCGCTCGCGCTGCTGTCCACACTTCAGATCGGCGCCCGCATCAAGGACTCGCTCGAGCGCTCGCTCCGGCAGGCCGCAATCGTCGCCGTCGCGGTGGTGTTGCTCATTGCCGCGGCGGTCTTTGGCTTGATCGCCGCCTATCAGGCGCTCGTCTCGATCTATCAGTTCGACGCCGTTGAGGCGGCGGCGATCATGGCAGGCGTTCTCTTGGTGATCGGGCTGATCGTGTTGGCTATCGTGCCGTCGATGGGCCGCGCGCCGAAAGAGGCTCCCGCCCCCTCCCGGCTCGCCTCGACCGCCGATCCCGCAGCCATGATCGATCAGGGCGTCGGCAAGGCCATGCAGCAGGTCGGACCGGTGCCCCTTCTTGTCGCCGCCTTTCTCGCCGGCATCTTCGCCGGCCGCAGGTAGCGGAACCCGCCAAAGGGCGCTAATGAAGGAGCGCGTGAAGCGTCCCATATCTTAGGGGGAGCGCTCGACGCATGCGTGCCCGGCGCCGGCATAGCTCAGGCGGTAGAGCGGCTGATTTGTAATCAGTAGGTCGGGGGTTCGAATCCTCCTGCCGGCACCAATCATCCTTGGTCACTCCACTGCCGGCAAGCAGAGGCCGTCGCTCAACCTGATACGCTCAAGTCGGTCGCGGCGGCCTCGCTTTCAGCCGGAAGTTGCAGGAAGAGTGGCAATTCTCACAGCGCCAATCTCAGCGATGAACCAAAGTCTCCCTCAAGCTCAAGATGGTCTTGAGCACGATGACTGAGGAGGAGGACAAAATGGCTCACCGTCAGAGCGGCAAATTTGCCGCTGTTGCCCAGTACGTTGTTGTTCGTGATCAGGGTCAATGGAAAATCTCGCTCAATGGCACGCATTACGGGCCGTATGCGACACAGAGAGACGCTGTCCGTGCTGCCGTGGACGCTGCACACGAGGCGGGCCAAATGGGCCTTAACGGCCAAGTCCTGCTCCGGGATCAATTCAGAACCGAGTGGACCTACGGAAAAGACCCCTATCCGCCGAATAGCTCAGACTTCCTCTGATCCTTTACAAACGCTGAGACGCCGGCGTTAGGATCAGGTGTTTCTGGCAGTTGGTTTCGGTCTGGCATGCACTGCGAGCTTCCCGCGCTCCGAACGGGGCTTCTTCTGAGTCATCGTATGGGTCGTAGGCCCATGTTTGTCGAACGCGTCAGCGTACGAGTTTGGTGGCCAGCTTCGAGCCTTTATGTTCAGTCCCATGACAATCGATCGCATGATCGATGGTCCTCATTGTATTGATCGGCTGCTGGCGATCCTTGGGTTTGCGCGGCTACCGGAGCTGAGCGCGATAGCGCCAGCGTTGTGTCTGCGGTTACGTGAGCGGTCAAGCTCGCCCCGTACTGAGCCCCGCCGGGATACTCTTTTTTAAGGGCCTACTGGCACCCTCGATCGATGGCACGGCTCTACGATAGTGGGCGGCGGCCGAAATGGCCGCCGACGGTGAGGGAAGTGGTCGAGAACATCGAACCTGTGAACGGTAGTGCAGGCTATCCAACGCCGACTGTGGGAGGGGCTGCCGCGCCTTCTTGCTATCGGGTCTCACTCTTGTCGGGGGCCCTTGAGGTCACGGCTCGACTCAAATGCGGCGATGATCTCGATCTCCTCGTCAAAGTGCTGGAAGCAAACCGGGCGTTGTTTGCGAAAGCCGAGCGTCTGGCCAACGAGGTCCTGACCTTGACGGATGAGTCGGAAACCAGTGTGCGGAGCCCAGAAACCGGCGCCGTGGCAGCTTAGTCCGGCTCTACGCGCCGGGGCATCGTGAGCGCGGATAACGTCACGTCACGCGCGGCTTGTTTCGCTCCTCGCGCGCCATGTTCAAGATCTCGTCGGGACGCTTGCCGTCAGTCTCAATGCCGGCGCGCTTCAGCTCCGCCTTGGCGTCATCGACAAGCCGTTCGATTTTGGGCAACGGAAGGGGCGAATCCTTTTTTGTATCCATCGCGAACTATGCGCTCATTGCCCTCTCGATGCCAGCTTTGCCCGCGCGAACGCTGGTAGCTGCGCAGACGGACCATTTTCACGTCGAAGCAAGGTGGAGTGAAGGCGAAGGAAATCGGCCGCTGCCTACTAATAAGTCAGCTTCGGCGCGTCGATTCGTGTATTGTCTCTGTCGTGCCCGTGAAAATGTACCCCTCAAAACGTCCGCCGCCACGTCCGATCACCACGCCATTGCTTCGCGTGGCCGTGCAGGGCGGCGAGATCGTGGTCACGGCGCCGGGCAGCGACTACGTGATGACGTATCACAAGCCGGCGGACTCTCTTAAGCTTCTCGCCAAAACCTTCCCGAGGAAAGAGGACAGGCGTGTCACCATGACGCTCGCGAGCTTCCTGACAGCCGCCTACACGCTCGCCAACGACAAGGCGCGCGAGTTGGGTTGGATCATATGACCGAACAGCCTGATCTCAACAGCGCCAAAGAGTGGTCGAAGAAGGACCTGTTCTCTCTTCGGAACAGGATTGAGCACGGCCGCACCGTCGCCCACGTCGCCACCTTCCTGATGCGCACCGAAACAGAAATCCGCGAGAAGGCAGCCGAGCTTGGGCTCACGCTGCCCGACTAGCTTTCCACGCGCTCATTTCTTCGCCGGCGCGTAGAACACGCTGTCGATCTCGACGATGTCGTCGTCGAACAGCCGCTGAACCTCGATCATGGTCCGGGGCGGATAAGGCGGCTTGCCCCACAGCTCGGCTTGCGCCTTTTCGACCATCGGGGCGTAACGGTGCAGATCGCTCACATAGACGGTGAGCCGCACGCAGTCCTGAAGGCTCGCGCCCTCGGACTCAGCGATCAGCTTGAGATTGAGGAAGGCTCGAAGGATGCGGGCCTGCGGATCCTTGACCAACGCGTTGGTCGCGGGGTCCATGCCCTGCATGCCGGCGACGAACACGAAGTCTCCAGCCCGCACGCCGAGGCTCCAGGTTCCCTCGGCCTTGATGGCGCCGGGAGGATCGAGCGTCCTGACGCCATTCGGCGAGGTCGATTGCGCCAGGCCGAGGCTCGGCGTCACGGCAAGTACGGTCAGGAACAGCATGGTACGCGTGAGCATAGGAGCCTCCATCCAGCCACTTTGCCCGCACCGGCAACGGCGAAGCGAGAAAAATCCGTTGGTGTGGGAAACCCCACAGCGTTTGCCGAGGATGCGCGGCAAGTTCCCCATCAGGCTGAAGGCCATGAACGACATTCAACCTGGGGAGGATCGATCGCCATGTGGGGCAAGCATCTCATCATCGATATGACAGCGGGTGAAATAGACCGCGTGCGAAGCGCCGCGCACATTTCCCGCTTCGTCGAGACTCTCGTCGAGACCATCGGCATGAAGGCCTACGGGGCGCCGCTGCTCGAGCATTTCGCCGAGCATGTGCCGGAGGCAGCCGGATATTCGCTGGTGCAACTGATCGAGACCTCCGCCATCACCGGACATTTCTGCGATCGCTCCGGCGACGCCTATATCGACATCTTCTCGTGCAAGGAGTTCGCCGCGGAGCTCGCCGTCGAAGTGGTCCGCGCGGCCTTCCGCCCGCAACACATCAACTTCATGACGCTTATGCGCCAGGCCACGCATCCCCGCGCCAGCTACATGGTTGCGGCTGAATACGTGCTGAGCGGGGAATGAGGTCGAACATGTTCGCGAGCATGGTCATGGCTGCCGCGCTTTTTTTCACCGTCGGCGGCGTCTTCATGAAACTCTCGGAGGGGCTTACCAAGTTCTGGCCGACCGTGATCGTCTTCGCTCTGTTTGTGATCGGAGCCGCCCTGCAAACGCTGGCGATGAAGCGCGAAGATCTCGCCGTCACCTATCTGTGGGTGGTGGGGCTCGAATCCATCCTCGCCTTTGCCTTCGGCGTCTTGCTGTTTAGCGAAAGTTGCACGCCCGCACGCATCGCCGGCGTGGCGCTCATCGCCGGCGGCATCATCTCGTTACGCTCAGCCTATTGACTCGTCCGGGTTCCGTTGCGGCGAGAAGCGGCGGGCGAAGGCGGAGATTGCCGGATCACCGCTCTCCGAGACATTCCGTGACTTTTGCAGGGCTTCGTGGATCGCGCTGTCGACCTGCTGCAACTGAGCTAGAAGTTCGGCGGTGAGACTGAGATAGCGGTCGCGGGCAAGCGCAAGCTCCTCGTTCTGATGCCTGAGCTCTTCGTTGATGGCGCGGAGCCTGATCAGCTCCTCTTCTTGCACCGCGGCAAGGCCCTTGTGCCGATCGCGCTCAGCGATGAGGCGTTGGATCGCCGCCGAAAGCGCGGCCCCCTCGCCCGACGGGTCGCGCGTCTGCCGTTCACCTCCCACGACAGTTGGCCGGCCCGTTGCGGCGGCGATCTGTGAGGCTTGAATCATCGACCCACCCCAAGGGAGGAATTTTGCCGTCGAGGATGCCGTGAATAGCGACGGAGGGAAAGGGATGGGGTCATCTTAACCTTAAGCCCCTGGGCCGATCGCCGCGTGGCCCACGACAAAACCCGAAAGCCCGGCTATCATCCTCGGATCGGCCACTCCTCAGGTGCTGAGACGGGGACCTGCGCATTCTTCTGATAGCCGCGGCTTGCTTTACGCTCTTCGCCACGACGTTCGGCTGGGAGCCGGCCTCGGCGCAATCGAACTGCGCCGCGCAGCGCAGCGCCTGCGTCGCCGCCTGCAACGACCGCGAGACTAGTCAGCCGCGCTTTCAGGCCTGCGCCAACCGCTGCTCGATTCAATTCTGCCAGGACATTCCGATCGCTTGCAGGCCTGGCGACCAGAGCGTTTGCAACAACGGCTTCAACTCCTGCAATAACGGATGCGACGCCTTGGCGGCGATCCCGAGCGCTGCCGCAATTCAAAACCAAACGGCCTGCTCAAACCGGTGCTGTAACCAGCTCAAGGTTTGCCTCAGTCAGAGATCCTGCGAGGTGAGCAACATCACCTGCCAGTAGGACAGATTTCGCGCACATTGAGAGACGTTCATGTCCATGTGCCTTGAGCCCGCCTTGTCCACTGCTTAAGTCTCGCTAGAGCGGCCTCAATTCGAGGCCACCGCCCTGCCTTGCCAATCGACGGAGTTCCCGCGCGTGATCCAGCCTGCCCCCTGCCTAGCTCGCTCCGTGCGGCTTGCCGCGATTCTCGCCCTGCTCGCCTCGCCGGCAGCTCTTGCCCAGGAGATGCCGGACAATCACCCGCCGTCGACGACAACGCGCGCGGATGAAGCAAAGAGCCCGGATAGCAAATCCGCCGACAGCGGAAAGTCCGAGGCGAAGTCGGACGCCTCGCAGCTGCCGCCCGCCTCCATCACCCATCACACCATCAAGGTCGGGGGCGTGCCGCTCGACTACACGGCGGAGGCTGGCACGCTTGCCCTCCCGGGCTCAGGCGGCAAAACGGCGGCGAACATCTTCTATGTCGCCTATACGCGCGACCCGAAGAATACCAAGCGCCCGCTCACCTTCGTGTTCAACGGAGGCCCCGGCGCTGCCGCGACCTATCTCCATCTCGGCGGCATTGGTCCGCGCGTGGTCGAGGTCAATGCCAAGGGCGAGCTGCAAGGTCCGCCGCCCGCGCTCGCCGACAATCCGAGCACCTGGCTCGACATGACCGATCTCGTCTTCGTCGATCCGGTCGGCACCGGGTACAGCCGCGCGAGCGAGGCAAAGGACGAGGAGAAGTTCTGGGGCGTCGAGCAGGACACCGATGCGCTCGCCGACTTCGTTCGCCTCTATCTCATCAAATCGGCGCGCATGCTGTCGCCGGTGTTCCTCATGGGCGAGAGCTATGGCGGCTTCCGCTCGGCCTCGCTTGCCCGCGCGCTACAGAAAAGCGGCACGAACTCGCCAAGCGGCGTCGTGCTGATCTCGCCGGTGCTCGAATTCTCGCTGCTCTATGGCGAGGATTACGATCCGCTGTCCTGGGCGCTCGGACTGCCCTCACTTGCCGCGGTGAATCTCGAAAAGAAGGGCATCACCACGCGCGACGCGCTTGCCTCCGGGGTCAAGGAAGCTGAGACCTATGCGCTGTCGGACTACCTCGTCGAGCTTTCCTCCGGCGCAGAGGCAGGCGGCAAGGCGGCAAGCGGAACGGTGGCACGCCTCACCGGGCTTCCCCTCGACGTTGTCGAGCGCCGCCAGGCCCGTATCTCTCCTTCGTTCTTCATCAAGGAATTCGACCGCGCCAACTCGCAAGTCCTGAGCCGTTACGATGGGAGCGTAAGCAGTCCCGATCCCAACCCGACGAGCAGCTGGCCGAGCGGTCCCGACCCCGTTCTCGACGCCACGGTGCCACTGTGGACCGCTTCCTTCGTGCAATATGCAAGCAGCGAGCTCGACTATAAGACCGATGAGACCTATCGCCTCCTCAACCGCGACGCGCGCAACAAATGGGACTTCGGCACGAGCGCGACGCGTCAGGGCTATGCCGGCGTGATCGACGAGGTGCAGGAGGCGCGCTCCGCCAATCCGGCGCTCGAAGTGCTGATCGCCGGCGGCTACACCGACCTCATCACACCTTATCTCGCGTCCTCCTTCCTCGTCGGCCAGTTGCCTTCGCTCCCCCGCGCGGCGCCCATCCAGGTGAAGACCTATGCCGGAGGCCACATGCTCTATCTCCGTCCCGATTCGCGCGAGGCGCTGAAGCAGGACGCCAAAGCCATGTATGAGCGGGTGATGAAGGCTGCGTCTTAGCCGGCAGCGTCGCGGCCGGGGTGAACCTTCCGCGGCGTTCCGGTAAGATGGTCGAATTGGGGAACGGTAACGAGGGGCGGCATATGCCAATGCGGGGCACAACGATCGTCGCGGCGCTCTTTGCCGCCGGCGCCATCATGGCGACAGGCGCGCTTGCCCAAGAGACAAAGACCGACACGCTGGCCGTGCAGGAAGCGCCGCAATGGCCGGCCTTCCGGTCGCCGGAGCGCGGATTTGAGATCGCCTTCCCGACGACACCCAAAGCAACGAGCAGCTCGGTCGCCGGACAGAACCCGCTCATTCGCTACAACTTCGAAGCCTACGAGGGCGACGACACGGTCTACCGCCTCGTGGTGCTCGAATATCCCGCAGGCAAGGCGCCGAACCCTGCGGGAGACTCCCTCTACGTCAAGATGGTGTCGGCTTATGCCAAGGAGAGTGAGTCGAAGGTGCGCAAGCGCGGCCCCAAGACCATCGCCGGCCGCGACGGCTTCGAGGCCATCACCGACGACGGCAAGGGCAAGGTCAATCATCTCGTGAGCATCGTTCCTGCCGGCGACCGCATCTACATGCTGGTCTCCGCCGGCCCGCGCGGCCACGCCACAAGCGAGGACGCCGAGCGCTTCCGCTCATCCTTCCGCGTTACCGACGGCGGACCGGCGACCACGGGAAGCACCTCAACCCCCTCGCCCTGACCCC
Organism: uncultured Alphaproteobacteria bacterium; assembly: GCA_963744945.1. Taxonomy (GTDB): domain Bacteria; phylum Pseudomonadota; class Alphaproteobacteria; order Rhizobiales; family Methyloligellaceae; genus Methyloceanibacter. The sequence goes on along the minus strand of CAVUVO010000024.1, from coordinate 78,978 downwards.
CGCGATCAGGATTTGGCGTGGCGGCGCGTCACATCCTTGAGAAGCGTCGCGAAGGCATGAAAGTCTGCCTTGCGCGGAGAGGTCTTGCGCCAGGCAAGCCCGATCTCGCGTTTGGGCTCTGGCGCCGCGAAATGCAGGAGGCGGATGTCGGTGCGCCGATGCACCTCGCTCTCCACCGCCATCTCCGGCAGGAGGGTGATGCCATAGCCATGGGCCACCATCTGCACGATGGTGGCGAGGCTCGAGGCACCGAAACTCTCGCGCGCCTCCGGCGTCACCAGGCGGCAAAAGGACAGCGCCTGGTCGCGCAGGCAATGACCTTCCTCCAAGAGAAGCAGCCGCTCGTGCGTCAACATGTCGGCGGCCTTAGGCCGTTTTCCCTTGATGGCGCGGGACGCGAGCACGAACTTGTCGTCGAACAGATGGAGCGTCTCGACCTCGTGCTCGTCGATCGGCAGCGCGACCAGGATGACGTCGAGGTCGCCGCTGACGAGCTCCCGCACCAGCGTCTCGGTGATAGTCTCGCGGAGATGCAAGGTGAGGTCGGGGAAACGCCGTTGCAGCTCGGGCAGCGCCGTGGGCAAGAGATAGGGCGCGATCGATGGGATGGCTCCAAGCTTCAGCGCCCCCGTGAGCACCCGCTCGCGATGCTTGGCGTAGTCGAGCAGGTCGCGCACCGAGGCAAGGATGGTGCGCCCGCGCCTGACGATCTCCTCGCCCTGCTCGGTCAGCTCGATCCCCGACTTTCGCCGCTCGATGAGGCTGACTTGGAGATCGTCCTCCATTTCCTTGATCTGCATGCTGAGGGCCGGCTGGGTGACAGCGCAGGCCTCCGCCGCCTGGCCGAAATGTAGCGTATCCGCCAGTGCCTCCAAATAACGCAGCTGCCGCAAGGTCACCATGGTGATAAGGGCCGCTTATGGAGCGATAATCAGAACTTATGCCTAAATAAGGAAATACGATTTGAACTTATCACGGCGGCAGCCCAAATAGAAGGGCAACGCCTCGCGCGGCCAACCGGTTAAGTTAAGTCCATGGTTGCGCGGGGTCAGACGCTTGAGCCTGAAAAAGGGAGAGCTAAATGCGTGAGTGGCACAAGCCGACGGTTGAGGAGACGGAGTCCGGCATGGAGGTAACGAGCTACCTGCCGGCGGAGCTGGATCGCGCCTAATCCGTCCTCATTCATCCTCGGAAGTTGGAACGGCGGTCCGGCGGAAGCTGGGCCGCCGTTCGCATTTGGGGACCTTTCCGCGCTGAGCCCTGTGGTAGACTGGTTCCCCGTTCAGAATTTCTTAATGTGGCATCAACCCAGCTTTCATGAATGGGTCATGACACTCTCATCGAGACTCACCATGTTATGCTCGGGCCGGCTGTCTAGCCGCGCAAGTCGAGGCGGTTATTCCGATTTATGATCTCAGTCCGGAGCGATGTTGATGCGCGTCAAACCGGAGAGAAGCGCGGTGGGTTACTTGATGTTCCTCTTTAGGCATCTGGTAGAGGTGAGGATTAGGCCGTGACCAAGATCATGAGTCCCGAGGAACTTGAGCAGGAGCTCCGCGCCATCGGCGCCGAGCGCTATCACGACAAGCATCCCTTTCATGCCCTTCTGCATGGAGGCAAGTTGAACAAGGGCCAAGTCCAGGCCTGGGCGCTCAACCGCTATTGCTATCAATCCGCCGTGCCGCGGAAGGACGCGGCGTTGATGAGCCGCTGTCACGACCGTGAGATCAGGCGCGATTGGGTCCACCGCATTCTCGACCATGACGGTCACGGCGAGGAAGAAGGCGGCATCGAGCGCTGGCTCGTTCTGACCGACGGGCTCGGGCTTGATCGCGACTACGTCGTGTCGAGGAAGGGCGCCCTGCCCGCGACCAAGTTCGCCGTCGAGGCCTACGTCAATTTCGTGCGCGAGAAGACCCTGGTCGAGGCGATCGCCTCCTCGTTGACCGAGCTGTTCGCGCCGAAGATTCACAAAGAGCGCATCTCGGGCATGCTGGAGAACTACGACTTCATCAGCGACGACGTGATGCAATATTTCAAGCGCCGGCTGACCCAGGCGCCGCGCGACGCCGACTACGCCCTGGATTATGTGAAGCGGAACGCCCGCACGCCCGAGGCGCAAAGCGCGGCGCTCGACGCTCTGAGATTCAAATGTAACGTCCTGTGGTCGCAGCTCGATGCGCTCTATTTGGCTTATTACGACCCAGGCATGATTCCGCCGGGAGCTTTTGTGCCGGAAAAAGCATGATGGCAGATACGACGTCCCCTGGACGGTTGATCGTTCAAGGGGAGACGCGGCCTTTTTTGCCGGCCTATCTGAAGCTCCGCCACGACGCGGGGCGTGGCCGGTGGGTACTTCTGGCGCCAGAGCGCATTCTGACGCCTGACGAAACTGCCGTCGCAGTGCTCAAGCTCTGCGACGGCAAGAGAACCGTGGAGGAAATAACCGAGACGCTGGCCAAGGACTACGCAGCACCGGTCGACGTGATCCGCAAGGACGTGTTGGAGCTGCTGCAAGGGCTGGCGGACAAGGGATATATAAAAGCATGAGCCCGACAAGGATGGACGACGGTAAGGCACATTTCGAGACGCTTGTCGTTGACGACGAGCCGACCGAAGGCGTGGTTGGCACGAGCGAAGCGTTGTGCGCGCTCGCTCCGGTGGGGCTCCTCGCCGAGCTCACCCATCGCTGTCCTCTGCAATGCTCCTATTGCTCCAACCCCCTCGAGCTTGAGCGCGTCAACAAGGAGCTGACCACCGAGGAATGGTGCTCGGCGATGACGCAAGCCGGCGAGATGGGCATCCTGCAAGTGCATCTCTCCGGCGGCGAGCCCACCGCGCGCAAGGATCTCGAGCAGATCGTCGAGGCCGCGGCAAAGGCCGGGCTCTATACCAATCTGATCACGGCGGCGGTGACGCTCAACCGTCCGAGGCTCGAAGGGCTACAGAAGCTCGGCCTCGATCATGTGCAGATCTCCTTCCAGGACGTGGACGAGGAGAATGCCGAGCGCATCAGCGCCTATCCCAAGGGCCTCACAAAGAAGCTCGAAGTCGCAGGCTGGGTCTCGGAACTTGGTCTGCCGCTCACCATCAACGCGCCGATTCACCGGCACAACATCCACAACGTGCCGCGCTACATCGAGCTTGCCGTGAAGCTCGGCGCCCAGCGGCTCGAAATCGCCCATGCCCAATATTACGGCTGGGCCTATCTCAACCGCGCGGCGCTGATCCCGACCTATGAAGACACTCTCGCGTCGATTGAGCTCGTCGAGCGCGAGCGCGAGCGGCTGAAAGGCGTGCTCACCATCGACATGGTGGTGCCGGATTATTACGCCAAACGCCCGAAGCCCTGCATGGGCGGCTGGGGCAAAGGCTTCATGAACATCACCCCGTCAGGCAAGGTGCTTCCCTGCCACGCCGCCGAGAGCATCAAGTTCCTGAGCTTCGACAACGTGAAGGACAGGCCGCTCCGCGATATCTGGCTGAACTCCGATGCGTTCAACGCCTTCCGCGGCACCTCCTGGATGAAGGAGCCCTGCCGCTCCTGTGCCTTCAAGGATATCGATTTCGGCGGATGCCGCTGCCAGGCCATGGCCATCTCCGGCGATCCACGCAACACCGACCCTGCCTGCGCGCTCTCGCCCTATCACGGTGAGATGGTCGCGCTCGCCCGCGCCGAGGCTCACAAGCCCCCGCCGGCCTTCGTCTATCGCAACCCGCGCAACGTGCCGGGCGCGGCCAAGCCGGAAGCAGCGCCCGCTGGTGCCTGCGGAATAGCCCTCGCGTACTGAAGCTTGAGATGCAGCGGCCCGGCTTTGAACCGGGCCGTCTTTTTCGCGCGCCTCTTCGCTTCTTGGCGCCGGCGCCAATGATCCTGGCAATTGATGCTTCCAAATCTTCCTGCCTAGGTTTCCACCTTGCAATGCCTGTTTTTTTATCGCTACCATGGGTGAGACCCCCGCTTCAGGCCTTCGCAAACCCATGCAGATCGCCCCTTTTCTCCGCGTCCCGTTCAGACTGAGCCTCTTTGCCCTGGTCGTATCGGCGAGCTCGCTTGCCTTTGCCGCCGACGAGCAAAAGCCCGGTTTTAGCAAAGAACGCGAAGGCGGCTTCGTGGTGCCGATGCAGCAAGCGCCGCCTTTGCGCCCGGTGCCTATCGGCTACATCCGCGAGATGGTCGAGCATCCGCTCCCCGCTTCGCGTCTCGATGTCGAGCCAAAGGACGCCGGCGTAGCCGGGGCCAAGATGGCGATCGAGGAGAACAATGCCGGCGGCCGCTTCCTTGGCGATTTCTATAGCCTCGATGTCAGCACCGTCTCCTCGCCCGACGAGGCGGTCGAGGCGATGCAGAAGCTCTATGACAGCGGGCATCGCTATTTCGTGGTCGACGCCTCCGCCGCCACGCTGCTCAAGCTCGCAGACGCGGCCAAGGACAAGGACGTTCTCCTTTTCAACGTCAGCGCCACCGACGTCTCGCTGAGGCAGGAGAATTGCCGCGCCAACGTCATGCATGTGGTGCCCGACCGCTACATGCTGGCTGACGCGCTTGCCCAATATCTCGTGATCAAGAAATGGACCAACTGGCTTCTGGTGCATGGCTCGACGGAAGCAGACCTCGCTTATGCCGATGCGGTCAGGCGCGCAGCGCAGCGCTTCGGCGCCAATATCGTCGACACGCGTGAGTACAAGGACGTGTCAGGCGGCAGGCGCGACGATGTCGGCGTCATCCCTCCGGGCAAGCAGGCGAGCCTCGATGGGGCGCATGCCGCGAACGTCGACTATCAGATCATCGTCGTCGCCGACGAGGATCAGTCATTCGGTCCGTTCATGCCCTATCGCGGCGGCGGCGACGCCCGACCGGTTGCCGGCACGACCGGGCTGATCGCCACCACCTGGAGCCCGGGCCATGAGAAATGGGGCGCGACCCAGGCCAACAACAATTTCGAGAAGGACTTCAAGCGCCTGATGCTGCCGATCGACTATCAGGCCTATGTCGCCGCGCGCACCATCGGCGAGGCGGTAAGCCGTAACCCTGGCGGCGACGTCGCCAAGGTCTCTTCCTTCATCCATGGTCCAGAGCTCCAGCTCGCCCCCTTCAAGGGCATCAAGCAGCAATATCGCGCCTGGGACGGGCAGTTCCGCCAGCCGATCCTCATCGCCACCGACAAGGTCCCCGTCTCGATTTCCCCGCAGCGCGGCTTCCAGCACGCGAGCCACCCCGAGATCGAGGCCGATACGCTCGGCATCGACGAGCCTGAGAGCAAGTGCAAGATGTAGCTGCGCGGCAGCGCGCGAGTGCCGCTATCGCTCCGCCGTGCTCTTGATCAGATTGCCGTTCTCGTCGAGCAGCGGCACGTTGTACTCGCTCATCATGGCGTTGATGGCCGGCTGGTTCTGGGCGATCAGCTTGTTCAGCCTATGCTTCCATTCCGGCTCGTTGGGGCGGACGCCCATGGTGATGCCGTAGATCGTCGCCGGTCCCGCCTTCTCCTTCACCAATGGAACGAGCGCGAGCGGCACCTTGGCGCTTTGCGCGTAGTAGCCGCCGAGCGGTCCCCACAAGATGCCGGCGTCGATCTCGCCTGACGCGATCGCCGCGATCACGTCGGCGGCCGCGCTCGCAGGTGTGCGGTCCTCCGTCTCGAAGGCTTTGGCATTCGCCATCAGGCCGTTGATCGCCATGTTGCTGACCGGCGGAGTGCGGGCGAGGATGCCGATCGTCTTGCTCTTCAGGCGCTCGTCGGCGAGGCTCTCTACGCCGGCAAGACTCTTATCGTCCTGCCGGTAGATCAGAACATAAGAGGTCCGGTAGTAGGGATTGGTGTCCACGATCAGGCCGGTGCCTTGCGCATAGCCCATCAGGATGTCGCATTCGCTGTCGTCGGGCAGCGTGGCGACATGGCCCACGACCTGCGGCAGCCAAGTATATTTGACCTGGAGTTGGAGCTTGTCGGCGATGAGCTCGACGAGCTTGTTCTCGAAGCCCTCGCCCTTCTCGTTGGAGAACGGCATGTTCATTGGATCGGCGCAGACGCGAAGCAGGCCTTCGGCCGGCGCGGCCTGAGCGCTCACCGCGGCGCAAGTCGCGAAGAGAGCGAGCGCCAGCGTTGCCAGCCTGCCGGCGGCAGGAGCGATCCTCAACCTTGCCTTTGTCATGTCGTCACGAGCGCACAAGGAGGCCAGCATAGCATAGGCTTGGGGGGGCGTTGCCAGCAGCTCGCGGCAGCTCTCGCGGAAAGTTGTTCCAAGTCAGGGCTGTAAGGAGGTAGCCGGCGCTATTCGGCTTCGATGTCCGCGCTCAATATCGGGCGGCGCATTTGGCGATGTTATTGGCCCGCTCGACGCCGGTCGGGTAATAGGCGCCGGTGGGCTTTCCGCCGAATTTCAGCATCACGAGCCGCGCGGCCTCGATGGTGTCGGGCTCGTTCTTGATCTTAAGCATCCGCACCGCGTTGCAGTCGGCATCGAGTTCCATATGCCGGAGCTGCGGCGCGATGTAGAAGAAGGGCTGCGGGCCGAGATGGCCGAGTTCCCGCTTATAAACGGCGACATGGCCGAGGGTGTGGTGGCTGCATTCATGCGCCATCAGGAACCGCCCATAGGCCGACGATTGGGCCATGGTCATGGCGCTCACGACGATGATCGGATGGTCGTTGTCCACCGTGGACAGCGCCTGTTCCGGAAGGTCCGGCAGCAGGTACGTCGTGATCGCGCAATACGGATTGTCAATGGTTGGAAGCCAGAGTTGCTTGGCTAAAGCGCTGCCGCAAAACAGCCCCAACCCCAGGATAGCTGCAATTATCAGTACTGGAAGACGCATCGAGAGCCCCCCACTGCACTGAGTTGTTTTCCATAAAGAATCTAGTCTCAAGGTGAGTCGGCTCCAAAGGTTTTTGCGAGTACAAGTCATGAATGTCGTTATATGTCACATAGTTCCCACAGTGGATTAGCGGTGGATTACCCACGAGGCAGCGTGGCTGTTTGTTAGGCATTTGACCAAAAATTCGAGTCAAGACAGGATTTCGCTTCGATGGACATGCAATCGACCGACATCAAAAACGAAACCGACAAAGTCTGCATTATCGGTGCGGGATCGTCTGGATTGGCGGCCGCCAAGACGTTCGCAGAGCGGGGCATCCCATTCGACTGCCTCGAGCGGGAGAACGACATCGGAGGACTGTGGAACGAGACCACGGGAACGGGCGTCGTCTACGACACCACCTATCTCGTCTCTTCCCGCAAATACACGGGCTTCGAGGATTACCCGATGCCCGAAGAGTATCCGACCTACCCCTCGCATCGCGAAGCGCTCGCCTATATGCGCGACTATGCGCAGAACTTCGGTATCCTCGACCGCATCCAATTCAACACCGCGGTCGAGCGCGTCGAGCGGACCGATGAAGGCTGGCTCGTCCGCATCGCCGGCGCGCGGCCCCGCCTCTATCGAGCGCTGGTGATCGCCACCGGTCATCACGACGTCCCGCGCTTTCCGAAGATCCCGGGCAAGTTCACCGGCGAGATCATGCATTCGCGCGACTATCGCAGCGTCAAGCAGCTCGTCGACAAGGTCGTGGTCGTGGTCGGCGCCGGCAACTCGGCCTGCGATATCGTCGTCGACGCGACGAGCGTGTCGCGCGCCGTCTATCAGAGCATGCGCCGCGGCACCTATTTCGTGCCGAAATTCATGCTTGGCCGGCCGACCGACGGCATCGTCAATTTCTGCGAGAAGATGCCGATGCCGCGGGGCTTGCGGAATATCATGTACACCCTCTGGCACAAGCTCATGGTCGGGGCCAATGCGCGCTACGGGCTGCCCGAGCCCGAGCATCGCATCATGGATACCCATCCAACCATGAACACGGTGCTGCCGCAGCTTGCCGCCCACGGCCGCATCGGCATCAAACCCGAGATCACCGAGCTCAAGGGCCGCAAAGTGTGTTTTGCCGACGGCACCGAGGTCGAAGCCGATCTCCTCGTCTATGCCACTGGCTACGAGATCGCTCTTCCCCTCATCGACAACGACCTGGTCTTCGACGCCGACGGCCGCTTACGCCTCTTTGCCAATGTGTTCCATCCCGAGCGCGACGATTTCTTCGCCGTCGGTCTCATCCAGGCCAATGGCAGCATCTGGCGGCTCGCCGACGATCAGTCGAAACTGGTCGCGAGCTTCCTCATCGCCGCCAACGAAGGACACGAGCGCGCGGCCTGGTTCCGCGCCTTGAAGGCTCAAGGGCACGATCACGCTTCGCAGACCTCCTACGTGAAGAGCGAGCGGCACCGGCTCGAAGCCAATTACTACGCCTACCGCCGGCTGGCCCGGCGGCTGTTGCGGGGTTTCGGCGCCATGGCCAATACAGAGCTGAAGTCCTGGCGCAAGGGCAAAGGCGGCCGCACCATGACGACGGAGACCAAGAAGAAGGCGCTCTCGCCAACTTGAAATTGACTGCCCTTCCCCCGGCGCACGCGCTGCCGTAATTTAGGCCAGGCGACGGATGACGATGCCGTTCAGCCACGGTTCATGGGACACGGCCTAGAGGGGAGGCAGGGATTTAGCCTGCTACCGCCTTTCCGAGTTCATGGAGGCCTCCATGCTCAAGCATTTCGCTGCCAGCCTGTTCGCCCTCGCGGCCCTGCTCGCCGGCATCGCGCCTGCTGCGGCGGACAAGCGCGTCGCGCTCGTCATCGGCAACTCGGCCTATGAGAACGTCCCGCGCCTCACCAATCCGAGCAATGACGCCGCCGACGTCGCCGCCAAGCTGAAAGCGCTCGGCTTCGAGGTGGTCGAAGGCATCGACCTCGGCAAACGCGACATGGAGAAGCGCATCAGGGCCTTCGCCGAGGCGCTGAGCGGCGCCGATGTCGGCCTCTTCTATTATGCCGGCCACGGTCTGCAGGTCGACCAGCGGAACTTCCTCGCGCCGATCGATGCGCAACTCAAATCCGAATCCGATCTCGATTTCGAAGCCGTCCAGCTCGACCTCGTGCTCAAGAACATGGTGCGGAACGCCTCGACCAGCATCGTCTTCCTCGATGCCTGCCGCGACAACCCGCTTGCCGCCAATCTCGCGCAAGTCGGCCGGTCTCTCGACGTCGGGCGCGGGCTCGCCCGCGTCGAAGCCGCGGCAAGCATGATGATCGTCTACGCCACCGAGCCCGGCAAAGTCGCGCTCGACGGCACCGGCCGCAACAGTCCCTTCACCGGGGCGCTTCTCCGCCACATCGATACCGAGGGTGCGAGCATCAGCGACGTGATGATCGCCGTGCGCAACGATGTGTTGAGCGAGACCAGCGGCAAACAGCGGCCCTTCGAGAGCGCTTCACTCACAGGTCAATTCTTCTTCAAGCCGAAGCCGCAAGCGACCGCGGACAAGGCCTCGTCCGGCTCCGACGAGATCGCCGTTCTCCGCGAGCAGATCGCCAAGCTTCAGGAGGACCAGGGGGCGCTCCTCAAGTCACAGCAGGAGCAGCTCGCAGTGCTCCAGAAGCGGCTCGAGGCAGAGACAAAGACAGCAGAGCCGGCACCCCCGCAGTCGGCCGCCGCAGACTCCGGCACGACCAGCCGTGTGGTCGGCGTCGAGCCGGCCAAGAGTGGCGTTGAGCCAGCCAAGGGCGCCGCCCCGGCCCCAACCGAGACTTCCGCATCGACTCCGCCATCGCCGGCGCCGGATGCCTCGCCGCCCGAGGACGGCACCAAGGTCGCCGCCACCGAAAGCAAGGACACCGAAGAGCCCGCGCCTGAAACTGAAAAGACCTCCGAGGCGCCGTTGCCCGAGAGCGCCACGCGCGAGCAGCTCGCGCAAGACATGCTCGTCGAGCTTGCGAAGCTCGGCTGCTATTTCGGCAGCATCAACGGCAATTGGGGCACGCGCTCGCGGCTCGCGCTCGACCGCTTCAACCGCCACGCAAAGTTCGACCTTCCGCTCGACGAGCCGCAACAGGCAAGCCTCGATGCCCTGAAGGACTGGAAGGGAACCCACTGCCCGATCGAGAAGGCTGTCCCACCGCGGGTCAAACAGCGGCCGGTGGCCGCTCCGAAGAAGCAGGCTCCGCCGCGCAAGGCCGTGCGGGCCGCCCCGCGCAAGGCTCCGCCCGTGCAAGCCGTGCGGCCTCGCGCGCAGCCTCGTGAAGATCATGGCAGCGACGAAATACGCGAGCTACAGCGCGCCTTCCCCTCCGCCGCCTGGCCCCAATAGGGGCGAGCGCTAGCGCCCGATGCTGGTGTAGCTGAACCCAGCCGCGCGCGCCTGCGCCGGCAGGTAGATGTTGCGGAGATCGACCAGCACGTCGCCGCGCATGCGCTCCTTGACGGTGTCGAGATCGAGCGCCCGGAACTCGTTCCACTCGGTGACCACCACGGCGACATCGGCCTTGTCGACGGCCTCGAGCGCGCTGCCGCACCAGGTCACTCCAGGCAACAGCTCGCCTGCGGTCTCGCCGGCATGCGGGTCGTAGACCCTCACCGAGGCTCCCTTCTCCTGGAGCATGGGAACGAGCGTGAGGCTCGGGGCGTCGCGCACGTCGTCGGTGTCAGGCTTGAAGGTGATGCCGAGCACGGCGATCGCCTTGCCGGCGAGCGTGCCGCCAGCGGCGCGCTCGATGCGGCTTGCCATGGCGATCTTCCGCTCGTTGTTCACCGTCTGCACCTGCTCGATCAGCGACAGCGGCGAGCGCGCCTCGCGCGCGGTGCGGATCAGCGCCGCCACATCCTTGGGAAAGCAGGAACCGCCATAGCCCGGGCCAGGATGCAGGAACTTGTCGCCGATGCGCCGGTCGGCGCCGATGGCGGTCGCCACCTCCTGCACATTGGCGCCGGCCGCCTCGCATAGATCGGCAACCTCGTTGATGAAGCTGATCTTCATGGCGAGAAAGGCGTTGGCGGCATATTTGGCGAGCTCGGCGGATTCCCGGCTCACGAACATCACCGGCGCGTTGCGTAAGGCGAGTGGCTTGTACAGCCGCTCCATGAGATCCTGCGCCCGCTCGTTGTCGCAGCCCACCAGCACGCGGTCCGGATGCATGAAGTCGTAGATGGCCGAGCCTTCGCGCAAGAATTCCGGATTGGAGCAGACCGCGAAATCGGCGTCGGGACGAAGCAACTTGAGTCGCCGTTCGATCTCCCGGCTGGTGCCGACCGGCACCGTCGATTTGGTGCAGATGACGGTGAAGCCTTTGAGATGGGGAGCAAGCTCCTCGACCGCCTGAAACACGAAGCTGAGATCGGCGTGTCCATCACCGCGGCGCATCGGCGTGCCGACGGCGAGAAACACGAGATCGGCATCGCCGACGGATGAGGCGAGATCCGACGCGAAGGTGATGCGCCCCATGCGCAAATTCCGGTGCAGAAGCTCGTCGAGGCGAGGCTCGTAGATCGGCACGCCACCCTGGCGCAGAGCCTCGATCTTGCTCGGGTCTTTGTCGACGCAAGTGACCGTCCAGCCGAACTCGGAAAAGCAAGCGGCGGAGACCAGGCCGACATAGCCTGCCCCAATCATCGAAATGTTCACTGAAACGCTCCCGGATTGACGTTTTGGGCTTGAGAATGTCTGCGCTTCCTAGTTCATTCTGCCCTTCCGTTCAATGCTACCTTGCCTTGCAAATAACGCGCTATTGCCGCTCCCCCAATGGCCATTTGACATTGAGGCCCGTGGACGCCATCGACTAGGCTTCAACCGCCGCGCCGGGCCGGCGCGGATCGGCTGTTAACGTATCGCGGGGTTTGCCGACAGTGATGGGTCCTCGTCTGCTCTATGCCCTTATCGTCGGGGCAGTGATTGCAGCGGCGCTCGCCTTGCGGATCTGGGATCCGAGCCCGGTGGCGCGCTTGCGGGCCCTCGTGTTCGATACCTATCAGCAGATCAGTCCGCGCCAGTACGACCCCCGCCTGCCGTTGCGCATCGTCGACGTCGACGAGGAGTCGCTGAAGCGCGTCGGACAATGGCCCTGGCCGCGCACCGTACTTGCCGAGCTCGTGAAGAAGCTCTCCGACAATGGCGCCGCGGCTGTCGGCTTCGACATAGTGTTCCCCGAGCCGGACCGCATGTCGCCGGCCAATGCCTTGCGTTTCTGGCCGCAATCCGACGTCCTTGCCGGTCTCCGCGAGGAGGTCGAGAAGCTTCCCTCCAACGATCAGGTCCTGGCCGAAGCCATCGGGCAAAGCGCCGTCGTGCTCGGCTTCATCGCCACGCCGCAAGGCGGCTCGATCCCGCAAGCGAAGGCCGGTTTCGCCCATGGCGGCGACGACCCGCGCCTGTTCGCCCCGGCATTTTCCGGCGCCGCGGCAAGCCTGCCGGAACTACAGGACAAGGCGGCGGGCGCAGGCTCACTCAACTGGCTGCCCGAGCACGACCAGATCATCCGCCGCCTGCCCATGCTGGTTCAGGTCGGCGGCGAGCTCTATCCCTCCTTCGCCGCCGACTTGCTGCGGCTTGCGCAAGGCGCCACGACCTATGTCGTCAAGTCGTCCGGCGCGAGCAGCGAGAAGGCGTTCGGCGAGAAGACCGGCATCGTCAAAGTCCGCATCGGCGACTACGAGGTTCCGACCGAAGCAGACGGTGAGATGTGGATCAGGTTCACCAAGCAGGCCAAGGAGCGTTATCTTCCCGCCTGGCGCGTGTTGAACGGCGACATCGGCAAGGACGAGATCGAAGGCCGCCTCGCCATCATCGGCACGAGTGCCGCGGGCCTGCTCGACCTTCGCGCGACGCCGCTGGAAGCCGCGGTACCCGGCGTCGAGTTGCACGCGCAGGCCGTGGAGCAGATCCTGCAGGGCTCCTTCCTCCAGCGGCCGGACTTCGCCACGCCGGCCGAGCTTCTCTATATCCTGGCGCTTGGCGTGCTCATCGCCCTCCTGATCTATCGCCTTGGTGCAGCGGGCAGCGCCGTGGTTGGCGGCATCGCCGTCGCGACCGTCATCGGCGTGTCCTGGTACGCTTTCGATGCCTTGGGCTGGCTGGTCGATCCGATCTACCCGGCGATTGCGCTCACCGCCGTCTACCTCGCCGGAACGCTGTTTGTGTTCCTGCGCACCGAGCGAGAGCGCAACCGCGTCCGCCATGCCTTCGGCCACTACATGGCGCCTGCCTTGGTGGAGCGGCTGGCCGACGACCCCTCGAAGCTCAAGCTTGGCGGCGAAACGCGCGACATGACGCTGCTGTTCAGCGACGTGCGCGGCTTTACCGGGATATCCGAGGGCCTTGACGCCGAGGAGCTCACCTATTTTCTAAATAGCCTGTTCACGCCGCTGAGCAGGATCATCCTTGACGAGCAGGGCACCATCGACAAATTCATGGGCGATGCCGTGATGGCCTTCTGGAACGCGCCGCTCGACGATAGCGAGCATGCCACTCATGCCTGTAGCGCGGCCTTGCGCATCATGCAGCAAATGCCGGGACTGAACGAAAATTGGCGCAAGGAGGCGGAAGCCAAGGGCCGTCCCTTCAGTCCGGTGAAGATCGGCATCGGGCTGAACACCGGCGTTTGCTGCGTCGGCAATCTCGGCTCTGAGACGCGCTTCGACTATTCGGTGATCGGCGACAACGTCAATATCGCCTCGCGGCTCGAAGGCCAGTCGAAGACCTACGACGTCGGCACCATCGTCGGCGAATCGACCACGGCGCGGGCGCCCGACTTCGCCTTCCTCGAGCTCGATCTCTTGAAGGTGAAGGGCAAGAGCGAAGCCACCCGCATCTTTGCCCTACTCGGCGATGGCGCATTCAAGCAGTCGCGCACCTTCAACGATTTCTCCGCCCGTCACGCCGAGTTCCTGGAACGCTATCGCGCCAAGGATTGGGACGCGGCCGAGACGCTCCGCCGCGACTGCGACAGGATCAACACCGCGGGCCTCCACCAACTCTACGCACTCTACCGCGAGCGCATCGCCTTCTTCCGGCAGAACCCTCCCCCGCCCGACTGGGACGGGACCGCAGAAGCCCTCGGCAAGTAGCCCATGCCCCAGCTCGCCCTGCGTCGTCCTCGTCGCGGTCGCTGTCCTCATGCTCAAGCATGCGGTCGCCGATTTCTATCTGCAGAGCACATATCAATACCTGAACAAGGGTCATTACGGCCATCCGGGCGGCATTCTCCACAGCGCCATCCATGTCGCGCTGACGCCGCTCGTCTATCTCGTGATCGCGCCCGCTTCGCTCCTGCTCGTGCTCGGCATCGCTGGAGCCGAGTTCGTGCTGCACTATCATATCGATTGGCTGAAAGAGCAGATTACCCACCGCAATGGCTGGACCGCACAGGACCGATGCTTCTGGTTTGCGCTCGGCACCGACCAGCTGGTGCACGGCCTGACCTATCTCCTGATCGTCGCCGTGCTCATCGCGTTTGCGGTGTAGCGGGGACGAGCCTAGAGCAGCGCCGAGATCTCGCGATTGGCGAATTCGAGCCGGTCGGACAGGAGCCTGATGATCAGCTTGTGGAACACCGAGGCAGCGGTCGGGTCTTGCGCCTGCATCTTGTCGAAGGAGTCCCGGGTCAGCCGGTAGACGACGCTCGGCTCCTCGGCGATCACCGTCGCGGTGCGCGGCACCTGCCGGTAGAAGCCCATCTCGCCGACGACGGTGTAACCCATCATGCGGCGGAGCCTGATCGGACGCCCCTGCTCGTCCTTGATGGTGATGGCGACGCAGCCAGAAGCGAGGATCTCGACCGAATCCGGCGGCTCGCCTTGCTTGAACAGGGCTTCGCCCACGTTCAACTCGTGGCGCTCGAGATAGGGCGTGATCCGCGACATGTCGGCCGCCCCGCCAAGCTCCTGCGTGAGCCAGCTCTCGAAGCTATGGACCGAGGCCTCGCCCACCTCGTGATACATGAGCAGCATGTCTTCGCACCATTCGATCGCCTCGTTGCGGGTGGCGAAGACTTGATGCGGCTGCCCGCTCGTGAAGAAGCCTGCCTTCTGGAAGCTTGCCCGCATCACCTCGGTCAGCCCCGAGAAGACCAGGATCACGGTGTGCTCGTTGCAATAGTTGCGAAGCTTGACGAGGCTCAACACCGCCGAGGTATCGAGCCCCGGCACCGCGCTGAAATCGAGCACGACATAGCCGACTGGCTTCTCGTCCTGGGAATCGATCACCCGCCTGATGCGCTCGAACAGCCCGTTGGACGAGCCGAAGAAGATAAAGCCCGAAAGCCAGAACACATGCAGGCGCACGCCCTCTTCCCGCAGCAATCGGGTTTGCTCCGGCGCGCGCTCGACATTGCTGGAGAAGTCGGCGCGCGTGAGGTGACGCCGGATCACGCCGATTCGGCTATAGCTCAGAGCGAACATGAGGCAGGCGCCGATCACGCCGAGCACCACGCCCATGAGATATCCGAAATTGACGATCACCAGCATGATGGCGCCGGCCAAGCCCCACTCGGCCAAGGAGCTTTGCGCCGGCGAGCGCAGCGTCTCGGCGAGGATGGTCGCGCCGAGATAGGCGAGCATCCCCATCAGGATCGCCTTCGGCACCATGGCGCCGACATCGGCGCCGGCAAACAGCACCACGGCGCAGACAAGCGCGGCAAAGACGCCGCCGAGCCGGCCCACGGCGCCCGACTTCTCGATCAGCAGCGCGCCGTTCAGCGAAAGATTGCCGCCGGCGCCGCCGGCCACGGCGGCGAGGATGTTGGCAAAGCCGTTGGTGCGGAACTCCTTGTCGAGGTCTGCGGATTTCTGACGCGCGACCTCGAGGCTCGACACGTCGAGCAGCATGGAGATCGCAGTGATGCCGCACACCGCGCCAATTTCAGCGCTCGACTCCGCCAGCACGCCCCAATCGACCTCATGCTGCATCACCGCCGAGATCGGCCACCACAGCGTGAGCTGTCCGATGCTCGGCAGGAACCAAGCGCTGCGCACCCCCTCGTCCTGGACGAAGCCGAACAGGATGACATTCACGACCACGAGGAAGCTGATGAAGGCGACCGGCAGAGACAGATAATCCGGCACCACGCGCCCGATGAGCACGATTGCCAGGGCGAAGGCGAGGCCGACGAGGATCTGCGGTCCGTAGGTCGGCGAGTAGAGCATGGCCCAGCTCGCCGGAGAGAGCGTGAGGTTCGACTGGGTCACGACCTCGACGCCGCCGGTCATGAGGAGCCAGCCCGAGGCGGCAAGGAAGCCGGCGATCACCGGATAGGGAATAAACCTGACCCACTGGCCGAGCTTGAGCGCGCCGAGGCCGAACAGGAGAATGCCGGTGAAGAGCGTGCTGACCGAGATGCCGACCATCACGTTGAGGATGATGGCTTGCGTGGAGGCGCCTTTGGCGGCAAGCGCCGCGGCGATGGAGCCGGCGAGCACGCTCATGACGGCGATGGCTGGCGTATCCGGGCCTGCATCGGCCGGCGACAGGGTCGAGGTGAGCGCCACCACGATGCCCGTCACCACGGTGCCCATGATGATGGCGGCAAGACCGAGGGAGAAGCCGGAGGCGAGCGCGCCCTGGAAGATCAGGGCGCTGAAGGAGATGCAATACGCAATCTGCACCACCGCCGAGATGACGCCCGCCAAAGCGTCGCGCCCAAGGCTCGGCAAGTCCGCCTTGCGCGGGCGCCGCAGCGCCAGATTAGCGAGCGATTCCAAGGACGGTGTTCGGAATGTTCACGGGTTGAGGCTCCGGCCGATCATGGCCGGGGGGCGCTGCAAATAAAAGGCCAAAAATGGCGCGTGCGGAATAAGCGCAGGCAGGCTCGCTATGCGGCGCCTTCGTCCATGCGCCGCAATCTGTCGGCAAGCGTACGCATCACGGCAATGGCGAAGAACGGCGTCTCGTGCACGAGGAAGAGGAAGGTCTTCTCGTTGATCGGCGCGACTTCGCAGTCGGTCTTGGCCCGGACCGTGGCGCTTCGCGGCGAGCCGTCGATCAAGGCCATCTCGCCGAAGACACCGCCGCCGCTCAGGGTTTCCATGACGCGGCCGCCGCGCTCGATGGTGACCTCGCCGGTGCGCACGACGAACATTGCGTCGCCTTTGTCGCCTTCGGCAAAGATCACGTCGCCGGCCGCATAGCGCACCGGAGGAAACCCCGCATTGGCCAACATTTGAAAATCGATCGAAGCAATCGTCATTGCAGTTCCCTGCTCCCTGGTACGCGCCTTTGAGGATACACTTATGACGGTCGTATGACGATACGATAAAGGCGCCGGAGACTAGTGCAACGCGCTCATCGCCCTCGGATTCCAGGCGGCAAGGTTAAGGGTCTGATCGACCGCCCAGCGTCCTTCTTGCCCGGTTCCTGTGCAGGCCATGGCGAGCAGCGCGTCAAAGGCCGCCCGCTGGACCGGCAAAAAGCCGAGCTGGCATAAGCGGCCGCTGAGATGCTTGCCGTCATTCATCAGATAGCCCCAGCGCTGCAAGTGGCAGTTGAGAGCAACGAACCCGACCTTGGAGGCGTCTCTCGCCCTGGCGAAGCAGCCCTCGGTGAAGAAGACCCTGCCGATGGCGAAACCGAAAATGCCTCCGGCAAGAGCGCCGGAGCGGTCCCAGATCTCGACGGAGTGGGCAAACCCTGCGTCAAACGCCGCCACGAATGAAGCGATGAGAGCTTCGTCCATGCGGCCGGCGCTCGCCGCGGCGCAAGCTCCGACGACGGCGGCAAAGTCCTGATCGAAGGTGACCCGCAAGTCCTTGCGTGCGAGGCGCCGGCGCACGGCAGGCTCGATGTGGAAGTTCTCGATGAAGAGCACCATGCGCGTCCCCGGCGCCGACCATGCCTGCTGGCCGCGCTCGCTAGTGGGACAGAGGCCCTTGGCATAGGCCGCACGCAGACCGAACGCACTCGGATCGGTGCGGTGCCCGGCAAGACCGGACGACGAACGCAATGGCGGGTAAAGACCGGCAGGGCTAACGCTGCGGAGAAGACTGAGTACGCTCACAACCCGAATCCTTTGCCGAGGAGTGTGCCCGGCAAGGACTCCTAAAGCCTTAACGGCGGTGGATCAGAGCCTGGACCTCACCTTGGCGAGCGCATCGCGCCAACCGCCGTAGCGCGCCTCACGCTCAGCCTCGCTCATCGCAGGCTCGAAGGCGCGCGACGGCACCCAGCCGCGCTGTAGGTCTTCCTGGCTCCCATAGAGTCCGCTTGCCTGGCCGGCGAGGAAGGCAGCGCCGAGCGCCGTGGTCTCGGGATGGCGCGCGACCTCGACGCGTTCGCCCAGAATGTCGGCGAGCCTCTGGAGGAACCAGGCATTGGCGGTCATGCCGCCATCGACCCGCAAGCTTGCGGAATTTGGAATGGAGCTTTGCGCCATGTCCTTGCGCATGGCGTCGAGCAGATCGCGGGTCTGGAAGGCGACCGCCTCGAGCCCTGCAGCCACGATGTCGGCGGCAGAGGCCGCACGCGTCAGCCCGAGGATCGCGGCGCGCGCCTCGGCATCCCAATGCGGCGCGCCGAGGCCCTGGAAGGCAGGGACGAGATAGACGCCGGATTTGGGATCGGCACGGCGGGCAAGGTCTTCGCTCTCCGCGGCGTCCGCGATCAAGCCAAGGCTGTCGCGAAGCCATTGCACCGTGGCGCCGGCCATGAAGATCGATCCCTCGAGCGCGAAGGTGCGCTTGCCTTGAAGCTGATGAAACACGGTCGCGAGCATGCGCGCGGTCGAGGCGATTTTCGCCTCGCCGGTATTGGCCAGCAGAAAGCAGCCGGTGCCGTAGGTCGCCTTCAGCATGCCCGGGAGAAAGCAGGCCTGCCCGTAGGCGGCAGCCTGCTGATCGCCGGCGATGCCTCTGATCGGGATCGCCCTGCCGAAATGCTCGGCTTCGGTCACCCCGAAGTCGCACTGGCTGTCGCGAAGCTCCGGCAGAATTTCGCGCGGGATGGCGAGGCGGTCGAGAAGCCTGTCGTCCCATGTGCCAGACCTGATGTCGTAGAGCATTGTGCGGGCGGCGTTGCTCGCTTCGATCGCATGAACCTTGCCGCCGGTCAGCTTGAACAGGAGAAAGCTGTCGACCGTGCCGAAGCACACCTCGCCTCTGCGCGCCCGCTCTTGAAGTCCGGGCACATTGGCCAGCAGCCAAGCGAGCTTTGTCGCCGAGAAATAAGGATCGATCACGAGTCCCGTCGTCTCTTCGACATGCGCGCCCCAGCCCTCGCCGTTCAGCTCATCGCAATGCTGCGCGGTGCGCCGGTCCTGCCACACGATGGCATTGGCAAGCGGCTTGCCGGTGGCGCGCTCCCACACGATCGTCGTCTCGCGCTGATTGGTGATGCCGATCGCTGCGACCGACTGCGCGCCAATGTCCTTGAGCGCGGCGCGCCCCGCCTTGAGCACCGACTGCCAGATTTCCTCGGGATCGTGCTCGACTTCGCCCGGAGCGGGATAGATCTGGGTCAGCGGAACCTGCGCCGAGTCACAAGGCCGTCCCTCTTCATCGAAGACAATGGCGCGGGTGCTCGTCGTCCCCTGATCGATGGCGAGGACAAACCTTCGCCCGCTCATGAACCGGATCCGGTCTGGCCCACGATCCAGCCGCAATATTCGTCGCTGCCGCCTTCGGTCGGCAGCACGAGCAGCGCCGGCAATTCATATGGATGCAGGCGCTTGGTCTCGGCCAGCACGGCATCGGCGAGAGAGCGCCTCGTCTTGATGATCATGGCGACCTCGTCGGCCACCTCGCGGGCGCCCTTCCATTCATAGATGGAGATCATGCCCGGGAAGATGTTGACGCAGGCGGCTAGCCTCGCGGCGACGAGCGCGTCCCCGACCCGCTTCGCGTCGTCGAGCCGCGCAAACGTCGTGTAAACCAGAACCGGGGAATCGTCCTTGGTCATCGATTCACCATGCGCCCAAGGTCAGCGTCGGGCTTGCAATAAAGGAAGGCCCTGGCCTTTATAGTGCCCGCTCTGGTCAGGTCCTAGTCAATCGACGCCATTATGCCCCGCTTCAAGACCATCGCCTTCGTCGCCAGCGAGATGAAGGAGGCCGAACAGGCCCGCAGCGAGCTTGTCGCCCGCTATGGCGAGGCGTCGCCCGAACAGGCCGATGTCATCGTGGCGCTCGGCGGCGACGGGCAGATGCTCCAGACCATGCATCGCTACCTGAACAACCGCATCCCGATCTACGGCATGAACCGGGGATCGGTCGGCTTCCTTCTCAACGACTATCGCGAGGATCAGTTGCTCGAGCGGCTGGAGAAGGCCGAGATCAACGTCATCCATCCCTTGCGCATGACCGCCTATGACGAGAAGGGCGCCGAGCACCGCGCCATCGCCATCAACGAAGTTTCGCTGTTCCGCCAGATCTATCAGGCGGCGAAGCTCAGGATCTCCGTCGACGGCAGGGTACGGCTCGATGAGCTGATCTGCGACGGCGTGCTCGTGTCCACCCCTGCCGGCAGCACCGCCTACAATCTCTCGGCGCATGGGCCGATCCTGCCCATCGACGCGCCGCTGATGGTGCTGACCCCGATCAGCCCGTTCCGGCCGCGGCGCTGGCGCGGCGCCATCCTGCCCAACGAGGCCGTGGTCCTGATCGAGGTGCTCGAGCCGGAGAAGCGCCCGGTGAGCGCGGTCGCCGACAACACCGAGTTTCGCGATGTGCTCGCCGTCGAGGTCAGGGAAGCGAGCGACGTCGACATCATCATGATGTTCGACCCAGGCCATAGCCTCGCCGAGCGCATCCTGCGGGAACAGTTCGACTACTGAGTCTCGCCTTAAGGCCGCCAGGCCTGCGCGATGTCGGCAAGCGAGGGCCGCTCCCGCTCGTCCGGCTTCTCCTTCGCCGTGCCGATATAGACGAAGCCAGCCACGCGCTCATTGTCGGCGAGCTTCAGCGCGGCGCGCACGCCCTGGCTGTAGCCGTACCACTCGGTGATCCATTGCGCGCCGTAGCCAAGCGCCGTGGCGGCGACCAGGAGATTCTGGCACGCGGCGCCTGCGGAGAGCACCTGCTCCCATTCCGGCGCCGCCGGGTTCTTCACCACACGCGAGATGACGGCGATGACGAGGGGCGCGCGCATGAAGCGGTTGGATTCGGTCTCGAGCCGGAACGCGCTCGGGTCCTTCTCCTCGGCCTGGCAAATCCCGGCGAGGATCTTGCCGAACGCCGCCCGTCCCTCCCCCTGAAACAGGAGAAAGCGCCAGGGAACCAGCTTCTTGTGGTCGGGCACCCTCGCGGCGGCCGTCAGCATCTGCCCGATCTCGCTTTCGCTCGGCCCCGGTTCGCCAAGGCTATTGGCGGAAACTGAGCGGCGGGTCAGCAGATGATCGATCGTCGGATTGGTCATGGCGCTTCCGGCATGGTGAGGGGCGCGTTCCCCTAACGCGAAAAGCCTTGGGAAACAACGCCTCAATAGATGCGCCGAGGCGCGCAACTACCCCAAATCGGCCTTAGTCGTGGCCGATTTTCGCTAGCGTGTGCGGTGAGCCGGACAGGGTATAACGGCTCGGGGGACCGACGGGAATGTACGCCATGGGAGGGAAGCGCGGGTTCGGGCTTGGGCGTTTGCTCGCGCCCATCGCCCTCCTCTGTGCGACCGGCGTAAGCGCGCAAAGCCAGCAAGCTCCCCCGCCGCAAGCAACGCCCTCATCGGCCATCATCGTGCTCGACGGCTCGCGCAGCATGTGGACGAAGGTCGGCGGCCAAAGCAAGGTCGCCGTCGTGCGGACTGCTCTCGGCGACGCCTTCAAGACCTACGAGGACCGCGTTGCATTCGGCCTCGTGGCGGCCGGTCACCGCCAGGGCAAGACCTGCGCCGAGGCTGAGCTCATCGCCAAGCCGGGCGAACTCACGTCGAAGACTCCGGGCAAGCTTCTGTTCGGGGCTGGCTTCAAGCCAAAACTTGGTCGGCCGATCGCGGCGGCGCTGGTCGAGGCCGCCAAGCAGACGCCGCCCACGGGCCTCGACGTCGTGCTCATCACCGACGGCCTCGACAGCTGCAAGGCCAATGTCTGCGCCACGGTGAAGTCGCTGAAGCAAGCCGCACCGGGGTTGCGCATCCATGTGATCGGGTTTGACGCAAAGGCGAAACAGACACTCAAGCCGCTTGCCTGCGTGGCGCAAAGCACCGGCGGCCAGTTCCTCACCGCCGCCACTGCCAACGAGCTGAAGCAGGATTTGACGTCCGTGCTGGAGATCGCAGCCAAGCCCGCGCCGCAATCCGCCCCGGTGGCACAAAGCCCAAGCGCTCCAGCGCCTCCTCCCGCGCCGCCGATCCCTCCGGCTGCTGTCGCACCCCCACCTGCTGCCGCGCCAGTAACCGCAACGGTGCCGCCGGCACAAGCGAACCAGCCGGCCATTCCGCCTGGCCAACCCAAGCCCATGGAGACCGCCCAGGCCAAGAGCGCACAACCGAAGAGCGTCGCCCCTGGCGCCGCACCGCCAGCTCAGCCCACTCAGGCCGTTGGTCCAACCGCGCCGCCGGAAACCAACATGCAGAAGCTCGCCGCCATTCCACCGAAGGAAAGCGCGGTGCCGGCCCGCACGCATAGTGACCAAGGCGCAGGGTCATCTTCGCCGGTGCCCGTGACCTTCAAGGCGCTCCTCACCGAAGCGGGGCCCCAACTCAAGACTGGACTGATCTGGCGCGTGTTCTCGCCGCGTCCGGGACCTGACGGGGTCCGCAAGCTCGTCAGCATGCATCGCGACGCGATGCCGACGGCGGCATTGCCGCCCGGCGAATATCTTGTGAACGCGGCCTATGGCCTCTCCAACCTCACCAGGAAGATCAAGGTCGAGAGCGGCCGGTCGCTGGAGGAAACCTTCGTCCTCAATACTGGCGGGCTCAAGCTCGCGGCGGTGCTCGTGAGCGGCATGCGTCTCTCGCAATCGAGCGTCCGCTTCGACATTCTCTCCGACGACGAGGATCAGTTCGGCAACCGGCGTAAGATCATGGACGACGCCAAACCGGGCCTTGTGATCCGCCTCAACGCCGGCGCCTATCACATCGTCAGTCTCTATGGCGATGCCAACGCCACGGTGCGCGCGGACGTGACGGTCGAGCCAGGCAAGATCACCGAGGCGACGATCAAGCACGCTGCCGCCGCCGTGACCTTCAAGCTCGTGCAGAGCCCTGGAGGGGAGGCGCTCGCCGACACGCAATGGAGCATTCTCACCACGACCGGCGACGTGGTGAAGGAAAATGCCGGCGCGCTGCCGACCCACATCCTCGCCGTCGGCGACTATGCCGTCGTGGCCAAGCACAACGCCGAAAGCTACACCAGCAAGTTCGAGGTCGTATCCGGAAAGCCGAAGCAGATCGAGGTGGTGATGGAGTCGGGCCCGGCCTCGCCGGAGGCTCTGAAGGCGATCATCGAACCTCCGCCGCCTCCCCCACCGTCACCCGAGGTGGCGACGCCAGGCACGCCTGGCGCGCCAGGATCGCCCGAGGTCGGCATGGGCTTCGGCGGCACGAACGAAGACTCTACGCCGCGCGCGCCTGGGATTTTGCCAAATCCGGGGGCACTGCTTCGGCCGCGATTGCCTTGATCGCATCATCGAGGCTGAGCACCTGCTGGGCCTGCGATCCGAGCCGCCTGACCGAGACCGTCCCCTCCTCCGCCTCGCGCTTGCCGACGACGAACATCACCGGCACCTTGGCAAGCGAGTGCTCGCGCACCTTGTAGTTGATCTTCTCGTTGCGGAGATCGGCCTCGGCGCGGAGGCCTGCGCGCTTCAGCGCCTCAAGCACCTTGGTGGCATAGGCGTCGGCGTCGGAGACGATCGGCGCGACCATGACCTGCACCGGAGAGAGCCACAGCGGCAGATGGCCGGCGTGATGCTCGATCAGGATGCCGGTGAAACGCTCGAGCGACCCGAACATGGCGCGGTGGATCATCACCGGTACGGTCTTCTCGCCGTCCGGCCCGATATAGAAGGCGCCGAGCCGCATCGGCATGTTGAGATCGACCTGGATCGTGCCGCATTGCCAGTCGCGGCCGATGGCGTCGCGCAGCACATATTCGAGCTTCGGTCCGTAAAACGCGCCCTTCGCCTGGACTGAGCTCGTATTGCAGGCCTGCCGCCGCGACCGCGCGTTTCAGCGCGGCCTCGGCCTTGTCCCACACCTCGTCCGAGCCGACCCGCTTGTCCGGCCGGTCTGAGAACTTGATGCGCACGTCCTCAAAGCCGAAGTCGCGATAGATCGACAGCATCTGCTCGTTGAGCTTCACGCATTCCTCGGTGATCTGATCCTCGGTGCAGAAGATATGCGCGTCGTCCTGGGTGAAGTGACGCACGCGCAGGAGCCCATGCAGCGCCCCTGACGGCTCGTAGCGATGCACCTTGCCGAACTCGGCGATGCGCAGAGGCAGATCGCGATAGCTCTTCAGCCCATGCTTGAAGATCTGCACATGACCGGGGCAGTTCATCGGCTTGCAGCAATAGACGCGCTCGTCCGGCGTCTCGGTGATGTACATGTTCTCGGCGAACTTCTCCCAATGGCCGGACTGCTCCCACAGAGCGCGGTCGAGCATGTCGGGCGAGTTCACCTCGACATAGCCCCAGGCCTGCTGGCGCCGGCGCATGTAGCCGATCAGCGCCTGGAACAACGCCCAGCCCTTCGGATGCCAGAACACGGCGCCGGGCGCCTCTTCCTGGAAGTGGAACAGGTCCATCTCGCGGCCCAAGCGGCGATGGTCGCGCTTCTCGGCCTCTTCGAGCTGATGGAGATAGGCTGCGAGCTCCTCTTCGCTCGCCCAGGCCGTGCCATAGATGCGCTGGAGCATCGGCCTCGTCGAATCCCCGCGCCAATAGGCGCCGGCGATCTTGAGCAGCTTGAAGCCCTTGCCGACCTTGCCGGTCGAGGTCATATGCGGGCCGCGGCAGAGGTCGAGCCATTCGCGCTGCGAATAGATCTTGATCTCGTCGCCTTCGGGGATGGCGTCGATCAGCTCGAGCTTGAAGGTCTCGCCCTTGTCGGCGAACAGCCGCTTCGCGGCGTCGCGATCAATGACTTCGCAGGTGAAGGGAGAATCGCGGGCAATGATCTCGCGCATCTTGGCTTCGATGACGGGCAGATCTTCCGGCGTGAAGGGCTCGTCGCGGGCAAAGTCGTAATAGAAGCCGTTCTCGATCACCGGCCCGATGGTCACTTGCGTGCCCGGGTAAAGCTCCTGCACGGCTTCGGCCATGACGTGCGCGGCGTCGTGGCGGATCAGCGCCAGTGCCTCCTGGTCTTCCCGGGTGAGGATGCGGATCTTGGCGTCGGCCTTGATCGGCTCGGCGAGGTCCTTGACCTTGCCGTCGAGCGACATGGCGACGGCCTTCTTGGCCAGCGACTTGGCGATCGACTCGGCGACCTCGCGGCCGGTGACGCCAGGCTTGAACTCGCGGCGAGAGCCGTCTGGAAATTGTAGGGAAATCATCTGTCTCTCCTCTCACTCCTGCGTACGAGCGCAGGTAAGAGCTTGGTTCGTTGTGACGCCGCTTTTAGCGGGATTTTTGGGCCAAGTCACCTGGAGACAACCGCCACCTGCCGTAGCGCCAGGGCGCCAGGGGATGGCGCTCTTCCCGCACATCGGGAACGGGGTCGAAGCCGTGGCTCCCCCAAGGGTGGCAGCGGCAAAGGCGCGACAGAGCGAGCCAGCCGCCCTTCCAGGCTCCATTCTTGTCGATGGCCTCGCTCGCATAGTCCGAGCAGGAGGGCAGGTGCCGGCAGTTCACGCCAAGGAGAGGCGAGATCGTCCAGCGATAGAGCGTGATCGGGGCAAGCATGCACGCCTTGGCGAGGCGCGAGCCAAGCTTAGCCGTGGCGCCCTGCTTACTTGGTTGCAATGTCTGAGACATGCTCTTGCGGCTTGTGCGCGCGGGCCCTCTCTTCCCCACGCTTGGCTTCGATCTGACCGATGGCATCCTCCACCGCGTCGAACACAAGCAGCGTCGAGGCATGGCGCGCTTTATAGTCCTTGACCGGCTCGAGGGCTGCGAGATCGCCCCAGCGGCCCTTCGGCGCGGGACCACCCGCTTTCAGCATCTTGCGCATCGCGGCACCGACCTCGCGGAGCTCGGCCGCGCTCGACCCCACGATTTCCCGCCCCATCACCGCGGCGGAGGATTGACCAAGCAGGCAGGCCTTTACGCTCTGGCCGTAATCGGTCACCACGTCGCCCTGCATGGCGAGATCGACCGTGACCCTTGAGCCGCAGAGCTTGGAATGGGCCGTTGCCGTGGCCTCGGGGCTCGCCAGCCTCTCCGCCCGGGGCATGTTCGCGGCAAGCTCCAAGATGCGCTGGCTGTAAATATCGTCAGGCAGGCTCATCGGGCTCTCAAATCTCCGTCATCCATCCTCGCCTTGCGGGCGGGAAACTCGCATTATATATGCACCCATGCGGGGTTACGCAGGGCGCGGTCCCGAAGTGACAGAAACTATTGACGGACCGACTATACTATCCACGCTCAAAGGTAAGGAAACTGGCCCGGTTCGTTCGCGTTGAGTGGAAGGCAAGGGAAGCTTGATGGACGCCACTATAAAGAAATTGCCCATTAGACCTCATGTCGATATCGGCCGTGGCCCCGGCATTGCGCGCCCGTCGCGGGAGGAGGCCGAGGAGGCCGTCCGCACGCTTATCGCTTATGCCGGCGACGATCCCGTGCGCGAGGGCTTGCGCGAGACGCCGAAGCGGGTGGTCAGCGCCTATGACGAATTCTTCGCTGGCTATCATGAGTGCCCGCTCGACGTGCTGTCGCGCACCTTCGACGAGGTGGCGGGCTACGACGACATCGTCATGCTTCGCGACATCGAGCTGCATTCGCACTGCGAGCATCACATGATCCCGTTCATCGGCAAGGCGCACGTCGCCTATTTCCCGACGGATCGCGTGGTCGGCATCTCCAAGCTCGCCCGCGTGGTCGAGGTGTTCGCGAGGCGGCTCCAGACCCAGGAGACCATGACGGCGCAGATCGCCGAGACCATCGACAAGGCGCTGAAGCCGAAAGGCGTGGCGGTGATGATCGAGGCCGTGCATCAATGCATGTCGATCCGCGGCGTGAAGAAGCCTAACGTCGCCACCATCACCACCCAGTTCACGGGCATCTTCAAGGAAGACCCGGCGCAGCAGGCGCGCTTCATGATGCTTGCCACGGAACGCGGCCGCCTCTAACCGGCGAAGCCCGCGAGGAATAGATCGCGGTGACCAGACCCAAGGCTTCCCCTCCTCCCGCCGCAAAGGCAGACATCGAGGAGGGGACGGCGTTCTCCCCCAGATTCGATGCAAACGGGCTCGTCCCCGTGGTTGTCACCTCGGCCGCGACCGGCGAGGTCCTGATGCTCGCCTATATGAACGACGAGGCGCTTGCCCGCACGATCGAGACCGGCGAAGCGCAGTTTTGGTCCCGCTCGCGGAAGCGCCTGTGGCGCAAGGGCGAAGAGAGCGGCAACACCATGCGCGTCGTCGAGTTGCGCACGGATTGCGACCAGGACGCGCTTTGGCTGAAAGTCGAGCTCGGCGGTGCCGAGGCCTGCTGCCACACCGGCCGCAGATCCTGCTTCTATCGCGCCCTGCCCATCGGCAAGGGAGCGGCTGCCGGCGTCGCCCTCATCTTTGTCGAGACCGAGACGCTGTTCGATCCAGAGAAGGTGTACGGACACGCATCCGCCGCAAAGAGAACCTTAAAGACTCAAGACTAGTATGGTAACGCAAAGCCAGGCGATTCCTCAGGCGATAAGCCTGGTGGAATGCTCGGCTGAAGACGCTCTTTGGCGCTCTTTTGGCCCGCGACATCGCGGCATCGAACGTCAGGCGTGAGCGTGGGTTAGGTTGAAATGGCGAGACCGATTATTGGCATCGCCCTTGGCGGCGGCGCGGCGCGCGGATGGGCCCATATCGGGGTACTCAAGACGCTGATCGACGCTGGACTTGAGCCTGACATCGTCGCCGGAACGTCGATCGGTGCCGTCGCCGGCGCCTGCTACGTGACCGGACGCCTTCAGGCGCTTGAGGATTTCGCCGCGGCGCTGACCCCGCGCAGGGTCTTCGGCTTTCTCGACATCAACTTCGCTGGCTCAGGCCTGCTCACCGGCCAGCGCCTGAGCAGCCGTCTCGAGAACCATTTGCAGGACGTCACCATCGAGGGGCTGGAGCGGAAATTCGTGGCTGTCGCCACCGAGCTCGGCACCGGCCATGAGGTCTGGCTCAATAAAGGCAGCCTGGTGAACGCGCTTCAGGCGTCCTTCGCGCTGCCCGGCATCTTCCGCCCGGTCAAGATCAACGGCCGCTGGCTGATCGACGGCGCCCTGGTCAATCCGGTGCCGGTGTCGGTCTGCCGGGCGTTCGGTGCCCGCATCGTCGTCGCCGTGACCTTGAGCAGCGACTCGGTCAACCGGGGCAGCGTTATCCATGACCAGGAAGTCCTCGCCGAACTTTCCATGCCGCCGGAAGAGGCAAAGCTCCCCGGCAAGAATGGCCGCGCCGCCATCCATCTGTTGCATCGGCAGATCTTCGGCAGGAGCGACGGCGCGCCCGGCATCTCCGCGGTGATGATGGATGCGATCAACATTACCCAGGACCGCATCGCCCGTTCGCGTCTCGCCGGCGACCCGCCGGACGTGACCATTTCACCGAAGGTCGGCGGTATTGGGCTGTTCGACTTCCATCGCGCCGGCGAAGCCATGGAGCAAGGCGCCAAGGCCGCCGAAAGGCAGATTGACGAGCTCAGGGCATTGGTCGGCGGTCTCGTCGCCTAGCCGGTGGCGATATATTCCCGCATGGCGGCAGCCTCCATCTCGGCTTCCGCGATCCGCATCTTCACCACATCGCCGATTGACACGAGACCGATCAGCCGTCCCCGTTCGACGACGGGCATATGGCGGAATCGGTGCGTGGTCATCTCCGACATCAGCCGGTCGATTGTGTCCGCCTCGCGCGCCGTCACCACGGCTCTCGTCATATAGGTCGACACCGGCTCCTTCAGCACCTTGGTGCCGGAGCGACCGATGGCCCGCACGACGTCCCGCTCGGACACGATGCCCACGACCTTGCCTTCATCGCCTTCGACGACAATGCAACCAATGCCATGCTGCTCGAGCAGCTTGGCAATTTCGAGCAAGGATGTGTCCGCTGAGGCGGTGAATACGCCCTTGCCCTTCATCTTTAGAATGGCCGCAACGTTCATGCTCGCTTCCTCCAGCCCGAGAACTCCGTCCCGGTTGCCTGCGACATTCTGTCCTTGACCGGGCAAGTGTGCAAGTGAGGTGCGACTTGAAAAGTTCCAGTCCTCGAGGTCAGGGCTGCCGCTCAAGCACCGGCAGTCTTCTGCTGGTGTCGAAGAAGCCGAAGCAGAGGAGGCCAAACAGAAATCCGCCGATATGGGCCTCCCAGGCGATGTCGCCCTCGGTGCCTGCGATCGAGACCACGCCAACACCAAAAACGATGTTGAGCACCACCCAGAAGCCGAGAACCGTGAGGATTCGCCGGTCGGTCAGCGTCTTGGAGAGGCTTTCGAGCGGCACCTGTGCGAGGTCCCCCTCACCCGGCCGGCCAGCGAAGACAAACCGCAAGGCGGCAGCCATTTGCCCCGAAATTGCCGCCGACGCCCCGACCACCGGGGTCATTTCGCCGAAGTGAAAGACGAGATGGGTGACGGCCCCGGCAATGCCGCAAAGGGCCGAAAACGACAGAAACCGCCAGTCGCCGATGCGCTTGGCCACCGGGCTGCCGAAGGCTGCCATCCATAAGAGATTGACGAGGAGATGCACCCAGCCTGAATGCACGAGCATGTAGGTCACGAAAGAGGTGACCGCGGTGAGATAGCCGCCGGGAAGCTCCTGCGCCGCACCGCTATAGCGCGCCGGGATGAAGGCAAGCGCGAGCAGGAATTGCAGGCTCTCCTCGCTCGGCAACAGGATCTGGATGAGCTGCATCCCGACCATCAGCCCTGCCAGCAGGAGCACCACCCGCGGGACATTGAACATCGGTTCGGAGGCGCCCATCGCCGGAATTTGCATCGCAGCCCTTGTTGGATGTGGGTGGTTGAAGTCGCGGCGGAGGATCGCCCCCTCTCCCGCCGCGCGACCTTAACAGCAAGGCCCGCCCCGGCACGAGCTTTCCGCAATATCCGCATCGGCTTCGTGACATCCGCGCTTGGCAGACGCTGAAAGAGGCTGCGATCCTTCCGATAGGCTTAGCGCTTCCTAAATATAAAGCACGCGTTTACCATTTCTATAAAGTAAACGCCTGAGTCTAATCGTGACACTCGCTAAGACTTTGGCAGGACACGGCTCATTTCATAGTATCTAAATTCTTAATCAGGCTGACACTGTTCAAACTTGCGAAATGCTTCCTAAGCACGTCTTATCAATACTATTGAAAAGGCCGCATTTGCTTTATCAGAATCTCAAAACCTTTTTGGGATAGTGCCCCCAACGAAAAACGGGGGGTGTGATGAAAACGTTTGTGATGGGTTCGGCATTTTTGATGCTCATCTCGTCGCTGCCTGTGGGCAGCGTGAGCAATGGCCACACGGTTCGCTTGGAGCCGGAGCTTCAGCCGCAGAAGGCTGCTTATTTGCAGTCCTTCGGCAACAGCCTGCCGCCGATCGGCTATGTGACGTTCTGCCGGGAGCACCAGGCCGAGTGCCGGCCGTCCGGCCGCCATGCCGGCCGCATGCAGCTCACCGCGCAAAGGCGGAAGGAGCTCGAACAGATCAACCGCTACGTCAATCAGTCGGTCACGCCGGTCACCGATCTCGATCTCTACGGCAAGGTCGAGGTTTGGACCTATCCGTCAGGCAAGGGCGACTGCGAGGACTACGTGCTGCTCAAGCGCCGCATGCTGATCGAGCGCGGCTGGCCTGAGAGCACTCTGCTCATCACCGTGGTTCGCGACGAGAACAATGAAGGCCATGCCGTGCTGACGGCGCGGACCGACGTCGGCGACCTCGTGCTCGACAACAAGCGCAAGGAGGTCCTGCGCTGGACCGACACGCCTTACACCTTCGTCAAGCAGCAGTCCGACCGCAATCCGCTGGTGTGGAGCTCGCTCATGCCGCCGAGCGGCGAGACCTCGCCGACCACCGCCTCGCACCGCCGCTAGCAGCAGGAGCTTCGCACGATTTCTGGAGATAAGTTTCAGGCCCGGTGATCATCCCCCACCCATCCCCGACTACCGGGCCTCACCTAGAGCCGGCCTCTACCAAGAGTGCCGGCTCCTTTTTTTGGTGGAGAGAACAATTCCGATGGAGAGAAGGGGCCTGGCCCCACCGGGCATCGGCGGGGCCAGACTATACGCTTCGGAGTCAGCAGCTGCTGACCCACTAGACCTAGGACAGGATCGTTTCGCGCATTTGTCCCAAGGTTTCTGGGCGAGACAGATTTGTGTCGAAAGATTGCTGAGCGCGAGCTCCGGCGAGAAGAGCCGAGGGTTCAGTTGCCGAGGTCGAAGTCGAGGATCGCCATCTGGAACTGATAGGCAGTCTCGCCTTCGTCGTCGTCGCGAAACAGAACGCCGATGAACTCATCGCCGACATAGACCTCGGCGGAATCCTCCTTGCGCGGGCGTTGCTTCACTTCAAGAGCAGGCAGCCTGAACACGCGCTGCAAATAGCGCTCAAGCTTGACGATCTCGTCTCGCGTCACTCAACTTCTCCTTCAAAATCCAATGTCCAAGGCCTTTAGCTGCAAGGGCTCGCGTTATCGCCGTCGTGGACGAGCTGATCCATGCTCAGCGCGGGCTCCTCGCAGCCGGCGGGACCGATATCGCGCGCCGGCACGCCGGCGACGGTGCGCCGCGGCGGCACGTCCTGCACCACCACGCTTCCCGCCGCGACCCGCACGCAATCCCCGATATGGATATTGCCGAGGATCTTGGCGCCCGAGCCCATCATCACGCCGCAGCCGATCTTGGGATGGCGGTCGTCGCGCTCGTTGCCGGTGCCGCCGAGCGTCACGCCATGCAGCATGGAGCAATTGTCGCCGACCACCGCCGTCTCGCCGATCACGATGCCGGTGGCATGGTCGAGCATGATGCCCTTGCCCATGCGCGCGGCCGGGTGAATATCGACGGCGAACACACGGCTCGACTGGCTCTGTAAATAGAGCGCAAAATCCCTGCGGCCAGACTGCCAAAGCCGGTTGGCAAAGCGATAGGTCTCGAGCGCCACGAATCCCTTGAAGAAGAACAGCGGCTCCAAGTAGCGGCGGCAGGCCGGGTCGCGCTTGGCGACAGCCATGATATCGGCGCGGAAGTACTCGCTAAGCCCGGGCTCCTCCGACAGCACCTCGCGGAAGGTCTTGACCAGGAGGCCGGTGTCGACCGAGGGCTGTAGCCGGTGCGCCACGGTGTGGCAGATGGCGTCCTCAAGGGTCGGCTCGCTCAAGATCGTGGCGTAGATCAAGCTCGCGAGCACCGGCTCGTTTGCGCTCGTCTCTTCCGCCTCGCGGCGTACCTGCTCCCAAATCGGGTCGTAACTCTTGATGTGCGGCTGCGCCGCGGTGAAAGCCTTGTTCATGACAGCCACCTCTAGGGAATATCCTTCGGTGAAGGGCCAGTTTGCTGTTTCACTAGCACGGGACTTAGGGCCGCTGGGTTAAAAAGTCGAGCACACCCTGCTTGAACCGGGCGTCGCCGACCGCCTTCATATGGTCGCGGCCAACGATATCGAGCAGCTTGGCACCCGGGATGAGCGCGGCAAGCTCGGAGCCTGAGCCGCCGATCACGTCCTCGGTCCCCACCGCGACGAGCACCGGCACATGGATGCCGGCAAGCATCTCCGGCGTGATCTTCTCGCGCGGGCCGCGCATGCAGGCGGCAAGCGCTCTGAGGTCGCCTTTGGTGTGCTCGGCGAACGCCCTGAAGCTCCGGGCCGTATCGTTGGTCACGTCCTCGATGCTTTTCGCCTCCAACGCCTTGGCGAGCGGCCCGGTGCCGACCATGCCGCGCACCATATTGATGCCGAGGCCGGCAAAGATGACGCTGCGCACGCGCTCCGGGTGCTTCAGCACGAGGAAGGCCGAGATGCGCGCCCCCATGGAATAGCCCATGACGTCGGCGCGCTCGATGCCGAGATGATCGAGGAGCGCCCTCGCATCCTCGGCCATGGTTGGAGCGCCGTAGCGCTCCGGTTCGTACAATTTCTCGCTTTGTCCATGACCGCGATTGTCGAAGGCGATCACCCTGCGGCCGTCCGCCACAAGCGTCCGCACCCAGCCGGGATCGGCCCAGTTGGTACCGGCATTGGAGGCAAAGCCGTGGATGAGCAGGATGGGATCGCCCTCCCCCTCATCCCAATAGGCGATGCGCACGCCGTCAGATTGAAAACTCGGCATTCTTCGCTACCGTCTCAGGCTCACGCCGATTATGCTCACGCCCGATCCATCCCCTTCATAGACATAAGACGTAGCTGCCATGGCTCAATCGCTGGTGCCTCATTTCATAAACGACAAGGGCGTCGACCGTATCAGAATCGGCGTCAAGGAATTCCAATGTATGGGCGCGACGCCGCCTTTCGACCATCCCCATGTCTATCTCGACATGGGAAACGAGGCCGAGCTCGTCTGCCCGTATTGCTCCACGCTGTTCAACTACGATCCTTCCCTCAAGCAAACCGAGAGCGATCCGCCGGGTTGCGTCTTCGTGGCGACCGCACCGCCGGGACCGCCTGCGGCTTGACCCTCAGGCGATGACGAAACCCGGGCCGCAAAGCCGCGTGCTCATCGTTGGCGGCGGCATTGGCGGCCTTGCCACGTCCATCGCGCTTGCGCGGAACGGCATGAGCGCCACGCTTCTCGAGCGCTCGGTGTTCGCCGACGAGACCGGTGCAGGCATCCAGCTCGGGCCAAACGCGACGCGAATCTTGGCCGAGCTCGGCGTGCTCGCTGCCGTCGAGGCGGTCGCCTTCAAGCCTGACCTGCTGCGGCTATTCGACGGACAGTCCGGCGGCACCCTCACCTCAATGCCGCTCGGCAGCGTGGCCGAGCGGCGCTACGGCGCGCCCTATCTCACCTTTCACCGCGCCGACCTTCATGCTGCGTTGCTAGCAGTCTGCCGAGGCCTCGATTCCATCGACCTCAGAGATGGCTTCGACGTGACGGAGGTCGACAACCGCGCCGACGGGGTCACGGCAAGAGGCGCTGACGGCTCGCTGGTCGAAGGCTCAAGCCTCATCGCCGCCGACGGAATTTGGTCGCGCTTGCGCGACCGCATGGCGCCGCACGCGGACCTGCGCTTCTCCGGCGCCACCGCCTGGCGTGCGCTACTGCCGCGCGACCAAGTCCCCGCCCCCTTCGATGCTCCCAATGTCGGGCTGTGGCTCGGGCCGCGCGCCCATCTCGTGCATTACCCGGTGCGCGGCGGAAAGGACGTGAACATCGTCGCCGTGGTCGAAGGCGGCAGCGCCAAGCAAGGATGGAATCTGCGCGCCGAGCCCGAAATCTTGCTGGCTGCGTTCCATCGCTGGGCGAGCCCGGCACAGGCCTTGCTCGAGAGTGTCGAGGGCTGGCGCTGCTGGTCGCTGTTTCGGCTGAAGCCAATGCACCGCTGGGCGAACGGGCGCGTGGCGCTCCTCGGTGACGCCGCCCATCCCGTGCTGCCCTATCTCGCGCAAGGGGCGGCGCTCGCCATCGAAGATGCCGTGGCGCTCGCGGCGAGCCTCAAGAATTGCGGCGGCGACCCTGCGTCAGCCTTTCCTCTCTACGAGTTGCTTCGCATGCGCCGCGCCGCCCGCGTCCAGACCCAAGCGGCGCGCTTCGGCCGCATCTACCATCTTCGCGGCCCCGCGGCGTTGGCACGCAATTTCGTGCTGAAGCGAAGGCGCGCCGAGACTCTGCTGCGCGGCTTCGACTGGCTCTATGGCGACGCGGGCGGCTAGCGGGCGCGCTTCGGTTTGGCGGAGGGTGTCGTCAACAGGATCAAAGCGCCGGCGAGCGCCGATAGCAACGATCCGACCAGCACCGCAAGCTTGAGCACGGCTTGCTTTTCCGGATCAGCAAAGGCGAGCAAGCCTATGAAAAAACTCATGGTGAAGCCGATGCCGCAGAGCGCCGCCACACCGTAGATGTGACGCCAACTGGCTCCGGCCGGAAGCGCTCCAACCTTCGCCTTCCTTGCCAGAAATACCGCGGCGAGAACGCCGATCTGCTTGCCGAGAAACAGCCCGCCGATGATGCCGAGCCCAAGCGGCGACAACAGCGACATGTGCCCAGTCGAGGCGAACGACACGCCGGCATTGGCGAAGCCGAAGATCGGCAGAACGAGGAAGGCGACCCAGGGCGACAGCGCCCGCTCCATGCTGTGCAGCAGCGAGTGCTTGCTGTCGCTCGCATGGTTGATCGGGATCATCATGGCAAGGATCACGCCGGCAAGCGTCGCGTGAACGCCGGAGAACAGCATCGCCACCCAAAGCATGACGCCGAGCAGGATATAGGGAAGAAGCCGCGTCTCTCCGCGCCGGTTGAGCCAATAGAGCGTGGCGGCAAACACCGCGGCGACGGCGAGCGCCGCGAAGGACAGATTGGAGGCGTAGAAGGTCGCGATGATGAGGATCGCGCCGAGATCGTCGATGATGGCGAGCGAGGTGAGGAACACCTTGAGCGAGGCCGGCACGCGCGAGCCGACCAGCGCCAGCACGCCAAGGGCAAAGGCAATGTCGGTGGCGGTCGGCACCGCCCAGCCGCGCCAATTCTCCGGATGGGAAAAATTCACGGCCATGAAGATCAACGCCGGTACGAGCATCCCGCCGAAAGCAGCGATGAAGGGAAGCGCACGGTGCGGCCAGGTATCGAGCTGCCCCTCAACCATCTCCCGCTTGATCTCGAGCCCGACCAAGAGAAAGAAAAAGGTCATCAGTCCATCGTTGATCCAATGCAGGAGATCGAGGCCGCCGATCGGCGCATGCAGCATCGCTTCGTAATCTGGCGCGAGCGGCGAATTGGCCATGGCGAGGCCGAGCGCCGCGCTCCCCATCAGCACGACGCCGCCCGCGGCCTCTGACTCGATGAAGCGCTGGAAGGTAGTTCTGGTTCGGCGCGATGAGGACAAGCCGGCACCCGGATAGGATTGAGGTCGTGCCCCTATAGCCGGGGATCAAATGGCCGGCCAATCGAAATCGGACGAACATGATCGAAGCGGGCGCCCTCGCCTGAGGACACCCGCTTTAGTTGTTCAGATGCCGTTCGATTGCCGGCAAAGTCTTGGCGGCAAAGCGCTCGGAGCCTTCGACCGCCCCGGCGATTAATGCCCTGGGTCGCCGCGGCGGCTCGTCTCGAAGAGGAACCACACGCGCCGCTCGGTCTGATCGATCCAGTTCTCCAATAGGCTCGCCGTGGCGACGTCGTTCTCCTCGTCGCAAAGCTCATGCGCCTCGCGCATGGACGAGAGCAGAGCCTGATTGTCAGAGCGGAGCTCAGCCACCATGTCCAGCGGATCGACATAGTCGGCGTCGTTGTCGGGGATGCGCTGAAGGCGCGAGATCTCGCCGATCGAGTGGATCGTCAGGCCACCGACTTTGCGCACCCGCTCGGCAATCTCGTCGGTCATGGCGAAGATCTGGTCGCCGTGCTCGTCGAACAGGAGATGAAGGCTGCGGAAATGGGGACCGCTGACATGCCAGTGGAAATTCTTGGTCTTCAGATAGAGCGCAAACGTGTCGGCAAGCAGCGCGTTGAGCGCGCCGGCAATATCGCGTCTCGCATTGCTGCCGAGATCGGTGGGGGTCTCGAGCGGCGCCTTGCGGCGCTCCTTGGTCGTTGCTTCTTTGCTCACGGGGAAACTCCTATGGACGATGGGTGGGCGTCGGAACTTATATAGTAGTGCGTTGCCATGGCGTTTATTTGCGTTTGCGCAATTTTTGCAGGATTGCGGTGAGACGCCGCACCTTTTCGTGGCGTGCAGGTTTGTCAATGCAAGAGGCTCAAACTGCAAGCTCAATGCCCGCATCGAAACGTTGAGTACCGGGAGCAGCCTCGCTATCCTCGCGCCAGCCAAGTGAAGGAGTAAAGCATGTTCATCGCCATGAACCGGTTCAAAGTCCGCAAAGGATCGGAGCACGACTTCGAGCAAGTATGGCTGACGCGCCAGTCGCATCTGGAAGAGGTGCCGGGATTCGTCATCTTTCATCTGCTCAAAGGCCCGGAGAAGGACGATCACGTGCTCTACGCTTCACACAGCGAGTGGCGCTCGCAGAAGCACTTCGAGGCGTGGACGCGCTCCGAAGCCTTCCGCAAGGCGCATGCGAGCGCAGGTGCCGGCAAGCCGCTTTATCTCGGTCATCCGGAGTTCGAAGGCTTCACCGTGCTCCAGGAGGTGAAGGCTGACGGCTCGGCCAACGTCGCCGCCGAGTAGCAATTCGAGCCGAAAGCGCCGTCAGTTCACGCGGGTGACCTGCACCAGATTGTCGGAGAAGGTCGGCGCCCGGCCGAGGCTGCAAAAGGCGTCCGAGGAGATCGAGTTCACCGAGCCGTCGGAGCGGTTGAGGCTCCGCCAATAGCCGAGCGTGGCGACGATCACGCCGTCCTGCACGTCGTCGGTGACGCGGGCGAAGCCCTCGAAGTCGCCGCGATCGTTGAACACGCGCACCGGATCGCCTTCGCGGATCGAGCGTGCTTCCGCATCCTTGGGGCTCAGCATCACGAACTGCTCGCCCTGCCCTTTGATCTTGTGCGGCTCGTTGGCGTAGCAGGAATTGAGGAAGCCGTGGCTCTTCGGCGAGATGATGTTGAGCGGATAGTCCGCGGCGCGCGCGGCATTGCTCTCAGGACTCTCGCGCGGCGGCAGATAGCCGGGCAACGGATCGACGTCCTCTCCCGACTGCATCGCCTCGTACATCATGCGGAACGGGGGCGCGACGAAGTTCTTGGCGTCCTTGACCATGAACTCGACCTTGCCTGACGGCGTCGGGAAATTGCCGTTGGCGTGCGGCAGGCGGTCGTCCGGCGTGCCGACGGCAAGATGGAAATAGCCGTGCTTGCGGAAATATTCCATGCCGATGCCGGCCATCTGCGGCGCGTCCCATTTCACGTAATGCTCGGCGAGCTCCATGTCGCCCATCTTGAACTGGTGATCGTCGTAGCCCATGCCGGCGGCAAGCAGGCGGAAGATCGCGGCATTGGACTTGGCCTCGCCGCGCGGCTCGATCGCCTTCTCGTTGATGGTCAAATAGAAATGGCCCCAGGAGAACATCATGTCGTCGTGCTCTCCGGCCATGGTCGCGGGCAGCACGATGTCGGCGTAGGCGGCGGTGTCGGTGACGAAATGCTCCGCCGTCACGAAGAACAGATCCTCGCGCGACAGTCCCTTCACGATCTTGTTGGTCTGCGGCGCCTGGCTCACCGGATTGGTGTTGTAGACGTAGAGACCCATGATCGGCGGATCGAGCTTCATCTCGCCGGTGAGCGCCTGACCGAGCTGGAGGTTGTTCACCACGCGCGTGCCCGGCCTGATGAAATCGGGACGCGAGACGCGCTGCCAATCCACCGGGAACTCCCAAAGCGGCATCTGCAACAACCCGCCGCCGACATGGCGCCATGAGCCCGCGAGCGCCGGGATAGCGCATACGGCACGGATGGTCTGGCCGCCGCCGGCATGCCTCTCGAGCGCAACGCCCATGCGGATCACGGACGGCTGCGCCTTGGCGAAGTCATGGGCGAAGCGGGCGACATCCGCCGCAGGAACGCCGGTGATGCGCTCGACGTAAGCAGGGGTGAATTGCTTGGCGCGCTCGGCAAGTTCCTCGAAGCCGACGGTATGAGCATCGACCCACTCGCGATCGACGAGACCGTTCTCGATCATCGCGGCGATGACGCCCATGGCCAAAGCGCCGTCGGTGCCGGGCTTCGGCATGATGTGCCAATCGGCCTGCTTCGCCGTGCGCGAGCGGTAGGAATTGATCACCACCACCTTGGCGCCGCGCTTGCGCGCTTCGAGCACGAAGGGCCAATGATGCAGATTGGTCGAGATCGAGTTGCATGCCCAGATCACGATGTATTTCGAGTGGACGAAGCTCTCCGGATCGACGCCGCCGGTCGGCCCGACCGTCAGCAGCCACGCCGTGGATGAGCCCGAGGCGCAGAAGGTCTTCTCGTTCACCGTCGAGCCGAGCTTGTTGAAGAAGGCATCGCCTGCGGTCAGCCCCTGCACCAGGCCTTCATTGCCGAGATAGGAGTACGGCATGATCGCCTGGCTGCCATATTTGGCGATGATGTCCTTCCAGCGCGAAATGATCTCGGCGACAGCCTCGTCCCAGGAGATGCGGGTGAACTGGCGCGAGCCTTTCGGCCCCGAGCGGCGCAAGGGATAGAGCACGCGGTCGGGATTGTAGTGGTGGTCGTGGTAGTCCTTCAGCTTCACGCAGAGGGTGCCGCGCGTCATCGGGTGGTCCTTGTTGCCGCGGACCTCAACCAGCCTGCCGTTCTCCACCTCGTAGATCATGGCGCAGGTATCCGGGCAGTCATGTGGACACCCGCCGAAGAACGTCTCGCGTGCCGGCTGTTCGTTCATGCCTCGACCCCTCCCTAACGGCTTGCGCTGCCGGCTCTCTTTGCGGCCGGTGATCCAGGTCAGCCTATTGGGGCGCTCACCCCTTGTCGATTAGGATTCCAAATGAGCCGATAGAAGGTGCTGGCAAAGCATCTGCACCCCAGGTCGAGGCGCCGCGGCCTTGCCACGCAATGCGTGCGCACTGAAGTGATCGATAGGGACTGGACGAGAGCGGTCAGGCCTTTCATATATCTGTCTTGCGGGCGTCGGCCTCCGCGGTTGAATGGCCGAAATCAGCCCCATTCGTACGATTTGGCGGCCCGGCATTGCCAGTTGCAATGCAAATTGGGCCCCTGTCCGCTTACTGGAGGCGCGGGTGACCGAAACGAAATCCCTGGACCAGGCGCTCGCCGAGGCGTTCTCCAAGGCCGACCATCTTCAAGCTCCGCTTGACCAGCGGCTCAAGCTCTATCTTGGCGAGTCGCGCAAGCTGCTGCCTGAGATGGAGGAGACCTACGACCAGCTCGTCGCCCGCATCACAGCCAATATCGAGGACAGCAACCAGATCCCCGGGGTTGGCGAGGTTCTACCTGATTTCTGCATGACCGACAGCGAGGGACAGCTCGTTGAGCTTGCCACGCTCCTGCACAAGGGGCCGCTCGTGGTCAGCTTCAACCGCGGGCCCTGGTGCGATTATTGCGGGCTCGAGCTGCATTCGCTTGCCCGCGCCTATCCTGAGATCGTTGCGGCCGGCGGCGACGTCATCTCCATCGTCCCGGAAACCGCGAGGTATGCCCGCGCGCTACAGGCGGCGCGCGGCGTTCCCTTCCGCGTGCTGACCGACATGGATCTCGGCTATGCCCTGAATCTGGGGCTGATCTTCTGGGTCGGCGACAAGATCATGGACATGTATCGCGGCTTCGGCATCGACCTCGCCCATTTCCAAGGAAATGGCGGCTGGTTCCTCCCCATCCCGGCGACGCTCGTGGTCGGCCGCGACGGAAGGGTCAAGGCCCGCTTCGTGGATCCCGACTTCCGCCAACGCATGCGCACCGAGGATATCGTCGAGGCGGTGCGGGAGGCCGCGCGAGGCCAGGCTTAGGGCCCCTGCCCGTTCGGCAGGCACTTGCAGGGAAAGGCGAAAAGGCCGGGACAACGGCCAGTTCGCCTAAAGTTTTCCTACCGGCACCGCTCGCTCACGCTCTAGACTGCGCCGTCGCAATTGGGGGGAATGCACATGTCACTCGGCACAATTCTGATCATCATTCTGATTCTGATCCTGCTCGGCGTCATCCCGAGCTGGGGTCACAGCCGGGATTGGGGCTATGGGCCGTCGGGCATCGTCGGCCTGATCCTCATCATCCTGTTGATCTTGCTCCTGCTCGGTAAGATCTAGCAGCACGGACATTTCGGGATCGCGGGCCGATCGTCGCCGCCCGCGATCCTCATCGTTCCTCATCCCTTGACGCGTCCTTGAGAGGCGGCAAGATTTCCTGCTCGACTCTGCGCACGACAATAGCCCGCGACTCGGGTCCGACCTCGAAGCTCGCGCGGAGCAGGAGGAACAGCGCAAGCCCGTTCAACAGATGCCAGATGAAATGGGTGCCGATCTTGCGGCCCTGGAACTGGTACGCATCGCACAGCGCAAGATCGAGCGAGCGGAAGGCCACCGAGATTGCAAAGATCAGCGCGGCCCAGAGGATGTAGGGCGCGGCCGGGTGCTTCCGCTCGGCCATCAATCCACCGACGATCGCCATGGCGAGCAGCGCCGGCACATAGACGAGGCTGCCGTTGAGGCACTCCGATGCGCCGGTGACCCCGGCCCCGGGGAAGCCGATGCCGCCGCCCCAGCATTTCACCTGCATGGTCAGCACCACGATGGCGGCGAAGCCGATCAGAATCAGCACCGTCCAGCCCGGCGGCACGCGCAAGAAGCGGTTCAGCGCAAAGCCGAGATAGACGAGCATGAACACGTCGATCGGGACGACGTCGGCAAGCAGCGATGCGCCGTCGGCGAGAAGGTGGAAGGCGAGGCTGCCGAGCCCGATCAGAAAGACGAGCGCGATGAAGAGATAATGGTCGGCGCTCCGCATCTCCCTCGGCCGGCGGAGCAGCAGCAAAAGTGCGGCAAGCGCGGCAAGGAGAAAGGACGCATTGCTTGCCGCGTTTAGCGGCTCGGCGAACAGCGCCTCGTTCGACCCCCGCTCGCAATAGAGGAACACATGCTGGCTCAGGCTCATGAGGACCGTCCTCCCCGCGCTAGGAAGGCTTCGAGGCCCGCGAAAGTTCCGCAGCACGCGCCTTTCAATTCGCGGCCACGCGGCTTATGCTCGACTCGAAACTGGCTTGGGGGATTGTCACCGTCATGAACGCTGCGCACCTCACCGCGATGGCCCTTGGCGCGAGCGTATGCCTGCTCGCCGTTGCCGGGCCGGCGAGCGCAGACAGGATGCGGCGCGTCCCGGTCGACCCGGCCTATC
Source organism: uncultured Alphaproteobacteria bacterium (assembly GCA_963744945.1). Taxonomy (GTDB): domain Bacteria; phylum Pseudomonadota; class Alphaproteobacteria; order Rhizobiales; family Methyloligellaceae; genus Methyloceanibacter. The sequence continues at coordinate 37,166 of CAVUVO010000024.1, read as the reverse complement.
CGCACATCACTGTGCAAAGCGACCTCTATCCCTCCGAGACCATCTCGGCGCCGGTACGCCGCGGCCCGCGCGGCGATGAAGTACGGCTCCCTGGCGGCACCTGGGTGCCGTGCAGTTTCAATTGCTATTTCACGCTCAGAAACGCGACGGTCGATTTCTGGCGGCGCTACGACGTCTTTCCGCAATAGAAAATACCCTCATCCTGAGGAGGCTGCGAAGCGGCCCGTCTCGAAGGATGAGGCCCCATGCTTCGAGATGCGCTCTCTGAGCGCTCCTCAGCATGAGGGCTACCCTATTCGTCCTGCGGGATGTCTTCCTCGTCGGCGGGCGGCCCTTCCTCGTCGTCGTCGGCCGACGGCATGCCGAGGCTTTCCTTGCAGTCGTCCTCGATGCCTTCATTGGTCGCCATCAGGTCCTCGAGCGTGGCATAGCTCGCCGCGTCCTCGTCGGTGATCTCGTCCTTGTGCATCTTGGTCATCATGTCGACGTCGGATTGGCTCAGCGGCTTCTCCTTGAACTTGCCGGCGATGCACGCGCAGTAGCTTTGCGGCGTGGCCTTGGCGCCCTCGGCGAAGCCGGGCTCGTCGGTCACCACGGGGTCGGCAACGCAGGCAGCGAGGAAGGCGTCGGTATTGAGCGCACCTGCCGCCTCCGGCGCGGCGTAGGCGGCCCCGGCTGCGAGGATCAAAAGTCCGGCAATGACAACGCCGCGCATCAGACCATCGACCATGTTACCCTCCAATGGCGTGCAGAGCGGCTCTGGGATCAGGACTTAACTGCCGCGCCTAAGCATAAGAAAGGATTCGATCTTCCGGCAACTGCCGACGCAGGCCATTGCCGCGGCATTTTGCAGTCTTGGTTGAGAGACTTGTTTACTGCTTCTTGGGCGGCAGAGCGAGCCGGATATGCAGCTCTTTTAGCTGTTTGTCGCTCACTTCCGAGGGGGCGCCCATGAGCAGGTCTTCGGCCTGCTGGTTCATGGGAAACATGACCACCTGACGCAGGTTTTCTTCCCCGCAGAGCAGCATGACGATGCGGTCGATGCCGGGCGCAATGCCGCCGTGGGGCGGCGCGCCATATTGCAGTGCACGCAACATTCCGCCGAAGCGCTGCTCGAGCACGTCCTTCGGGTAGCCGGCGATGGCGAAGGCTTTCTCCATGATCTCTGGCTTGTGATTGCGGATGGCGCCCGAGGAGAGCTCCACGCCGTTGCACACGAGGTCGTATTGGTAGGCGAGGATGTGCCTCAGGTTCCATGTTCTCCAGCGCGTCGAGCCCGCCTTGCGGCATGGAGAACGGGTTGTGCGAGAAGTCGATCTTCTGCTCCTCCTCGTTCCACTCATACATAGGGAAGTCGACCACCCAGCAGAACTCGAAGCAGTCTTGCGCGATCAGCCCGAGCTCGGAACCGAGCTTGGTCCGCGCCCTGCCGGCAAAGTCGGCAAACTCCTTCGGCAAGCCTGCGACGAAGAACACTGCGTCACCGCCCTTGAGCCCAAGCTGCTCGCGAATTGCCTTGGTGCGCACCGGACCGAGATTATTGGCGATGGGCCCCTTTCCCGGAGGATCGGCCTCTACCGGCGTGCCGGCCTGTCCCTTCTCGAAACTGATATAGCCCATGCCGCGCTGGCCCTCGGAGATCGCCCAGCCATTCATGCGGTCGCAAAAGGCGCGTGACCCGGCGCCAGGCGCCGGCAATGCCCAGATGCGCGTGTTCGCATCCATGTCGATCATGCCGGCAAAGATCTTGAAGCCCGAGCCGCGGAAATGCTCGGTCACGTCCTGCATTTCGATCGGGTTGCGCAGGTCTGGCTTGTCGGTGCCGTATTTCCGCATCGCCTCGGCGTAAGGGATGCGCGGGAATTTCGGCGTCACCGCCTTGCCTTGGCCGAACTCCTCGAACACGCCGCGCATGATCGGCTCGACGGTGTCGAACACGTCTTCCTGGGTGACGAAGCTCATCTCCAGATCGAGCTGATAGAATTCTCCCGGCGAGCGGTCGGCGCGCGCGTCCTCGTCGCGGAAGCATGCGGCGATCTGGAAGTAGCGGTCGAAGCCCGCGATCATGATCAGCTGCTTGAACTGCTGCGGCGCCTGCGGCAGCGCGTAGAATTTTCCGGGATGCACGCGGCTCGGCACGAGATAGTCGCGTGCGCCCTCCGGCGAGGAGGCGGTGAGGATCGGCGTCTGAAATTCGAAGAAACCTGCCTCGCGCATGCGGTTTCGCAACGACCAGATGATCGCCTGCCGCTTCATGATGTTGGCATGCAGGCTCTCGCGGCGAAGATCGAGGAAGCGGTATGTGAGGCGCGTTTCTTCGGGATAGTCGGGCTCGCCGAACACCGGCAGCGGCAGCTCCTTGGACTCGGACAGGACCTCGATCGCCCCCACCCTGACCTCGACCTCTCCCGTCGGCAGATGCGGGTTAATCGTCTCGGCCGAGCGCGCCACCACCTCGCCGTCGACGCGCACCACCCATTCCGGCTTCAGCCTCTCGGCGTCGGCGAAGGCCGGCGATTTCGGGTCCACCACGCATTGGGCAATGCCGTAATGGTCGCGGAGATCGATGAACAGAAGGCCGCCATGGTCGCGCACGCGGTGGACCCAGCCAGAGAGCCGGACGGTCGATCCGACATTCTCTTTCCGCAGCTCGCCGCAGGTTTTAGTGCGATAAGGGTGCATCACTCAAAGAATAGAAGTGGATTGGGAGGATTGCGCCGGAAGAGCGCATGGGATGCCCCGCCTTGTCAAGGTAAGCGACGACGCCGGAACAAAGGGAGCGCGTCAACGTTTATTGGCCGAGGCACATTGAGGGAGAATTTCCATGGCTAGGATCGTCGGGAACCTTCCCGTGAAGACGCGGCTACCTCTCGAAGCTTGGGCGCTGGCGGGACTCGTCACGCTGTTCTCATTGGTCTGCTCGCTCACGCATATCCCGCTGACGCACCAATCTAAGCCGAGCGTTGAGCAGGCCAACGAGCTCGCCAAGCCCACCCATCAGGCGCGGGTATGAGCGACCGGAGATGACGCGTCGAGCCTGACAACACACTGCGGCGCATCGCCGCCCGGCGCCCGTCTCATCCATTTAGCGCGGGGGTAAGTCGAACTGTTTCGATCCGCGCTCTTGGCCTTAAGCCGCGGCTTACGCTATATCCGCACCCTATGCAGCTTGTTTCGCGGACCGAGGACCTAGCCGAAGCTTGCGCGCGGCTTGGCGCTGCCCCTTTTGTGGCAGTCGACACCGAGTTCATGCGCGAGCAGACCTTTTGGCCGAAGCTCTGCCTCATCCAGATGGCGGCGGACGGCACCGAGGTGCTGGTCGACAGCCTCGCGCCGGGGCTCGACCTTCAGCCCTTCTTCGACCTCATGGTCAATGAGCGGGTGCTGAAGGTCTTCCATTCCGCACGCCAAGACGTTGAAATCGTTCATCATCTAGCGGGCGTGATTCCGCATCCGATCTTCGACACCCAGGTCGCGGCCATGGTCTGCGGCTTCGGCGAGGCGGTGAGCTACTCCATGCTGGTGAAGCGGCTGTTGAGCCGCAACCTGGACAAGACCTCGCGCTTCACCGATTGGAGCCGCCGCCCCCTCTCCGAGCGCCAGTTCACCTACGCGCTCGGCGACGTGGTGCATCTCCGCGATCTCTACCCCAAGCTCCGCAGCCAGCTCGACCGGTCGGAGCGCGCAAGCTGGCTCAACGAGGAGATGGCGGTGCTCACCGACCCCGCAACCTACGAGCTTCATCCCGAGCAAGCCTGGAAGCGGCTCAAAATGCGCATCAAGACGCCGAAGTCTTTGGCCGTGCTGATGGAACTCGCCGCCTGGCGCGAGCGCGAGGCGCAAAGCCAGGACGTGCCACGCGCGCGCATCCTGAAGGACGAGGCGCTTTATGACATCGCCAGCCAAGCGCCGCGCACGCCGGAGGACCTGGGCTCGCTCAGGACATTGCACAACGGCTTTGCCCGCTCCACGCGCGGCCGCGCCGTGCTCGAGGCGGTTTCCAAGGGGCTCGACCGCGATCCGAAGACGATTCCCCCGATCGAGCGTGGCGAGCCCATGCCGCCAGAGGCGCAGGCCGTGGTCGATCTGTTGCGCGTGCTGCTCAAGGCGACAGCCGGCAAGCACGGCGTGGCGCCGAAGCTGATCGCGACCAGCGACGAGCTTGAGGAGATTGCCCGCTCCGACGAGATCGACGTTCCCGTGCTGACGGGTTGGCGGCGGAAGCTGTTCGGCGACGACGCTCTCGCGCTGAAGCGCGGCGAGCTTGCCCTCGTCATCAAGAAGGGCGAGGTGACCGTGCTACCGGCTGAGCAGCCAAAGGACAAGCGTTAGCCCTAGGCTCACGAGCAGCGAGGTGGCGAGCGGCAGATAGAGCGTGAAGCCTTCGCGCTCGATGACGATGTCGCCGGGAAGCCGCCCGAGCCCAAAGCGCTCCGCCGCGAAGATGATCAGTCCCACGAGCAGGAGCACGATTCCCGTGAGGATGAAGATCTTCGCCATGTCAGCGGCGTGATTTCGGATTGCGCTTGGTGATGCGCATCTTGACCGTGGCGCGCACCTCCTCGGGCAGATCGTCGAGCGCATCGAGCATGGTCTTGAGCTCGGCGCGCAGCCCGTGAATCTGGTCGATGAGGTTGAGCAGCACAGGCACCTGATCCTCGTCGAAGCCGAGCTTGTCCTCGAGGTCGCGGATCAGCGCCGCCCGCGCCATGTCGGCTTCGGAGAAGCCTTGGGCCTCCTTGGCGGCGGGCCTGATCCAGCCCTGCCGCACCCAGACGCGCAGCCGCGTCACGGTGACGTGCTGCACGCGGGAAACGATGTCGCGCTCGGTCAGCATCACGCTTGCTCTCGGAGCTTCCGCCGCGGATCGTAGCGATGCTTCTCGCGCCATTCTTCCGCGAAGCTCTTCAAATCTTCGTCGACCCGGTCAGGCATCACGACCGTCAGCTTGACCAACTCGTCACCGAGCTTTCCGTTCTTGCGCTTGATGCCGCGTCCCTTCAGCCGCAGCGTCTTGCCGGTGTTGGTGCCGGGCGGAACCGTGGCCGAGACCGTACCGGTGATGGTCGGCACCTCGACCTTGCCGCCAAGCACCGCCTCATCGAAGGTGATCGGCACCTCGACCAGAATGTCGTCGCCCTCGCGCTTGAACGCCGGGTGCGGCCTGACCAGGATCTCCACCAGCGCATCGCCGGGCTCGGCGCCGCCGACGCCGGGCATGCCCTTGCCCTTGAGGCGCATCACCTGCCCTTCATCGACGCCGGCGGGGATGGTCACGTCGAGCGTGCCGCCGTCGGGAAGGGTGATGCGCTTCTTGGCGCCGTTCACCGCCTCCAGGAAATCGATCTCGAGCCGGTATTGGGCATCCTGACCGCGCATGGCAAAGCGCTGACCGCCGGCGCCCCGCGCCCCGCCTCCCCGGCCGAACAGATCGCCGAACAGATCGGAGAAGCCGCCGAGGTCCTCGTAGCCCGCGGTCGAGCGGTAGCGCGCGCCATCCTCGCCGCCGGCATATTCGCGGTAGTAGCGCTGCTGCGGACGCTCCTGCCCGCTCGCGTCGATCTCGCCGGCGTCGTAGCGGCGGCGCTTCTCGGCATCGCCGAGAATGTCGTAGGCGGCCGTCACCTGCTTGAACTTGTCTTCGGCCGCCTTGTCCCCGGGATTGAGGTCGGGATGCAGCTTCTTGGCGAGCTTGCGGTAGGCCTTAACGATGTCCTCGGCCTTCGCGGTGCGCGCCACGCCGAGAGTTGAATAAAGATCGTCTGCCATTCTTGGAGCTTAGCGCTGGTGCCTAACGGTGGGCTGCAGGGAAGGCCAAAGGCCGGTCTCCCTCATAGCATAATGATTTGGGAATTGCGGCCTCGTCCAGCAAATCGAATTCAGCTTGCCGCGAGCTGGAACGAGGGGCGGACGCGGATTTCCGCATCCCGGTCGAGCAGGTCGGCCAGCACCTTGAACCTGCGGTCGACGCGCTCGCCTTCGAGGTTCGAATAGGGCTCAGGGAGGGTCCAGACCAGCCGGTTGCCCTCATAGCCGATCGGGGTGTTGGTCAGCACACCAGGCATCGAGGCCGAGACCATATGGGCGGCGCGGAACGCAGCGCCGAGAATCCGCGCGCGCTTCAGCATGTCCTTGTCGACAAGCTCGATCAGGCTCTGGCTGAGCTCGTCCTTGATCGTGCCTTCGTTGCGGTAATAGACGGTGAGCGCCAGGAAGGCGCGTCCGGGGTGATCGACGCCCACGAAATTGCCATGCGCCACGAGGTTCAGGCTCTGGATGCCGCGATAGTCCGGGTGAGCGTGCCAGCCGATGTCGGAGAGGAGGCAGGCAGCGTGCCGCAGGCGTCTTTGCTCCGGCGTCTCGGGAGGGCCCGGAGCGCGGAACAGAGCGTCGGTCCAGAAGCAAAGCTCATAGGCCGAGTTGATCGAGCGCGACCGGCGCCGCGCGAGGTCGTCGCAAGCCGCAAGCAGCGGGTCCTTCCGCCGCTCCTCGTCGCTCAGCATGGTGCACAGCAGGCCTTCCCGGATGCCGAACACCGAGATCACCACCGCGCGGGGCTTCACCTGCCTGAGCAGCCTTTCGAGCACCAGCGCGCCATAGGGAATGGTCTCGCGCCGCGCGCCAGAGATATCGCGGATGCCGGCGAGCGAGCTTTGCGACTGGAGGTCGAGCAGGCCCGCGAATTTGAGCGCTTCAGCTGCCTCGATCCGGTAATTGTGCATGACGTTGAGCGGATAGTTGGTCTGCGTCATGTGCAGGCGCGCGAGCGCACGCCAGGTTCCGCCGATGGCGTAGAAGTCGCGGTCCCTGCCCTTGTCCAGCCAATCGACCTTGGCGAGCTCGCTATCGACGATCTCCCGCGCCTTCTTGAGATTGCCGCCCGACGCATCGATCAGCCGCAAGCCGCCGAGCGGAAGCGTCGCGGCATTGCCGAGCTTGCCCTTGCGCACGTCGATCAGCTCGAGGCTGCCGCCGCCGAGATCGCCGACGAAGCCGTCGGCGTCATGAATGCCGGCGATGACGCCGATGGCGGCGAGTTCCGCCTCCTTGGTGCCGGACAGAACCTTGATCGGCACGTCGAGGATGCGCTCGGCCTGGGCGATAAAGTCAGGACCATTCTCCGCTTCGCGGGCCGCCGCCGTGGCGATGGCTTCGATCCTGCTGACGCCCATCTGGTCGATGAGCGCGCGGAAACGGCGGAGCGCCCGGAGCGCGCGGGCCACTGCATCGGCGCCGAGCCGCCCGGTGGTGGCAAGCGAACGGCCGAGGCCGCACAGCACCTTTTCGTTGAACAGCGGCGTGGGCGCACGCGTCGCGCCCTCATAAACCACGAGCCGGACCGAGTTCGATCCGATATCGACCACTGCGACCGGGCTTAGCTCGTTTCTGCGGGCCATGGGTGCTCGGCTCGGCCGTGCGTCAACCGGTTTCGACCAGCCTCGCGAAACGCGGCGGCATGTCCTCTTTGAGCGAGGTGCCGCGGCCGGAGAGGCTTGGATTGGTCATGAAATAGTCTTGCGCGCTGAATGGCTCCTGACCCTTTACTAGCTGGATTTGCTCCGAGCTTCCATCGGGTCGCACGCGCCAGCTCTGCACGTTATCCTTGAGATTGGCCACCATGATCTGGTCGAGGATCTGCTCGTGCACCGTCGGATTCTTGATCGGCACCATGGCTTCCACGCGCCGGTCGAGGTTCCGCGGCATCAAATCGGCCGAGCTGATGTAGATGGTGGCGTTGCGGCTCGGCAATCCGTGCCCCGCGCCGAAGCAATAGATGCGGGAATGCTCGAGGAAGCGCCCGACGATGCTCTTCACATGGATGGTCTCGGAGAGATGCGGCACGCCGGGCCGCAGGCAGCAGATGCCGCGCACCACGAGATCGATCTCCACGCCTGCCTGGCTTGCCTCGTAGAGCGCGTCGATGATCTCGGCATCGACGAGCGAGTTCATCTTCATCCAGATCGCCGCCGGGCGTCCGGCCTTGGCGTGATACATCTCCTCGCGGATGTGATCGAGGATGCGCGCCCTGATGCCGTGCGGCGAAACCGCCATGGCTTCGAGCTCGGCCGGCTCGGCATAGCCCGTGACGAAATTGAAAATGCGCGACAGATCATGGCCGATGGTGCGGTCGGCGGTGAAAAACGACAAATCGGTGTAAATCTTGGCGGTGACCGGGTGATAGTTGCCGGTGCCGACATGGCAATAGGTGGCAAGCTCGCCGCCCTCGCGCCGCACGATCAGGCTGAGCTTGGCGTGGGTCTTGAGCTCCAGGAAGCCGTACACCACCTGCACGCCGGCGCTTTCCAGGTCGCGCGCCCATTTGATGTTGGCCTCCTCATCGAAGCGCGCTTTCAGCTCGACCACGGCGGTCACCGATTTGCCTGCCTCCACCGCGTCCTTCAGAGCCTCGATGATCGGCGAGGTCTTGCTCGTGCGGTAGAGCGTCCATTTGATCGCCACCACGTCCGGATCGGCGGTCGCCTGCTTCAGGAATTGCAGCACCACGTCGAACGACTTGTAGGGGTGATGGACGATGATGTCCTTCTCGCGGATGGCGGCGAAGCAGTCGCCGTTATGCTCGCGGATGCGCTCCGGGAAGCGGCTGATATAGGGCTGGAACTTGAGGTCGGGCCGGTCGGCGGCGATGAGCTGATTGGTGTCGGTGACGCCGATTAGGCCTTTCTGCACGAAGCTCTCGCGGTCGGAGACCTTGAGCTCCTTCATGACGAACCGCTGAAGGCGCGGCGGCATCGAAGCCTCGATCTCGAGCCTGATCACCGAGCCGCGGCGCCTCTTCTTCAAGGCCGATTCGAACAGCCGCACGAGATCCTCGGCCTCTTCCTGCACCTCGACTTCACTGTCGCGGAGCACGCGGAAGGCGCCCTGGCTTCTCACCCGGTAGCCGGGGAACAGGCGCGACACGAAAATGCCGACCACGGTTTCGAGCCTGATGAATCTGATCGCGCCGCCGCCACCTTCGCCAGCAGGCAGTTGGATGAACCGGTTGAGCTGCGAGGGGATCGGCATGAGAGCGTGCATGGTGCGCAACGATCCCTCGCGCACGAGCTCAAGCCCGAGCGTGAAGCCGAAATTGGGGATGAACGGGAAAGGGTGCGCCGGGTCGACCGCGATCGGCGTGAGCACCGGGAAGATGTGGCTGAGGAAATGATCCTCGAGCCAGGTGCGCTCGGTCTCGGTCAACTGCTCGGCCTGAAGCACATGGATGCCGGCATCGGCGAGCAGCGCTTCGAGCCTGACCCAGGTCTCCTGCTGCTCGTCGGTCAGCTCTGCGACGAAGCGGGTGATGCGGTCGAGCTGCTCGGCAGGGGTCAGCCCGTCCTGGCTCGGCGTGTCGATGCCGGCGACGACCTGACCACGCAGGCCGGCCACGCGCACCATGTAGAACTCATCGAGGTTCGAGGCCGAGATGGACAGGAAGCGGAGGCGCTCGAGCAGCGGATGGCGCTCATTCTCGGCCTCCTCGAGAACCCTGCGATTGAAATGCAGCCAGGAGAGCTCGCGGTTGAAAAATCGGCTGGGCCCGAACGCGGCGATGCCGGCGCTCGCCTCATCCGGTTGCACCTGTTCCGGTAAAGTCATGAATAGCCTCGTAAATTTCTGATCTCGGGCACGGCCTCAGCGTCCCAACCAAGGATGTTACCCCAGGAACTGTATCACTTGCGTTACGGCCATGGCCAATTCGCGGCGGCGCTAGTCGGACGACACTTCCGTTCCCAGCACCTCAGCCACGAGCTGGCGGCTGATCTTCCGCCCCGATCCGAGCGCCGCCCGGTCGATAGCCGCCACCACATCGGCCGCCGCGGCAAGCGAGCGCTCGACGCGAACCGCGAGGAAGTCGAGGACCTTCGGATCGATGGCGAGCTGGCGGTCGGCGAATTGCTTGAGCATCACCGTCTTGAGCAAGGCGTCGTCCGGCGCGCCGATGCGGACCGCAGGCAAGGCATTGAGCCGCGACCTCAGATCGGGCAGCGCGACATCGAAACGGCTTGGCGCGTCCCTCGCCGAGAGCAGCACGAAGAGCCGCTTCTCGCGGGCGAGGTTGAGGAGATGGAACAGCGCCTTCTCGTCATATCCGGCGCGATCGATGTCTTCGACGATGAGGGCTGTCCCCTCTCCCATCGCGTCGAGCAAGTCGATATCGACACCGGTTGGAGACAGCGCTTCGGCGCCCGAGCGCGCCTGCCACACCCGGGCAAGATGGGTCTTGCCGCTCGCCGCAGGCCCGATGATGAGCTTTGCGTTCTCCTTCCACTGAGGCCAGGTATCGATCAGGCGGACCGCGCCGCGATTGCACGCGCTGACCAGGAAGTCTTCCGCGCCGAGAGCCGCGCGATGCGGCAGGTCGAGGCTGAGCTGCTTGATCGTCACGAAGCCCTGGCCCGCGACTGCTCCGGGCCTTTGAGTGGCGGTACCGATTTGCCTTTGCGCGCGGCCAGCGGAGCGGGGTTAGGCTCGTAGCTCGCCATATGCCTGAGCCAGCCCCAGAAATAGGCCGCGGCGGAGAGGATGGTGAGCGCGCCGGTGACGGGGATGAGGAACAGCACGAGCTGTTCGAGGCCGAGCCCAAGGCCAAGCTCGGCAAGCACGAGGCCCGCGAGCACGATCTGGGCGAAGGTGTTCAACTTGCTCACGAGCAGCGGATGGATCGGCACCGGCCGCGACAGCACCCATGACAACAGGAACGCGCCGATGATGAGAATGTCGCGGCTGACCACCGCGATCACGAGCCACGCCGGCAGATGATTGGAGAAGCCGAGCGTGACGTAGATGCTCATCAGGAGCAGCTTGTCGGCGATCGGATCGAGATAGGCGCCGAGCTCCGTGCGCCACTGGAAGCGCTTGGCCAGATAGCCGTCGGCAGCGTCGGAGAACCCTGCGAGCAGGAACAGCACGAACGCCGCGGTCATCTCGTGGGTGACGATCAGCCACACGACCAGGGGCACGAGCACAATGCGCGCCAAGGTCAGCGTGTTCGGGATATTCACGGGCGCCTCACTCCTACGCCGGTTTTTGCAAAGTCCGACTCAACCTATTGAAGTCCTAAGAGATAGCAGATTTATGACCCGCTTCGAAGGGCAGGCTTAGCGAGCCCGGAGGACGAAGGCCTCCTCCCTGTTTTCGAAGGAAAAGCCGCTTTGGCCAAGCACTTGCTGGAGGTGGCCGAGGGAGCCGGCGTAGTCGAAGGTGATGGACGCCGTCCGGGCCGAGAGCGAGTTGACCTCAAGCCGCTGAAGGCCTGGCACCTGCGCAAGCCGACCGCGGATCTGTTGCCACTCCTTGAGGCCGGCAAAAACCACGACGGCGGTCACCAGGCGACCGGGCTCACCCTGTTGCGGCGCGGCCTGAGGGGGCGGCGTGCCGCCCTCCTCGTAATTCACCGGCGCGGCGACAGGGTCGGGTGCAGCACGCGTCGCCTTCCAGCGATTCTCCAGAACCGCATAGGCGAAGGAGGCTGCATCCTGCGCCGCCTTGGGCGCCGTGCCGGAGAGTTTGTCGCTCCGCCCGTAGTTGATGCGCCCGACGCCGTCGGTGCCGGCGAGCCGCGTGACGAAGCGGCCTCCCTCCACCTTCTGCCCCACCGCGATGATCAGCGGCGCGCTGCCATAGTCGCGCTGCACGGCGGCGAAGGCGCCCGCATCGCCGGCAAGCACCGCCCGCACCATCCCAGCTTCGAGCTCCGGTCGCGGCTGGAGCACATTGGCAGGGGTCAGCCCGTGGGTCAGGTCGAGATCGAGCCAAGCCTGGCGCCAAGGCTCATTGACGCTCTTTACCTTGTTGCCGTCGATCACGAGCGGTAGGACCGAGATCATTGGCGCCCGCTCTTCACTGGTTGGTATGCCGAGGCTCGTGAGCAGCTCCTTCACCCCCTGCTCGTTGAAGATCACATCGAGCGTGGCGATGTAACGCGTCGTGGAATATTGCTCCTTGCGGATGGCCATGCCGTTCACCAGGGTCTCGACCTGTTGCGGCTGGAGATCGGGGAGCTTGGCGGAGAAGCTGAACGGAACCACCCGCCGCAGCACCGTATCGATGCCGCGCTTCTGGGCGTCTGCCATCGCCTTGGCCTTGGCGGCGACGGCATTTTTGGCGGTGACGTCGACGTCGATCTTGGAGACCGTATAGGGCGTGTCGTCGTCAGCCTGCGCGGGGGCAGCCATGAGGCCGAGCGCAAGGCACAGGCCGAGGACCAATCCCTTCGAAGCACCGAAACCCATTCCGAACCCTATCCAAGCTGCCTGTTTACGGCTCCATCTCACCAGAAGCCGACAGAGCGCGCAAATGTGACCGCGCCGGGGCCGATCTGAAGTCCGGCAAGCGGCCTTGACGGGGAAGGGTCAGCCGCTTGATATGCCGAAGCGCTTGAACCCCGCCTCTCTCCCGAGTGCTAAAGGGTGCCCACGAAATCCAAGGACAAGGCCCCGCTCACCTACCGCGACGCCGGCGTCGATATCGATGCTGGCAATGCGCTGGTGAACGCGATCGGCCCGCTCGCCGCCAGGACCGCGCGCACCGGCCTTTTGGGCGGCATCGGCGGGTTCGGCGGCCTGTTCGACCTCAAGCCTTGCGGCTTCAAGGACCCGCTCCTTGTCGCCGCCACCGACGGCGTCGGCACCAAGCTCAAGCTCGCCATCGAGACCGGCGCCCATGACGGCATCGGCATCGATCTCGTCGCCATGAACGTCAACGATCTCGTGGTGCAGGGCGCCGAGCCGCTCTTCTTTCTCGACTATTTCGCTACCGGCAAGCTCGATGTCGGTGTTGCCGAGCGCGTCATTGCCGGCATTGCCGAAGGCTGCCGCGAGGCCGGATGCGCGCTGATCGGCGGCGAGACCGCCGAGATGCCGGGACTGTACGCCGCCGGCGATTACGACCTCGCTGGATTCTCGGTTGGCGCGGTGGAGCGCGCCAAGCTTCTGCCGCGCACCGATCTCGAAGCGGGCGACGCGATCCTCGCGCTCCCCTCCTCCGGCGTGCATGCCAACGGCTTCTCGCTCGTGCGGCGCGTGGTCGAGCGCTCTGGCCTTGGCTGGGCGAGCCCGGCGCCTTTCGCCAAAGGTAAGACGCTCGGCGAAGCCTTGATCACGCCGACGCGCATCTATGTGCGCCCGCTGCTGCAAGCCATGCGCGAGACGAATGGCATCAAGGCGCTCGCGCATATCACCGGCGGCGGCCTGACCGAGAACATCCCGCGAGTACTGCCTGATCACCTTGCCGCCGAGATCAATCTCCGCTCGTTCGACTTGCCGCCTGTGTTTCGCTGGCTGCAGGCCGAAGCAGCGCTCGACGATGCGGAGATGCTGCGGACCTTCAACTGCGGGGTGGGCATGGTGATCGTCGTTGCGCGAACCGAGGCCGACGCGGTGGAAGCGTCGTTGCGAAAGGCCGGTGAGAGCCCCTGGCATCTCGGCCGCCTCGATCTGCGCCAGGAGCAAGACGCCGTTCGTTTCATCGGCGGCCTCGCCCCATGACCAGGAAGCGCGTCGGCGTCCTCATCTCAGGCCGAGGGTCGAACCTGCAAGCTCTGATCAATGCCTGCAAGAAGCGCGACTATCCGGCGGAGATCGTGACGGTCATTTCCAATGTGCAGCAGGCGCAAGGACTGCTGCGGGCGGAAGCAGCGCTGATCCCGACGCTCACCATCAATCACAAAGACTTCCCCTCGCGCGAAACTTTCGACGCCGCGCTCAATGCGGCGCTCAAGGAGGCAGGCGTCGAGCTTCTCTGCAACGCGGGCTTCATGCGGCTGCATACGCCTGGCTTCGTCGAAAGCTGGCGCGACCGCCATCTGAACGTCCATCCCTCGCTACTGCCCGCCTTTAGGGGACTACACACGCACGAGCGCGTCATTGCGGCAGGGTGCAAAATCAGCGGCTGCACCGTACATTTTGTCAGGGCCGAGATGGATGAAGGCCCCATCGTGGCACAGGCCGCCGTACCGGTTCTTGCAGATGACACCGCCGAGACTCTGGCGCTGCGCGTTTTGGAAGCGGAGCATCGCCTTTATCCTCATGCGCTTGCGCTTGTCGCCTCAGGCGCTGTCTCGGTTCAAGGTGAACGGGTAATTGACACCAATAACCAGGCGCAAGTGCCGCTTTTCTCGCCGCCGGTCCCGTAAGCCCACGTCTCGCGGGACACCTTGATCGAAGTCATTAACGGCGGCGCCATCATGGTCTAGACGTGGCGGGTTGTCGCACGACAAGATGCTGTCAGATTTTGGGCGCCAAAGATGGACAATGGCGAGCACCGGATGCTAGGAACTGAGGATAAACAGAGGCAATTGGCCGTTTCCCACGGCCGGCAAATCCCGACTTTGTGCGGTTGTCAGCTGGCCGAACGGCCGCGCGCCTCATCATTCATGGGATCAGGGGGAAAATGGCCGATATGAACGTCGCCTATTCTCCAGAACACGGGCTCGGCGAAGAGCAGAGCATCTGGTTCAAGCTCACGCCGTTGCTCAACCAAGAGAACCCGATGCAGGTTCTCATGGCGCTGAGCGACAAATATGGGGGCGTCATCCCCATCAATTTGAAGAACCAGCGCGTCATCCTGCTGAGCGAGCCGGCGCATGCCCAGCGCGTTCTCGTCGACAACGCCGACAACTACACGAAATATTTCGACGGACTGCGGCCGATCTTCGGCAAGAGCATGATCACCGTCGATGGCGCGCTCTGGCAGAAGATCCGCGCCCCGCAGCAGCCAGCCTTCCACCCGAACATGTTCGAGGTGTACTTCCCCTATCTGATGGACGCCATCCGCTCCAAGATGGCGCGCTGGAAGAAATTCTCCGAGACCGGCGAGACCATCGAGATGGTCGAGGAGACCTGGACGCTCGCCGCCGACATGGTGTGCAAGGCGCTGTTCGATCGCGAGATGCCGTTCAATCCGCATTTCGTGTTCAAGCAGGTCAAGACCTACACCGACGTGATGAACCACAAGTCGATCCGCCTGAAGAACGTGCGCGGCCAGCTTGAGGAGATCACCGAGGAAAGCGCGGCTCAGGCCATGAAGGTGTGGGGCTCGATCCCCGACACGGTGATTGGCGCCGGCGTGCTCGAGCATCGCGAGAAGACGCTTTACCGCATGCTTGAGAACGCCGAGGCCGACCCGAACTTCCCCGAGTTCGATCGCCAGCAGGTGATCGACGAGATGAAGCAATATCTGTGGGCCGGCACCGAGACCACGGCGCTGACGCTTGCCTGGTCGCTCTATCTCCTCTCGATGCATCCAGAGGCGCTGGAGCGCATCCGCGCCGAGGCACGCGCCGTCTGCGGCGACCGCGATCCTGTTTGGAACGAGGTGCAGCAGCTTTCCTACACGCGCATGGTGATCCAGGAGACCATGCGGCTCTTCCCGCCGATCTGGGCGCTGATCCGCATCGCCGCCGGCGACGACGAGATCGAAGGCCACAAGATCAAGGCCGGCGACAAGGTGGTGATCCTCACCTATATCGCCCATCACAGCCCGAAATATTGGGACGAGCCCGAGAAGTTCGATCCTGAGCGCTTCGCGCCGGAGCGGTCGAAGAAGCGGGTGAAATACTCTTACCTGCCCTTCGCCGCGGGCAAGCGCGCCTGCATCGGCGGTGCCTTGTCGCAGATCGAGAACACGCTGGCGCTCGTGCAGCTGCTCCGCCGCTTCACGCCGGAGTATGTCGGGCCGCAGCCGGCGAAGATCCACGCCACCGTGACGCTCTGCCCCAAAGGCGGCCTGCCCTTCAAGATCCGCGAGCTGAGCTAACGCTGCTGCGGCTGCCACGGCGACTCGGTCGCCTAGCTCATCGTCGTTTGGCTATTCGCCCCAAGCACGCTGTGAATTTGCGCCACGACCGCGGCGCCCTCGCCGACGGCCGCGGCGACGCGCTTGGTCGAGCCTGCCCGCACGTCGCCGATGGCGAAGACGCCGGGCCAGCTCGTCTCAAGCGGCAGAGGCGCTTGTGACTTTCCGTTCGCGCCGTCCGTGATGCTCGGGCCGGTCACCACGAAGCCCTTGCCGTCAACCGCGACGCAGTCCTCGAGCCAGGCGGTGTTGGGGTCGGCGCCGATGAATAGGAACACGTGGTGGAGTGGGCAGCGATGCGTCTCGCCGCTGTCGCGGTCGCGGAACAGCGCCGCGGTGAGCCGCTTTCGCGGTTCGCCCTCTAGGCCGACGATCTCGGTCCTTTTGTGCATGGTGACATTGGGCAGCGCGTCGATGCGCTCGATGAGATAGCGCGACATGGAATCCTCAAGGCCGTCGCCGCGCACCACGAGATGCAGATGCTTCACCTTTGGCGCAAGAAATACAACCGCCTGCCCCGCCGAGTTGCCGCCGCCGACCAGCGCGACCTCCTCGCCTTCGCAGAGTTTCGCCTCGACATAGGTCGCCCAATAGGACACCCCTGCCCCCTCGAAATCGGCAAGATTTGGAATGTCCGGCCTGCGGTAGCGCACGCCCGAGGCGATCACCACGGTCTTCGCCCGCACCGCCGCTCCGTCGTTGAGTTCGAGCATGAGCGAGTGACAGGAGCGCGAGGCCTGGCCGCCGCAATCGAGCTTCTTCACTTCCAGCGGGATGGCCACTTCTGCGCCGAACTTGAGGGCCTGGTTGAAGGCGCGCGCCGTCAATTTCATGCCGTTGATGCCGGTGGGGAAGCCGAAATAGTTCTCGATGCGCGCGGACGCGCCCGCCTGGCCGCCGAAGGCACGGGCGTCGAGCACGAGCACCGACAGGCCTTCCGAGGCGGCATACACTGCGGTAGCAAGTCCCGCGGGCCCCGCGCCGACAACGGCGACGTCGTAAAGTTTCTCGGCATCGAGGTCCGGCAGGATGCCGAGACAGGCCGCGGCCTCGGCATCGGTCGGCCGCCGCAGCACCTGGCCGTTTGGACAGAACATCACCGGCAACTCGTCGGCGGAGACGCCGGCGCGGTCGAGCAGCGCCCCCGCCTCCGGATCTCCCGCGGGATCGAGAACCGTGTAGGGATAGCCGTTGCGGGCGAGAAAACCCTCGATGCGTGCGAGATCAGGGCTTCCAGGCGTTCCGATCAACGTCGACCCGGCCTTCCCCTCGTCGATCAGCCCCACCCGGCGCAGGATGAAGGCACGCATCATGATCTCCCCGATCTCGGCCGAGCCGATCATCAGGGCGCGCACATGCACATCGTCAAACGGAATCGCCGTCGCGCCGTCAGCACCGGCCCTGCCGATGGCGAGCGATTGGCGTCCAGCGAGCTGGCTCAATTCGCCGGAAAATTGTCCGGCGTGATGGGTGGTGATGTACGTTTCGCGGCCGCGGCCGTCGCGTCCAATCGCATCGATGGAGCCCTCGAGCACGAGCCAGGACGGCACGTTCCGTTCCCCGGCATCGAACACGGTCTCGCCCGGGGCGAAGTCGCGAGGCGCGCCGCTGGCAAAGCGTTTCGCCGCCTCGATCTGGGCCTGATCCAGAACAGGGAAGATCTGTTCGCGACGGGTCTCGGCTATGCTCATGACAACTCTCCTTGCCTCCCCGCCCTGCTTTTAGCACGCAGGCGCGGGAAGCGCGGCATGGAGGTTGCGGTTGAAGGCCGCACGCGCTCGCATTTGCCTTGAGCCCCGGACGCAAGATGGCGAGCGATGAGGCGCGCCCAAATCGGCGCGCCCCCAAGCCCGGTTCATGTCACGAACAAGTCTTGGCTCAATCGTCATAGCCGAGCAACAGCTCGCCGGTGGCCGGATGCACGTGCGCCTCGATACGCGTGCCGTTCCGCTTCGCCACATCCACGGCAAGTCTGACCTGGCAGCATAAGCCTTCGGGCGGCACCAGCCCCGGCGCAAGCTCGCCGGCATGCAGGCTCACGCGAACGTTGGGATAAAGGGTCCGCAGGAACCCACGATGCGCATATGGTCCGCATAGTCGGTCATCGAGGTGTGCTCATCCTCTTCGCCGACGAGATTGATTGCCACCACGCGGGGATCGGCGGACGCGAGCTCGAAGCCGAACAGGGCTTGGGCGAAGACGAGCTCCTTCGGCGTGCTGCGGAACACCTCGTAGATATAGCGGGTCGCCACCTTGCAGGCGGGAGACGCATCGGGCTGGCCGCAATTGGAGCGCTTGCGGTGCTCCGCTTCCGCCTGGTCGAAGAAGGCGCGGGCCGCAGGCACATCCTCGCGTCAGCCCCTTGGCCAGAAGCTCCTCGCGCAGGGCACCGAAGTTCTCGCTCCACGTCATGCCCTCGGTGATGGTGTTGAGGCGATTCCAGGTCGGCGTCGTCATGAGCTCGAGATATTGCTCGTTCTGATCGGCGGCGCGGCCGACCACCTCATCGAGCCAGGCACCGGTATGTCGCGGATCGATGCCGCCGAATTTCTTGAAGGCCCCGAAAAAATGGTCGTGCCCCGTCTCCCCTTCCGACGGCACGAAGCCGCGCATGGAGAAGGAGTCGATCAAGCCGTTGTAAAGGCGGAGATCCTTGTAGACAGTCGCAGCAGGAACTTTGCCAGGTTCGCACTGCGGCGCGGCGCCCGTTGCAGGATGAGGTTGATCGAACGCATTCTTGGCAGGATCCACGCAGAGACCGTCTTCGATGGCCTCCTTAATGAAGGTCTCGGCATAGACGGCGCTGTGCAGATGATTGTGCAGATCGGCGCCCTTGGGCATGCGCTTCAGGAAGTCGCGCAAAGCAAGCGGGTTGTCGCGGACGCGCTCGAGCTCCTGCATAGTGCGCTCGGCCGCGGCCTGCATCTCTTGCGCCGCCTCTGCCGCTGCGGGCGATAACAGGAACGGAACGACGCATGTCCCGAGGCAAGCAATTGCTGTGGGAAGGGTTCGAAAAATGCGCATAATCCCCTGCCCGATGAATGCGCGCTAACCGACGATCTCGGACTTCTTGAAGCAGAGGGCGATTTCCTTCTTCGCCGTTTCCGGGCTGTCGGAGCCGTGCACCGAATTCTTCTGATGGTTGACGCCGAAATCCTTTCGGATGGTGCCTGGCGCCGCATCGACGGGATTGGTCGCGCCCATCACCTCGCGGTTCTTGGCGATGGCGTTCTCGCTTTCCAGCACCTGCACCACGATGGGACCTGAGGTCATGAAGGCGATGAGGTCCTTGTAGTAGGGCTGGCCCTTATGCACCTCGTAGAATTTCCTGGCGTCTTTCTTCCGCCACCAGATGCGCTTTTGCGCGATCACCTTCAGGCCAGCGCCTTCAAGCCGCGCCACGATCTGCCCGGTGAGATTGCGTTCGGTGACGTCGGGCTTGATGATGGAAAGCGTGCGCTCGATGGCCATGGGCAGTGTCCCCTGAAGGTCTTGGCGTGTTTTGAGGGCTTATAGCCGCGCGCAACGGCAGCCACAAGGCGTTCAAGCCTTTTGCTGCCACCGGCCTTCCATATCTTGCTGCCAGTAGCTGATGCTGAAGCCGTGCGTCTTGGCCTTTTGCCACTCCGCGCGCGCTTGGGCCACGGCGGCTTCATCGCGTCCGTCGAACACATAGACGACGCGCGTATAGGGCGAGGCGTCGTCGAGCTCCGCGCCGTCGACCAGGAAGCGGACCTGCGCCCCGTTAGGATTGTCGCCGCCCGAGGTAAGGTAAATGGGATGGGCCTCAACATGACCGTCGCGTGCCGTGCCATGGGCAAGGAAGCTCTCCTCGCGATAGGTCCACAGCAGCGTGTCGAGCGCCTCGACGCGCTCCTCGCTTGCGGCCTGCACGGCGGCACGCCAACCGCGTTCCAGCGATCGTTCGAGCAGCGTCGGCAGCACCTCCTCCAGCGTCCGCCGCTCGAGATGATAGAAATAGACTTCGGTGACGCCGTCGCTCATCGCTGGTCGTTCCCCTTGGCGTAGGGGTTCTCGCCCTTGCGCAGATGCAGCCTGATCGGCACGCCGGGAAGGTCGAAGGTCTCGCGCAACGAATTGACGAGATAGCGCACATAGGAGTCGGGCAATGCCTTCGGCCGCGAGCAGAACAACACGAAGGTCGGCGGCCGTGCATTGCTCTGGGTGATGTATCTGAGCTTGATGCGCCGGCCAGACACCGCCGGCGGCGAATGCGCATCGACGGCCTCGCGCAGCCATCGATTGAGCGCATGGGTGGGCAGCCGCTTGTTCCACAGCGCGTCGGCCGCGAGCACCGCACCCACGAGCTTGTCGATGCCCTTACCGGTCAGCGCCGAGACCGGGATGAAGGCAACGCCCTTGATCTGCGGCAGGAGGCGCTCGCAGGTTTCCCTGAGCTCGGCGAGCCGCGCTTGCGATGCGCGCACCAGATCCCATTTGTTGACGGCGATGACGAGGGCCCTGCCCTCCTGCACGATGAGATCGGCGATCTGCAGGTCCTGCTTCTCGAAGGGACGCTCTGCGTCGAGCAGAAGCACGACAATTTCCGCGAACTTGATCGCCTTGAGCGTGTCGCCGACCGACAACTCCTCGGCCGTTCCTTCCATGCGCATCTTGCGCCTCAAGCCGGCGGTATCGAACAGCCTGAGCAGCCTTCCTTGCCGCTCAAGATCGATGGCGATGGCGTCGCGAGTGATGCCGGCCTCTGGCCCGGTGATCATGCGCTCCTCGCCGAGAATGGCATTGACCAGGGTCGACTTGCCGACATTCGGGCGTCCCACCACGGCGATGCGCAGGGGGTGGACGGCTGTCTCGTCCTCTTCGCCAGTCTCCTCCGCGATCTCCGCGCCACCGTCTACGCGGGCGGATTGCTGGATGAGGTCGCTCAACTCTCCGATACCGATATCATGCTCGGCCGAGATCGGCAGCGGCTCGCCGAGCCCAAGGGAGAAGGCTTCGTACATGCCTGCCTCCGCCGCGCGCCCCTCCACTTTGTTGGCGGCGACGATCACCGGCTTGCCGGACGAGCGCACGAGTTCGGCGAAGATCTCATCGCCGGCAACGATCCCCGCCCGCGCATCGATCAGGAAAACGACAAGGTCCGCCTGCTTGATGGCCTCGACAGTCTGCTCGCGCATGCGGGCGGTGAGACCCGCATCGCCATGCTCGAGCCCAGCGGTATCGATCAGCCGGACGGTGCTCGTTCCAAGCTCGGCGTCGGCCTCGCGCCGGTCGCGCGTCAATCCGGGCTGATCGTCGACAAGGGCGAGGCGCTTGCCGGCGAGCCGGTTGAACAGCGTCGACTTGCCCACATTAGGCCGACCGACGATGGCAACGGTGAATGGCATGAAGCTGGGACCGGACGTGAAGCGAGCCTTGCCGCTCCCGTAGAGGACGCTAGTTGAGAGCGATCAGCATGGCGTTGTCGGCCAAGATATACATGCGGCCGCCAGCCACAACAGGAGAGACGAACACCTTCGCGCCGAGCGCGGTCGTGCTTGCGACCTGGCCGCTTCTCGCCTCCACTGACACGAGCGAGCCCTCCGTCGAGACGACCCACAGCATGCCGCCGGCGAGAACCGGCCCATTCCACCGCGCGGTGCCGGGAAGCTGCGTGATCCAGCGCACCTGGCCGTCCGCCCGGGCCAGCGCCATGAGCTTGCCGTTCACATCGACGACGAAGACCGCGTCGCCGGCCGACCACGGCATCTGCGTACTCGTCACGTTCCTGGTCCACAGCCGCTCGCCCGAGGATTCCGACACCGCGATCATCCTGCCGCCGTGGCCGACCACGAACACGACGCCCCGGTCGATCACCGGGCGCGACGGATCGGCGAGAATGCCGGCCGCTGTCGTCTCGCTGGTGCGCGACAGCGTGTCTCTCCAAGCCGGCTGCCCGCTGCCGACCTGGTAGGCGGCAATGTCGCCGGCGGGAAACGCCGCGACAACGACGCCCCGTCCTACCGCCGGGCTGACATTGGAAAGGAGGATCGCGGGCTCGGGCACGCCCTTCGCGGTCCACAGCTCCTGCCCGTCATTGCCGTCGAGGCAATGCAACACGCTGTCGGTCGACACGAAATAGACCTTGCCTCCAGCTGCCGTGGGCGATGACCGCACCGGCTCGCCGATCTTCTGTGTCCAAAGCACGCTGCCCTTGCCGGGATCGATGCCGACCGCAGTGCCATATCCCGTGGTGACATAGAGCCGGCCGCTGTCGAGCGCGAGCCCGCCGCCGAAGCCTTCTGCCCGCTTCTCGTTCTTCGGCGTCACGCTTGTCGACCAAACCCTGCCGCCGCCCGCGGCGGAGAACGCCGACACGGTGCCGCCGGCATCGAGGGTGAATACCTTGCCGTCGGCGACGATCGGAACTGCGCTCAGGCGGCCACTCGACGAAGAGCCGGTGCCGATATCCACCCGCCACGACTTGTTCACCCGCTCGCCCATGGCGAGATGGCCGAGGCTATTCGATGGAGCGCCGCCTGGGTCGGACCAGGCTGCATTGGCCACGGCCGGAGGCAAAGCGACCGGCTTCGCCGCCACGGCGGGATTGACCGCCTCCAAGCTCTGGTCGGTGATCACGGCGACGCGCTGGCCGGGAAGCTTCTCTTCCGCCTTGGCGAAGGGGTTCTTGATACTTGGCAGCGACGGCATGCCCGTCGAGCAGGCGGCGAGGCTCACGGCAAGCGAAGCCGCAAGGCACACGCGCCAAAAATTGAAACTATTTCCCCGTGTACGAATCGGGCCCAATGTCGAGCCACCTTCGGTTATAGCGCTACTTCGCCGTCGTGCTCGACGCCTGCGGCTTGCCCACGATGAGTGCCAGCATCATGTCGGCGCGCTCACGTAAATTCTGGGGCGTCCCCTGATCGGCGATGATCGCGCTGAATTGCTTTTCGGCATCCAGGATCTTGTTCAGCCGGTAGGCCGAAAGTCCGAGCAGTTCCCGCGCCGAATATCTCCAAGGGCTCCCCTGCTCGATCAGTCCGTTGAGGCGCCGCTCCATCTCCGCGTAATCGGCGGTGTCGAGCCGGAGCGTAGCCGCCTGAATCGTGGCAAGCCCTTTCAGAATGTTGTCGGTCGTCGGATCCGCTGCGAGCGCGTCGTAAAGCGCAACTGCCTTATCGGTATTGCCGGCGTGCGCCTCGGCGGCGGCAATCTGGAAGCGCGCCAGCACGCGATAGCCGGCCGGTCCCTTCTCTGCCAGGTCATTGAGTGCGCTGTTCGCCTTGGCGGCATCGCCGCCGTCGAGCGCGCCCAAGGCCTGGCTGAACTCGGTGCCCGCCTCTTGCGACATGCGCTCTTGCCAGTACGTCCAGGCCTTGAAGCCAGCGACGCCGGCGACGATCAGCGCCGCGGCGACGAGAGCATAGAGACCGTATTTGTCCCATAGCTCTCTGTAGCGGTCCTGGCGGACGGCCTCGTCCACCTCGCGAAAAAAATCACGGTCGCTCATTGGCGGCTCTTTTATCGTGACGACACGGACAGGTGCTGGAGGCAGACGCCGGTCCGCTCCTCCCCCTCCGCCGTATAGTGAAGGCGTGGTGCTCGCGCAAGGCAGTCAGCGTGCAAGGCGAGCCTCGAGGATTAAGCAATACCGCGACGGAGCGGCTAACTGCCTGTCATTTTGGGCTTTTTCGTGACTGGGGCAGGCTCGTCGCACATCGGATAGGTATAGGCGTCAGACGGGAAGACGCGCGCGCGAACCTCGTTCGCGTAAGACTTCACCGCGTTTTCGATCGCCTCGCCGATCTGCGCATATTCCTTCACGAATTTCGGCACGCGCGGGCTCAGTCCGAGCATGTCCTCGAGCACCAGGATCTGACCGTCGCATTCAGCTGACGCGCCTATGCCGATGGTGGGGATGGAGATCTGCTTGGTGATGCGCGCGGCGAGGAGCTCGGCGAGCGCCTCGAGCACGACGGCAAAAGCGCCAGCCTCGGCAACCGCGCGGGCATCTTCCTCGAACGCCGCCCATTCGGAGCGGAACCGCCCCCTGGGCTTGAAGCTGCCGATCATGTTCACCGCCTGCGGCGTCATGCCGATATGGCTCATCACCGGGATGCCGCGGTCGCTGAGATAGCGGATGGTCTCCGCCATGTGCGCGCCGCCCTCGATCTTGATGGCGCCGCAGCCGGTCTCCTTCAGCACCCGCGCGGCGTTGCGGAAAGCGATGGTCGGGCTTTCCTCATAGGAGCCGAAAGGCATATCCACGACCACGAGCGCGCGGGTGGATCCGCGCACCACGGCCTGCGCATGCATGATCATGAGCTCGAGCGGCACCGGGACGGTGGTCTCGTAGCCATGCATCACCATGCCGAGGGAGTCGCCGACGAGCAGCATATCGACATAGGGGTCGATGATGCGGGCGGTGTGCGCGTGATAGGCGGTCAGCGCCACGATCGGCGCGCCGCCCTTGCGTTTGGCAATATCCGGCGCGGTCACCCGCTTGAAAGCGAATTCATCCGACACGTTCATGCTCCAGAGAAAGCACAGCCAAAGGGTTTTGCCGACTTATGACAGATATATGGGGATTTTGCAGTGCAAAAACTTGCCGCAGGCACCCTCCCTTGGTCTACCCGGCAAGACCGCGGGCCCGTTCCGCCGCGGTCGCCGGACGTCGCTCTAACTCCTTAATGTTTTTGGGGTTTCCGGCCCGGATCAGGGCAGTGGCGTGGTCCTGATCAGGAGCGGGTGCAGCCAGACGAGAAACACCACGTAGAGGAGCAGGCCGCCGGCCACGGCGATCACATCGTTGCGCTTTGACCCAGCCTCAACAGGAGTCACCAATCCCGTCGCCGGACGCCGCTTGAGCGCGATGCGATCGAACACCGCGTAAGCGAGAAACGAGCCGAACAGGATGATGGAGGCGAGATCGCCATTGGCGATGAGATGGGCAAGCGCCCAGGTCTTGATGGCGACGAGGAACGGGTGCTTGACCTTGGCCTTGATCTCGCCCGGCAGATAGGCCGCGATCAGCAGGATGAACACCGGCACCATCAGCACCATGGCCACGTAGCGCGTCCAATAGGGCGGCGACCAGATTTGGATCACCGGCGCTTTGGCAAAGCCATAGATGAGCAGCACGAGGCCGAGGGTCGACACGACCGAGAACAGGAGCCGATAGCCGTTCTGGCCAAGCTGCCCGATCAGCCGCTCGCGCACATCCGGAAACGTCGGCAGCAAATGGATGCCGATCATGACCACGATGCCGATGATGAGGAGGCTCATGCGCTAGGTCTTGCTCGAACCTTCAACCACGGTCTTCATTTGAGCGAGCCCCTTGTCCATGTCCCCGGCCATCATCTTCCTGCCGTTGAACACGAGGCACATCGCCTTCTCGAGGAAGTTGTGGTGGCCGGTCATGGTC
The DNA here is from genome assembly GCA_963744945.1 of uncultured Alphaproteobacteria bacterium. Taxonomy (GTDB): domain Bacteria; phylum Pseudomonadota; class Alphaproteobacteria; order Rhizobiales; family Methyloligellaceae; genus Methyloceanibacter. The sequence goes on along the minus strand of CAVUVO010000024.1, from coordinate 11,980 downwards.
CAGGTCACCGCGGTCTGATCGCCTTCGGGCTTGAATCCGAACTGCGAGACCACCGACCCTTCGAACGGCTTGACGAATTCGACGTTGATCTTGACGAGGTCGTTCGGCTGGCTCTCGGTGAGCGTCATCTTCCCTTGGCCGACCTTGTCGTTGCCGTCCCAGGCCATGATCGTTCCGGTCCCCGAGGGCGGCCCTTCGAACGTCACCTTGGCATTTGGATCGAGCTTGGCCCAGGGCGACCAGGCTTCCCATTTGTGGAAGTCGTTGACTTGATCGAACACCGCGGCAGGCGGCGCCGCGACTGTAGCGCTGCGCTCAACCTTGAATTCGGACGGCTGGAGCGCGACGACGATGAGGAATACGGCGATGATCGCGGCAAGCGCGATCAGGATCTTTTTCAGCATGGCGACAGTCTCCAGAAAGGCGTGAATCGACCGGTGCTTGCTTGCACGATCATTGTAACACGCATGCAACGCCATTTCCCGCGACGCAGTTCATCGCGAGCCGAGTGAGAGACTTCGATCCCTCACCCGGTCGACGATGATTTGCTCGCAAGACTATGGCGAACGAGAGACGCCGTTAGGCTTGGCGAAAATGGCTATTTGTAGCGGCTTGCCCACGATGAGTGCCAGCATCATGTCGGCGCGCTCACGTAAATTCTGGGGCGTCCCCTGATCGGCGATGATCGCGCTGAATTGCTTTTCGGCATCCAGGATCTTGTTCAGCCGGTAGGCCGAAAGTCCGAGCAGTTCCCGCGCCGAATATCTCCAAGGGCTCCCCTGCTCGATCAGTCCGTTGAGGCGCCGCTCCATCTCCGCGTAATCGGCGGTGTCGAGCCGGAGCGTAGCCGCCTGAATCGTGGCAAGCCCTTTCAGAATGTTGTCGGTCGTCGGATCCGCTGCGAGCGCGTCGTAAAGCGCAACTGCCTTATCGGTATTGCCGGCGTGCGCCTCGGCGGCGGCAATCTGGAAGCGCGCCAGCACGCGATAGCCGGCCGGTCCCTTCTCTGCCAGGTCATTGAGTGCGCTGTTCGCCTTGGCGGCATCGCCGCCGTCGAGCGCGCCCAAGGCCTGGCTGAACTCGGTGCCCGCCTCTTGCGACATGCGCTCTTGCCAGTACGTCCAGGCCTTGAAGCCAGCGACGCCGGCGACGATCAGCGCCGCGGCGACGAGAGCATAGAGACCGTATTTGTCCCATAGCTCTCTGTAGCGGTCCTGGCGGACGGCCTCGTCCACCTCGCGAAAAAAATCACGGTCGCTCATTGGCGGCTCTTTTATCGTGACGACACGGACAGGTGCTGGAGGCAGACGCCGGTCCGCTCCTCCCCCTCCGCCGTATAGTGAAGGCGTGGTGCTCGCGCAAGGCAGTCAGCGTGCAAGGCGAGCCTCGAGGATTAAGCAATACCGCGACGGAGCGGCTAACTGCCTGTCATTTTGGGCTTTTTCGTGACTGGGGCAGGCTCGTCGCACATCGGATAGGTATAGGCATCCGACGGGAAGACGCGCGCGCGAACCTCGTTCGCGTAAGACTTCACCGCGTTTTCGATCGCCTCGCCGATCTGCGCATATTCCTTCACGAATTTCGGCACGCGCGGGCTCAAGTCCGAGCATGTCCTCGAGCACCAGGATCTGACCGTCGCATTCAGCTGACGCGCCGATGCCGATGGTGGGGATGGAGATCTGCTTGGTGATGCGCGCGGCGAGGAGCTCGGCGAGCGCCTCGAGCACGACGGCAAAAGCGCCAGCCTCGGCAACCGCGCGGGCATCTTCCTCGAACGCCGCCCATTCGGAGCGGAACCGCCCCCTGGGCTTGAAGCTGCCGATCATGTTCACCGCCTGCGGCGTCATGCCGATATGGCTCATCACCGGGATGCCGCGGTCGCTGAGATAGCGGATGGTCTCCGCCATGTGCGCGCCGCCCTCGATCTTGATGGCGCCGCAGCCGGTCTCCTTCAGCACCCGCGCGGCGTTGCGGAAAGCGATGGTCGGGCTTTCCTCATAGGAGCCGAAAGGCATATCCACGACCACGAGCGCGCGGGTGGATCCGCGCACCACGGCCTGCGCATGCATGATCATGAGCTCGAGCGGCACCGGGACGGTGGTCTCGTAGCCATGCATCACCATGCCGAGGGAGTCGCCGACGAGCAGCATATCGACATAGGGGTCGATGATGCGGGCGGTGTGCGCGTGATAGGCGGTCAGCGCCACGATCGGCGCGCCGCCCTTGCGTTTGGCAATATCCGGCGCGGTCACCCGCTTGAAAGCGAATTCATCCGACACGTTCATGCTCCAGAGAAAGCACAGCCAAAGGGTTTTGCCGACTTATGACAGATATATGGGGATTTTGCAGTGCAAAAACTTGCCGCAGGCACCCTCCCTTGGTCTACCCGGCAAGACCGCGGGCCCGTTCCGCCGCGGTCGCCGGACGTCGCTCTAACTCCTTAATGTTTTTGGGGTTTCCGGCCCGGATCAGGGCAGTGGCGTGGTCCTGATCAGGAGCGGGTGCAGCCAGACGAGGAACACCACGTAGAGGAGCAGGCCGCCGGCCACGGCGATCACATCGTTGCGCTTTGACCCAGCCTCAACAGGCGTCACCAATCCCGTCGCCGGACGCCGCTTGAGCGCGATGCGATCGAACACCGCGTAAGCGAGAAACGAGCCGAACAGGATGATGGAGGCGAGATCGCCATTGGCGATGAGATGGGCAAGCGCCCAGGTCTTGATGGCGACGAGGAACGGGTGCTTGACCTTGGCCTTGATCTCGCCCGGCAGATAGGCCGCGATCAGCAGGATGAACACCGGCACCATCAGCACCATGGCCACGTAGCGCGTCCAATAGGGCGGCGACCAGATTTGGATCACCGGCGCTTTGGCAAAGCCATAGATGAGCAGCACGAGGCCGAGGGTCGACACGACCGAGAACAGGAGCCGATAGCCGTTCTGGCCAAGCTGCCCGATCAGCCGCTCGCGCACATCCGGAAACGTCGGCACCAAATGGATGCCGATCATGACCACGATGCCGATGATGAGGAGGCTCATGCGCTAGGTCTTGCTCGAACCTTCAACCACGGTCTTCATTTGAGCGAGCCCCTTGTCCATGTCCCCGGCCATCATCTTCCTGCCGTTGAACACGAGGCACATCGCCTTCTCGAGGAAGTTGTGGTGGCCGGTCATGGTCCAGGTCACCGCGGTCTGATCGCCTTCGGGCTTGAATCCGAACTGCGAGACCACCGACCCTTCGAACGGCTTGACGAATTCGACGTTGATCTTGACGAGGTCGTTCGGCTGGCTCTCGGTGAGCGTCATCTTCCCTTGGCCGACCTTGTCGTTGCCGTCCCAGGCCATGATCGTTCCGGTCCCCGAGGGCGGCCCTTCGAACGTCACCTTGGCATTTGGATCGAGCTTGGCCCAGGGCGACCAGGCTTCCCATTTGTGGAAGTCGTTGACTTGATCGAACACCGCGGCAGGCTGCGCCGCGACTGTAGCGCTGCGCTCAACCTTGAATTCGGACGGCTGGAGCGCGACGACGATGAGGAACACGGCGATGATCGCGGCAAGCGCGATCAGGATTTTTTTCAGCATGGCGACAGTCTCCAGAAAGGCGTGAATCGACCGGTGCTTGCTTGCACGATCATTGTAACACGCATGCAACGCCATTTCCCGCGACGCAGTTCATCGCGAGCCGAGTGAGAGACTTCGATCCCTCACCCGGTCGACGATGATTTGCTCGCAAGACTATGGCGAACGGGAGACGCCGCTAGGCTTGGCAAAATGGCTATTTGTAGATGAGCTTGAGCAGTTCCTGGCCGGCGGGAGACTCGAGCTCCTTGAGATCGACCGTGCCGTCATTGTCCGGGTTGGCGGCTTCGAACTTCTTCTTGACCACAGCCAAGTACTCTTTCTCGTCCAGCGTGCCGTCATTATCCGGATCGGCGGCCTTGATCTCCGCCTCGGTGAGCCGGCCCTCGAGCTCCTTGGCGTCGAGCGTCCCGTCATTGTCCGGGTTGATTTCCTTGAACACCTTGAGCGCGCCGGCATCGGCCTCCGGCAGGTCGATCGTCCCATCATCGTCGGGATCGAGCGCCTTGAGCGCTGCCGCATTGTCGACGGCAAAGGCAGCGACCCAGGCAAAAGCACCAAGGCCGTTGCCATCAGAAAAGCTTGTGTTAAATTTCTCCTAGCCACGTAAGGGGGCGTATCACGTCAGGACCTTATCCCTAGCTAGGGAAAGGCTATGTGGCAATGCAGCTAGTAAACCTGGCAAAATTTCGGGAAAAGCCTCAGTCAGTGTTAAGCCTGCTCGCTCCCACTCGGCGCCGGCTGGCGGCTTCCAGCATGTCGTAGACGACGCGGTTGATGCCGCAGGAGGGCGGACTTCACCGCCCCTTGCAAATCGGCAGTGGCTGCGGCGGCGGAGCCGGATGGTTCTTCTTGTATTGAATGAGGACCGGCTCGAGGGTTTCCTTTGGCCAGAATTTCGGAGAGCGTATTTCTCTCAAGCAGGAGGCGTTCCAATATAATCCCGCGCGCGACGGCGACTTGCCCGCCTTCACCGCTTGCGCGACGGCCGCGATGTCACCGGACTCAGGATAAATATAGAGCGTCGATGGCTCCTGCATCATCGGGATGATTTTCGCGGCGTCCGACTGCGACCAACTGGTGCAGCCATTGCTGCGCCCGGCGGCGTAATCCTGGAGCTTCCCAACCGGAACGTAGCCCTCCTCGTTAGCGTACGGACTTTCCGGAGCCTTTCGCCGACACGCGACCCTCAACACGGCGGCCGGATGTCCGCCGATGGCACGAGGTCTCGCATTCGCCGTGTCGCCTTCGCCCTCGAACTGCACGAAGGAGCGGCTGAACGCCACGTATTTACCCGAAGCGTTGCGATAATAGCCCTTGAAGCGCGTGACGGTTTCGTCCGTCACGTAGGGGCCGCCCGTCGTCAGCTTGGAATCCATCGCATTGCTGAAGTTCTTCGCGCAACTGATACCGTTCGAGAAATTCACGCCCGCCACGTTGCGACCGCTGCCGTGCCCCGATGGCACCGCGCGGAACGCCCGGTCGGCTTCGCAAATGACGTAAAACCGGCGCCCAAACCCACCGGGCCGCGTTGCGTCCATGGCGAAGTAGCAGGGATTCTTGACCGCGCCTTGGCTCAACTTTCTGCAGGTAAAGCGCGCGCGCCCTCTGCAACACCACCGGCGCGATTTGACCGTCGCCTTCCCCGACATGGCGCCTTGCAGCCACGCCGGAATGTCCTGACGCCTGCTCCGTGGCAAAAGACCAGGGCGAACCGGACAACGCGAGGACGATAGTGAGACTGACAGTACTGACGATAGCTGGAATATGTGATCTTGACTGCAACGGATCAGTCCCCCGTCAGCGAAGGAGCAGGTAATTATGCCGCTTGGTCTCAGCTCGGCATGTTCTCGAATTGCGGGAGGTCGAGTGGCTTCGCCCAGTCGAGACGGCGCTTGGTAAACATCTCGAGCAACGGTTTGATGCCCTCAGGATTATCCAGGCTGCCGATCGTGACGAAGGTCATTCCCGGGAAGCTTTCCAGGTTGTTGGTGAACACCCTCGAACCGCAATTTGGGCAGAAGTTCCGATCCAGCCCTTTGCCCGATTGGGCAATATAGTGAAACGCTTTCGGCTCGCCGCTGATCAGCGTGAAATCATCCTCGGGCACGCCGAAGAACGTAGCCGCTTCGCCGCCGGACGCCTTTTTGCAGTCCAGGCAATGACAGACGGCAATAAAGGTGGGATCGGTATTGAATTCAAACTTGACGGCGCCGCAGGCGCACTGAGCTGTGTGCTTCTTAGTCATATGCTCACCTTGCTGTTAGCCAGTATCACAAATGACCCTTAACGGATTTATGCCACCTCCGCTCACTCCCACTCAATCGTGCCGGGAGGCTTCGAGGTGATGTCGTAGACGACGCGGTTGATGCCGCGCACCTCGTTGATGATGCGCCGCGCGGCGTGGCCGAGGAAGTCGTGCGAGAAGTCGTAATAATCGGCGGTCATACCGTCGGTCGAGGTGACGGCGCGGAGCGCGCAAACATAGTCATAGGTGCGTGCGTCGCCCATCACGCCGACGGTGCGGACCGGCAATAGCACGGCGAAGGCCTGCCAGATCGTGTCGTAGAGCCCAGCCTTCCTGATCTCGTCGAGATAGATGGCGTCGGCGCGGCGGAGGATGGCGAGCTTCTCTTCCGTTACCTCGCCGGGCACGCGGATGGCAAGCCCGGGGCCCGGGAAGGGATGGCGGTTGACGAAGGCCGGCGGCAGTCCAAGCTCGCGGCCGAGCGCCCTCACCTCGTCCTTGAACAGCTCGCGCAACGGCTCGATCAGCTTAAGCCGCATGCGCTCAGGCAGACCGCCGACATTGTGGTGCGACTTGATGGTGGCCGACGGTCCGCCGGAAAAGGACACGCTCTCGATCACGTCGGGATAGAGCGTGCCTTGGGCGAGGAAATCGACCTTGCCGAGCTTCTCCGCTTCCTCGTCGAACACTTCGACGAACAGCCGGCCGATGGTCTTGCGCTTGTCCTCGGGGTCGGTGACGCCGCGAAGTCCGGCAAGGAAGCGCGCGCCGGCATCGACGGCGACCAGCGGAATGTTGTAATGGCCTCGAAACAGATCGACCACCTCGCGCGCCTCGTTCTCGCGCAAGAGACCGTGATCGACGAAGATGCAGGTGAGCTGATCGCCGATCGCTTCGTGGATGAGGAGCGCCGCGACAGCCGAGTTGACGCCGCCCGAGAGCCCGCAGATCACCCGGCCGTCCTTGACCTGCGCTCTGATGCGCGCGACTTCGGTGGCGCGGAACTGCGCCATCGACCAATCGCCGGGGCAGCCCGCGATGCGATGCACGAAATTGGCGATGAGCTTGGCGCCGTCAGGGGTGTGCACCACTTCGGGATGGAACTGCACGCCATAGAGCTTGCGGGCATCGTCGGCGATGGCCGCGAACGGCGCGCCGTTCGACACCGCCACGGCGCGGAAGCCGTCCGGCAGCTTGGTCACGCGGTCGCCATGGCTCATCCACACCGGCGGCCGGTCGCCTGACCGCCAAACGCCGTGGAACAGCGGCGTGTCGCCGGTGATCTCGAGTTCGGCGCGGCCGAATTCGCGGGCATGCCCGCCTTCCACCTGACCGCCGAGGGCCGCCACCATGGCCTGCTCGCCATAGCAGATGCCGAGGATTGGCACGCCGGAGTTGGCGACGGCTGGCGGGAGTTGCGGCGTGCCGGTCTCATGCACCGATGCCGGTCCACCGGAGAGGATGATGGCCTTGGGCGGGACCGGCCTGAGTGCCGCCTCGGCCTTGTCGAAGGGCACGATTTCAGAATAGACGCCGGCCTCGCGCACCCGCCGGGCGATGAGCTGGGTGTATTGGGCGCCGAAATCGACGATGAGCACTTTGTCCGGGTGGTCCGTCATGGCGTTGGTTAGCGAATAGCGTCCGAGTTGGCAATGGGCTCTGCTTGTGGAGGCCATAATGCCCCCTCACCCGGCTTGGACCTGAAGGTCCAAGCCACCCTCTCCCACGAGGGGAGAGGGCTTAAAATCGGGGCTGCTCCACAGCTTCCCCTCTCCCTCTGCGGGAGAGGGCTTTCCGCCGCGAGCTTGCGCGCGAAGCTGCGCAAGTCGCATGGCGGAAAGGGTGAGGGGTAACTGCTGCCTTGAAAAAAGACGTGGATGGCAGGGACAAGCCCGGCCATGACATGATTGGCCATGAATGAGATCCGGGAAAAGCACGACGAGGAGCGCCTGCGGTCCGCGATCGAGGCGTATCACGCCTCGGCGCTGGCCTATGCCGCGGTGAAGCTCGGGCTGCCGGAGAGGATGGGGGCACGGCCCTGGACCGCCGAAGCGCTGGCAACGGAGCTCGGCCTGTCGCCACCCCACATCCTTCGCTTCCTGCGCGGGCTTGTGACCCTCGGCGTCTGCGAGGAGCACCCCGACGGCAGCTTCGCACTCACGAGCCTCGGACAGTCCCTCAAGCCTGGCTCGCCCTCACGTCTCGGCGAGAAGGTCATGATCGTCGTCGAGCAGTACTGGCAGCCCTGGGCCGATCTCGTGTCGACCCTGCAAACCGGCGCACCGGCCTTCGATCATGTGTTCGGCACCGATGTATGGGCGTGGCGGAACGAGAATTTTCGCGGCGGCGACATCTTCGCCGCCTATGTCGCGAGCGAGACCTTCGCGGGGGCCGGCCCGATCGTAGAGGCGTTGGATCTCTCCGGTGTCGGCAGCATCGCCGATATCGGCGGCGGTCACGGCGGGCTGCTTGCCGCGATCCTTCAGGCGCACCCCGGCATGCGCGGCATCTTATTCGACCTGCCAGAGACCATTATCGGCGCCAAGAGGTTTCTGAAGTCACATGGCGTACTCGAGCGCGTAACCCTCGTCGGCGGCGACTTTGTCGCCGAGATTCCCGTCGAGGCTGACCTCTATGTGCTGAAGAGCGTGCTCCAGCATTGGGACGATTTGGGTGTCCGCGCTCTCCTGGAGAGCTGCCGCGATGCCATGCCGGCGCGCGCCAGGCTTGCGATCGTCGAGCGCCTGCTTCCTGAAGCTGCGTCCGGCGATCCGGGCGCAGTGATGCTCGATCTGCACATGATGGTCATCACTGGCGGCCGGGCACGCACGCTACAGGAATTCGAGCGGCTGCTCGCCGAAGCGAGCCTTGTGCTGTCGAAAATATATGCCACAAGCTCAGGGCTCTCCGTTATCGAGGCGGTGCCCGCCTGAGTGCCGCTTCAAGACGCCTGCGGGCGTCGAATGGCCCGGCTTGCCGGTCGAGCAGGTCGAAACGCCGATCAGGATGCCGTTGCGGTAGACGAAGGTGAGCTGCTTCGGAATCGACACGATGATGGCGACCGGGCCCTTTGGCGCGCGCTCCGAATGCCAGATGAAGTGCCCAGGCTGGAGACTGGCGTAATCTGGATCGGCGCTCGGCGTGGCTTGCGCAAGCTCGCTGTGTCCCCGAGTGTTTAGCAGGACAGCACCGAGGCCCAAGAGGCCGATGACGGACCTCCGGCTGAGGTCCGTAGGAAATCGACGCGGCATTTGCCTTCCTTAACTGACGCTTCCTCGGGCGTGACGATCCCCTGGGGTCGGCGGGGAGTCAACCACGGCTCGAACCGCAGCCTTAATGAGGCGATCTCAATGAGGCGGTGGTGCCGCGCCGATGTCGAGCGATTTCACATAGATGACCTTGGCGTCGCCGGGTCCGTAGAAGTCCGGCAGCCGCGCGTCTTCCTCGAAGCCCATGCGCTGATAGAAGCCGCGCGTCGGCGCGTAACGGTCGGACGAGGACGTATCGACATAGATTTTCTTGGCGCCGGCCTTACGCATGGCGCTCTCGGCGCGGGCGAAGACCTGCGGACCCAAACCTTTACGCTGCTCCTCCGGCGCCACCGCAATCCAGTAGAGATCGAAGGAGCCTTGCGTCCCCTCGATGGGACCGTAACAGGCGTAAGCCACAAGCCCGCTGCCGCGCTCCGCAAGGATGAAATGATAACCCGAGCGGATGCCCTTGGAGAGGCGCTCGGTGACGAGATCGGCGGCGACATCCACCTCCGCGCCATTGAACACCCCCGTCAATCCCACGAGCGAGCGTACGCGCCCGACGTCGTCGGCCATCACCGCGCTTCGCCATTCGAGCCCGTCGCGCTGGGTGGGGCGCTGGCCGAGACTTCGGGCGAGCGCCGGCGCCACCTGCCGCGCGGCGGAATGGCCGGTGACCAGGCCGGTGAAGAAATTGCGCACATTGGTGCCAAGCGTGCGCACCCGGTAACCGCCCTCCTGCACGATGAGGGTCGAGTAGCCCTGCTCGCCAAGCATGTGGCCGAGCTGCTCGAAGTCGCGCGCCCGATTGGACCAGGTGCCGGTGGGGTCGCCCCTCGCGGTATCGAACCCGGCCGACACCACGAGGAAGGCGGGGCCGAAGCGGCGGACGCGGCGGAGCGCCTCCGCCACGGCGTTCCGGTGCTGCTCCGGCGTGATGTGCTCCGGCAGCGGCAAGTTGAAATTGTACCCGGCGCCCGGCCCGATCCCGGTCTCGTCGCGGAAGCCGGTGAAATACGGATAGGCAAAGCTTGGATGACCGTGGATCGAGACGGTTAGCACATCGGAGCGCGTATAGAAGATCTCCTGCTGGCCGTTGCCGTGGTGATAATCGATGTCGAGGATGGCGACGCGCCCGTAGCGCGACAGCATGTTGGCAGCGATCGCGGCATTGTTGAAATAGCAGAAGCCGCCGAAGGTGCGCGTCTCGGCGTGATGGCCGGGCGGACGCACCAGAGCATAGGCGAGGTCGGCGCCCTCCAGCACCTTCTCCGCCGCGGTCAGCGCGCAATCGACCGCCGAGCGCGCGGCAAGATAGGCGTTGAGATTGAGCGGCGTGAAGGTGTCGATGCAGTAATAGCCGGCGAGCACCGTCTCGTCCTTCGGCGGCCGCGCCGGGTTCCGCGTGGGGAAGACGTATGGGTAGATCGATTTCTTGGGCCCGGCGAGCAGACAGGCCTTACGGATGTAGTCGACCAGCCTCCCGTCATGCACGGCGCGGATATGGCGGTCGGAGAACCGCTTGGCCGCCACCTTCTCGAACAGACCTGAGGCGTTGAGCTCGGCCATGATCGAACGGATGCGCACCGGCGCCTCGACATAGCCCCGCTCCTGCACATGGTGGATGGTGTGGTCGTCATTGACCACGAGCGCGATGCGCGGCTCGCTTGCCGCTCGCACCTCCGCCTTTTGCGGGCGCTTGGTGTAGCGCGGCTCGCGCAGGCGGACGGGATCGTCGGCGATCGACCGCACCACCATCTGCACATAGGCCTGCGGCAGCCCGTATTTCCGCTCGAGGATGGCGCGCACCACCTTTTTCACCGTGTCGCGGCTCGGCAGGTCGTTCGAGCCGAGCGGATCGAGCACCAGGTAGGGAGGATCGGTAGTGCCTGGCGTGACCGGCGTCTCATAGGCGGTGTTGACGATCGGGCGCGCGCCGTAGCGCTCGTAGAATTTGAGCCGGTTCGCGTTGTTGGCCCTGATCGCGGGGTCAGGGCTCAGCGCCGGATCGTCGGGCAGGCTTTCGAAATAGAGCTGGGTGCCGAGCGCGCGCGCCTCCTCGCGCACCCGTTCATAAAGCGTGGCGCCGATGCCCCTCCCCGTCCGGCCGAGCGCGGTCGAGATGATCTCGAGATAGGAAAAGCCGATATCCGGTGCATAGAGCAGCAGCGCGACGCCGAGCGTCTGGTCGCGGGCATTCTCCGCCACGAACAGGCGCGCGACGAAGCGGTGCTTCAGGGGGTTGGAGAGCTGCTCGGGGAGCTTGGCGATGTCGTAGTCGGGCATCGCCGGAAACTGCTCGCGCATGATCTTCTGCGCCGCCTCGATCGCGGCACGGTTCGGCGCGGTCGTGGCGTCGGCGACTTTGCGGATGCGCAACATGCACCATGCGAAAGCATGTCAGGCGATGGCTTGCAAGGCTCGCGGCGCGGCATCGATAATTCTGCCGATGAGATCGGGATAGGAGAGGCCGGCAGCGGCTGCCGCGGCGGCAATTCCGGCATCGGGGTTGAGGCAGGGATTGACGTTAACCTCCAGGATCGTTGGCTTGCCGTCGGCATCGACGCGGAAGTCGACCCTGGCGTAACCGGCGAGGTTGAACAGGTCCCAGCAGGACTTGGCAAGCTTCTCGAGTTGCGCCGCAAGCGCGGGCTCAGTGGTCTCCAGTCCGAAGCGGCGCGGCGTGCCGACATAGGCCTCGCTGACGGAGGTCCATTTGGCATCGTAGCCGACGATGCGAGGGGTTCCCTCGTCCCAATTCTCGAATAGGATCTCCGCCATGGGCAGCACGCGGGCGCGGCCGCGCTCCTCAAGGAGAGCGAGATTGAACTCGCGGCCCTCGATGTACGCTTCGGCAAAATGCTCGGTGCCGAAGCGCGCGCCGCGATCAGCGATGACGCTGG
>CAVUVO010000023.1:0-40648 GCA_963744945.1 uncultured Alphaproteobacteria bacterium | reverse complement strand
ATGACATAAAGCCCTTGGCCAGCTAAACCCTTGGCCCATAGCCCCAAATTGGAGCAGCGCATTGGACGAAGTCATCGAACGCGAGACCATGGAATTCGACGTGGTGATCGTCGGCGCAGGGCCCCGCCGGGCTCGCCGCGGCGATCAGGCTCAAGCAGCTCGCGGCCGAAACCGGCAAGGACATCTCCGTGGTGGTGCTGGAGAAGGGCAGCCAGGTCGGCGCGCATATCCTGTCCGGCGCGGTGATCGATCCGGTGGCGCTCGACCGTCTCCTGCCCGACTGGCGCGAGCAGGACTCGCCGCTTCAGACCGAGGTGAGCGAGGACCGCTTCTATTATCTCACCGAGAAGAGCGGCATCTTCTTCCCGTCATTTCTGATGCCGCCGCTGATGAGCAATCATTGCTGCTATATCGGCAGCCTCGGCAGCCTGTGCCGCTGGCTCGGCGAGCAGGCGGAGGCGCTCGGCGTCGAGATCTACCCGGGCATCTCCGTCACCGACGCCATGTTCGGTCCGAACGGCGAGGTCGAGGGCGTCATCACCGGCGATATGGGCGTCGCCCGCGACGGCTCGCACAAGGACAGCTACACGCCAGGCATCGCGCTCACCGGCAAGTACACGCTGCTTGCCGAAGGCGCGCGCGGCTCGCTCACCAAGCAGCTCATCAGGCGCTTCAGTCTCGACGCAGAGAGCGGCCCGCAGAAATACGGCATCGGGCTGAAAGAGCTGTGGGAGGTGCCGAAGGAGAAGCATCGCCCTGGCCTCGTGCAGCACACCATGGGCTGGCCGCTGCATGACCGCACCGGCGGCGGCTCGTTCCTCTATCATTTCGGCGAGAACCTGGTGTCGGTCGGCTTCGTCGTGCATCTCGACTACGCCAATCCCTATATCAACCCGTTCAAGGAATTTCAGCGCGCCAAGCTGCATCCGCGCATCGCCGCCCATCTCGAAGGCGGCAAGCGCATTTCTTATGGCGCGCGCGCGCTGACCGAAGGCGGCTGGCAGGCGATCCCGCGCCTCGCCTTTCCCGGCGGCGCGCTGATCGGCTGCGGTGCCGGCTTCATGAACGTGCCGCGCATCAAGGGCAGCCACAATGCCATGCTCTCCGGCATGATGGCGGCGGAAGCAGCGTTCGCCGCGATCGGCGACGGGCGCTCGCGCGACGTGCTCGACGCTTACGAGGGGGCCGTCAAGGACAGCTCCATGGCGACGGAGCTCAAGAGAGTGCGCAACGTCAAGCCGCTGTGGTCTCGGCTCGGAACGCGCCTCGGCGTGATGCTCGGCGGCATCGACATGTGGCTGAACACGATCTTCCCATTCCTCAGCCACACGCTGAAGCACACCAAGCCCGACTATGCGAGCTTGCACACGGCGAAGAGCGCGAAGGAGATCGACTACCCGAAGCCTGACGGCGTGCTCAGCTTCGATATTCTCTCCTCGGTGTTCCTCTCGGGCACCAATCATGCCGAGAACCAGCCGGTGCATCTCCGGCTCACCGACCCGAGCATTCCGATTGCCGAAAATCTCCCCGAATATGCCGAGCCGGCGCAGCGCTATTGCCCGGCGCAGGTCTATGAGGTGGTGGCCGAGGGCGGGACGCTGAGGTTCCAGATCAACGCCCAGAACTGCGTCCACTGCAAAACCTGTGACGTGAAGGACCCGGCACAAAACATTACCTGGGTGCCACCTGAAGGCGGCGACGGGCCCAATTACGTCAACATGTAAAATATTTAACCCGGCCGCTTTCGGCTGCCGTGTAAGCTTGTCGCGGCATGAGGTCACAAACGCGCCGCCTTTCGGCTTCAGTAGCTTTTGGGTTTGCGGTTGTCACGAAAACGCATAACCTCTGCTCGGGGGTGGTTCACCGAACTGCAATGTTTGGGGCGGCGCCAAGCCGAACGCACATGTCATATGCTGAAACTGCCGTCTTCAAATGGGCGCGGAGGTCACTCTTTGCCTTGGCCATCCTCGCCGCTCCGGCGGCCTATTCGGAGGTGGCCTCGACCGTAACCGAAAGCGAGCCCGGCACTCTGCTCGGCAATTATCTCTCAGGGCGCGTGGCGCGCGGCGACCACGACACCGCCGCTGCAGCAGACTTCTATTCGAGGGCGCTCGCCGAGGATCCCAACAACGAGCTGATCCTTGAGCAGGCCTTCCTGCTCGAGACCGCCGCGGCAGACTGGAACAACGCCATCAAGCTCGCCCGCGAGCTGGTCAAGGTCGAGCCGTCGCATCGCATCGCGCAATTCCTGCTCGGCTGCGAGGCTTTCAAGAAGGGCGACTACAAGGAGGCCGACGAGCATTTCGCCGCGGCGCGCCAAGGCCCGATTGCCGATCTGACCTCGATCCTGGCGCGCGCCTGGGTGCAGCAGGCTGCCGGAAAGACCGATCAGGCGCTCGCCACCCTGGATAGTTTGAGCGACGCCGACTGGGCGCAATTCTATCAGCGCTATCACCGCGCGCTGATCGCCGATGTCGCCGGCAAGCGCGAAACGGCGCGCATCGCCTTCGCGCAAGCCTTCAAGAAGAACCCGGCGACCCTCAGAGTGGCCGACGCCTATGCCCGTCACGCGCTCAACGCCAACAACCGCAAGCTCGCCAAGCAGACGCTGAAGACCCACATCGCCAAATCGGCGCAGCATCCTCTGTCGACGGCGCTGATGGCCGAGATCGACTCGGGCAAGACCCCTCCCCTGCTCGTCACCTCTCCGACCGACGGGCTCGCCGAAGTGTTCTACGGCATCGGCGACGCTCTCGCGGGCGAAGGCGGCCTCGACATGGGCATCATCTTCCTCCAGTTCGCGCTCTATCTCGAACCGAACTTCCCACTCGCCCAGGTGGCGCTGGCAGAAGCCTATGACAGCGCCAAGCGCTACGACCTCGAGCTCACGGCTCTCGACAACATACCTCAGGAGTCGCCGCTCTACCTGAACGTCCAGATCCAGAAGGCGCTTGCCCTGAACGCGCTGGAGAAGGTCGACGACGCCAAGGCGCTTCTGGAAAAGATCATCGCCCAGAACCCGAAGGACATTCGCCCGCTCGACGCGCTCGGCAATATCCTGCGCTCGCATGAGCGCTACGCCGAGGCGCGCGACGCCTATGCCCGCGCCATCGCGCTGATCGGCAAGCCGACCAAGCAGAATTGGACGCTGTTCTATGCGCGCGGCGTGTGCAACGAGCGGCTGAAGGATTGGCCGCAGGCGGAAGCCGATCTCAAGCGCGCCCTCCAGCTTTCGCCGGAGGAATCCCCGGTGCTCAACTATCTCGGCTACACCTGGGTCGATCAGAGCCAGAACCTGAAAACGGCAATGGACTACATCCGCAAGGCGGTGAAGCTCAAGCCTGACGACGGCTATTACATCGACAGTCTCGGCTGGGCCTATTACCGCCTCGGCAACATCGAATCCGCGGTCGAGCATCTTGAGCGCGCCGTCGAGCTCAGGCCCGACGATCCGGTCATCAACGATCATCTCGGCGATGCCTATTGGCGCATCGGGCGCAAGCTCGAGGCGAAATATCAGTGGCAGCAGAGCCTTACGCTCAAGCCTGACAAGGATCTCATCGCCACCATCGACAAGAAGATGAAGGACGGTCTTGCCGACGCACCGGCGACCAAGGCAGCGAATTCGAGCGTGCAGAAGATCGCCGATTAGCTTGCCGCTATCGGGCTTGGCGGGGTTCGCGAATGACGGCGCTCCGCGACACTGCCAAAGCCAAGCTCAACCTCACCCTTGAGGTGCTCGGCCGCCGCGCCGACTTCTACCACGAAGTGCGCAGCCTCGTTGGCTTCACCGAGCTTGGCGACAGCGTCGCGCTCGAACCAGGCGACGAACTTGCGCTCGCCGTCGATGGACCGTTCGCCGGCGCGCTTCAGGGCGACAATCTCATCATCGCTGCGGCAGAGGCGGCCAAGGCCAAGGCTCCTGGCATCGCGCTCGGGCGCTTCCAACTGACCAAGGCCTTGCCGGTCGCGGCTGGACTTGGCGGCGGCTCAGCGGACGCCGCAGCTGCCTTGCGCCTGTTGGCCGAGGCCAATCCCGGAACGCTTTCGGCCACTGCTTTGGTTGAGATCGCCGGCCGCCTCGGCTCGGACGTGACGGCGTGCCTGGCAAGCCGGCCGGCGCTGATGACCGGCAGAGGCGAGCACGTGACAGACGTTCGAGGTTTTCCCGCTTGCGGCGTGGTGCTGGTCAATCCCGGCCTGCCGCTCGCCACCGCAAGCGTCTACGGCGCGCTCAATGCGGCGCCGCTTTCAGCCAGGACATCGGATGCTGAGCCGGTCCCGATTTCGGCGGAAGCTTCGAGCGCCTGATCGACTACGCGAGCCCCGCGCGGCAACGATCTCGCGGCGGCGGCTTTGCGGTTGGCGCCGGCGATCGGCGAGGTTCTGACCGCGCTCAGGCGTGTTGCAAGCGCCCGCCTCGTCCAGCTCGCCGGCAGCGGCCCGACTTGCTTCGCCCTGTTCGCCACCGCGGATGAAGCAAAGGCCGCCGCAGCGTCACTGCAAGCCGCGCATCCCTCCTGGTGGGTGGCGGCGACGAGTCTCGGCGCGAGCTAGAACGGGCGGTCGACGCAGAACGCTACCGCGTCGAGCAGCGCCGCCTTGGGCGCGCCCTCTGGGAAGATGGCGAGTGCGTCGCGGGCGATGGCGCCATAATGGCGCGCGCGCTCCATGGTGTCGCTCAAGGCATGATGCTTCTGCATCAGGCCCATGGCCTCGGCGAGATCGTTCTCGCCGATCTCGCCGTCCTGTAGCGTGCGCTGCCAGAAGGCGCGCTCCTGGCTGTTGCCGCGGCGATAGCAGAGCACCACGGGAAGCGTGATCTTTCCCTCGCGGAAATCGTCGCCGACGCTCTTGCCGAGCATCGACTGCTCGCCATGGTAATCGAGCGCGTCGTCGACGAGCTGGAAGGCGAGGCCGAGATTGCGGCCGTAGGAGCGCAAGCCCGCGGCTTCCGACTTCGGCCGGTTGGCGATCACCGCGCCGACTTCCGCCGCGGCCGCGAACAGCGCAGCGGTCTTGGCGTCGATCACCGCGAGATAATCGTCCTCGGTGGTCTCGGTATTCTTGGCGGTGGTGAGCTGCATCACCTCGCCTTCGGCGATCACCGCCGCTGCGTCGGAGAGAATGCGCAAGCACCCGAGCGAGCCGACATCGACCATCATCTTGAAGGCCTGGCCCAGGAGAAAGTCGCCGACGAGCACGCTCGCCTCGTTCCCCCAGAGCAGCCGCGCCGCGGTCTTGCCGCGCCTGAGATCGCTTTCGTCGACCACGTCGTCATGCAGAAGCGTCGCGGTGTGCATGAACTCGACGCTCGCGGCGAGCCGCACATGGCCGTCGCCGCGATAGCCGCAGAGCTTGGAAGCGGCGATGGTGAGCATGGGGCGCAAGCGCTTGCCGCCGGACTCGATCAAATGGCGGGCGAGATCGGGGATCAGCTCGACATTGGACCGTGCCCGGTCGAGGATGATGTGGTTGACATGACCCATATCCTCCTCGACAAGCGCAAGCAGCGGCGCGAGGCTCGCCCGTGGATCACGTGCATCGGAAAGCTGTACAACGACGCCCAAAGGCTCCTCCGCGACCGCCGGATCTTACCCGTTTTTAACAGGCGATTGACTTAGCAGAGAATAGTGTCGGTGCTCCAGCTTGAAGGTCAAGCCGGCCGGCAAAGGGCTTGCTCCATGAAGGAACTGTTACGGTCGAACGATCCGGTGCTGATTTCCTATGTCAGCGCGCTCTTGGAGGAGGACGGTATCGCCTTCATGGTGGCCGACACCAATATGAGCGTGCTGGAAGGCTCGATTGGGGCGCTCCCTCGCAGGGTGCTGGTGGCAAGCGACGAATCCGGGCGGGCGCGGGCCCTTCTGACCGGCGCCGGGATTGGCCATGTCCTCGCTGAAGATAGAGCCTGACCAAAGTCAGAACGCGGCGACCACGCTCGACGATTTCCTCGGCGGCCGCATCAGAATAGCGCAGCCCAAACAGGGCCACCGCGCAGGCAGCGACGCTGTCTGGTTGCAGGCGGCGGTGGCGGCAAAACCCGGGGATAAGGTCCTCGACGCGGGCGCAGGTGTCGGGGTGGCCGGGCTCTGCCTGCTCGCCCGCTGTCCTCAAATTCACGTGATTGCGGTCGATATCGATGAGGGCGCGGTGGCGCTCGCCGAGGCCAACGCGCAATTGAACGCCTATGCCGCGCAGTTCCGCGCCATTACCCTGGATTTAACCGCACCTGCCGAGACGCTCATCGCCAAGGGTCTGGTGCGCGAGGGCTACGACCAGGTGATGGCCAACCCGCCGTTCCACGTGGAAGGCACCGTCCGCCCTGCCCCCGATGCCGGCCGCGCCGCGGCACATGTCATGGAGGCTGGAGCGCTTGAATCCTGGGTCCGCTTCCTCGCCACCTTCACCGCGGCGAAGGGGAGGATCACCCTGATCCATATGCCGCAAGCGCTTCCTCAGCTCCTGCCGCTGCTCGACCGCCGCTTCGGCGCTGTCACCCTCTTCCCGCTGTTCCCCAAGGACGGCGAGCCTGCGGTCCGCGTCATCGTCCAGGCGCGGAAAGGAAGCCGTGCCGGCATGCGCCTGCTTCCCGGCCTTGTGCTGCACGAGGCCGACGGACGCTACACGGCAAAGGCCGAGGCGGTGCTGCGGCATGGACAAGCGCTTGAGCTCGGAGATTAGCCAGGGCTTCAGCTTGCCAGGAAGACATGTTCGATGTCGGCGTCCGGCGTCCCCATCGTGGCACGCAACAGCCGATTGTCCGATTCCCGGAGCCGTCGGCACACTTCCCTGCCCATGTTCATCTGGATGAGCGCGAACTGCTCAAGATCATGGGCGTAGACCTGGTAGAGGTTGGCGGCTGAAAGACGGATTGCGGTGCAATCTTCGACCGCACGGACCGAGGCGCTGCGCGGAAAGAGGTCCATGATTGCCATCTCTCCGAAACAATCGCCCTCCTTCAGGGTTCGGAGAAGGTACTCCCGTCCGCCCCAGGATTTCAGCACCGCGGCTACGCCCGCTTCGAGAACGAACATCGAATCGGCTTGGTCGTTCTCGCGGAAAAAGAACTCGCTCGCTGGAACGGAGACGACTGGGCACAGTCCGAGCAGGAACCGGAGGACGTCGGCCCGGATTCCACCGAAAACGGGCATGTGCTGCAGGAGTTCGATCCGCGCTTCTTGCATGGCGGCACGTCCTGAGTTGCCGCCATTATGAGCTTCGGCGGATCGGTCTGCAAGGAAGAGCGCCGGATCGGGCGGGCCGCCCAAGGCCGCGCTCGCGGTGGTCAATTCGGCGGGCTTGATGAGATGCGGGCCACGAAAAGAGAAGGGCTGCCACCCTGGGGGGATAGGACGGCAGCCCCCGATTGGCCCAAGCGGTGAGGCGCGCCCGGGCTTCCAGGATCCGCTAGTTGCAGATCCTGTAGTCGCGATAGATGGTCTTGTAGAAGTACGAGTAGGAATAGTCGCTCCCACACGCGGATGGTGACCGGCTTGGTCACGGAGTAGCAGTGCGGCTTGTAGTAGGAGTAGGAGCGGTGGTGCGGCTTGTAGTGGCCGTAGCCGTAGCTATAGCCGTAGCCGTAACCGGCTTCGGCCTGCGAAGCGAAGAGAAAGAGACCTGACAGGGCGGCGGCGGAAAGAAGGATCTTCTTGAACATCGGGGTAACCTCCAGCTGGTGACGCCATAGCGTCTGATTGGGCCGTTGAGCGGAGGACCGTCCCTCGCTCATGATGCGGTTCTAGCTGGAGCGGCCTGAACCCAATCTGAGGGCGCCATTCATGTGGCGTTCACGCGCGGGAAAAGCCAAAGGGCCATCCCCGCCGCCGGGAATGGCCCTTGGAAGTCGCGTCTTGCTTTGGCGTCAGGAGCTAGTAGCCCCAGCCCCGCCGCCAATAGCGGCCACCACGCCAATAGGGGTAATAGGCGTATGGGTAATAGCCGCCGTAATAGCGGGGGCGATAGCCATAGCCGTAATAGCCGTAGCCGGGGCCGACATAGACCCCGGCGCCGGGACCGTAATACCCGTAACCGCGCCGCCAACCGGCGGACGCCTCGTCCGGGGCGATTGCGACGAGCGTCAGCATCAGAGCGCACGCCGCAACCAGCATCGTTGCAAGCCTCTTCATGTGTAGTCCTCCTCGAGGGGGTGCCGCGAACGGCGCTGCCGAAAAAACGCACGCGCCGAAATCAATGTTCCCCCTCAAGTCCCTATTCTACCAAACAAAGCCGCCGGCCTCCCGGATGAGCTAAACTTGCGTTAAGCAAAGCTTAGGGCCGCAATCGCCCCTCCGGCTTAAGACTTCGCCTCAGGCCTTGATTTGACCTTTTGTCTCTGTACCTTGGATTGCATGGACAATCTTCCGGACGAAGTTCGGCCCTCGGTCTTGGACCGGTTCGGCAACATGCTCCCCGCCTCCTGGACCGGGCGCGGCGCCCTCATCCCCGTGCTCAGATTCAGCGGCGCCATCGGCATGTCGACGCCGCTCAGGCCCGGGCTCACGCTCTCGACCAGCGCCGGCGCCATCGAGAAGGCCTTCTCCATGCGCGGCGCCAAGGCGGTCGCCATCCAGATCAACTCGCCGGGCGGCTCGGCCGTGCAGTCGGTGCTGATCTACAAGCGCATCCGCGCCCTCGCCGAGGAGAAGGGTCTCAAGGTCTATGTGTTCGCCGAAGACGTCGCCGCGTCGGGAGGCTATCTGCTCGCGATCGCCGGCGATGAGATCTATGCCGATGCAAGCTCGATCGTCGGCTCGATCGGCGTGGTCACCGCGACCTTCGGCTTGAACGAGCTGATCAACAAGATCGGCATCGAGCGGCGCGTTTATACCGCTGGGCGCAACAAGACGACGCTAGACCCCTTCCTGCCCGAGAAGCCCGACGACGTCGAGCGCATCAAGGCCATCCAGCGCGACGTGCACGCGGAGTTCATCGATCTCGTCAAATCGAGGCGTGGGGCGCGCATCGAGAAGGCCGGAGAGGACCTGTTCACCGGCGAATTCTGGTCCGGCAGGAAGGCGCTCGAGCTTGGCCTGATCGACGGCTTGGGCGACCTCCGCACCAAGATGCGCGAACTCTATGGCGACGAGGTGCGTTTCAGCATGGTCGCGCCGTCGACGAGCTGGCTTCGCCGCAGGCGCGGCGTCTCGGTGCATGAAGGCGGCTCGGAGTTCGGCTTCACGCCGGGCGGCCTTGCAGCCGACCTCATTTCTGCTATCGAAGCGAGAGCGCTCTGGTCGCGCTTTGGATTCTAGCCATGCCGCAACTTCTTATCCTGCTTGCAGCGGGCGCCGGGGTCTTTCTCGTGCGGCGCTGGTATCGTGACGAGCAACGCCGCGTTGCCGCTGAGCTTGCCCGTGCCCGCAAAGCCATGGACCAGCGCGAGGCTGAGAACGTCGTTCAGCCTCGAGCGCGATCCCGCGACCGGGGTCTATAGCCCAAAGCACCACTGACCGGCCTCAGGTACCGTTAGCTTCCCTGTTGCCCCTCACTTGACCGCCGCCTAGGCCCGCGCATAGCGTCTGTCGCTCTCGAAGCACCCACCCTCCCCTGCGGCCGGAAAAGCGACCATGGGCAAGCCTAGCCAAAGCCGACCGGCCTTCCGCCGCCCCCTCGTTCCAGGACCTGATCCTCAGGCTTCAGCGCTATTGGGCCGACCAGGGCTGCGTCATTTTGCAGCCCTATGACATGGAGATGGGCGCCGGCACCTTTCACCCCGCAACCACCTTGCGCTCGCTCGGGCCGAAGCCCTGGCGCGCGGCCTACGTGCAGCCGTCGCGGCGGCCGAAGGACGGCCGCTACGGCGAGAACCCGAACCGGCTCCAGCACTATTACCAGTTCCAGGTGATCCTGAAGCCGTCGCCGCCGGACATCCAGGACCTCTATCTCGACTCGCTCCGCGCCATCGGCGTCGATGTCAAAAATCACGACATCCGCTTCGTCGAGGACGATTGGGAGAGCCCGACGCTCGGCGCCTGGGGTCTCGGCTGGGAAGTGTGGTGCGACGGCATGGAGGTGTCGCAGTTCACCTATTTCCAGCAGGTCGGCGGCTTCGATTGCGATCCGGTCTCAGGCGAGCTCACTTACGGGCTCGAGCGCCTTGCCATGTATGTGCAGGGCGTTGACCGCGTGTTCGACCTCAACTTCAACGGCAAGACCGGCAAGGACAAGGTCACCTATGGCGACGTGTTCCTGCAAGCCGAGCAGGAATATTCCCGCTACAATTTCGAGCAAGCCGACACCAAGAAGCTGCTCGAGCATTTCCGCGACGCCGAGGCAGAGTGCAAATCGCTGCTCGCCAGAGGCGAAGTCGGCAAGCGGCATCTGATGGTGCTGCCGGCCTACGACCAGGCGATCAAGGCCTCGCACATCTTCAATCTGCTCGACGCCCGCGGCGTGATCTCGGTGACGGAGCGGCAGGGCTTCATCCTGCGCGTGCGCGAGCTGGCCCGCGCCTGTTGCGCGGCGTGGCTCAAGACCGAAGCCGGCGGCGCCCATGCTTGAGACGCGGGGCGCCGATCATGGCTGAGCTACTGCTGGAGCTGTTCTCCGAGGAGATTCCGGCGCGCATGCAGATGCGCGCCGCAGAGGACCTGGCGCGGCTGCTCGGCGACGGGCTGAAGGGCGCGGGACTGAGCTTCGATACGGTGCGCAGCTTCGCCACGCCGCGCCGGCTTACCGTGGTGGTCGATGGCCTGCCGGCGCGCTCGCCTGACGTGAGCGAGGAGAAGAAGGGCCCGCGCGTCGGCGCGCCTGACGCCGCGGTGCAAGGCTTCCTCAAATCTGCCGGGCTCAAGTCGCTGGAGCAGGCCGAAATCCGCGCCGACAAGAAGGGCGATTTCTATGTGGCGCTGATCGAGCGGCCAGGGCGCGCAACGCCGGAAGTTGTGGCCGAGATCGTGCCGGAGATCGTGCGCAACTTCCCCTGGCCGAAATCCATGCGCTGGGGAAGCGGACGGCTTCGCTGGGTACGTCCGCTGCATTCCATCCTGTGCATCTTCGGCGGCAAAGTGGTGCCGTTCGAGATCGACGGCATCAAGAGCGGCAAGGAGACGCGCGGCCATCGCTTCATGGCGCCGAAGCCCTTCGCTGTGAGGAACTTCGACGATTATGCGAAGAGACTGCGCGACGCCTACGTCATCCTCGATCCCCGCGAGCGCGAGGCGATCATCTTGAAGGGCGCGCAGAAGCTCGCCGCCAAGCAAGAGCTCGTGCTGGTCGAGGACATGGCGCTGCTCGCCGAGAATGCCGGGCTCACCGAATGGCCGGTGGCGCTGATGGGGAGCTTCGATGAGAGCTTCCTCGAGGTGCCAGGCGAAGTGCTCGCCACATCGATGAAGGCGCATCAGAAATGCTTCTCGCTGCGGCGCGGCGAGCATCTCGCCAACCGCTTCATCATGGTGGCGAACCTCGAGGCCAAGGATCGCGGCAAGGCCATCGTCGCCGGCAATGAGCGGGTGATCGCAGCGCGGCTCTCCGACGCCAAATTCTTCTTCGACCACGACCGCAAGGTGATGCTCGAAGAGCGCGTGCCGAAGCTGAAGGAGATCGTCTTCCACGAGAAGCTCGGCACGCAATATGAGCGGGTGCAGCGCGTGCGCGTGCTCGCCCGCGAGATCGCCAAGCTGGTGCGCGCCGATCCTGACCTTGCCGAGCGCGCGGCGATCCTCGCCAAGGCCGATCTCACCAGCGACATGGTCGGCGAGTTTCCCGAGCTGCAAGGGGTGATGGGCCGCTATTACGCGCTCGACCAGGAGGAAGACCCGGCAGTCGCCGACGCGATCGGCGCTCATTACAAGCCGGTGGGGCCGTCGGATGACGTGCCGCGCGAGAAGGTGGCGATTGCGGTGGCGCTTGCCGACAAGCTCGACATGCTGGTCGGCTTCTGGGCCATCGACGAGAAGCCGACCGGATCGAAGGACCCTTACGCGCTTCGCCGTGCCGCGCTCGGGCTGATCCGCATCGCGCTCGAGAACGACCTTCGCTTGCCGCTGAACGACGTTACCCGCGCCGCGCTGATGAAGTGGAAGAACATTCCGGCGGGCGCCGAGACGCAACAGAGCCTGCTCGCGTTCTTCGCCGACCGGCTGAAGGTGCATCTGCGCGACCAGGGGGCGCGGCATGATCTTGTCGATGCGGTGTTTGCGCTTGGCGGCGACGATCTCTTGATGATCGTGCGCCGCGTCGAGGCGCTCGGGCTCTTCCTCGACACCGAGGACGGCGAGCATCTCCTCACCGGCACCAAGCGCGCCATCAACATCCTGCGCATCGAGGAGAAGAAGGATTCTTGCAGCTACGATCAGCCGCCTGATGCGAGCCTGTTGAAACAGCCCGAGGAAAAGGCGCTGGCCAAGACCGTGGATGAGGTCGAGCGCGCTGCTGCCGCTGCGGTCGCACGCGAAGATTTCGAGGCGGCGATGGCGGCGATGGCGAAGCTCCGTGCGCCGGTCGATGCCTTCTTCGACAATGTCACGGTCAACACCGACGATGCCGCGCTCCGCGAAAACCGCCTGCGCCTGCTCAACCGCATCCGCGCCACGACTCTGACCGTCGCCGATTTCTCCAAGATCGAGGGTTGAGCATCTTGCCGGCTCATATCAGCCTGATCACGCTTGGCGTCGCCGACGTAGCCAAGGCCACCACATTCTATGAGCGGCTTGGCTTCACCAAGTCGAAAGCGAGCCAGGAGAGCGTCAGTTTCTTTCAAGCAGGTCCGGTCGTGCTCGCGCTGTGGGGCCGCGATGCCCAGAGGGACGACGCGGAAGCCGCGGCCGTATGGACCGGCAATGGCGGCATCGTGGTCGCGCAGAATTTGCCGAGCGAAGATGCGGTCGATGTGATGATGGCGCGGGCCGAAGCCTCCGGCGCACGCGTTCTGAAGCCGGCGGCCAAGACATTCTGGGGCGGCTATAACGGCTATTTCGCCGACCCTGACGGACATGTGTGGGAGGTCGCCTTCAATCCCTTCTGGGAACTGGATGAAGACGGCCGGGTTAAGCTGCCGGAATGACTTGATGACCGAATATCTCTTCGTCTACGGAACCCTGCGATCGGAATTTCCTCATCCACTGGCCAAACGCCTCAGTACTCGGGCCAAGTTCATCGGCAAGGGGTCGACGCCCGGCCTCCTCTACGATTTCGGCTGGTACCCCGGAGCAAAGTTCGATGCCGGCGCGAGGACTCATGTCGTCGGCGAAGTGTTCTCGCTCAAGAACGCTGCGCGCCTTCTCGCCGAGCTCGACCACTATGAAGGGACGGCGGAGCCCGGCAATGCCTTCCGCCGCGTGCCGGTCAAGGTGCGGCTGGATCGCGGCGGCACGGTCGATGCCTGGTCCTACGAGATGGGAGACTCAAAGGCGCGGCGGCGGCCGATCGAGAGCGGCGATTTCATTCACCATCGCCGGCTCAAGGACCAACGGCCGGTGCGGGACTAAGCCATCTCCCCTCGCCCTCCATTTGTGTCTGGCGGAGCAGGCCGCTAAAAGGAGCGGCTCAGGATGGAACGCGCGATGAAACAGGCCGCCAAGGCCAAGGACGCTTCGCCCCATTGGGTCTTCACCTTCGGCGCCGGCCGCGCCGAGGGCGATGCCGCGCAGCGCGATCTGCTCGGCGGCAAGGGCGCCTATCTTGCCGAGATGTCGCGGCTGGGTCTGCCGGTGCCGCCAGGGCTCACCATCTCGTCCGAAGTCTGCGCAGCGTACTATCAGGCGGACAAGACGCTGCCCAAGGCGTTGCTGCCGATGGTAAGCGCGGCGCTCGACGTCGTCGGCAAGGTCGCCGGCGCGCGTTTCGGCGATGTCGACAATCCGCTGCTGGTGTCGGTGCGCTCAGGCTCGCGCGCCTCGATGCCCGGCATGATGGACACGGTGCTCAATCTCGGCCTCAACGACCAGACCGTCGAGGGACTGGCGCGCCGCTCCTCGGACCGCAGATTCGCCTACGACACCTATCGCCGCTTCATTCAGATGTATGCCGACGTGGTGCTCGGCATCGACCACGATTTGTTCGAAGAGGCGCTCGAAAACTACAAAAGTCTCAACGGCTTCGAAATGGACAGCGAGCTCAAGGCCGAGCATTGGTCGGAGGTGATCGGCCGCTTCAAGGCGCTGGTCGAGCAGGAGCTTGGCCAGCCCTTCCCGCAGGATCTGCACGTGCAGCTTTGGGGCGCGATCGCCGCCGTGTTCGGCTCTTGGCACAACGCGCGCGCCATCGCCTATCGGCGGCTGCACGACATCCCCGACGCTTGGGGCACCGCGGTCACCGTGCAGGCCATGGTGTTCGGCAATATGGGCGAGCGCAGCGCCACCGGCGTCGTGTTCACCCGCAATCCTTCAACCGGCGCCAACGAGCTGTACGGCGAATACCTGGTCAATGCGCAAGGCGAGGACGTGGTCGCCGGGCTCCGTACGCCGCAGTCCCTGACCGAGGCTGCGCGGCAAACCACCGGCGACAAGCGCCCCTCGCTCGAAGGGCTGATGCCTGACGTATACGCCGATCTGAAAGCCGCCTGCGCCAAGCTCGAAGCGCATTTCCGCGACATCCAGGACATCGAGTTTACGGTCGAGGAAGGCAAGCTCTGGGTGCTGCAAAGCCGCTCCGGCAAGCGGAGCATGCAGGCAGCCTTGAAGATCGCCGTCGACATGGCGTCGCAAGGTCTGATGACCGAGAAGGAGGCCGTGCTCGGCATCGATGCCGCCCAGCTCGATCAGCTTCTCCATCCGATGCTCGATCCGGAGACGCCGAAGCTCGTCATCGGCAAGGGTCTGCCGGCCTCCCCCGGCGCCGCCTCGGGCGAGCTCGTGTTCGACGCCGACGAGGCCGTGCATCTCAAGGCGCAAGGTCACACGCTGATCTTGGCGCGGGTCGAGACGTCGCCAGAGGATGTGCAAGGCATGCATGCCGCGGCGGGCGTCATCACCACCCGCGGCGGCATGACGAGCCACGCCGCGGTGGTGGCGCGCGGCATGGGGCGGCCATGCGTGGTCGGCGCCGCCTCGGTGCTGATCGACCTTGAGCGCAAGACGCTGTCCGCCGGCAACGAAATCCTGGGCAAGGGCGAGATCGTCACCATCGACGGCTCGACGGGACAGATCATCAAGGGCCGCGTGCCGATGCGCGAGCCGACGCTGTCCTCGGACTTCGTCACGCTGATGGGCTGGGCCGATTCCTTCCGCCGCATGAAGGTGCGCGCCAATGCCGATACCCCGGCCGACGCCCGCCAGTCTCTCGCCTTCGGCGCCGACGGCATCGGGCTCTGCCGCACCGAGCATATGTTCTTCGAGGAGGGCCGCATCGTGCCGATGCGCGAGATGATCCTCGCCGACGATACCGAGGGACGGCGCGCGGCGCTCGCCAAGCTCCTGCCCATGCAGCGCCAGGACTTCATCGAGCTGTTCGAGATCATGGCCGGCCAGCCGGTGACCATTCGCCTGCTCGATCCGCCGCTGCATGAATTCCTGCCGCATGGCGAAGCAGCAATCAAAGATGTGGCCACCGCCATGGGGGTAAGCGCCACCAGGCTGAAGCGGCGGGTGTCAGGCTTGCGCGAGTTCAACCCGATGCTCGGCCATCGCGGCTCGCGCCTTCTCGTGAGCTTCCCCGAAATCGTCGAGATGCAGGCGCGCGCCATTTTCGAGGCGGCGCTCGAAGCTGGCCGCACGCTCGGCACCAGCGTCATCCCTGAGATCATGGTGCCGCTCGTCACCGCCAAGGCCGAGCTCGACCTCGTCAAGGACCGCATCGACAGCGTGGCTCGCGCGATCGAAAAGGAGCAAGGCGTGACACTGAGCTATTTGGTCGGCACCATGGTCGAGCTTCCCCGCGCCTGCATCAATGCCGGCGAGATCGGCAAGAGCGCCGACTTCTTCTCCTTCGGCACCAACGATTTGACCCAGACCACGTTCGGACTTTCCCGCGACGACGCCGGCCGCTTCCTCGGCGAATACACCGAGAAGGGAATCATCCAGCACGACCCCTTCGTGACGCTGGACCCCGCCGTCGGCGAGCTGATGTGGATCGCCGTGGAGCGCGGGCGCCGGTCGCATCCGGATCTCAAGATCGGCATCTGCGGCGAGCATGGCGGCGACCCGGAGACCATCAGATTTTGCGAGGACATCAACCTCGACTACGTCTCCTGCTCGCCCTACCGGGTGCCGGTGGCGCGGCTCGCTGCCGCCCAGGCGCGTTTGAGGCTCATTGCAAAGCCTCGTTAACCATGTTCCCAAAAGCCGTTAGGACTTCCCATTCACCATAATTTGTCCTAAATGATAAAGCAGCATAACTGCCAATAAGACGGGACTCCGGGCAACCGGTGGGGGACAAGAAGACTTAAGTCACTGTTTTTCCCACCATTTTGACCGGTTCCCAGTTGGGGACAAAGCCTTGAGTGCGCCCGAGAAGTGGCGTCGTCGAGGCTTCGCGAAGTGTAGCTCAAGGGCACGAGCGCCATTTTCGCGAAAAACGGGGAATATTCCCCGGGAGGGACCATTGGGCCGACGCTCACCTCGTCGGATGTGGCACGTAGCTGCTGCGCTCGCGCCGCTCCCGCTCATAGGTTTGGGTTATGCTTCCATTCCGGGCAACCAGCTTGCCTACCGGATGGAGCTTCTGTTTTCGGGTAACGGCTCGGTCCACGCGCTGTCGCGCGACGCCGGAGCCACCGAGCATCAGCCCTTGCCGAAGTCCGCCGCCGCCCTCTTCCGCACCGAGGGCAAAGGCCCGCGCGCCGACCAATATCTCGTCGTGAAAACAACGACCTACGCCGACAAGCGGTTCGTCGCGGCCAGCGTCTCCGGCACCGATAGTGCCGCTTCTGGCGGGAATTCGCGGAGCGAGCTGATCCGGTCGACAAAGTCCGATCGCCTTAATGCGGCCGTGACCGAAGTGGCGCTCAGGGGCACCGACCGCGGCGATTCGGGCCGCGGCGTCTCCATGTTCACCGAATTCGCCTCTGGCACCCTTCAGCTCGCGCCTGCGATCGGCGGGACGCCAACGGCCCAAACCATCGCTTACCGCCCGTCCGAGCAGGGGCTCGGCTTCAAATACAAGGGCGAGAGCCAGGCGGAGTTCGAGGAGCGCGAGCGGCGTTGCCTCTCGACTGCGATCTATTTCGAGGCCCGCGGCGAGCCCCTCCAGGGTCAAATTGCCGTCGGCCAGGTGATCATGAACCGCGTTCGCAGCCCGCAATTCCCGGAGACGATTTGCGGCGTCGTCTATCAGGGCCAGATGGCGCCAGGCTGCCAGTTCTCCTTCGCCTGTGACGGCAAGACCGACACGCCGAAGAACGACTTGCATTGGGCGCTCGCCCAGAAGCTTGCCAGGCAAATTACCTCAGGCCAGGTCTGGCTGCCGGAGATCGGCTATTCGACCTTCTACCATGCGGACTATGTGAGCCCGTATTGGAAGAGCACCATGAACAAGATCGACTCGATCGGGCGCCACATCTTCTACAAGAAGCGCAACGAGAAGGCGTACATCGTCGAGGAAGCCTCGGCCGCGCCGGCGCCGAGCACCTCCAAGGTGGATGCTGGCGCGTTCTCGCTTGCCTCTTCCAACCCTGCCGCCACCCCGATCAGCGCCACTCCAGCGCTAAGTCTAGGCGCGGCGCCGAGTGAGTAAGCGCTCCGACTGAAATCAAGTCGACGCCGGTTTCTGCAATCTGCCTCACCGTCTGCAAATTCACGCCGCCTGACGCTTCGGTCAGCACGCGTCCGTCGACCAGCGCCACGGCCTTTTTCAGCGTGGCGATATCCATATTGTCGAGCAGCACCGCATCGATGGGGAAGCGCAGCGCCTCCTCGAGCTGAGGAAGCGTGTCCACCTCGACTTCGACCTTCACGAGGTGGCCGCTCCGCGCGCGCAAGCGCTCGAGCGCCTGGGCAATCCCGCCCGCGGCAGCGATGTGATTGTCCTTCACCAGCACAGCGTCATAGAGGCCGAAGCGGTGGTTCATGCCGCCGCCGGCGCGCACCGCGTATTTCTCGAAGGCGCGGAGGCCAGGCGTCGTCTTGCGGGTGCAGGCGATGCGCGCCTTGGTGCCTTCCACCGCGGCGACATAGGCGGCGGTGAGCGTCGCGATCCCGCTTAAATGTCCAAGAAAATTGAGAGCGGTGCGCTCGGCCGTGAGCAGCGCCCTCGCCTTGCCTTTGACATGCGCGATCCGCGTTGCGGCTCCGACCTTGCCGCCGTCGGCGACATCGGCAACGAACTCAGCGTCAGGGTCGAGCGCCTTGAAGCTTGCCGCAGCGAGATCCTGGCCTGCGATCACGCCTGGTTTGCGCGCGAGGATCTCGGCCTCGGCGGTGGCGCCGGCCGGGACGATGGGATCGGTGGTGATGTCGCCGGCCTGACCGAGGTCCTCTTCCAGCGCAGCGGCCACCGCGCGTTGCACGAGGAAGGGCGGCAATTCGAGCTTAGTCATGCACTGAGAGGTGCGGCCCAACGCTGGGCCCGCTCGCGGCCGCTCACGGCCCCTTTGGCGATCGCCTCGGCTTCAGCCAGCGTCAACAAGCTGCGATGCGCGAGCGCGGGGTTGGCCTCAGGGTAGTCGCTGCGGAAATGCGCGCCGCGGCTCTCTTTGCGCATCAGCGCGGCGGTGGCGATCAGCTTGGCGGTGGTGAGCATGTTGCCGAGGCGCGGGTCGGAAGCGCCACTTCGCTCCAGGCTCGCGATCATGCCGAGCGCGGCGCGCAGCGAAGCGTCGTCGCGAATGACGCCGGCGTTGGCGGTCATGGTGCGGCGAAGCGCCTGCACGCCTTGCGAATCGGGTCCCAGGCGTGCGACCGGCGCCGCCGAAATGTCAAGCTTGAGCGCCTCCGCCGATGGCATCCTCTCGGCGATGTCGTGTGCCACGCGGGCGCCGAACACGACCGCCTCGAGCAGCGAATTGGAGGCAAGCCGGTTCGCGCCATGCGCCCCGGTCGAGGCAACCTCGCCGCAGGCCCACAGGCCTTCGATGGTGGTGCGCCCGTTCGCATCGGTGTAGACGCCACCCATGTGGTAGTGCGCAGCGGGGGCAACCGGGATCGGCTCGCTGCGCGGGTCGATGGCCGCCGACTGGCAGGCGGCGAATACGGTGGGAAAGCGCTCGGGAAATTCGGGTCCGATCTTGCGGCAATCGAGGTAGGCGCCGCGGCCGCTCATCACTTCGCGATAGACGCCACGGGCGACGATATCGCGCGGACCAAGCTCTGCGTCTTGATGCAGCGCGCGCATGAAGCGCTCGCCGCGGCCATTGATCAGCACAGCACCTTCGCCGCGCAGCGACTCGGTGGCGAGCGGCGCGGGATCGCGGCCGATATTGATCGCGGTCGGATGGAACTGCACGAATTCCGCGTCGGCGATGGTGGCGCCGGCGCGCGCAGCGATGGCAATACCCTCGCCGCGGGATTCGCGTGGATTGGTGGTGATGGCGTAGAGCTGGCCCGAGCCGCCGGTGGCGAGCACCACGGCTGAAGCGTCGAGCACCAGGCTCGGCGTGGCGGGAGAGGCGCCGGCGCGCGCAAGCTCGATGCCGGCGATCTGACCGTCGCGGATGATGAGCTCGCGGGCGCCCCAGCCTTCCAGCACTTGGATCGAGGGCGTGGCGCGTGCCGCCGCGGTCAGCGCCGCCATGATGGCGCGGCCGGCAGTGTCGCCCTTGACGTGCAGGATGCGGCGCGCGCCGTGGGCAGCTTCCTGGGCAAGGTCGAGATGGCCTTCGAGGTCCTTGTCGAAGGGCACGCCGTAGCGGAGCAGATCCTCGATGCGGCTGCGCGCCTCGCCGGCGAGCAGCATGGCGATCTCATCGTCGACGACGCCTGCGCCGGCGCGGATGGTGTCGGCGGCATGTGCCTCCGGGCTGTCGCCTTCGGAGAGCGCCGCGGCGATGCCTGCTTGCGCCCAGACGCTCGATCCACCCTGGCCGAAGGGCGAGACCGAGACGACGGTGACCGGCATCGGCGCGAGCTTGAGCGCGGTGAAGAGGCCGGCAAGCCCCGCGCCGACAATGACGATGCCGCCGCCTTCCGCCCGGCGCGGAACGCCCTTGAGGCCTGGTCTGCTCCTTACGCAACATCGAACGCTCCGCCCGGGGGCTAGTGGCTGAGATTGATCATGCGCTCGACCGCGGCGCGGGCCGGGCCGGCGATGGCCGGATCGACAGTCACCTCCTCTTTCAGCATGACGAGGGACTCAAGAATCTTCGGCAGCGTGATCCGCTTCATGTGCGGGCAGAGGTTGCAGGGACGCACGAAGTTGACCTTCGGCGCCTCGACCGCGACGTTGTCGCTCATCGAGCATTCGGTCACGAGCAGAACCTTGCTCGGCTGATTGTCGTGCACCCATTTGATCATGCCGCTGGTCGAGCCGGTGAAATCGGCTTCGGCGATCACGTCAGGCGCGCACTCGGGATGGGCGATGATCTTCACGCCTGGATCGGCCTCGCGATAGGCGCGAAGCTCCTCGCCGGTGAAGCGCTCATGCACCTCGCAATGGCCCTTCCAGGTGATGATCTCGACGGAGGTCTGGGTGGCGACCCACTTCGCCAGATACTCGTCAGGGATCATGATGACGCGCTTGGCGCCAAGCGACTCGACCACGCGCACGGCGTTCGACGAGGTGCAGGTGATGTCGGACTCGGCCTTCACCTCGGCCGAGGTGTTGACGTAGGTCACCACCGGCACGCCGGGATAGGCCTCGCGCAGCGCGCGCACGTCGGCGCCGGTGATGGAGCTGGCAAGCGAGCAGCCGGCTCTGGCGTCGGGGATCAGCACCATCTTGTCGGGGTTGAGCAGCTTCGAGGTCTCGGCCATGAAATGCACGCCGCCCTGCACGATGATATCGGCATCGCTCTTGGCCGCCTCGCGGGCGAGCTGGAGCGAGTTGCCGACGACATCGGCAACGCAATGGAAGATTTCCGGCGTCATGTAGTTGTGGGCGAGCACGACGGCGTTGCGCGAGCGCTTCAGCTCGTTGATGGCCTTGATGTAAGGGGCGAAGCCCGGCCACTCGATGGGCGGGATCACGCGGGATACGCGCTCATAGAGATGCGCCGTCTCGCGCGCCACCTCTGGCGTGTAGGCGAGATCGGGCAGCGTCGCCGGGATCAGCTCCCGCGCCGGCTTAAGCACCCTGCCGCTCGATACGGCTGAAATCTGCGTCATAGCCCCTACTCCCGTAACTCTATCCTATAATGCTCAGACTGAGCATATATGGGGCGTTAAAACATCCGGCGCAAGGCCGGTCCCCCTATTCTCATTTGGAGTATAGGAGATCGGGAGACGCCTTCAAAGAGGGCATGGCAAGATCGTGAAGGCGGGAAATCGTCACAGTTTATTGCGGCAAAATCAGCCTTCGAGCATGGCGAGGGCTGCCTTGCGTTCCCCTGACTTCAATTTCAGGAAGGCGGCACGCGCGGCCTTGATATCTCGAGCAGAGCCACTCTCGGAGGCGGTCCTGAGCGCAACGGTGGTCGGATGGTCGGCGCCGCAGATGAAGACCAGCGCCTTGGCAAGTCGCCCCATGGCTTCGCGGTCGATCGTGCCTTCATCCATTCGGGGAAGCTCCAGGGTGCCAGGCGTCAATAGCGCAGAGTATCACGGCGAAGGGGCTGCGGGCGCCACCTTCGGCCTGACCAGGGCGTAGATCAGCACCGCGCCGAGCAACAGCACCCCGGCGATGGCAGGCGCGCGCCAGTCTCCGGTGCCGACGCGCACCACCACCAGAACAAGGCACACCAGCGCGCCGAGCGCCGGGACGGCGAGCGGGATCTCGAAATAGCCGTGCTTCTCGCCTGGTCGCCGCTTCAGCACGAAGAGCGCCGCATTCACCACGGCGAAGACGAGGAGAAGCAAAAGCACGGTCGCCGCGGCGAGCTCGGCGATGGTGCCGAACAGCGCGAGCGGCATGGCGACGAGGAAGAGCGCGAGGATGGCAAAGTGCGGCGTGCGCCGCTCTTCGTGAACCTCGCCGAGGCGGAGCGGCAGCAGGCCCTGATGCGCCATGCCGTAGATCAGGCGCGAGGCCGTGACGTAATTGACGAGCGCGGTGTTGGCGACGGCAAAGAGGGTGATGCCGGTGAACACGATGGGCGGAATGAGGGGTGCTGCGCGGCGCACGACCTCGGTGATCGGGCCTGGCGCCGCGGCAAGCTCGGCCCATGGCACCACCGAGACCGCGGTGACCGCGATGGCGATGTAGAGCACCGCCGCCATGCTCATGGCGAGCACGAGGCCGAGCGGGATGGTGCGCTGCGGGTCGCGGCATTCCTCGGCGACGTTGAGCGTGTCCTCAAAGCCGATAAAGGCGAAGAAGGTGAGCACCGCGCCCTGCATCAGGATCAGCCATTCGCCCTGGTCGACCGCGGCCGGCGGCATCTCCAACAGGTCGACGCTTCCCCAGTAAGAGAGGCCGACGGCAACGACGAGGATCAGCCCTGACGCCTCGACCAGAGTGCACAGCACGTTGACCCACATCGATTTGCGAATGCCGCGGAATACGATGCCGGCGAGCACGAGCAGGAAGCCGAGCGCGAGCCACCATAGCGGGATGCTCTCCAGATTGAAGAGCACCGCGAGGTTTGCGGCGAACACGCGCGACTGGGTGGCGACCGAAGTGAGGCCGGAGCAGACGAGCGCGAGCCCGACCACGAAGCTCAAGAGCGGCAGCCCGAAGGCGCGCTCGGTGACATAGGCCGCGCCTGCGGCGCGGGGGTAGCGCGACCCGAGCGACGCGTAGGAGAGCGCGGTGAGCAGCGCCGCGACCAGCGCCACGACGAAGGCGAGCCACACGGCATTGCCAACCTGGCCCGCTGCCTGGCCGATCAGGCCATAGATGCCGGCGCCGAGCATGCTGCCGAGCCCGTAGAGGGCAAGCTGCACCGGGCCGATGGAGCGATGCAGCTCTGGCCGCTTGCGCTCTTTGGGTTGATGGCTCGCGGTGCTGGTCAAATGATCACCTAGCTCTTCAGCCGGTAGCCGGTCTTGAAGATCCACCACACCACGGCGAGGCAGATCACGAGAAACAGCACGGTCATGGCAAGGCTCACGGCCACGCTAACGTCGGCCATGCCGAAGAAGCTCCAGCGGAAGCCGCTCACCAGATAAACCACCGGATTGAACAGCGTCACCTTCTGCCAGAAGGGCGGCAGCACGTGGATCGAATAGAACGTGCCGCCGAGGAAGGTGAGCGGCGTGATGATGAGCAGCGGCACGATCTGTAAGCGCTCGAAGCCGTCGGCCCAGATGCCGAGCACGAAGCCGAACAGGCTGAAGGTCACCGCGGTGAGCACCAGGAACAGCAGCATGAACACAGGATGCTCGATGCGCAGCGGCACGAAGAAGAAGGCGGTGGCGAGAATGATCAGGCCGATGATGATGGATTTGGTCGCCGCGGCACCGACATAGCCGATGACGATCTCGAGATAGGAGATCGGCGCCGACAGCACCTCGTAGATGGTGCCGGCGAAGCGCGGGAAATAGATGCCGAAGGATGCGTTCATCACGCTCTGGGTGAGCAGCATCAGCATGATCAGCCCGGGCACGATGAAGGCGCCGTAAGAAACGCCGTCGATCTCGGCGATGCGCGAGCCGATGGCCGAGCCGAACACCACGAAATAGAGCGAGGTGGAGACCACCGGCGAGACCACGCTCTGCCACAGCGTGCGCCGCCAGCGCGCCATCTCGAATTTGTAGATCGCGCGGATCGCAGGCAGGTTCATTTCCGCTGCCTCATCAAGTCGACGAAGATATCTTCCAGCGAGCTTTGCGTGGTTTGCAGATCCTTGAACCTGACGCCTGCCTGGGTCAGGTCCTGCAACAGGCCGGTGATGCCGGTGCGCTCCCCTTGGCTATCGTAGGTGTAGACCAGCTCGTGGCCATCCGCCTCGATCGCCAGGTGGTGCTTGGCGAGCTCAGGCGGGAGCCTCTCGAGCTGCTGATGCAGCTGCAAGGTGAGCTGCTTCTTGCCGAGCTTGTGCATGAGCTCGGCCTTGTTCTCGACGAGGATGATCTCGCCCTTGGAGATCACGCCGATGCGGTCGGCCATGTCCTCTGCTTCCTCGATGTAATGGGTGGTGAGGATGATGGTGACACCGGAGGCGCGCAAATCGCGCACCACCTGCCACATGTCCTGGCGAAGCTCGACGTCGACGCCGGCGGTCGGCTCATCGAGGAACAGAACTTCCGGCTCGTGCGACAGCGCCTTGGCGATGAGCACGCGGCGCTTCATGCCGCCGGACAGAGTCATGATCTTGCTGTCGCGCCGGTCCCACAGAGACAGCTCCTTCAATATCTTCTCGATGTAGGCGGGATTGTCCTCCTTGCCGAACAGGCCGCGGCTGAAGGACACCGTCGCCCACACCGTCTCGAAGGCGTCGGTGGTGAGCTCCTGCGGCACGAGCCCGATCATCGACCGGGTGGCGCGATAGTCGGTGAGGATGTCGTGGCCGCCAACCAGAACCTCTCCAGATGACGGCGTGACGATGCCGCAGATGATGTTGATCAGCGTCGTCTTGCCGGCGCCGTTCGGCCCGAGCAGCGCGAAGATCTCGCCCTTCCTGATCTCCAGTTTGACGTGCTTGAGCGCCTCGTAGCCAGAGGCATAGGTCTTGGAGAGGTCTTTGACGGAGATGATCGGCATTGGTGAGGATGGTTACGGAGGGAACTTAAGGCGGAAAGTTGCGAGACTCAGGCTGGAATCCAGGCGGCAATACGCCGCGCGATGTCTTCGGCGCCGGGCTCGACCAGAATCATGTGCCCGTGCCCGGCCTCCTCCCAGAATTGCGCATCGCCATATGGCAAGGCTGTGGCGCGGGCGGTGGCAAGCGACACAAGATTGTCATCGGTGCCGGAAAGGCAGAGCACGGGACAGCGCACCGCGCCGGTATCCACTGCGGCAGCCCTAGCTTTGTCGAGCATCCAGAAGAACATCTCGAAATAGGCAAGGCCCGATTCGGGGCCGAATTTGTCGAACACGGCGCGCTGCCGATCCTTGGGCACGCGGTTCAGCGAGTAGAAGCAGGCAAGGTCGAAATCCGGGTTGATCACCGTCTTCCAGAAGGACGGGATGCCCATCAGGCTTTGCGAGAGATCCTTCTCGCTGTCGCTCGAGGGCAAGATGCCGGCGCGCGGCGCCGGGCTCACCAGAATGAGCGCGCGGGCGAGACCCGATGCGGCAAGTTGCTGGGCAAGCACGGCGCCCATGGAATGACCGAGGATGACCGGCTGCGGCGGAAGCGCGCTCAAGGCCGCGGCAAACTCGGCGCGATACTCGGCGAGGCCGACGCCGACCAGCTTCTGGTCGGCTCCGTCCTTGTCCTTGCCATGCCCGATCAGGTCGGGCGTGTGCACCGTCCAGCCCTCGCCCTCGAACACTTCTCGGAACTTGTCGAAGCACCAGCCGCCGGCCGAGGCGCCGTGCAGCATCACGATGTCCTTGCCCATGCCCTCTTGCCCGTTGCGAGATTGCGCCTTGGTCGCCCCGCTTGCGGCACTCGATAGCACGGCAAGGGCCGCGGCTCCTTGCAGAAACGCGCGGCGCGGAACAAGCCGTTGCAGGCTCATGCGGCGTTCCGGTCCTTTGGCCCCTGCATGAGGACCGCAAGCGCATCGCGTGTGCTCGTAGCCGGCTGCCAATTGACCTCGGCAAGCGCAGAGCTGTCGGCAACGAGCGATCCAGCGAACAGCCGGTAGGTCTCGGCATGGCCAAGGGCTTGCAGAGCGGCTTTCAGCACCGGGCTCGGCACCGGAAAGAGGCCGCCGCGGCGGCCAAGACCGTGGCGCATGGCCATGATCATCTCGCCGATGGTCAAGGCTTCCGGATCGGCGACGATGAAGGGGCGCTTGAGCTCGGAAGGCGCATCGAGGACCTTGGCGACGGCCTCGACCAGATTGTCGAGCGAGAGCAGCGAGCGCTTCGCCTTGAGGCTTGCAAGCGGCAGCGGATAGGGCGAGCGGGCAAGCTCGGCGAGGCGCGCCATGTTGCCCTGCACGCCGGGGCCGTAGACGAGCACGAGCCTGAGCGCCACCCAATCGAGATTGGTCGCGGCCAATCCCTGCTCGGCAGCAAGCTTCGACCTGCCATAGGCGTCGGTCGGCTGAGGCTCGAGCGCCTCATGCAGGACGCTGTCCGCGGTCGATCCCGATTGCGCGCGGATCGAGGAGAGGAACACGAAGCGGCGCACCCCTGCCCGCTCGGCCGCGCGGGCAAGCTTGATGGTGGCCTCGGTGTTGAGCAGGCGGTAGTCGTCCTCCGGCACGCCGGACATGGTCTGCGCCACGCCGGCGGAATGGATCACGGCGTCGGCCTCGGCGAGCGCCTCCGACATGTTGTGCGGGCGGGCGAGATCGCCGATCAGCGCGCTCGCGCATTCGATCGGCGCAGCGCTTGGCCGCCGCAGCAGCACGCGCAGCCGATAACCGCGTTTCGGCAACTCGCGCAGCAGGTGCTGGCCGATGAAGCCAGTAGCGCCGGTCAGCGCGATGAGAGGCTTATATGGCGAGGTAGGCGTGGGCGCCGCTCCTTCTCTCCGGCATGACTTATAGCCCGCGGATGCTTGGTCCCGCGGGAAGCCAATCTTACGACTGGCGCGTCATTTGGGCGAATTTTCGAGCGTAAGCCGCAGGATCTTGCCGTCGCCCTCGTCGGTCAGGGCGTAGACCGAGCCGTCCGCGGCCTGCCGGACGTCGCGGATGCGGGCGCCCATGGGAATCCGCTCCTCTGCCGTCACCTTCTCGCCGTCGAGGGTGAGCCGCACGATCGCTTGCTCCGACAGCCCGGCGATGAGGAGGTTGCCCTTCCAGGCCGGGATGGCATCGGCGGTATAGAAGCTGATGCCTGAGGGCGAGATCACCGGGTCCCAGTGATAGATGGCGTCGGCAAATTCAGGATGGGTCGGCGGGTCGGGAATGTCCTTGCCGTTATAGTGCATGCCCCAACTCACCACCGGCCAGCCATAGTTGGACCCGGCCTTGGGAATGTTGAGCTCGTCCCCGCCCCGCGGACCGAATTCGGTCTCCCACAGCTTGCCGGTCTCGGGATGAATGGCGGCGCCTTGCGGATTGCGATGTCCGTAAGACCAGATTTCGGGACGCGCATTCTCCTTGCCGACGAAGGGATTGTCTTTCGGGATCGACCCGTCGGGATTGATGCGCACGATCTTGCCGAGGTCGCTGGCGAGGTCCTGCGCCGGATCGAACTGGAAGCGCTCGCCGAGCGTGACGAACAAGGTGCCGTCGGGGGCAAAGGCGAGACGCGAGCCGAAATGATTGCCGCCCTGAACCTTCGGTTCCTGGCGGAAGATCACCTCGACATCGTCGAGGCCGTTCTCGCCGAGCTTGCCACGCGCTACCGCGGTCGAGGCTCCGCCCTCGCCTGGCTCGGAATAGGTAAGATAGACGAGGCGGTTCGATGAAAACTCGGGATCGAGGGCAACGTCGAGCAGCCCTCCCTGCCCCGTGGCAACGACCTTCGGCACACCGGAGAGCGGCTTGGAGACAGTGCCGTCCTTCGCCACGCGGCGAAGCGTCCCGGGCTTCTCGGTGACCAGCATCTCTCCGTCGGGCAGAAACGCGAGACCCCAGGGACGATCGAGCCCCTTGGCGACCGTCTCGACCTTGATGGTCCCGCCTTCGGTCGGAACCGTGCGGATGTCGGGGAGACTTGGCTGCGACAGGAATATCAGGGCGGCGGTCACAGGTACGAGCAAGAGCCAATACCATCCTCGAAAAGGCTGGCGGCTCGTTGGTGGTGTGGTTTTG
Organism: uncultured Alphaproteobacteria bacterium; assembly: GCA_963744945.1. Taxonomy (GTDB): domain Bacteria; phylum Pseudomonadota; class Alphaproteobacteria; order Rhizobiales; family Methyloligellaceae; genus Methyloceanibacter. Next base: position 12,911 of record CAVUVO010000023.1, on the reverse strand, counting down.
GTGGGAAGCATGTGGTTCCGTTGAAACGCGTGGCTGGTAAGAAGGTTCACTTGCCTATGGCTGGGCGCGGCCTGACTTCACCCGCAGTCCTGGCGCAGGCCGCTCCAGCACCACTTCACGGCGGAAGCGATAGAGCTTCGCGGGGCGGCCGCCGGTGTCGGTCGAGACATTGCCGGTGGTCTCGACCAGTCCGCCCTGCTCGACGAGACGCCGGAAGTTCTGCTTGTGCAGAAGCGTGCCGGAGATCGCCTCCACCGTCTTCTGCAAATCGAGCAGGGTGAATTCCGGCGGCAGCAGCTCGAACACCACGGGGCGGTATTTGAGCTTGCCGCGCAAGCGCCCCATGGCGGTGGCAAGGATGCGGCGGTGGTCGAAGGCCATCGGCCGACCCAGCTCTGGAAGGTCATGCCATTGCCGCGCGGCGGAACGGCCGTCGCGCGCGGCCTCGGCGACGAGGCCAGCCTCATAGAGAAGCTCGTAGCGCTCGAGCACCTTCTCCTCGTCGAAGCCGCCGCCGATGCCGAAGCCTACTTTCAGTCTTTCCGCGCGGCGGAGCGGACGTGCAGGCTCGTCGGGCGACGGCGCGCGCTCGGCCCATTCCTTCAGCCGCGGCTCGATCTCGCTCGTGAGGATCTCCGGCTTGCCGTGCCGCCAGTCCTCCCAGGGGAAATAGGCGTACCAGGGCGACCAATGGGAGCCGAGAAGCTCCTCGCCCGCGCCGCGGGTCAGAGCGAGATAACCGACGGAGAGAATGTGCGATGCCGTGTCGCCGGGCTCGGCGTGCCGCCCGCGGTCGCCGAAAGTGTAGAGCTGCTCGACATAACCGAGGTCGAGGCCGGTCTGCCGCTTCACCCAGGCACGAAGGCCGATCTCGAGCGTGCGGTGCTCGCGCGGGGCGAACGTGCCGAAGGGCAGCGCGTCCCATTCGCCCGAGCCGACTTCGCCACGGACGCACGACGAGGATATGCGGCTGCTGATCGCGGACGCTGACGATCGCGGCGTTAAGCCCAAGCTCGATCTGTGTGCCGCCGACCGTCTCCGCGGCGCGAAGGGCCTGGGGCATGGGATCAGGCCGCGGCGCGGGCGGACAACGAGAAGACCTGCCCTTCCTCGGCAAACGTGCCGCGGCCGATGTCCTCGACAGCGGCGATCATGCGACCGGAGCGGGAGAGCACCTCATCGCCGAGAGCCACCAGCCGGCGGTTGGGATAGGCGGTGGCGGACGCACGGCGCAGCGCTCTCGCCAGGCCGAATTCGTCAGCTTCAGGATTGAGCGCGCAGAGCGTGATGAAGGCCGCCGCGGTCGAGCGGCTGATGCCGGCCCAGCAGTGAATCAGGAGCGGCGCCTTGCGGTCCCAATCAAGGGCGAATTGGACGAGCTCGGCGACATGCCCCTCGCAAGGCAGAACCAGGCCCTCCGACGGCTCGCAGATATCGTTCATGCCGAGCCTGAGATGCCGGTCGGGCGTGATCGAGGGCGGCGTGGGGACCAAGGTATCGCCATTGATCAGCGTGACGAGGTGGCTCACGCGAGCGTCCTCGACCGTGGTCCCGACCAGGCTCAACGGCGCGACATAGATGGCTTCTGGCGACATGATGCGCGGGACCCTAATCCCCCCTCTTGGCGAAATCTGGGAGGCCGAATCCCCTTCCGCAAGACCCTGATCGATCTCAGTCATGGAGCAAGCTCATTGAAACGCTTGAGAAACTTGGCCTCGCTGTCGGACGCAGGCAGTGGCGTCAACCGCGACAGTTTGGCCACGAGGCCTGGTTTCAGCCCCCGCGGCTGGCCGAAATAGCGGCGCCCCTCCTCGACCGAGAACCCGGCGAGCGAGATCGACTCATAATACGCCGCAATTTTGTCAGCACGTTTAATGAGCTTGGTGATGTCGGCGGGAAGCTCGGGCGGCAGCCCGAAGCGGATATGGATCGCGGCGAGCAGCTTCTTCTCGAATTCCTTGTAGTCGAGCGAGAGCGCAGCCTTGAACGGGCTGATCAGGTCGCCGATGACATATTCGGGCGCGTCGTGGATCAGGGCGGCGAGGCGATAGCGGCGGTCGAGACCGGGCGAGAGCGCACCTGCGATAGTCTCGACGAGAAGGCAGTGCTCGGCCACCGAGAAGGCGTGATCGCCGGTCGTCTGGCCGTTCCAGCGGGCGACCCTGGCGAGCCCATGGGCGATGTCCTCGATCTCGATGTCGAGTGGCGATGGATTCAGGAGATCAAGTCTCCGCCCGCTCAGCATGCGCTGCCAGGCGCGTGGCTCTGGGACCGGTGCCGCGCTAGGCATGGTTCATCCTCTCCTGCTCCCAAATCGATGGGAGCATTTGTTCCTGGGGCAGCGATTATCAGCGATTAGCTGTGCAGCCACACCAGGAAAACATGGACGAAATCGCCGCATAGTGGCATTCAATAGCCGATTCTCGCCGAGTACTGTCCAACAGCATCCCCTTTAGGAGATTCGCATGGCAAAGCTTCCGCGTTTTTCGCTTTCGCAAAATGAGAAGACCAAGAAGTGGGAGCTCAAGAAAGAGGGCTCTGGTGAAGTGGTGAAGAAGTTCGCCAGCAAAGCCGCCGCCACCAAGGGCGGAGTGCTGGAGAAAGCCGTCGGCGGCATGGGCTCGGTCAGAATCAGGAAGCGCGACGGAAAGATCCAAGAAGAGCGCACCTATCCCCGCAGCATGGATCCGCGCGGGCGAGGCTGAGCCTTTCCCAATTTAGCGCATTCGGCATGACGGAAGCAGATCGTCAGGTGGTCGTTGACCATGCCGACGCTCTGCATGAAGGCATGCAGCGTGGTCGGCCCGCAGAAGCGGAAGCCGTGGCTCTTTAGCGCCTTGGCCATTGCCGTGCTTTCCGGCGTCACCGCCGGCATGTCGGACATTTGCCTGTATGCGTTCTGCTTTGGCTTGCCGTCGACGAAGCCCCACAGGAATTGGCTGAAGCCAGGCCCCGATTCCAGTTCGAGGAAGGCCTTGGCGTTGGAGATGGCGGCTTCGATCTTGCCGCGGTGGCGGACGATGCCTTCGTCCTTCAGCAGGCTTGCCACCTTTCTCTGCCCGTAGCTGGCCATCTTCTCGGCATCGAAATTGTCGAAGGCGGCGCGGAAGGCCTCGCGCTTGCGCAGGATGGTGATCCAGGAAAGCCCCGCCTGAAATCCTTCCAGCACGAGCTTCTCGAACAGAGCGCGTGCGTCGGTCTTGGGCACGCCCCACTCCTCGTCGTGATAGGCCACGTAGAGAGGGTCAGAGCCCGCCCAGGGACAACGCGTCGCTTGCGCCTTGCTCATGTGGCGGCAGGCGCGGGGGTCTTGAAGCGCGCCCAGGCGGGAATGCGGACGGCGACAGTCACCTCGCCTGCACGCAGAGGCATGCCAGCGGCCTTCGCCTCTTCGGCGCGGTCGAGACGCAGAAGTGCGAGCCCAGAGCTGCCGTCGACCGAGCCAAGCGTGCCGATGGCCATGCTGCCCGCCATGATCTCTGTGCCTGGCATCGGCAACTGGCCCTCCCCCTCGACGCCGACGATGCGTTTCCGCGCCGTCCCGCGATGCTCCATGCGCGACACCACCTCCTGGCCGACGAAGCAGCCCTTCTTGAAGTCGACGCCGTTCAGCTGATCGAACATCGCCTCATGCGGGAAGGCGTCGCCGAAAATGTAGTCGCGGCCGCCCTCGGGCACGCCGAGCGCGATGCGGCGGGCGTGATACTCATCCTCGCTGGCGAGCGCGCAGCCGAGAGCTGAAATGTCGGCATTGGCTGGAAGCAGGATGCGGAGCCCGAGCTCAGGCATCCGCGGATCGGCAAAGGCGATAGCGCCCTCCGGCAGGAGCGGCGTCGATCCCCACGACGCGGCGACCCCGAGCGACGGCTCCTCGGCGAAGGCGACCTGGGTGCGGAGCTTGTAGATCGTCAGCCGCTGGATGAGATCGGCCAGTTTCGCCTTGGCCAGCTCGAGCAGGAAGCCGTCGCCGTCCGGCAGCACGAAGAAATCGACGAGAATCTTTCCTTGCGGCGTGAGCAGTCCGGTATGGATGGCGCTGCCCGGCTTCGCCTGGTCGATATGGTTGGTGATCAGCCCTTGCAGGAAGTTGCGCGCGGCTTCGCCGGTGACGCGCAACACGGCGCGGTCGGAAAGCAGCACTACCTTGCACTCACTCATCTCGGTGTTCCGCTTGCCAGCCGCCCTAGACTTATTTAAGCGGGCGTGAGCCTGCAAGCGCTAGCGAGCCGCATCTTGGCAGAAACCTTCGATCTCCTCATCAAAGGCGCGACCCTCGTCAATCATTCCGGCGAAGGGGCAGCCGATATCGGCGTGAAAGACGGCCGAATCGTCGCGATTGGCCCCCTCTCCGCCCAAAACGCAGGCAGGACCCTGGAGGCCACCGGCCTGCATGTTCTGCCTGGCGTCATCGATACCCAGGTGCATTTCCGCGAGCCTGGGCTCGAGCATAAGGAAAATCTCGAGACCGGCAGCAGGTCGGCCGTGCTCGGCGGCGTTACCGCCGTGTTCGAGATGCCGAACACCAAGCCAGCGACGGTGAGCGCGGAGGCGCTCGCCGATAAGGTCCGGCGCGGGCGCGGGCGCATGTATTGCGACTTCGCCTTCTTCGTCGGCGCCACGCGGGAGAATGTCGAGGAGCTGCCGAGACTGGAGAAGCTCCCAGGCGCTGCCGGCGTCAAAGTGTTCATGGGCTCCTCCACCGGCGATCTGCTCGTCGACGATGAGGAGACGCTGTCGCGCATCCTCGCTCTCATCGAGCGCCGCGCCGCCTTCCATGCCGAGGATGAAGCGCGCTTGCGCGAGCGCGCTTCGCTCAAGCGCGAAGGCGACCCGGCAAGCCACAGCGAATGGCGCGATCCTGAAGCGGCGCTTGCCGCGACGGCGAAGCTTGTCAGGCTCGCCACGGCAGCCGGAAAGCGCGTGCATGTGCTGCATGTGTCGACGGCGGCGGAGATGCAGTTGCTTGCGCTGCACAAGGACGTGGCGAGCGTCGAGGTGACGCCGCAGCATCTGACGCTTGCCGCGCCCGAGGTTTATCGGCGGCTCGGCACCAAGGCGCAGATGAACCCGCCGCTTCGCGATGTAGCGCATCAGAACGTGTTGTGGTGGGGCCTCACTCAAGGTGTGGTCGATGTGCTCGGCTCCGATCACGCGCCGCATACGCTGCATGAGAAGGCGCAAAATTATCCGGCCTCGCCCTCAGGCATGCCAGGCGTGCAGACGCTCGTGCCGGTCATGCTCGATCACGTCAGCAAGGGGCGGCTCAGCCTCGCCCGCTTCGTCGATCTCACGAGCGCCGGTCCGCAGCGCCTGTTCGGCATCGCCGGCAAGGGCCGCATCGCCGTCGGCTATGACGCCGATCTCACCATCGTCGATCTCAAGGCCGAGCGGGTGATCGAGGATGACTGGGTCGGCAGCAAATGCGGCTGGACGCCGTTTGCGGGACAGAAGGTGACGGGCTGGCCGGTCGGCACCATCGTGCGCGGCGGCATCGCCATGTGGGAGGGCGAGCTTGGCAAGGCCGCCGGCGAGCCGGTGCGCTTCGGCGAAGCCCTGCCGCGCGATCCGCTCGCCTGAGAGCTATTTCAGGAAATAGTGCCAGACTCCGTCGGCGCCGATCCCTGCGCGGTAATAGGTGTATTTGCCGCTTCTCTTCATCTCGATGCCTAGGGGCGGCGGCACGATGCGGTAGAGATCGACGTCTTGCGCCGGCGTGAGCTTGGTCAGATCCATCTCGGCGAAATAGGGCCAGATATACATCGCCTGCTTGCCCTCGCCTTTGCGCAGGAAGCCGGAGCTGAACACGTTCAGCATGGCGGCGAGAATGTCCTGGCCCTTGCCGTCGGCTGACTGCTTCTTCCAAAAGGCGATCGGGTCGCCGACGGCCTTGTCGCTCAGCATCGGCGGCAGCTCGTTCTCCTCGAGCACTGGAAGCATATCGTCGATATTGCCGCTTTGTGCCGCGACCACGATGCTCTGCAATGTCTCCGTGATCGGATCGGGCAGCCGGTTGAAATCGTAGATCACTTCCGGAGAGCCCGGGGGCGCCGCGGACTCAGGCTGGGTCTCTTTCGGCGCCTCGCTTTCCGGCTTCGCCGAGGGAGGCTGTTCGGATTTCGGCGCCTCGCTCCCGGTCGGAGCTTTGGGCTTTTCGACCTCGGCGCCTTGCGCGATTTCCTGGTTGCTGGTTTGGGCGAGAGCGGGAGATTGGCTGTCTCCCCACTGGGCATAGACAACGATAATCGCGCCAGCTACCAATGAAGCCAAGGCCGCCATGACGATTTTCGTGCGACTCATTCCACCTCCCTTAGGCGCTCTGCCAGCTTCGCACGGCGGCGGCGTGTCCGTAACGCTTGGCACGGAGCGGCCGTGCCTTTCCCTCAGCATCGACAAGCAGCGATAGGCACTTGCCGTCCGGCGCGCATATCGTCCTGTCCGGCATCCAACTGGTGCTAGCCGGCATCGGCGTTGGGCTGCTCGTAGCGGCGCCCATCGGGCCGGTCAATGTCCTTTGCATCCAGCGGGCCGTAGCCATGGGATTTTGGGGCGGACTTGCCGCAGGTCTCGGCGCCGTGCTCGGCGACGGGCTGCTCGCCGCCGTCGCCGCCTTCAGCATGACGGCGATCTCAGACCTGATGATCGCCTATTCAGGACCGATCCAGCTCTTTGGCGGAGCGCTGCTCATCGTCTTCGGCATCGGCCTCCTCTTCGCCAGGCCCATGCTCATGGTCGCGCCGGGCCAGAAATCGCATCTCTGGGATCATTGGGGCATCATCCCGCAGACCTTCTTCCTCACCATCTCCAATCCAGGCGCCATCCTCGGCATGCTCGCGCTGATCGGCGGCCTCGGCTCGCTGATCGGCGGTTTCGACACTTACCTCAAAGCGCTGCTGCTCGTCGCCTCGGTCATGGGCGGAAGCCTGTTGTGGTGGCTTGGGCTGTCGGAGCTGATCGCCACCATCAGGCACCGGCTGACCGAGAGCCGGCTCAAGCTCATCAACCGCATCGCCGGCGGCGTGCTGATCGCCTTCGGCGTCGTGCTTCTGTTCAATGAGCTGGTGTTGGGTTGGGGCTGATGCGCCCTATTGCGGGTTCCGCGTCAGCGTGAACTCGCCATGCTGGATGCGGCGCGACAGTCCGCCCGTCATCTTCGCCACGGCATCCTCGCCGTAAGACGCGACGAGGTCGGCAAGCGCTGCGAACAACGCGGCGTTGGCGAGCATCTCGGGCTCGATGCCGTCATGCAACGCCTCCTCCCACGCATCGAGGATGTATCTCAGAGCTTCCTGGCTCCGAGCCTTGTCCTCCGCGGTCTCTCTTACACGCTGGATAGACTGCAACGGGGTATCCCCCTGTTCTTCGCGACCCTTGTGCTTAAGCCAAAAACTGGCACGGACGCCCGCGGAACAGGGGAAAAAGGCGAACTAACGGTTAATCGGGGCTTGAGTGGCCTCTCGCCGCGCTTGGCCGAGATGGCTAACGGCCGCTGCCGAAAAAGGGAATACTTGGCCCGGGTTCAGCGGGTTTTGCTTTTGCGGCCTTGCGCTTCTTTCGCTTCGGCTTCTCCGCGCCGTCGACCGGATTAGCCTCGGTGGCGGCCGCCTCGCCCTGGCTGGCTTGGGTTCCGGGCGTCGCTTCGGTTTGATTGGCGGCGGGCTTGGTGGCGTCGGCGGGTTTCGCCTCAGGGGTTGGCGCTGCGCCGCCCGAAGCTGCCGGTGCGTTGCCCGTGGCGGGCGCAGGCGCGGCGTCGGTGGCGGTTGTCGACGCCGGCGTGTCAGTCGTTGAACCTCGGCTTGCGTAATGCGACGGCTTGGCGAGCGCCGTGGCGATCTGCGCGCCCTCCGCGGAGAAGCGGGTGATGGCGAGCGTGGCCGAGTAGGTGCAGGTGCGGTAGGTGCGGCGATAGCCGCGATAGCCGTCATTGAAGCTGTTGACGAGCTTGGCGCGGCGAACGGCGGTCGAGCCTTCGTTCTTGACGATCTCCTTCATCTGCTCGCGCCACAGCTGGCCTTCCTGGGCGCCGCAGAGCTCGCGCAGATAGTGGACGGCTCCCAAGATCTCGGCGAGCCGCAGAAGCTTCGCGTCATAGGGCCGGTCGTCGGGCGGCGGCGGGATCGAGCTTTCCTTCGGCACGATCGGCGGCAAATCGTCAGCCGGCGGCTTCGGCTTCGCTGGGCGTGGCGCCTTTTGCCGCCCCCTCGGCTGTTCTTGGAAGAAGGGCGACCAGAAGAATTGCGCTTGGGCAATAGGCGTCCAGGCGAGCATCGCGACAGCGAGCACGCAGACTCCCAGGCCAAGCGTGGGCGCCCTGGTTTTCATGGGACTCTGAGTAACGCGTCTTGGCGGCGAAAGCTAGGCGCTGGAACCCCTTATCCGGCGCGCGGCAAGGCGGATCAGGGAAGCTGTCCCCTCGGTCAGGCTTAGTTTTTCGAGGTCTGCGATGGCCACCCAATTGGCGTCCGAGGCATCGCTTCCCGGCTGGAGAGAACCTCCAGCATAGCGCCCATAGAACATTGCGAGCCGCCAGGTGACCGGCCTGCCGTCATCCATCGCGGTAAGCTCGACGTTCTCGACGACCCCTTCGATCTCGGCAGTGATGCCGGTCTCCTCTTTCAGCTCGCGGAACGCCGCCTCTCTTGCGCTCTCCCCCGGCTCGATGCTGCCGCCTGGAAGGCTCCACAGCCCGCGAAATGGCGCCCGCGCTCGCTGGACCAAGAGGACGGTATCGCCCTTGAACACGGCGATGCTCGCGCCCAATCTTACCTCCAATGTGCTCACGCTATAGCCTCACTTCGCCGCCCGAAGCGGTGCGCGCCACCTTCGCCTACCGCGATACGCCAAATTTCCCGGCCCGCTACAATATCGCGCCGACGCAGGAAATCGGCGTGGTGTGCGTGGACCCCGACGGCACGCGCCGCTTCCGCATGATGCGCTGGGGGCTGTTGCCGCCTTTCGTCAGGGATCCAAAGGCGGGGCCTCCCATGATCAATGCGCGCGGCGAAGGCATCGCCACCAAGAGCGCGTTCCGCCGCGCCTTCGCCGAGCGGCGCTGCCTCGTGCCTGCCGACGGGTTCTATGAGTGGACAGGACCAAAGGGCAAGCGGCGGCCTTTTCTGCTTCGTCCGCGGAAGGGCGGCTTGATCGCCTTCGCCGGAATCTGGGAGCGCTGGCGCGACAGGGAAGGAAACGAGATCGACTCGGTCGCCATCATCACCTGCGACGCCAACGCCACCGTCGCGCCGCTGCATGACCGCATGCCGGTGGTGCTTGGACGGGAGGACTTCGAAGCCTGGCTCGATTGCAAGACGACCGAGGTGGGCGCAGCCCAGGCGCTGCTGCGGCCCGCGCCCGACGATCTTCTCGAGGCGATCGAGATGCATCCGCAGATCAACGACTCGCGCCGCGAGGAGCCAGGCATCCAGCAGCCGCTCCAGACGCAGTTGCTGCTGTAAGCGACTCGCTTAGAGCAGCTTGCCCGGATTGAGAATCCCGTTCGGGTCGAAGGCCTGCTTGATCTTGCGCATCATCTCGAGCTCGAGCGGCGTTTTGGCGTGACGCAGGAGATCGCGCTTCAGCCTGCCGATGCCATGCTCGGCGCTGATCGATCCGCCAAGATCGAGCACGATCTCATGCACCGCGGCATTGAGCGCCTCCCAATTGGCGAGGAACACGGCGCGGTCCATGGAAGGCGGCTGGCTCACATTGTAGTGGATGTTGCCGTCGCCGAGATGGCCGAAGGGGACGGGTCGCGCGCCGGGGATCATCAGCTCGACCAGCTGATTGGCACGGGCGATGAATTCCGGCACGCGTGCGACCGGCACGGCGACGTCGTGCTTGATCGAGCCGCCTTCGTGTTTCTGCACCTCGCTCATCAGCTCGCGCAGACGCCACAGCTCGCGCTCCTGCGCGAGCGAAGACGCGATCACCGCATCGCCGATCTCGCCTGCCTCGATGCCTTGGCTGAGCAGCGTCTCGGCGAGGCCGGTGATGTCGTCGCCCTCGCGCGGGCTTGAGAGCTCGAGCAGCACGTACCAGTGATGCGGAGCCTTGAGCGGATCCTTCGTTCCTTCGGCATGGCGCAGAACGAAATCGAGGCCGATGCGCGGCATCAGCTCGAAGGCGGTGAGCGACGGGCCAGCGAGCCCATAGGCGCGGGAGAAGAATGCGGTTGCGGAGTCGAGCTGGATAGGCCTGCAAACGCCGTCACGGTGGCGGCCGGCTTCGGGAACAGGCGGAGCACCGCGGCGGTGATGATGCCGAGCGTTCCCTCCGAGCCGATGAACAGGTCCTTGAGGTCGTAGCCGCTATTGTCCTTGCGCAGGCGTTTCAGCCCGTTCCACACGCTGCCGTCGGCGAGCACGACTTCGAGCCCGAGGGTGAGGTCGCGGGCGCTGCCATAAGCGAGGACTGCCATGCCGCCGGCATTGGTGGCGAGCACGCCGCCGATCTGGCAGCTTCCCTCCGACGCCAAGCTCAACGGGAACAGCCGTCCGGCGCTCGCCGCGACGGCTTGCGCGTTGGCGAGCACGAGGCCCGCTTCCACCGTCATGGTGTTGCCGTCGAGATCGATGTCGCGGACATGGGTCATGCGGCTCAGGCTCACCACCACTTCATGGCCGCTCTCGAACGGGATCTGACCGCCGACGAGACCGGTGTTGCCGCCTTGCGGCACGATTGCCGTGCGTGTCTCGTTGGCCCGCTTGAGGATCGCCGCTACTTCCGCGGTCGAGCCAGGCTTCAGCACGAGCGCAGCCTTGCCGACATAGCGGTCGCGCCACTCAACGAGATAGGGAGCCATGGCGGCGGGATCGCGGATCGCGTGATGCTCGCCGACGATGCGCGAGAGCGCGTCGAGCGTCTCCTCGCTCGGCCGCTGCGTGTGGTCGCCTTCGTGCGTCATGGCAGCTCGGCGCTGACGGGAATCGTCGCAGGCGAAGAGGCGCGCTTCAGCCGGTCGTTGATCGCCTCGCCGAGACCATGTGCGGGAATTGGCATGACCGCGATGGTCTCGACACCTGCTTCATCGAGGGCGCGCAGCGCGGCAAAGAAATTCGCAGCGGCTTCGACCAGATCGCCGCGCTGGCTGAGATTGATCGTGGGGCCGGCAAACTCCGGCGCCTGCGGGCCGAAGGCGAGCAATGCCTCGCCTCTCCTTGCGCTGCGCGCATTGAGGCGGAGCGGCGTCAGAGGCGCGTAATGAGTGGCGAGCTGTCCCGGCGAGGTCACATGGCCGCCCGCCTTAGGCTTCGTGAGCTTGCGCCCGAGCACCTTCTCGATGTTCTCGCGCGGAAGCGCGCCAAGGCGAAGCAGAGTGACGTCGTCGCCGTCGATGCCGAGCACCGTCGACTCGAGCCCGAGTGCGCACGGGCCGCCATCGAGGATCATGGCCGGCAGATCCCCAAGCTCCGCCTCCACATGGGCCGCAGTGGTCGGACTGATGCGCCCCGAACGGTTGGCGCTCGGCGCGGCGATAGGAAGCTTCGCAGCCTCAAGCAGCGCGCGGGCGACGGGATGGTTCGGGGAGCGAAGCGCAATGGTGTCGAGACCGGCGCTGACGAGATCGGCAATGGCGCAGCCTCGCTTCCGCGGCAGCACCAACGATAGCGGTCCAGGCCAGAAGGCGCGGATCAGTTTCCGCGCGGTGTCGTTGACGGCGGCGTAGCTCTCGGCCTCCTCAAGCCCGAGCACATGCACGATCAGCGGATTGAAGCGGGGGCGGTCCTTGGCGGCAAACACCTTGGCAATCAGCCGAGGCGTCGAGCGCATTGGCGCCGAGCCCGTACACCGTCTCGGTGGGAAAGGCCACGATCTCGCCCCGCGCCAAGGCTTCCGCGGCGCGGCTGATGGACTCTTTCGTGGCGGCGAGGATCGGCATGGTGAACGAGCAAGGCCTTGTTCAATTTGCTTATTTATTCCATTTCGCGTGTTAGCATTGGCGGGTCAAGCGACACGCCCGCCGGTTTGAGCTCTTCTGCTTAATGCCAACGCTCCTCCTCACCCATCCAGACTGCCTGCTTCACGATATGGGCCAAGGCCATCCGGAGCGCCCCGATCGCCTGCGCGCCATCGCCGACGCGCTTGCCGCGCCCGCCTTCAACGGGCTTAAGCGCGAGCAGGCGCCGCTTGCCGACCTTGCCGTCATCGAGCGCGTCCACCCGGAGCGCTATGTGGAGGCGATCCGCGCCGCGAGCCCCAAGCAAGGTCTCGTCTGGCTCGATCCCGATACTGCCATGTGCCCCAAGAGCTTCGACGCGGCCCTTCGCGCCACCGGCGCCGCGGTCTACGCCGTGGACCAGGTCATGTCCGGTGCCGCCGACAATGCCTTCTGCGCCGTCCGCCCCCCTGGGCATCATGCGGAGCAGGCTCGCGCCATGGGCTTCTGCCTGTTCAACTCGGTGGCCATCGCCGCCGAGCACGCCCGCGCAGCCCACGGCGCCGAGCGCGTGGCGGTGGTCGATTTCGACGTGCATCACGGCAACGGCACGCAAGATGCGTTCTGGTCCGACAAGGACCTGTTCTATGGCTCGACCCACCAGATGCCGCTCTTCCCCGGCACCGGAGCGCTGAGCGAGACCGGCGTCGGCAATATCTTCAATGCACCGCTCAATCCGCTCGACGGCAGCGCCCGCTTCCGCGAGGCGTTCCAAACCCGCATCCTGCCGGCGCTGCATAATTTCGGCCCCGACCTGGTGCTGATTTCGGCGGGGTTCGATGCCCATCGCGAAGACCCCCTCGCCCAGATCGAGCTCACCGAGGCTGATTTCACCTGGGTGACCGAAAAACTGATGGAGACGGCCGACAAGCATGCCGGCGGGCGGATCGTGTCCCTGCTCGAAGGCGGCTACGATCTCGATGCGCTGGCGCGCTCCACGGCGGTCCATGTCAGGGCCCTGATGCAGGCTTCCTCTTGA
>CAVUVO010000022.1:0-87606 GCA_963744945.1 uncultured Alphaproteobacteria bacterium | reverse complement strand
TATATAGCGTCCTTTCACCACTTTCTGCGCTTCTCTTGATTTCTCCGGCCCGTTGCTCCTCGTTGTTTTCAGGCGATGGGCCGGGCGACTAAGATCGACCTTCGGTAACTCGTTGAGGCTCGTGTGACGCGTGATCCCCGAAATCTGATGTGGGCTGAGGCTTGCGCCCTGCTCGACCGGGCCGAGCAACTCCATCGGCAGTTTTTCGAGCCGGCCCGCGAAGGCACCCGGGCGGCGCGCTGGGAGCCGCCGATCGACGTGGTCGAGACCGAGCGGCAGCTCCGCATCATCGTGGCCCTGCCGGGCGTGGCACCCGAAGCCGTACAGGTGCAGACCGAGGGCGGGATCCTCACCATCCTCGGCAGCCGTCCCCTGCCCGGGCGCGGCGAGAACGCCAATATCGTGCGGCTGGAGATTCCCTACGGCAGCTTCGAGCGCCGCATTGCCTTGCAACTCAACCGCTTGCGCCTCGCCGAACGCGAGCTCGCGAACGGTTGCCTCGTGCTCACCTTTGTCAAGCTTGGTTGAGCAGGCTTAATCCCATGAACGATACGACACAGACCACAACCACCGCGGCCCAACAGGCAGCCGCTTCCGATCTGAAGCTGCCCGATGGCGCACTGATCATCCTGCCGACCCGCAACGCCGTGCTGTTCCCCGGCGTCGTGGCGCCGCTCGGGCTCGGCCGCCCGCAATCCATTGCCGGCGCGCAAGCTGCCGCGCGCGCCGACAAGCCGATCGGCGTGCTGCTCCAGAACGACGCGTCCATCGACACGCCTGGGCCCGAGCACCTCCATCGCGTCGGCACGGTCGCCGAAATCCTGCGCTACGTGACCACGCAGGACGGCAGCCATCACCTCGTCGCGCGCGGCACCCGCCGCTTCCGCATCACCGAGTTCGTGCCTGGCTACCCCTTCCTTGTCGCCCTGGTCGACGAGGTTGGCGAGGCCGAGGTCTATTCGACCGAGATCGCCGCCCGCATGCATCAGCTGAAGGAGCGGGCGCGCGAGGCGATCTCGCTGTTGCCGGCGCTGCCGAAAGAGCTTGCCGACGCCATAGACCAGATTCAGTCGCCGTCGGCGCTTGCCGATTTCGTCGCCAATGCCTCCGACCTCACGCCGGCCGAGAAGCAGGACCTGCTCGAGACCTTCGACGTCCAGCAGCGCCTGGACAAGCTCTTGCGCATCCTGGCGCAGCAGATCGAGGTCTTGCGCCTGTCCAAGCAGATCGGCGAGCAGACCCAAGAATCGCTGCAAGGCCGGCAGCGCGAGCACATCTTGCGCGAGCAGCTTCGCCAGATTCAGAAGGAGCTTGGCGAGGGCGAAGGCGCCGGCACCGAGATCGCCGAGCTTCGCGAGGCCATTGAAAAGGCCAAAATGCCGGAGGAGGCCGAGAAGCAGGCGCTGAAGGAGCTGGCGCGGCTTGAGCGCACGCCCGAGGCGAGCGCCGAGCACTCCATGATCCGCAGCTACCTCGATTGGCTGATCGAGCTGCCCTGGTCGAAGCTCTCAGAAGAGCGCATCGACATCGCCGAAGCGCGCCGCATCCTGGACGAGGACCATTACGGCCTGCCCAAGATCAAGCAGCGCATTCTCGAATTCTTGGCCGTGCGCAAGCTCAACCCCGAAGGCAAGAGCCCGATCCTCTGCTTCGTCGGCCCTCCCGGCGTGGGCAAGACCTCGCTCGGCCAATCGATCGCGCGCGCCATCGGCCGCAAATTCGTGCGGCTGAGCCTCGGCGGACTGCATGACGAGGCCGAGATCCGCGGCCATCGCCGGACCTATATCGGCGCGCTGCCCGGCAACGTCATTCAGGCGATCCGCAAGGCTGAGACGCGCAATCCGGTGATGATGCTCGACGAGATGGACAAGCTCGGACAGGGATTCCACGGCGACCCGTCGGCGGCCCTGCTCGAGGTGCTGGATCCTGAGCAGAACTCGACCTTCCGCGACAACTACCTCGCGGTTCCCTTCGATCTGTCGCGGGTGATGTTCGTCGGCACCGCCAATGTGATCGACACCATCCCAGGGCCACTTCGCGACCGCATGGAGATCATCGAGCTCCCCGGCTACACCGAGGAGGAGAAGGTCGAGATCGCCAAGCGCTATCTGCTGAAGCGCCAGCTCGAGGCGACCGGGCTTACGCCCGGCGCTTGCGAGATCACAGACGACGCGATCCGCGCCATCATCCAGGATTACACCCGAGAGGCCGGCGTCCGCAATCTCGAGCGCGAGATCGGCGCCATCTGCCGCCATGTCGCCACCCGCGTTGCCGAAGGCAAGGTGGAGCACATGAAGATCGATGCCTCCGATCTGCACGCGATCCTCGGCAGCCGCCGCTTCGAGAGCGAAGTCGCCATGCGCACGAGCGTCCCCGGCGTGTCGACCGGACTTGCCTGGACTCCGACCGGCGGCGACATCCTGTTCGTCGAATGCGCCCGCGTGCCCGGCAGCGGCAGGCTGATCCTCACCGGCCAGCTCGGCGACGTGATGAAGGAGAGCGCGCAAGCGGCCTTAAGCCTGGTCAAGGCGCGGAGCGCGTCGCTCGGCATCGAGGACAGCGTGTTCGAGAAGTCCGACATCCACCTGCACGTGCCTGCCGGCGCCATCCCCAAGGACGGCCCGAGCGCAGGCGTCGCCATGTTCATCGCCATCGTGTCGCTCCTCACCGGGCGCACGGTGAAGAACGACACCGCCATGACCGGAGAGATCTCGCTGCGCGGTCTGGTGCTTCCCGTCGGCGGCATCAAGAACAAGGTGCTCGCCGCCATGCGCGCAGGCATCACCACGGTGCTTCTGCCCGAGCGCAACAAGAAGGACTTCGAGGACGTGCCGGAAGCCGCGCGCAACGCCATGAAGTTCGTGTGGCTCTCGACGGTCGACGACGCCATCGCCGCCGCATTCTAGGACCTATCCTTCGGTAGGACTTGATCCTCGCCTTGGGCGGGTTACGTATCGTTCGGGAGGCAGGGAATAACTTGCCCAGGATGTGGCGCGCCTGAAACCAGGCGCGAGCAAGGAGAGAGACATGAAAAGCGCACTAATGGCCGTTGTGATCGCGGCCCTGATGGGCGGCCTTGTGGTCGGCCCCGTGACGCAGCAATCGGCTGAAGCTCAAGTCTATGGCGGCGTGAAAGCCCTCGGCTCAACCGGCACCCCGCCGACAAGCGGCACGACCACCGACGGCGGCGAGGTCATCCTCGTCGGCCGCGGCGGAGGCAAGGGTGGCGGCGGTGGGCGTGGCGGCGGCGGCCGTGGCGGCGGCAAAAGCTTCGGAGGCGGCGGCCATAGCAAGGCCTTCTCGGGTGGCGGCCACCGCGGCGGCAGCTACGCCTATCGCGGCGGAAAGAGCCACGGATACAAGGGTCACGGCTATAAGGGACGCAGCTACGCGTACCGCGACGGCAAGGGTCACAAGGGCAAGAATTACAGCCACTACAATAAGGGCCACTACAACAGATACCGCTACGGCCGCTACTACCGGAACTACGGTTGGTACGGAGGGGCTTACGCCTACAACTATGGCTACGGCGGTTGCGCTTGGCTCCGCCAGCAGGCCCTCATCACCGGCAGCGCCTATTGGTGGAACCGCTATTACAGCTGCATCTATTGATGCGCTGACACCGCGTCGGGAGGAGGAGATGAAGGCCAACCCGAACATCCCCTACAAGCCGTTCGGGGCTGGCTCCTACGAGGCGATTCCACCGGCTTACCGCTAGCAGTTGGCATAGCGCTTTACCGCTTAAGCGGAGCGAACACGGCGAGGGTGCTCACAAAGCGCCCTCGCCTTTTTTGTGTGCGGCGCATCCTCGACAAGACTCTTCCCGAGTGCGTCACGCGTTCGCGCGGGACAAAATTTTTGCGATTCTCGAATCGTGATTTGTCATTGTCACAAACTCGTACGAGAGTGACTTTCATCGGGAGCGCGTGCGGCACGCATGGTCCGTTGCCCCGTCCCGATCAGGTCAAGGTGTGGGTCCGGTGTCTGCGGCGGCGTCGGGTATGTGGAGTTTGCGTGCTACGTCGTGCGTGAGGAAACTTACGCAATCGCCGCGGCTCCTCGGAATACTGTTCCTCATCATCGCAAGCTTTATCGGCACAGAGGCGTCCGCGCTCGGCGAGCAGCGCGAGGCCTCGCTGAAGGCAACCCACGGGCGCGCGGCACTTCTGCGCGGCCAATATCAAGAAGCCGAGAGGCTGCTGACCGAAGCGCTCGCGTCGGGCGACCTCCCCCTCCCAACCCAGATCTCCGCCCTCGGCAATCGCGGCATCGCGCGCTGGCGCCTGAGCAACCCGCACGAGGCCATCGACGATTTCAACGCCGCTTTGAGGCTCTCTCCCGAAGAGAGCATGATCTACAACAATCGCGGAAATGTGCTGATCGAGCTTCGCCACTATGCCGAGGCGGTCAAGGATTTCACCCAAGCCATTGCCCTCGCTCCAGGCTATGGGCAGGCCTACAACAACCGCGGTAATGCGCGGTTTCTGCTCGGCGATTCCGCTGGGGCCATAGCCGACTACACCAAGGCCGTGACGCTGATGCCGGCGAACGCGGCGCCGTTCAACGGCCGTGGCAAGGCGCAGCTCGCGTTGAAGCGGCCGGCGGCCGCCATTCGCGACTTCTCGCGGGCCATTGTGCTCAGCAACCGCTACGGCCAGGCTCTGGCCAATCGCGCCGAGGCGTTTTTCGCACTCCGCCGCTATACCGATGCGGTGAACGACTACACCGCGGCAGTCGATTTTGGCATCGACACGCCGCAGGTCTATCTCGGTCGGGCGGCTGCCTATAATGCTTTGAAAAAGCCCGGCAAGGCCTTCGCAGATCTTGCTCGGGCCCGAGAGCGCGACTTGCCGCCCGCCGCCGCAGCGGATCAGACCGGCTCGATCCCAAAGAGCGGCACGCCCTCCGCGGACGCCCCGGCCTTGTCCGAAGCTTCAGAGGCGGATTCCACCAGGAATGATTCCCCTTGCGACACGACCCAAGGCGCTGTCCGGGAGCTTCGCCAAGTCGCCGATGCCAGGCATGCCGCCCCAGCCAATCCGCTGCTGCTGAAGGCAAGCAACGAAGTTTCGCTCACCAACGCCGAGCCCGTGGAGCCTGGCGACGCCGTTGGCGTTCCTTGCGACGAGGACGAGGACCAGACGGCCGAGCCCGCATCGCAGGATGCCTCCGATGAAACCGCCGCCGACCAACCGGTGGAAACGGAACTGGAAGAGTGGAGCGTCGTGCGCACACAAGACGGTGACTATGTCGCGACCAATTCCCAGCACCCGAAACTCCGTCTCGTCCTCGAGATGTATGGCGGCGGCGAACCGGAACTTCTGAATTGGCAGATCCTGAAAGGAACGCTGCGCGGCATCGGATTGCTTCACTACGATGCCGGCGCCTCGCCGGAGGGGGGGCGCCTGGAATATATCGCCGTCCTCGATCTTTGGTCCGGCAAGCTGCTCGCGATCGAGCCGGGGCGCTGGGGTGAGCGTCGGGCCGAATGGGCCTGGACCGCGTTCGCCGTTGTGGTGGTCGATCCGCTTGGCGTGCCGAGCCGTGTGCAGGTGCGCGCCGAAAGAGCCGAGGCGGCGTCCCGACCGTATCATTTGAAACCGAGGGCAAAGCGCGTGCACCGCGCGCTGCCGCCGAGATTTTCGTATCGGCCTGCACGGCGCATGCCCAATCGCTACGGCTTCAATCCCTTTGCGTTCCGCTAGGTCCCTGGCGGCCGTGGGCCTGTGGCAGTTTTGTCGCGGCGGCGGGACAAGGTGAAGCACGCAATCTTTTTCCCGGCACAAAGCGCTGTCTCGGACGTTGGTCTCTTAAGGGCGCTGCCCGGAGTTGAAGAGATGACTGAGATTAAGATTAAGAATGAGAGCCGGAGCCGTGCCCTCATCGTCGAGGATGAGTTTCTCATCGCGCTTGACCTCGAAGCCGCAATGACCGGGTTGGGCTTCGAAATTTGTGGGCTTGCGCCAAATGGCGACGAGGCCCGCTTGCTCGCCATGGACCACCAGCCTGACGTCGTCCTGGTCGACGTCTATCTCGGCGGCGCCCGCGAAGGGATCGAGACCGCGAGATGGCTTCGCGACGTTTGTGACGCTTCGGTCGTGTTCGTGACCGCGCATACCGACGCAGCGACCGTGGAGCGCATCAAAGAGGTGGTTCCAGGATCGCCGATCCTGTCAAAGCCGGTCTACCGCGAGCATCTGGCGAAGGCCGTCGCCGCCATCTTCCACTAGCCCACCCTGGCGGCGCGGGCGATGAGCTTCATGATCTGGCTCAGGTCGCGGGAACGCCGAGAAACACCGCCTTGATGAAATCGCGGTAGAGCAGCATCTGCCGAGAAAGCGCCCCTTTGTCCTTGATGGTCCTGGAAATGATGATGCCGCCATCGGCAATGACCGAGAGCATGTCGGCAAGATCGTCGAGGTCGACCTCGATCCTCGGCGGATAGCGCGCGGCGATTTTGTCGAGGCGCCCGCGGAACCGCTTGCGCCAGTTGAGCACCGCCGCGGCGTTGAGCTCGCGCACGTCCTTGTCGAACAACCGGTCCTGATAGCAGAAGGAGGCGACAAGACAGCCCGGATGCCCGTTCGGCAGATCGGCCATCAGCTCTGACATCATCTTGAGGCCGACGAGAAAGCCGTGCAGCGGATCCTCGTTGAGCTCGTCGGCGCGGGCGAACAGCTCATCGAATAAGGCATCCTCGCGCTCGACGTAACGGACGAGCAGCGCCTTGGCGAGCTCGTTCTTGTCCTTGAAGTGATAGAAGAAGCCGCTCTTGGTGATGCCGACCGCGGCGATCACCTCTTCGATCGAGGTTGCGGCGAAGCCCTTCTCGAGCACGGCGGCTTCTGCCACGTCGAGAATGCGCTCCCTGCGTATCGCTGCCCTTGCGCGGTGTCTCCTGCATCTGCTCGCTCGTCTGCCGGGAGATCGACTGTACCACGGGTACAGTTGAAAGCGTCCCCGCCGGCGCCGTGTATGGTTCGAGACCTTTCCCAGCATGAAAAAGTGCCGAGATTCCGGAGTTCCCGCCACTGCACCGCAAGTCCTCTGGATTCCCGGGCGCGGCATCCTCATCTTTCGCGACAACGGTGTCCATGCCGGCGATAGATAACCCAAGGAGTGACAAATCGTGACGACACGAGCGAAGTATAGAGACCAGCTGCCGCAACTCGACGGCGGCCTGTTCCTCACCGACGGCGGATTGGAGACGACGCTGATCTTCCACGAAGGCTGGGACCTGCCCTGCTTCGCGGCCTTCGTTCTGCTCGACAGCGACCGCGGGCGGAAGGCGCTCGGCGACTATTTCGACCGCTACGTGCCGATGGCGATTGAGGCACGCGCGGGCTTCATCCTGGAAAGCCCGACCTGGCGCGCCAACCCCGATTGGGGAGCGAAGGTCGGCTATGGCAGGCAAGCGCTCGCCAGCAACAACCGCGCGGCGATCGAATTTCTCCTCGACCTTCGCGACCGCTACGAGACGCAAGGCTCGCCCATGGTGGTGAGCGGCGCCATCGGGCCGCGCGGCGACGGCTACGTTGCGAGCGAGATGATGACGGCGGACGAAGCTGCGCACTATCACGCGTTCCAGATCGGCGTGCTGCGCGATGCCGGCGCCGATCTCGCCTCGGCCTTCACCATGACCACCGCCAGCGAGGCGCAGGGCATCGCCCTTGCCGCCAAAGACGCGAACATCCCTTGCGCGATCTCCTTCACGGTCGAGACCGACGGCCGCCTGCCCTCCGGAGAGACGCTCGCGGACGCGATCGAAAGCGTCGATGCGGCGACCGGCAACGCGCCCGGCCTACTACATGATCAACTGCGCCCACCCCACGCATTTCGATCATGTGCTCGATGCCGGCGCCGCGTGGACCAAGCGCATTCGCGGGATTCGCGCCAACTCATCGCGATGCAGTCACGCCGAGCTCGACAACGCGCCCGAACTCGACATCGGCGATCCGCTCGAACTCGGCGGCCAATATGCCGAGCTCAAGCGCCGCTTCCCTCATATCAACGTGCTCGGCGGCTGTTGCGGCACCGACCACCGCCACGTGGAAAGCATCAGCGAGGCCTGCCGCCGCGCCGCGTGAACGAGAATATCGGCTGGACTGAACTTTCAGAGGGCCTCTCGCCGCAACGGCGTGAGGCCCTTTCCCGCAATACTGGCGGAGACGGAGGGATTCGAACCCTCGATACGGCTTTTGACCGTATAACGGTTTAGCAAACCGCCGCCTTCAGCCTCTCGGCCACGTCTCCGCTGAGGATTTCCAATACATTGCCGGTGGTGCCTTTGGCAACAAAAGGTGAATTGATCACGGAATGATCACGGCGCGGCAAAAGCTAAGCCCCCGGTCGAACACCTATTGTTCCCCCCTCTTGTTCCCCCTCGACGATGGCGCGTAGGGCGGCGTCCCACTTAGCGTTGGGTCATCCTTTAGCATTTTCTTGATGCGGTTTTGCAGCCCCTTTGTGACCGGCACCTCTTCGTCATCGAGATCCTCGACCACTTCATCGACCGCAGCTTGAACGGCGGCTTGCCGGTGCATCCGGCGATAGGCGTCCGCAAGCGTGACCTGATCAGGGATCACCTTAGCGATTCCATGCTGCGCCAGCTTTCGCTCAATGAAGGCGATCAATTCGTCGCTGGCAAATGCGTTAAGCTCGACCCGCTGACCCTGTAGTAGCCACGCATTTCTTTCTCGGTTGCGCCGTTCTTGCGTAGGTTTTCAGCCGCACCCCTTTCGATAGCGACCTCTTCCGACACCAATCCGTCGATATCCTTTAGCCGCAATCCGAGGTCGATCACCTTGAATGAGGTATTAAACCTATATCGCCGGGTGTCCCGATGCAGCGTTCCGAGGATGCTGAAACCGGCCTTGTCAAAGTCATGCAAGACAAGCAGCGGCATGCTATGTTGCTTGCATACACGGTCCAGTAATTCACGCGCTGCCGTCACGCTCATTCCCTTGGTAGACATGATGGCGAGGTCATATCGCGCGGCAAGCTCCACTTGCTGAAACAGCGGCATGAAGCCCTCTTTCTCGATAAAGAGGATTGCGCCATATCTGTTTTTGGGTCCGGCCGTTGGGTAGGCACTTTCCCAAATGGAAAAGCTGAGGTCGGATATTTCATGCGCCTCGATCCCGCGAAGATAGTCCCGCGCCTGTAGCGTGCCGAGGCCAAAACGCTCATCAGTATGAGGCTCGGCAAAATTGCCTCTTGCGTCATAGACCACGTTCCAGTCGCAGCCATACTGTTCGATGTAATCCGGCAGAATCGTTTGCGTGAAGTATTGGTCGAAGTCCTTGCCTAATTCCCTGTCGGCGGTCGCGATGATGTGGGGCCGTGCTGCATACATGATCTGCCGGGCGTGCGCCGGAAGCGTGCCACCGGCGCTTGCCTTCAACTAGGCTTCCTGCATGCAATCCCGCGCCGCATCTTTGATGCTGACGTGAGAGTGTCGGGTCATCGCGATGCGCCGATTTATGTATGCCGAACGCTCACGCTCTTCCCGCTTGCGCTGCTTCGCCCATTTCTTGGTGACGCCCTCGACAGCGGCGATGATCTTGTCGCTTTTCATCTGACGACCACCGCTGATTTACCGCGATCCGTATTTCGACCCGTGGGCAAGCCATGTGCAGCACCAGAATAACCGGCTCGTCGGCACTGGCACGTTGGTGGCTGAGTAGTGTGTCGAGGCTTCGACCGTATGTGCCAAGCTCGCGAAATGGGTTGATGATGCCGGGCGACCAATTGACGCCGGTCACCAGCCGCCGATGGGCAATTTCGGGACACCAGCCAAAGGCGGTTTGGATGTGGGTTCAGGTCTGCCAAGCCCTCGCACCCATGAGGCGCTTGTCGAGATTTGCTATACCGCGCAGCTCAAGGCCGGCTGGACGCTGCAGCCAGACTTCCAATACATCTGGCAACCAGGCGGCGCCGTCCCCGAGCCGTCGGGCAAGGGGACGGTCGCGAACGCGGCGGTTTGGGGGGTTCGGACGACCATCAATTTCTAAAGTATCAGAGACTGCCCTCTGCCACTGAGCGGAAGCAGATCACTGATGTCCGCTTCATCCCCAACGACGGACATACTCAGAACCGCCATCAATGTCAGCTAAGTGCCAATAGCGGACATCAACCATCACCTATCAGCAGACTGGTCAGCAGTCTGCTTTTTGATCTCCCAAGTGGCCTTGTGGTTGACGATATAGGCCCCGCGGCCGCCGACCGTCTCGTGAAGTTCCACCACGGTGTAGGGAACCGTTCCCGTGATACCTTTATATTTCCCCGTACCGCCCATCAGGTAGTGGTTTTTGTCGTCGAAGGTCGTGAATACGTTGTCACCATCTTTGTCGGTTTCAACGCAGCTCCCGTTGAAGTGAAATGTCTCTCCCACTGAGCTTTGGTGATAGAGGCAGCGCATAGACATGTCGTGGAACGGGCCTTCTCCTTTGACATTGCGGGTGATTCCAGTGCTGTCAACGATTGCCCCCGTGCCGGCTCCGCTATCGATTTTTGCCACAGTGTTATCTACATAGTAGGTGTCGTATTCCGCGCTGCCAGTCTTCGGAAACTCCGCAGCTGCTGCTGGAACCGCGCAAAACGTAAGTACGACAGCCATCGAAGCGAGCATCGATTTCATAGCGGTACCCTCCTTCAAGGACATCCATTCTTGACTACGGTCGACTGGCGATGACGTTTTCATGGCTGCGCTCCTTTCTGATCGTCGATGACAACAGCGATCATTCCTGAAGCGTGACAGGCCGAGCCTGCTCGTCCTAGTATGTAACGGTATGCAACTACACCCCTGATGCTGGGGGTTGGCGCTCTCTCGGCACGTTTGGAGTTGGAACGTGACGGCAATTTCGCTCAGTTGCTGGAGCGAATCCGACCAGAAGGCCATTCGTGAGCAACTGGTCCGCATCCTTAACAGCGGCCCGTTCCACCAGTCACAGCGCCGGCAGCGGTTCCTGGAGTACCTCGTCAATGAAACTCTTGCCGGGCGCGGTGAGCGGCTGAAGGCCTA
Source organism: uncultured Alphaproteobacteria bacterium (assembly GCA_963744945.1). GTDB lineage: Bacteria > Pseudomonadota > Alphaproteobacteria > Rhizobiales > Methyloligellaceae > Methyloceanibacter. The sequence goes on along the minus strand of CAVUVO010000022.1, from coordinate 76,583 downwards.
CAACGTCGCTTTGGAAGTTTTCGAGCGTCCCGAGACGTTTGACCCCACGATCGACCCCCTCGTGCGGATTGAGGCGGCCCGCCTGCGTGAGAAGCTTCGCGAATACTACGGGACCGAGGGCCAAAGCGATGCCATTCACATCGACCTACCGAAGGGCACGTATGCACCCCTAATTGAGTTTCGGGAGGGCGAGCAGCAGGTCAAGAGTGTTTCGAAGCGCCGCATGCGCTGGCAAACAACCGTGCCGGTCTTGGCGCTAATCCTGATGCTGGGCGCCGTAGGCGCGTGGCTCACCCGCGACCTTTGGGGGCCGGCACCCGAAGGCGCGGCCGAGCATCCGGTCCTCGGCATGCCCGAAGGCCCGGCGATCGCCGTCCTCCCTTTCGCCAATCTAAGCGATGACCCGAAGCAGGAGTATTTCAGCGATGGTTTGACCGAGGACCTGATGACCGCGCTGTCGCGAGCGTCGAGCGACCTGCGCGTACTCGCGCGCAACACCACCTTTCAATACAAGGGCAAGGCCGTAGATGTCCCCAAGCTCGGTCGCGAGCTCGGAGCACGCTACGTATTGGAGGGCAGTGTCCGGCGTTCCGAAGACCGCCTCCGGGTCACGGCGCAGCTCATCGACACCCAGACCGGCGCCCAGATTTGGGCCGATCGCTTCGATCGCAAGATGGCCGACATCTTCCTCGTCCAAGACGAGATCGTCAGCCAGATCGTCCCCAAGATAGCCGGCAATTTTGGTGTCATCGACATTAACGAGGCCAAGTCGGCCACCCGCAAGAGCCCCGACGAAATTCGGGCTTACGACCTTGTTCTGCGCGCCCAAGGCGTGATGCTGGGAGTTCAGCCACGAAACCTTCAGCGCCGCGAAAGAACTGTTACGCCAAGCGATCGCGCTCGATCCGTTGAACGCGCGGGCGCGCCGCGAGCTCGCCTGGCTTGCCGTACTTGGCTGGGTCTTCCGCTTCGATGATAAGCCACTGCCCCCGCAGGAAATCACGGCGCAAGCGGCCAAGGCGGTCCAACTCGACCCCGCCGACGCACGCGCGCGAATGGTGGCCGCAGCCGCATATTTTTTCAACAAGCAGCTTGATCTGTTCGAGCATGAAGCGGAGCAGGCGATAGCGCTTGCCCCTTATGACGCCGAGATCCTGGCCACTGTCGGCCACCTGATTGCAAGCTCAGGACAGTGGCAGCGCGGGGTAGGATTGGCGAAAAAGGCGAACGCGCTCAACCCCCATGCCGCGGCCGGATGGTATCATGCGGCGATGTACTATGATTACTACCTGCAGGGCGACTACGAACACGCGCTCGAGTTTCGTCGGCTGCACTTGGACCAACAAGCGATTCACGCCTATATTGAATACATTCCCGTCTATGGCCAGCTCGGCCGCAAGCAGGAAGCGCTCGAAAACTGGCACAAACTGCTCGCGGAGGATCCAAATTGGACGGCAGAGAGCTTCGAGACCTATTACCGCTTGTGGAACATGCGCGATGAGGACATCGCCAAGATGATGGACGGCGTCTACAAGTCGGACGTGCTCGGGCCGGAGGCGAAGCCCGGCCAATGAACCCCGCATCCGGCTTGGCTGCTCGCCTCCTCGGCGAGCTGAGATGTCCGCTTTGGGTCATTAGCGGACATTAGCGAGCGAACTAGGGGTGTCCGCTTTGCCCCCGAAAGCGGACATGCTGAGCGACAGCATCGACGTCCGTTAAGTGCAAATAGCGGTCATTCGTCGCCGCCAACCGACTGCTCCTCAGTTTGTCCGTCCCACTGCCGCTGGGTCCACAAGCCATGCGTATCTCGACCTTCGGAGCATACTATCGTCTTCCTTGCCTTGGAGTATGGCGGGCTATCGCCGGGTGACGGGGAGCGCCAGGCTGCGATCTAAAACCGTGGCTATAATTAGAGCAGCGAACATACAGCTACTTCTAAACGAAGGCAGGAAACACGCAGATGTACGTAGTGGACCCCCGATTGATCATGCCCATGATAGGCGGGATGGGGATGGTAGCCCAAGCTCTCGCCGCCTGGTGGTGGTTTAAAGTCTCATCTCACGACTTAGGGGATGAGATGACGAACCCCTCCAAAGAACTACGTGAGATAGGGCGGTTGAATGCGCGTGCTGCCATTGCGCAAAGCGTCGCCTCCACTTCCGCCATCGTGCTTTGGCTTACCGGAGCGTACGCCTTTTCAGGCTAAGCGCAGATGCGCGGCTGGTTGTCGCTGCTTCTGATACTCGGAGGGTTCCTTGGTAGGCGCAGTCCTCTCTTTTTTGGACGAGTGGGGCTGCGGGCTCGCATGACAGATTTCGGAACATTGCTCCTTTCAATAGGGACGGCCCTGTTCTCATTGGCCGTATTCTCACTTGTTCTTTGGCCAGCCTTGGTAGCCCTTCTCGAAATTTCCAAGGCGATTCGGAGCGTAGTCCCCGCCAACAAGGAACTGACCTCCTTCGTCCTCACAAATACCGGTGAAACAATTTGGTTTGCAGCATCGCGGAACGCGGTGAGCAAATCGCCTTCTATGGGCGAAAAAAGGCTTCGTTTCAGCGTGCTCCTCGCCTGCGGAATGGAAGCTGCGTTCATTGTGTTCCTAACGGTTTTCTTGTTTCAGCACGCGGATCCACGGGGAGATGGGATGGAGATGGTGGGGGTGGGCTTCGCCTTCATGCTGATCTTTTTGCCGTTCACGCTGCCAGCCTTCGTTCTGGCGCGAAATGGGCGGTGGCTCGTGCTGGCCGCTTTCCTCGCGGCCCTCGGTGCGTTCGCTTATTTCGGTTTGTGGCTTGAAATGGTTAGTGAGTTGGGCCTCCCAAAGACATAGGGAGCTGATGATGGCTTTGCCGCATCAAAGCCCGCCGCTGGCGTTTCAGAATCCATAGATGTCGCAATGAACCCCCTTCAATGCAGCCTCGAGTGCCTTCGCCGGGCAGACTTGCCTGTGAGAACGATGGAGCTTGCGCAGTATCTGATCGGGAAGACGCTGGTCCACAAGCTCCCGACAGCGAGGCTAAGCGGAGTCATCGTTGAAACAGAGGGGTATCCGCCTGGCGACGCCGCAGCCAGAAGCAGACCTTTCTATCGGGCACGCATCGTCGGGCCGGCTACTGAATCATACCAGTCGCCCTGATAGACGATCTTGCCGTTCTCGACCCGCATGAAGGTCACTCCGTTGAAGCTAAACGGCTTGCCGGTCGCCGGCGTGTCCGCCCCCCAGCCGCCCGTATTGGTGCCGGCGAAGGTAAATTCATACGCGATGCCATTCGCGCTTTCGATTGGCTCACCCGTCATCTTAAAAGTGAGATCAGGCGCTGCCGTCACGAAAAGCTTGATGACCTTGTCACGGGCTGCATCACGCCCTTTCTGCGGCTTGCCGACGATGACGTCGAAATAGGTGACATCATCGGCCATGAGTGCAGCCGCGGCGTCGGCGTCGTGGGCGTTCCAAGCCGCCAAATAAGCCTCAGCCACCTGGCGCGGCGTCATATCTCTTGCCATTGGGTACTCCTTTTCTTGACTACGCTCGAACTGGCGATCTTAGGCCAGCAATGTAAGACCACGATGTCATGTCCGATAAGTGCGACTAAGGACGACATTGGCACGCCTTGAAGAAAGGACCCCGGCGCGGGGAGAAGAGCAGAGCCACGCCGGGGGTTAAAAGGAAAGGTTTCGATCCCCACGCAACCTCTGGCGCGGGTTAGCGGCGCTTGTGGCACGTTCTCAGTGTTCGACTATTTCGGCACACCCACGAACAGGGCACCGGTTATTTTGCCGTCTTCACCGACGAGCGGTGCGAAGTTAGCTTGATAGTCTCGACCAAAAACGGTGTGTGGCCCGGTGTAGGAGCGTTTTTGGACCAAGGCCTTGTAGGCGGCGCCAGCAGGATCAAGTTTTGTACCCACGGCGGATTTTCCTGCATTCATCAACGTTGTTTCGGTTCGAACAAAGTCCTTACCGTCATAAGAAAGGATACTCGCGTCGAGTTTGGACTGCGCCAATGAAGCGCTGCTGCCAAGAGCCGTGACGACCAACAACAGGCAAAGGATCAGGAACAATCTTCTCATTGCATCCTCCCTTGGTTGGTAGACGAGCATGTTCGTCCCTGCTCTCAAGCGCGGGGGCGGTCAGCTCGGGCGAAGATTGGGAAACGAAACTTTGATACGTCTCTTGCGGGAGACACATAGCCCTGACCTCCATGAAGGCCAGACGCACAATAAAAATATCACCTTATGGTTGTAAGAGCAAAATAAATACCACCGCTGTTTTGTCACAGCGTCCTCAGGAATGTCTGCTTCGGGTCATTAGCCGAGATAACGGCCCGTTAGCGTAATTGGTCACGGAATGGTCACGCCTTCTATGGATCACCGCCACCCGTACACTTGCCGCAGTCGCTTCGCGCCTCTTTCAGTATGGCGAGATGCCGCGCATCCACCGGCAGCTTCGGACGGAGAGGGGCGCGAAGCTTTTGCCCTAACCGCTGCGGGTGGTTTAGCAGGGGCCGCTGGATTTTGGATCATCACAAAGTTGAACGATTGGTAGGGCAAGTGAGCGCGATCAGCAGCCAGCAGGCGTCGTGGTACGCATCACAGGATTTGTCGAGTTTCTTGTCCGACTGCCCTGGTGTGAGCATCCGCGCTCGCGCTAGGCTATACAACTATCGAGCGCTCTTGCACTGCGTATATATGTATTTGAGAGCCGCAAGGTCTTTCGCGAGGTATTCGTCTGTCAGTCCGCGCGCCAGTTGGTATCGCTCGACGCATAGTTGAAAGGCAACATCTGGCTCGGGTTTCGGCCAAAACAGCAAGTATGCACCGGCGGCCGCCATGCACAGCAAAATCGCCGGCCATGCAAATTTTGCTGCACGCCCCTTGTCCATTTGGCACCTTGCCGGTTTCAACGGGGTGTCTCGTCCGCTTCTTGACTGACACATCCCAGGCGCATCATTATGGGCGCGCGCGGGGAGCAGACTCCTTACACAAGAGGATCATTTTGCCAATGCTTGATGCCGACCCCCCAGGTACCAGCCCCGACACTGAAGAGCGACTCTCGCGCAGAGATTTCCTATTCGGCATTGCCGTCGCGAGTGCCGTCGCGTTGCCCGTGCTGTCAGCCCCAGCTCGCGCCGCAGTGTCAATGCTGCACAACGGCTTAGATCCCGAGCTTGTCAAACCCGAGAGCGAAATTGTCCGTGTGGGACGCGGTGGCGGCAGAGGTGGCGGTGGCAGAGGAGGTGGTGGTCGCGGGCATGGAGGCGGCGGGCGTCATCATGGCGGCGGTGGGCGTCACCATGGCGGCGGTGGCGTCACGTCACGGTGGGCGTCACCATGGCGGCGGCGGGCGTCACCATGGCGGTGGCCATGGCCATCGCAACTACGGCCATCGCAACTATGGCCATCGTAACTATGGTTATCGCGGTTATCGAGGCGGTCGCTGGTATGGCGGACGCTGGTGGGGCTATGGCGTAGGCACCTGCTGGCAATGGACACCCAGCGGCTACATTTGGATTTGCGGTTACTAGCGGCAAAAGAGGGGCCGGTGGTGTCCCCCCGTCAGACCCATTTCCCATCATAAGAGCGAGGCCGCCGCGCCGGGCGGTCTCCGCTTTGTATTGTTGAGCTATTGCCCCGCCCTACGGCTCTAAAAACTGGGAGAGGGAACTAGATCGGTCCCCTCTCCCTTTCTTGGCAATCTCGATCTGCTGATTATGCTAGGCGCCCTTATTCTGGGCCTTCCAGGCTTGCTTGCACTCACGCTTGAAGTCGTGGCGGGTCTTCCTATCCGTCGGGAATGCAGTCTTTGCCGCCTCCTTACAGGGTGTACCAGCAGGGATATATGCTTGCGCCTTGTCCGCGGACAAAGACATACCTTTGTCTTGGGATAGATGAAGCGATATAGGCGCCGCGCACAGCACTGCTGCTCCCAATAGAGTCGCTCCAAGCACGCTTATCTTTTTCATGTGTATTCTCCGGTTACTTAAATGCTGAGTTCCGGTGAGCGACAAGAACATGCGCCGACCGAAGCCCGGGCTACGGTATCATGCAGGCATGACGGAAGCCACCAACCACTGCTTTGAATGCAAGCGTCCCCTGGTTGAGATCGACAACCGGGGCAAGCGCCTCACCGGCTCCATGGATTGCAACATCTGGTGGTCGTCTGACGATAAGAAGGTCAGGCTGTCAGAAGAGGATCTACGGGCGCTTCACGCTATGCGGCGGAGGGCGCCAGGCCGAAGCCGGCGCCCCGCGCGATTGCACCGGCTTTACTGAGGTCGGCCCTTGGAACCTTCCGTACATCGATTGCGTTTGTTGGTTGGGCATTGCGCGGGGGGTTATCGACATGGCGGGTCGCTATCAGGGCTTTCACAGTCTCAATACCGGAAATATTGAAATTTTTTGGCGAGGCGACGGTTGGTGCTGGTGGTCGAGGGCTCCCGGCTGTCCATCGGAGAGTGCACCCGTTGGGCCATTCCTAACGAGCACAGATGCCTATCTTAATGCGAATGGGGGGGCTTTCCTAATTTCACGCCCCGCGAGGGTTGATAGAGTCGCCTGACTCTGAGGTGCCTACCCCGGCAAGTGAAAATCAATCAGCACCGCGTCGTCGCCAGGCAGCATCAAATTGCTCGACTACGTCCACCCGCTCGTTTGCAATCTGGGCATAGGCCTCGTTGATTGCGGCGAGCTTCTCGGTGGCGATCGCGACGAACTCCTTCGGAACGCCGCGGGCAATCAGCTTGTCCGGATGGTTTTCCGTCACCAGCCTGTGATAGTGGCTCTTTAGCTCATCCTTGCCAATCGAGGCCTTGACGCCCAGCACCTCGTAAGGGTCGCGTTTCGTTACAACGACGTGGCGCGCCTTAATATGGCTGAACGCGGTCTTGGTGATGCCGAAACGCTTGGCGACCTCGGCTAGAAACTCCACCTCCCGCGCATGCAGCACCTGGTCGGCCTTCGCTATGTGGAATAGACCTTCCAGGACGTCCTCGAGTAGCCTGCGATTACCCTTTAACATGGCGGCAAGCTGCTCGGCATAAGCCTGGTAGCCGATCACGTCCTGCTTGGCCAAATTGAAAATGTTGGCGACATTCTTCATCTCGCCAGCGGGTATTTTAAATACCTTCTTTAAGGCATTCACCTCGTCTCTAGTAACGACGCCGTCGGCCTTGGCCATTTTGGCACCTAGCGCGATCACACCAACGGTGAACGCTACCTGGTCCTTCCCTGCTTCCTTGCCGTTCACGCTGCCGAGCACTGCCCCGATTGAACCAGCCCTCAGCGACTCTGCCGTCGCGCCGGCCAACTTCTCCCAAATCGACATTGTCGAACTCCTTAGTGCGACTGGGTTCGATTATATAACAAAGGGCGCCAGCCGAAGCCGACGCCCTCTGCTCAGGTTGCATCTCCTAGGAATGAGGAAGGCCCGCAACGGGGGGCGACGGGGCTTCTCCTATGCACCGGTTGGGGAGCCGGGCATAACCGGGCCACGTCTCGGCTAGACGGGGGGCGCTACCGATGGAAATTGACGTCGGTCCGGCGAAGGATGATTGCAAGTTCCAAGCGCAAGGAGCCAGTGCGCATAGGTCTGGGGATAGCTAGACCAAGGTCTAGGTCACCGAACAGCGAGGCCGCCGCGCCGGGTAGCAGAAAGCCCCGGAGAAGGGGTGGGACCGGGGCTTCCTATCTTTTTACGCGCCCTGCGAAGTCGGGCTTCGCATGGTCAGGCTGGAGGTGGACGCGTCTAACCAGCTAAACCCGCGAGGATCAGGGGAGTTCCAAAAAAGAAGCCCCGGCGAACCGGGGCTAAGGCTGGGAAAATCTTTAGTGAGCGCTGACGTCCGAGGTCAGCGAAATTTGCCTAGCATGAGTCGGCTTCTCTTCGTCTGGCGCGGATGCAACAGCGCGCTAAAAAAGCGAGGCCGCAGCACCGGGGTTCCTTTTACATTGCCCCGGTGCGCTTCCGCGGCGCTAATAGTTTCATGCCGCCGGGCCGGCTCTGAGCTGCCGGGGCCAGGGACGCGCAGCAAAGTATCCGCCGATTTTAGGTCTGCATAAATTCTGCAAACCGAGTGCAGAGAATAGTCGCCAGCGTTTCGTTCACATCGGGAAACATTCCGATGATCAGCGACGGTGTGAATTTGTAAAAAGCGGGTTCGACGTCCCGCAACCGACGAATTGCGTCGGGACGCCCTTTTAGAAACTCATTGGTGAGGGCGCTCGCGCCTTCATATCGGACATTGCCAGGAAAAGAGGTAACGACCCGGGCTCCCTGGGTCAACAGCACCAACTTGAGTGGGCGCCGGCGCGCGTGCAAGTGGCGCTGGTTCGCCTCAAGCGGCGAGGTCATTCCAACGAATTGACCCGAAGCCCACGATTTCGCCCGATTTCTCGCGAAATTTGGTCCGCACTCTGCCTGGAAAATGGTCGGTATGCGCGCATACCGTGTTAGACTGCAAATCGACGGCAGTGACAGGGGGAAGTTTCAATCGATGCGTCACGCCCGCGCCATAGGCTCGGCGGTACCCCTAGCAGTAGCCCTCCTGCTCTGTGCTCTTTCGAGCGCGGGGGCGGGCGATGTCGCCTATTGCGTCACCTGCAAGGGCCCCGATCAGACTTATCTCTGCCGCGTCACCGGAGAAGAGGTGAACCGCAGCGACGCGGTGAAGCTCTATTGCGTGGTGCGCACCGCCAAGGAAGGCGGGCACGCTTCTTGCGGCGCGCGCGATGCCGATGCCGGCTGCAACGGCATCGAAAAGACCTACAGTTATGATGGTCCGGGCATCCCCGATGGCATTGCCGAGGATCCGCGCGTCAAGAAACTCACGGACCGCATACATAAGGAGCAGAAGGCCTTCGACCATGAGGACCGCAAGTCGCTGGTCGAGGTGACGGGCCAGGCTGTGAGTGCGTCGCGCCGCGGCATACGCAATATGCGCGCCTCGATCGCCGGCCGCGACGAGCCGGAACAGAGCCCGGCGCCGAGCAACCCGCCGCCCGCCGGCTTGGCCTCGCACGAGCCATTGCCGGATCTGCCGGGCGAGAATGCGCCAGCCATTCCTTTGAGCGCGGCAGAGCCGCCGATCGTTCCCTCCGCAGGGGCAATTCCTGCCGAGAGCGCGGCGCCGCCGGAGCACAAGAGCCGCGTCAAATCAATCGCCCGCAACACCTATCGCTGCGTCCGCTCGCTGTTCCGCAGATGCCGCGAACAGACGGAAGGCGCGAACTAGGCGCGATTTCCCCGTGCCCTAATTTGTGGCGAGCCACTCGCGCGCAAGCTTCTGGGCTTGGGCGATCTGACTTGCCGACATCTCGCGGGCAAGCTCGGTGCGATGCGCGAGCGCGGCGCGGTTTCCCCGCATCGCCGCAAGATTGAACCATTTATGCGCCGCGACGAGGTCGGCCTCGACGTCGAGCCCGGTTGCGTAAAGGATGCCGAGCTCGAACAGCGCGTCCGGCGCACCGCTCCCCGCCGCGACCGCGAACCGATCCATCCCCATTTCCATGCGTGCCATTTTACCCGCCCCCTATTGTCTTCCTGGTACCCTTCGCCGGACGCTGCATGATTGCTTTGGCGTCCCACGAGCTCGTCCAACTTCGATGCGGGCGATCTTGGGGTTGGGCGTTAAACAACGTCTGAATTGGCGTGCTTAACGCAAGCTGACCGAACCTAAACGCCGACGTAACACTGGTTTACGTGAGCACGCGTTTGCCGGGGGTAATGGTTAATTGGGGTGCGTTGGCAAGGACTCCTTGACCAATCGGCGTCACCAGCCGCTAACCAAGAACGATTTTCCTAAAAGGCGAGAGATCGCCGCAGCGCCGCTAGAACGCCGTTGGAGTGGTCGGCAACAGCACCGTCGAGCCGGTGGTCAGACGCGCCTCGAGATCCTGATGCGCGCGCGCGGCCTCGGCCAGAGGATAGGTCTGGCTGACCGAGACTTTCACCTTGCCTGAGCCGACCACGTCGAACAGATCGTTGGCCGTGGCGACCAAATCCTTCCGGCTCGCCGTGTAATGCTGGAGGGATGGCCGCGTCGCGTAGAGCGAGCCCTTCTGCGACAGGAGCGTGATCTTGAACTCAGGCACCGGGCCGGAGGCCTGGCCGAAGCTCACCCACATGCCGAGCGGCTTCAGGCAATCGAGCGAAGCAGGAAACGTGTCCTTGCCGATCGAGTCATAGACCACGTCGACGCCTTTGCCGTCGGTGTAGGCCTTGACCATGGTGACGAAGTCTTCCTCGCGGTAGTTGATGACATGGGTGCAGCCATGCGCCCGCGCGATCAGCGCCTTGCCTGCCGAGCCGACCGTGCCGATCACCGTGGCGCCGAGCGCTGCCGCCCATTGGCAGGCGATCAGCCCGACGCCGCCGGCAGCCGCATGGAACAGAAGCGTCGTCTTGGGGCCGACAATATAGGTCCGCCGCAGGAGATATTGCGCGGTCATGCCCTTGAGCATGATCGAAGCAGCGATCTCGTCGCTTATACCTGACGGCAGCCTGACCACCCGATCCGCCGCGATCAGCCGCTCTTCGGCATAGGCGCCAATGGGTCCGGCATAGGCGACGCGCATCCCGACTTTGAGGTCCTTGACGCCTTCGCCTATCGCCGTGATCACGCCGGCACCCTCCATGCCGGGGACGAAGGGGAGCGAGGGTTGCGGGTAGTATCCGGTCCTCGAATAGACGTCGATATAGTTGAGGCCGACCGCCGTCTGCTTGATGCGCACCTCACCTGGACCGGGCGGGCCTATCTCGACCTCCTCCCATTTGAGAACCTCCGGCCCGCCGTAAGCGTGAACGCGGATTGCGTGCGTCATTGAAACTCCTCCCACCCAGGACCTCTTCCGTCACGGCCGGGCTCGTCCCGGCCATCCACGATTTCTGACAAGACGACGTGGATGCCCGGCATAGAGCCGGGCATGACGAATTATAGCGTGATTGTCAGCGTACAGATTGCGAATGCCGCAGCAAGCAAGACCTCTCACTCGATCCCGAGCTTCGCCTTCACCAGCTCGTTGACGGCTTGCGGGCTCGCCTTGCCGGCGGTCGCCTTCATCACCTGGCCGACGAACCAGCCGGCAAGGGCCGGCTTCGCCTTGGCCTGCTCGGCCTTGTCGGGATTGGCGGCGATGACCTGATCCACCGCCTGCTCGATGGCGCCCATGTCGGTGACCTGGGTGAGCCCCCGCGCCTCGACGATGGCGCGCGGATCGCCGCCTTCGGTGAACATGATGTCGAACACATCCTTGGCGATCTTGCCTGAGATGGTGCCGTCCTTGATCAGGTCGAGCATGGCCCCGAGACGGTCCGCCGAGACCGGGCTCTCTGCGATGCTCTTGCCTTCCTTGTTGAGGCGGCCGAACAGTTCGTTGATCACCCAGTTCGCCGCCTGCTTCGGCTCGCGGCCCTTCGCCACCGCCTCGAAATAATCCGCGGCCTCGCGCTCGGCTACCAGGACGTCGGCATCATAGGCTGACAGACCGAAGGTCTCGATGAAGCGTGTGCGCTTCTGATCCGGAAGCTCCGGGAGGTCCTTGGCGAGCCGGTCCACGTAATCCTGCGTCAGCTCGAGCGGCAGAAGGTCCGGGTCGGGGAAATAGCGGTAGTCGTGCGCCTCTTCCTTGGAGCGCATCGAACGCGTCTCCCCTGTCCGCGCATCGAACAGCCGCGTCTCCTGGACGATCGACCCGCCGTCCTCGAGGATCTCGATCTGGCGGCGCGCCTCGTGCTCGATAGCCTGGCCGATGAAGCGGATCGAATTGACGTTCTTGATCTCGCAGCGCGTGCCGAGCGGCGCGCCTGGCTTCCGCACCGAGACGTTGATGTCGGCGCGCAACGACCCTTCCTCCATATTGCCGTCGCAGGTGCCGAGATAGCGCATGATGGTGCGGATCTTGGTGAGATAGGCCTTGGCCTGATCGGACGAGCGGAGGTCCGGCTTCGACACGATCTCCATCAGCGCAACGCCTGAGCGGTTGAGATCGACATAGGAGAATTTGGGATGCTGGTCGTGCAGGCTTTTGCCAGCGTCCTGCTCAAGATGCAGCCGCTCGATGCCGACGACAACCCGCTCGCCGCTCAAGAGATCGACGATGACCTCGCCTTCGCCGACCACCGGGCTCTTGTACTGGGAGATCTGATAGCCCTGCGGCAGGTCGGGATAGAAATAATTCTTCCGGTCGAACACCGACGAAAGATTGATCTTGGCCTTCAGGCCGAGCCCGGTGCGGATCGCCTGGGCAATGCATTCCTCGTTGATCACCGGAAGCATGCCGGGCATGGCGGCGTCGACCAGGCTTACATGCGAGTTTGGCTCGCCGCCGAATTCAGTGGAAGCGCCGGAGAACAGCTTCGACCTGGAGGTGACCTGGGCGTGCACCTCCATGCCGATCACCACTTCCCAGGGACCGGTCGCGCCTTCGATCAAATTGGATTTTTCCGTCTTTGCGTCCATGGCCCTATTCTAAACCAGTCATGGCCGGGCTCGTCCCGGCCATCCACGTCTTGATCTTCAGCTTAAAGGCGTGGATGCCCGGCACAAGGCCGGGCATGACGAGTATTTTAGGTGTCGTCGCCCTTGTCGCGGAGCTTTTCTTCTTCATATTGAATGAACCAGCCGATCATCTGCCGCCACAAGGCCTCGGCGAGCTCTGGCGGCAAGCCCTTCTCGACCGCGCGGGCGCGCACCTTGTCGATCACCTGCTGGATGCGCCAGGGCACCCGCGCCTCGGCGGGCGACTGCTTGAACTGCCAGGCGCGATCCACATAGCTGAAGCGCTCGCCGATGAGATCGACAAGGGTCGCATCGATGCGGTCGATCTCCGCCCTTACCTCATCCATGTTGGCGCAGTCCTTAGCCTTGCGCGGCGCCATGACCTCACCCTCCAGGGGACGGAATGACGGCGTCGGCCTCGATCTCGACGAGCCAGTCCGGATTTACGAAACAGGAGACTTCCAGCGTGCTGTTCGCGGGGCGAATGTCGCTGAAGAACTCTCCATGCACTCTGCCCACCGCCTCCCAATGGGCGATGTCCACGAGGTATATCCGCGTGCGGATCACGTCCTTGAGGCTCGCCCCGGCATCAGCCAAAGCCTTCTCGATGGTTTCCAGAATAGCCCGAGTCTGCGCCGCCGGATCGCCAATGGCGACAGGCTTGCCGCTGGAACCGGCGGTTGTGCCGGCGACCGCGACCACATTGCCGACGCGCACCGCGCGCGAGAAGCCGACGATCGGCTCATACGGGCTCCCTGAGGAGACGTTGAGGCGCGCGGCTACCGGCTTCGCCGAATGCTCATTCATGCTGCCCTGCTCCACCAATCTTGCGGTTTGGCCAATGGTCCCGCCGCCACCTCGATGGCGCGGCCGACGCGGAAGAGTGTCTCCTCATCGAACGGACGCCCGATCAGCTGAAGCCCGAGCGGCGTCCCTTCCGACGACAACCCCGCCGGCACCGACATGCCAGGCAGCCCCGCCATGTTCACCGTCACCGTGAAGATGTCGTTGAGATACATCTCCACGGGATCGCCCGACTTCTCGCCGAGGGCAAAGGCGGGCGACGGCGTGGTCGGCGTCAGGATCACGTCGACATCCTTGAAGGCCTCGTCGAAGTCGCGCTTGATCAGGCTGCGCACCTTCTGAGCTTTCAGATAATAAGCGTCGTAATAGCCCGCCGACAGCACATAGGTGCCGATCAGGATGCGGCGCTTCACTTCCGCGCCAAAGCCCGCGGAGCGCGTGTTCTCATAGAGCGAGATCACGTCCTTGCCGGGCTCGCGCAAGCCGTAGCGCACCCCGTCATAGCGGGCGAGGTTCGAGGAGGCCTCCGCCGGCGCGACAATATAATAGGAGGGCAATGCGTATTTGGTATGTGGCAGGCTCACCGGCTTGATTTTGGCGCCGGCAGCTTCCAGCCACTTTATCCCCTGCTGCCACAGCGCATCGATCTCCGCCGCCATGCCGGGCACGCGATATTCCTTGGGAATGCCGATGGTGAGCCCTTTCACGCCGAGAGTCACCGCAGCCTCGTAATCCGGCACCGGCGCATCGACGCTCGTCGTGTCCTTCGGGTCGTGGCTCGCCATGGCTTTCAGCAGGATCGCCGCGTCTTGCACGGTGCGCGCGATCGGCCCCGCCTGATCGAGCGACGAGGCGAAGGCGACGATGCCCCAGCGCGAGCAGCGGCCATAGGTCGGCTTGATGCCGACGGTGCCGGTGACCGCTGCCGGCTGGCGGATCGAGCCGCCGGTATCGGTGGCGGTGGCGCCCATGCAGAGCCGTGCCGCGACCGCGGCTGACGAGCCGCCCGACGATCCGCCCGGCACGAGCTTGGCGTTCGATCCCGTACGGCGCCAGGGATTGACCACCGGCCCGTAATGGCTCGTCTCGTTGGACGAGCCCATGGCGAACTCGTCGTTGTTGAGCTTGCCGAGCATGACCGCGCCGGCGCTCCACAGATTGGCCGTCACCGTTGACTCGTAGGTCGGCGTGAAGCCGTCGAGAACGTGCGAGCAAGCCGTGGTGCGTACGCCCTTGGTGGCGAACAGATCCTTGATGCCGAGCGGAATGCCTTCGAGCGGCCGCGCCGCGCCTTTGCGCAAGCGCGCATCGCTCTCCTTCGCCGCTTCCAGCGCGCGCTCTGGCGTAGTGAGAATGTAGGCGTTGAGCGCCTCGTTCGCCCGCTCGATCGCGCCGATATGCGCGCGCGCAAGCTCCTCGGCTGAGAGCTCCTTGCGCTTAAGAGCCTCGCGTGCCTCGGCAATGGAAAGGTCTGTCGGATCGGCCATGCGCTGTTACGGCTTGACGGTGTCGCATTTGACGAAGGTGCTATAGGACTCGCTCGCGGCCTGTTCGTCCAGCGTCTGGCTCCGGTCCGCAGGCTCACCGGCGTTTCCTGAATCGGCGCCGCCCGCGGACTGCTCCGCCGTGTCGGACTCCGAGGGATCGGCTTGCGCCGACGCGTCGTAGCCGCCCTGCTGGGTCAAGTCGGTGATCCTGGTGACGTTGAGCCTGCCGTCGTCCTTCTGCTTGATCGAGAACAGGTCGGGATAGGTATAGCCCAACTCGTCGCAAAAGGCGGTCGCGACCCAGCTCTTGGCGTCGCGCGCTGACACGCTGACGAAGTCGCACACCTGGCGATAGCCGGTGAGCCCCTTCTTGGTCAGCACCTCGAAGTCGATTTCATCGCCGATCTCAGCCGGCGTCTTCGTCGCAAGCTTGGCGCAATCGTCCTTGGTCGAGGCGAAGGTGCCGTCGGGGAGCGAATTTTCCGGCGCTTGCGCCGGCGCCATGCCGGCACCCGCAAGCCAAAGCCCCACGCCAAGCACAACGGCGCGCATCATCACCGCCCTACTCCACGATCTTGGGCACGACGAAATAATGATCGTCGACCGAGGGCGCGTTCTTGAGGATGTCGTCGGCGCAATTGCCGTCGGTCACCTCGTCCTTCCGCTTCTTCATGGTCATGGCCACGACGCGGGTCATCGGCTCGACATTGGAGGTGTCGATCTCGTCGAGCTGGGCCACCCAGTCGAGAATGCCGGACAGCTCCTTCTCGAGCCGCGCGGCTTCGTCTTCGGTGACGGCAATGCGGGCGAGATGGGCGATGCGGTGGACGGTCGCGCGATCGACGGACATGGAAACTCTGGCGCCAACAGGAATGGACGTTTCAGGGGCTCTGTAGCACCGGCCCGTGGCAGCTTCAACTTGGGGCTTGGCGGGCTAAACCGCGAAGGGGACGCCGACCTTAGGCACGACGACGGTATTGCCGCCCATTTCCGCGACGAATTTGTCGGCCGTCTGATCGATGATGGGAAAAGTCCCGTAATGGCAGGGGATCACCGTCTCGAACTCGAAAGAAGCGCTTGCAGGCGAGCGCCGCCGTTTTCGCCCCCATGGTGAAGCGGTCGCCGATCGGCACGATGCCCACTTGCGGCCGGTAGATCTCATTGATGAGGCCCATGTCGGAGAAGATCGCCGTGTCGCCCATATGGTAAACGGTCTTGCCCTCGCGCGTGGCGATGATGAGGCCAGTGCAGGCGCCGAGATAGATCGAGCGACCCTCGAGGAACACGCCGGAGGAATGCCAGGCCGGCACGAAGGTAAGGTCGAAATCCTCGTGATGCTGCATGCCGCCGGTATTGCCGGGGTCGATCTTCTCCACCCCGAGGCTCGCCATATGCACGGCAAGCTCATAGACGGCGATGAGCGGGGCTGCGGTCTCCTTGCAGATTTCGACGGTATTGCCGGTGTGATCCTCATGGCCATGGGTCAGTGCCACATGGGTCACGCCCTTGGCCACGTCCCGCACGGTATGGCCTGAATCCTCGAAGGTCGGGTTCCCGGTGAGGAACGGATCGATCAGGATGCGCGACTTGCCCGTGTCGATGCGAAAGCAGGAATGGCCGAACCAAGTGATTTGCATGGCGTGTCTCGGTTTGCAGGCCCAGGAGGCCGGGACCTCGGACATAAGGAAAGGACGGTGAGTTGACAACCTCGCAAGGGTGCCGCACCCCCTTCCCCAGTGACAGCCGCCTCGACCATCGCCATCGAAGATCTGCCGCCGCATCTTGGCCGTGATGCAAGGCTGCTCGGCCTCGATGTCGGCACCAAGACCATCGGCATGGCGCTCTCCGACGTGACGCGCAGTGTGGCAACGCCCTTCGACACCATCCGCCGTAGCAAGTTCACGGCCGATGCCAAGACGATTCGCGAAGTGGTTGAAAAGAATCAGGTCGGGGCGCTGGTGATCGGCTTCCCCCTCAACCTCGACGGCTCGGAAGGCCCGCGCGCTCAATCGACCCGCGCCTTCGCCAGGAACCTCGCCGCCCATGTCACGGTGCCCATGGTGTTCTGGGACGAGAGGCTGTCGACCGCCGCGGTCGAGCGTCACCTGATCGAGGCCGATGCCTCGCGCAAGCGCCGCGCCGAGGTCATAGACCGCATGGCGGCGGCCTACATCCTGCAAGGCGCGCTCGACCGGCTAAGACGACTTGATCTGCGCTAGCCCGAGATTTTCATGGAAGATGAGATAGCCGCCGGGCGCCTCAGGGCAAAGTCCCACGCCGCAGATGGCAAGCGTCGAGACGACATTGGCGACCGCAAGCAACCCTAGCAGGGCAACGGCCAAGAGCGGCAGCGTGACCTCGCGCAGAGGGATCGGCCCCGAAGGTTCGTATTGCCGATCGAACAGCAGCATTGCCGCGCAGCCGACCACGATCAGCACGAAGCCGATCAGCGCCCAAGTGTAGAGATGCAGCCCGAAGACGGCATTGCCGTAGGAGCCGGTCCCCGGAACGATGTAGTGCAGCACCTGGTCGGCCGACATGATGCCGCCGACCATGGCGCCGAGGATGGCGAGGCCGTAATGGCTCGGCCGCGGACCGAAGATGAGATTGAGCGCGATGCCAAATCCAGCGGCGATGAAACCGGCCCGCTGCAGGATGCAGATCGGGCACGGCAGATCGCGGAACCAAAGCTGATCGGCGAAAGCGAGCACCAGGACCGTATCGACGGCCACAAGTCCCAAGGCATTGAGCAGCCTCGACAGATCGGCCGTCACGCTACGCTCCTACTACAGTCCGAGATTCAGCACGTCCGTCGCGTGAAACCGGAACAACACCAACAGCACCAAAACACCGGCAACCCAGAACCCCATGGCTGCCTCGCGTCTGCTCGTCCATGCCGCGGCGAGACCGCAGGCAAACAGAAGGAAGGGTAAGCTCATCATGGTTTAGCCTCCGCCTGACCGAACCTATGACCCTGTTTACTGTGACCCGCGTACAACAAAGGCTCCGGATAGCGCCGCGACCCACTTGACGGCATTTCCCGAAGACCGACCGGGCAATCCTCAATGATTCGCGCCCGTGCGTAAACCGCAAGTTGTTGAAATTCTAAGCGGCTCGGTTGGCATCAGCATTCATCTTAAATGCGCGCCCGAGCCTCGAGCGGCCTTGACGAGGATCAAATAGGACGAGGCCGCCCGCGGCTCGGGGGCGGCCTCGAAAAGCCTGTGGGTAAGTGGCACTCAGTCCTAGCAAGGCCGGCACCAGCACCGGTAGGGACCGCATGTCCAGCGGAACCCCGGAGGGGGTGGCGCCCCATTGTTGTGGAAAAGTTCCAGACGCAAATGCACTTAGCCCATGATCGGCGCGGCGCGCGCGGCGATGCCTTCGATGTCGCCGCCGCCAAGCCCGACGCCGTAAGAGTGGCGGAAGGCGCCGTAGAGCCTGGTTGCGAGGAAGGCGTCGCTCACCGCTGGCGGCGCATGCGCTTGGAGCAATGCGCCGGCGGCGGTGAGCGCGAGCAGCTCGACCACGGACCGCGCTCGCGTCTGATCCTGCGCCGCTTCGGCGAGCATGATCCGCACGCCCTCGACCGCGGACTTCAATCGTTGCTCGCCGCCGCTTGCCGCTTCGATGCTGGCGAGCACCCGCTCCAAGGTCTCGGGGGAGCGCTCGACGGCGCGGAGCACATCGAGACACATGACATTGCCCGATCCCTCCCAGATGGCGTTGACCGGCGCCTCGCGATAGAGCAACGGGAATCCGCCCTCCTCGACATAGGCGTTGCCGCCGAGGCACTCCATGGCTTCGAAGATCAGCGCCGGCGCGATCTTGCACACCCAATATTTCGTGACGGAAGTCATCAGGCGGCGATAGGCCGTCGCGTCCGGATCGTCGTGGCCGTCGAAGGCTGCGGCGAGCTTGAAGGTGAGCGCGGTCGCGGCCTCGACATCGAGCGCCATGTCGGCAAGCACCTGGAGCATCAGCGGCTGATCGATCAGCTTCTTCTGGAACACAGTGCGATGCCGCGCGTGATGCAGCGCACGGGCGAGCGCCTGCCGCATCAGCCCCGCCGAGGACACGGCGCAGTCGAGCCGCGTCAGCGTCACCATGTCGATGATGGTGGGGACGCCTCTCCCCTCCTCGCTGACGAGATAGCCGACTGCCTTATCGAAGGTCACCTCGGCCGAACCGTTGGAGCGATTGCCGAGCTTGTCCTTGAGCCGCTCGATCCTCATCCGGTTGACCGACCCTTCGCTCGAGAAGCGCGGCATGAAAAAGCAAGACAGCCCCCCTTTGGCTTGGGCAAGCACCAGAAAGGCGTCGCACATGGGCGCCGACAAGAACCATTTGTGGCCGCTGATGGCATAGGCCTTGCCGCCACCATTGCCGCCGAGAGGCTTGGCCACCGTGGTATTGGTCCGCACATCGGTTCCACCTTGGCGCTCGGTCATGCCCATGCCGATGGTGATGGCTTGCTTCTTCTGCCAGGGAGCGAAGCGCGGGTCGTAGCTTCGCGCCACGAGCTTCGGGAGCACGCTGCGCAAAAGCACGGGCTCATGGCGAAGCGTGGCGACGGCGGCGTGCGTCATGGTGATGGGACAGCAATGACCTGCCTCCATCTGCGCCGCCATGTAGCTTCCGGCGCAGCGGGCGACATGGGCGCCTGGCTGCGGATAGCTGCCTCTCGCCAGATACTCCCAGGTCGAGCAATGCAACCCTTGCGCCGTGCTGAACCCCATCAGCCGGTGGTAGGCCGGATGATAGTCGACGCGGTCGAGGCGCCGGCCTTGGGCATCGAAGGCGCGGAGCCGCGGCGAGTGCTCGTTGGCCTGCCGCCCAAGCTCGGCAGCGGCCGCACTCCCGGCAATCCGGCCGAAAGCGGCGAGGTTTTCAGCCGCGTCGGCCGCACCCTCACGCGCGACCGCCTCGCGCAGAGGGGTATCCGACGTGAACAGGTTCACGTCGGTAAAGGCCGGGCTTTGGTTGAGCACCTGCTCGCCCTGCGGAATTGGATCGGGCGCCATGGCATCCTTTGTCGAGTTTGAATTGGCCATTGCTGCCACAGTCTCCTTGGGCAGCCAAGCTTGCCGCCCGGGCAAAGTCGGCCTATAGAGTCCACTTTAATGAGCATTACGGCTGAAGCGACCGAATTCTCTTTCCCTCATCGCCATTTGCTTGGCATCGAAGGCCTTTCGCGCGACGAGATCGTGGGCCTGCTCGACCTCGCGGAACAGGCCTCGACGGTGAGCCGCCAGGTCGCCAAGAAGCGCGACGATCTCCGCGGCCGTACCCTGATCAATCTCTTCTTCGAATCCTCGACCAGGACCCAGAGTTCCTTCGAGCTTGCGGGCAAGCGGCTCGGCGCCGATGTGATGAACATGTCTACGCGGACCTCGTCCATGTCGAAGGGCGAAACCCTAATCGACACGGCCGTGACCCTCAACGCGATGCGCCCCGACCTCCTCGTCGTGCGTCACCATGCCGCCGGCGCCGTCGAACTGCTCGCTCAGAAGGTCGACTGCTCGGTGATCAATGCCGGCGACGGCAGCCACGAGCATCCGACCCAAGCCTTGCTCGATGCCCTCACCATCCGCCGCCACAAGGGACGCATCGCCGGACTGATCGTGGCGATTTGCGGCGATATCCTGCATTCGCGCGTCGCCCGCTCCAACATCCTCCTGCTCAACACGCTCGGCGCCCGCGTCCGCGTCATCGCGCCCTCCACACTGCTTGCGTCGGGCATCGCGCGGCTTGGCGTCGAGGTCTATTCCTCGATGCGCGAGGGGCTGAAGGATGCCGACATCGTCATGATGCTGCGGCTCCAGCGCGAGCGCATGACGTCGAACCTCGTGCCGAGCCAGCGTGAGTACTTCCACTTCTTCGGGCTCGACCACGACAAGCTCTCCAACGCCAAGCCCGATGCCCTGATCATGCATCCAGGCCCGATGAACCGCGGCGTGGAGATCGACTCGAGCGTGGCCGACGACCAGCGAAGCGTCATCCGCGAGCAGGTCGAGATGGGCGTGGCGGTGCGCATGGCGGTGCTTCAGGCGCTCGCCCGCCACCTGCCGAACCAGTGATGGCGATGCAAGCCCTCCACGACAGCAACGGCCGACGCACGGCGCTCCTCTACGCGCGGCTGATCGACCCCGGCACAGGCCTCGACGAGACGGGCGGCGTGCTGATCGAGGACGGCAAGATCGTCGACCTGGGCCCGGAGGTAACTGCCGACTCCGTTGGTGACGCGGAACTCATCGACTGTGCCGGCCACGTTCTCGCGCCAGGCCTCATCGATATGCTCGTGTTCTCCGGCGAGCCGGGCCACGAGCACCGCGAAACGCTGTCCACCACGAGCCGTGCTGCTGCCGCCGGCGGCGTCACCACCATCATCTGCATGCCAAACACCGAGCCTGTCATCGACGACGTTGCTCTGGTCGACTTCATCATGCGCCGCGCGCGCGACACGGCGCAGATCAACGTGCATCCCATGGCGGCGATGACCAAGGGCCTGAAGAGCGAGGAGATGGCCGAGATCGGGCTCTTGCGCGACGCCGGCGCCATCGCCTTCACCAACGGCAAGACGAGCCTCGCCGACGCCAAGATGATGCGGAACGTGCTCGCCTACGCCAAGGATTTCGGCGTGCTCATCATCCATCATTTGGAAGAGCCGACTCTCGCGGAGAACGGGGTGATGAACGAGGGCGAGGTCGCGACCAGGCTCGGCCTGCCCGGCATTCCGCGCGAAGCCGAGACCATCATGCTCGAGCGCGACTTGCGCCTCGCCGAGCTGACGCGCGGACGCTATCACGCTGGCCAGATCTCCTGCCGCGCGTCGCTCGACATCATCCGCGCCGCCAAGGAACGCGGGCTGCCGATTACCTGCGGCGTATCCATCAACCATCTCACCTTGAACGAAAACGACATCGGTCCCTACCGGACCTTCTTCAAGATGCGGCCCCCGCTCCGCTCCGAGGACGACCGGGCCGCCATGGTGGAAGGCATCGCCAGCGGCGATATCGACGTGATCGTGTCGGCGCACGATCCGCAGGACGCCGACGGCAAGCGCCGTCCCTTCGCCGAAGCCGCCGACGGCGCCATCGGCGTCGAGACGCTGCTGTCCGCGGCGCTCCGCCTCTATCACGACGGCAGCGTCGAGCTCTCCACGCTGCTTCGCGCGCTGACCGCGAACCCCGCGCGCCTGCTTGGGTTGCCGAGCGGCCGCCTCGCCAAGGGAGCGCCGGCGGACCTCGTGCTCATCGATCTCGACACGCCCTTCGTGGT
Source organism: uncultured Alphaproteobacteria bacterium (assembly GCA_963744945.1). GTDB lineage: Bacteria > Pseudomonadota > Alphaproteobacteria > Rhizobiales > Methyloligellaceae > Methyloceanibacter. The sequence continues at coordinate 54,518 of CAVUVO010000022.1, read as the reverse complement.
GAACCCCGAACTTCTGCGCACGCGGTCCAAGAACACGCCCTTCGACGAAGCACGGCTGCAAGGCCGGGCGCTGATGACCCTCGTTGCCGGACGCTCCGTGTACAACTACGCTGAGCAGCGCGGCAGGTAGCTGTTCTCTTTCCGGGGTCTGACCGACAATGCTCGCGGCAGATTGGAGCCTCTACGATCTCCTCGCGCTTGGCCTCGGCTATCTGCTCGGCTCAATCCCCTTCGGCCTCATTCTCACCAGGCTCGCGGGCCACGGCGATGTTCGCGACATCGGTTCGGGCAATATCGGGGCGACCAATGTGCTGCGCACCGGCAACAAGAAGCTCGCGGCGCTCACCCTCATCCTCGATGCGCTGAAGGGCACTGCCGCCGTGCTGATCGGCGCCCGCTTCGGCCAGGATGCAGCGATCCTTGGCGGCCTCGGCGCTTTCCTCGGACATCTCTTTCCGGTCTGGCTCGGCTTTCGCGGCGGCAAGGGCGTGGCCACCTATATCGGCGTGCTGCTCGGACTCTATTGGCCGGGAGCGATCGCCTTCTGCGTGACCTGGCTCGTCGTTGCCGCCGTCGCCCGCTACTCGTCGCTCGCGGCGCTCGTGGCGAGTGCTGTTGTTCCCTGCCTGCTGTGGTGGATCGGGGAAACGCGCATGGCACTTCTGTTCCTGGTCTTCACCGTGCTTCTCTTCTGGCGCCACGCCGACAATATCGGACGCCTGCTGCGGGGCGAGGAGGGACGCATTGGCGCGAAGAAGACCTGACCCCGGGCCTCAGGGTCCAGCGTCACGCGCTGAGATCCAGCTGAGCGACCGTCAGCGGCGGAGCTGGCTCCGGCTGATCCGCAGCGAGAATGTCGGACCGGCCACCTTCCGTGCCTTGGTCAACCAGTTCGGTGGCGCCGAGGCTGCTCTCGCTGCCTTGCCGGCGCTGTCGCGTCGCGGCGGCCGCCCCTCGATTCGTGTTTTCACGGAAGCCGAGGCTGACGCCGAGCTTGAAGCCGCCGACCGCGCCGGGGCTCAACTCGTCGCCATGGGCGAGAAGGGCTATCCCGCGGCCCTCTCCCATGTCGATGCGCCGCCGCCTCTGCTCTACGTCAAGGGAAGGCTCGAGCTTGCCGAAGGTCCCATCGTCGCCATGGTGGGCGCCCGCAACGGCTCGGCCGTCGGGCAGAAGTTGACACGCCAGCTCGCCACCGAGCTCGGCCTTGAAGGCTTCGTCATTGCCTCAGGATTTGCCCGCGGCATCGACACCGCGGCCCATCTTGCCGCGCTCGAACGCGGCACCATCGCCGTGCTCGCCGGCGGTATCGACGTGGTCTACCCGCCGGAGAATGCCGACCTCCAGCGCGCCATCGGTGAACAGGGCCTGCTGCTCAGCGAGCGGAGCCCTGGCTTTGCGCCGAGGGGCAAGGACTTTCCCCGCCGCAATCGCCTGATCTCCGGCATCTCGCTCGGGGTCGTCGTGGTGGAGGCCGCCGAACGGTCTGGGTCTTTGATCACCGCCCGCTTCGCCGGCGAGCAGGGACGCGAAGTCTTTGCCGTGCCGGGAAGCCCGCTCGACCCGCGCTCCGCCGGCACCAACAATCTGCTGAAACAAGGCGCCTGCCTCGTCACCAGCGCGCGCGACATCGTCGAGACTCTGGCGCCGATGCTTGGACGCCCGGTCGAGCCGTTTGGGCCTGAGCTTTCTGCGCCTGAGGACGGCGCAGCCCCTGAGCCTTTGCCGGATATCGCCCAGACCGAGCGCGAGCGGATTGTCGGGGCGCTAGGCCCTAGCCCGGTCGATATCGACGAGGTGGCCAGGGCGACGGGCATCGCCGTGCGCAAGGTCCATATCGTGCTGCTCGAGCTTGATCTCGCTGGAAAGTTGCAGAGACACGGACAACAACTTGTGTCTTTAATCGAGCCAGAAGAGTAAAGGCCCAGGCTTCATTCTTGGCGCGCGCGTTCCAACTGTGCCTCTTCCTTGGCCATGGCAAGAAGATAGGCAATCAGCGGCAGTCCTGCGGCCTGGGCGATAGATTTCAGTTCCTCGACCAGGGTCGCAATATAGTCCGCGGCCTCGCGCCGCGTCATATCGGACCCGTTGGTAGGTGAGCCATCCTTGCGGCGCGCGTTCCTGGACCGGGGCGCTCCATTTTGCTTCTTCTGACGCCGGTTCGCCAAACGTGCTCTCCCTTGGTATTAACAGCTTTAGGTTGTGTTAATTAGTCTATACCTCCTAGAGTTGTCAATTTCGAGTTCCTAGAATGCCGCACTCCTCGTTCAGCGGAAATTGACACTCGGCGTGCAAGACACCATTTTCGCCTCAATGCGAGGGCAAGACGCGGCAAACATCCCCCTCGAGCCGGGCGGCAGCAGCGCCGGCTATGGAACCACTTAATGAACATCGTCATCGTTGAGTTGCCGGCTAAGGCCAAGACCGTGAACAAATATCTCGGGTCGGGCTATCGCGTGCTCGCCTCCTACGGGCACGTCCGCGACCTTCCCTCCAAGAACGGCTCGGTCCTGCCCGACAAGGACTTCGAGATGCATTGGGACGTGGAGCCCAAGGCGGCGAAGCGGCTTGATGAGATCGCCAAGGCGGTGAAGGGAGCGAACAAACTGATCCTCGCCACAGACCCCGATCGCGAAGGCGAGGCCATCTCCTGGCACGTTTACCAGGTGCTCAACCGCAAGAAGGCCTTGGACAAGGTCTTGGTCGAGCGCGTGGTCTTCAACGCCGTGACCAAGGATGCCGTGCTCGACGCCATGCGTCATCCGCGCGAGATCGACGGCCCGCTGGTCAATGCCTATCTCGCCCGCCGGGCGCTCGATTACCTCGTCGGCTTCACCCTGTCGCCGGTCTTGTGGCGGAAGCTGCCTGGCGCCCGCTCTGCCGGCCGCGTGCAGTCCGTGGCGCTGCGGCTCGTCTGCGACCGCGAAGCCGAAATCGAGGCCTTCAAGACCCAGGAATATTGGTCGCTCGCAGCCGAGCTTGCCACCCTGAAGAACGAAACCTTCCTCGCCCGCCTCACGGCAATCGACGGCAAGAAGCTCGAGAAATTCGATATCGCCGATGAAGCCACCGCCATGCGGCTCAAGGCAGCGCTGGAAGGCGGGCGCTTCGTGGTCCAAAGCGTGGAGAGCAAGGCTCAGCGCCGCCACCCCGCTCCACCCTTCACCACCTCGACCCTCCAGCAGGAGGCCTCGCGCAAGCTCGGCTTCTCCCCCCGCCATACCATGCAGCTCGCCCAGCGGCTCTATGAGGGCGTGGACCTCGGCGGCGAGAGCGAAGGCCTGATCACCTATATGCGAACCGACGGCGTGCAGATTGCGCCAGAGGCGATCGCCGCGGCAAGGCGCACCGTCGAGCAGCTCTATGGGCGGAACTACGTGCCGGCGTCGTCCGCGCCAATACGAGACCAAGGCGAAGAACGCTCAGGAAGCGCACGAAGCCATCAGACCGACCGACTTCACCAAGCCGCCTGAGAAGGTCGCCCGCTATCTCGATGACGAGTTCCTCAAGCTCTATAAGCTCGTGTGGCAGCGCACGCTGGCGAGCCAGGCTTCGAGCGCCGAGATCGAGCGCACCACCGCCGAGATTGGCGTCACCGGCAATGACGGCGTGGCCTATGGCTTGCGCGCCACGGGCTCGGTGATCCGCTTCGACGGCTTCCTCAAGCTCTATGAGGAAGGCACCGACGATGTGATCGGCGAGGATGGCGCCCTCCCAATTTTGGCGCAAGGCGATCAACTCAAAAGCCGCAAGATCGAGGCAAAGCAGCACTTCACCGAGCCGCCGCCCCGCTACAGCGAGGCGAGCCTCATCAAGAAGATGGAGGAGCTCGGCATCGGCCGTCCGTCGACCTATGCCTCGACGCTCAACATCCTGCGCGACCGCGAATATGTCAGGCTCGACAAGAAGCGGCTTCACCCAGAGGACAAAGGCCGCCTCGTCACCGCGTTCCTCGAGAACTTCTTCGCCCGCTACGTGGAATACGATTTCACCGCCGACCTCGAGGAGAAGCTCGACCTGATCTCCGCGGGCCAGCTTGCCTGGAAGGACGTGCTCCGCGATTTCTGGCGCGACTTCATCGCCGCGGTGCAGGACATCGGCGAGTTGCGCATAACCGAGGTGCTCGATGCGCTGAACGACATGCTCGGGCCGCACATCTTCCCCGGCACCGAAGCCGGCGGCGATCCGCGCGCCTGCCCATCCTGCGCCACCGGTCGCTTGAGCCTCAAGATCGGCAAGTTCGGCGCCTTCATCGGCTGCTCCAACTATCCGGACTGCCGTTTCACCCGTCAGCTCGCCGATGGCGGCGACAAGACCGGCGCGCTCGGCAGCGAAGGCAAGCTGCTTGGCACCGATCCGGAGACCGAGCTCGACGTGACGCTGCGCACCGGCCGCTTCGGGCCGTACGTGCAGCTTGGCGAGAACGGCGAGGAAAAGCCGAAGCGTGCCTCGATCCCCAAGGGTTTCGATCCGGAGGGTATCGATCTGACGCGCGCGCTGTCATTGCTGTCGCTGCCGCGCGAAATTGGCGCCCATCCCGAGAGCGGCAAGCCCATCACCGCCGGCTTTGGCCGCTTCGGACCTTATGTGCAGCATGACGGCAAATATGCGAGCTTGAGCGGCACCGATGAGGTGTTCACCGTCGGCATCAATCGCGCCGTCAGCCTGTTGGCCGAGAAGGCAGCGAACCGCATTCGCCGCGGCGCGACCGTGATCAAGGATCTTGGCGAGCACCCCGAGCTTAAGGGCGCCATACAAGTGCTGAGCGGCCGCTACGGGCCTTACGTGAAGCACGGCAAGATCAACGCCACCCTCCCCAAGGACCGCAATCCTGAAGAGGTGACGATCGCCGACGCCGTTGAGCTCATTGCGGCGAGAGCCGCCAAGGGCCCGGCGAAGAAGCCCGCCCGCAAGGCCAGCAAGCCGCGCAAGACCAAGAAAGAGAAAGAAGCCGTCGAGGAGACGGCACACTAGTTTTGCTCACGCGTGCTAAAAAGCGAGTTGTGGCAAAGACCAAGAACGCTCCCAAAACCGCGAAAGCGGGCAGGCTTCCTTCCAAGCAAGAGATTTTGGATTTTCTGCAAGGCTCGAGCGTCGAGGCCGGCAAGCGCGAGATCGCGCGCGCCTTCGGCGTCAAAGGCGGCGACCGCATTGCGCTGAAAGAGCTGTTACGCGACATGGCCGATGACGGGCTGATCGCGGGCTCCAGGCGGAAGCTTCAGCGGCCAGGCGTACTGCCATCGGTAACCGTGCTCGAGATCGTCGAACGGGATTCCTATGGCGAGTTCGTCGCCCGGCCGGCCAATTGGCCGGATGAGCACGGAGCCCCTCCCCGCGTCCTCATGGTCGAGAGCAAGCAGGACAAGGGTCCCGCCGCCGGCATCGGCGATCGCGTGCTGGCGCGGATCACCGCGCTCGGGCCCGACGCCGATCCCCCCTACCAGGCGCGGACCATCAAGCGCCTGCCACGCCTCACGCGCAGCCAGCTCGGCATCTTCCGTGCGCTCCCGGGCGGCGGCGGGGTGATCGATCCCGTCGATCGCAAGCAGCTGAAGGAATGGCGGGTGGCCAGGGGCGCCACCAACGACGCCGAGAATGGCGAGCTCGTCCGCTTCGAGCTTGGCGGACCGGCCCGCTTCGGCGGCGCCAATGCCCGCGTCACCGACAGGCTCGGCAATCCGCAGGATCAGCGGGCGACGAGCCTCATCGCCATCCACGCCCATGGCATTCCCGATACTTTCCCGGAAGCCGTGCTCAGCGAGGCTGAGGCGGCGAAGGAGCCGGACCTCAAGCGCCGCGAGGACCTGCGGCACCTGCCCTTCGTCACCATCGATCCAGCCGATGCCCGCGACCGCGACGACGCGGTGTGGGCCGAAGCGGACCCAGACCCGATGAACAGAGGCGGCTGGGTGGTCATGGTCGCCATCGCCGACGTCGCCTCTTACGTGAAGCCTGGCAGCGCGCTCGACAGGGAAGCGCGGTCGCGCGGCAATTCCGTTTATTTCCCGGACCGCGTCGTGCCGATGCTGCCTGAGCGCATCTCCAATCATCTCTGCTCGCTGCAAGCCGCGGAGCCGCGCCCCTGCCTCGCCGTGCGCATGGTGTTCGACAAGGATGGCCGCAAGCGCGGACATCGGTTCTTGCGCGGGTTGATGCGTTCGGCTGCGGCACTCGCCTATGAGCAGGCGCAAGCCGCCATCGACGGCAAGCCCGACGAGGTGACCGGACCGCTGCTCGATCCCGTGCTCCGGCCGCTATGGGGCGCTTATGGCAGTCTCACGCGCGCCCGCGCCGAGCGCGCTCCCCTCGACCTCGATCTGCCCGAGCGCAAGATCCAGCTCGACGAACAGGGGCGCGTGCGTGGCGTCACCACCCCTCTCCGCCTCGACGCGCATCGGCTGATCGAGGAGTTCATGATCGCGGCCAACGTCGCCGCGGCGGAAGAGCTTGAGGCCAAGCGCACGCCCTTGATCTATCGCGTGCACGATCAGCCCTCGAAGGAGAAGCTCGCTGCGCTCGCGGAGTTTCTAGCAACGCTCGGCCTCAAGTTGCCGAAGACCGGGCAGATCAAGCCCGCGCATTTCAACCGCATTCTCGCCGAGACACGGGCGAGCCCCGCCGCGGAGCTTGTCGGCGAGATGGTCCTGCGGAGCCAAGCCCAGGCCGAGTACAACGCGGGCAATTTCGGTCACTTCGGACTGAACCTTCGCCGCTACGCGCATTTCACCTCGCCGATCCGCCGCTACGCCGATCTGATCGTGCACCGCTCACTGATCCGCGCGCTGGACTTGGGCAGAGACGGGCTCAACGACACCGAGATGGCGCTCCTGGAGAAGATCGCCGAGGCCATCTCCTTGACCGAGCGGCGCGCCATGGCGGCTGAGCGCGAGACGGCAGACCGGCTGATCGCAGCCTACCTTGCCGATCGCATCGGCGCCCGCTTCGCCGCGCGGGTTTCGGGCCTCACCCGCACCGGGCTCTTCGTGCGACTGAACGAGACGGGCGCGGACGGCTTCGTCCCAGCCTCGTCCATCGGCCACGAATATTTCTATCACGACGAAAAGCGCCAGGCTTTGGTCGGAGAGGAAACCGGCGCCGCCTTCCAGCTTGGCGACCCTGTCGAGGTGCGGCTGGTCGAGGCCATCCCGTCCGCTGGCGCGCTTCGTTTCGAGCTCCTGAGCGAGGGGCGCAATATCGGCGTTAAACCAGCCCGCGGACGTATCCAGGGCCGGTGGAAGCCTCAAGCCCAAAGGGGTGGGCGGGGTCGCGGCCGCCGCTAGCAGGGTCAAAACGGTGCGTGGCCAAAGGTCGCGCAACCTGTTCCGATTTGGCAGAAATGCCTATCTCCGCTATGGAGGAAGCATGCAACCGAACCCAATCCCTGCCGGCACCGTCATGGCGACCGGCGAGCGCTCGGTCCTCACGTCAATGCTGAGAGGTGCGAAGCTCACCTGCCCGTCCTGCGGCAAGGGCGCCATGTTCCGCCGCTATCTCAAGGTCGCTGACGAATGCCCCTCTTGCGGCGAGGAATTGCACCATCACCGCGCCGACGACGCGCCGCCCTATTTCACCATCATCATCGTCGGTCATGTCGTGGTGAGCCTGCTGCTTGCCGTTGAGATGGCCTACCGGCCGCCGCTATGGCTGCACGCCGCGCTCTGGCTGCCGCTCACCGTATTGCTCGCGCTTGTGCTTCTGCCTCCGGTCAAGGGGGTGCTGGTCGGCCTGCAATGGGCGCTTCTGATGCACGGCTTCGACCCCAACGCCGAAGAAGAGAAAATCGAGAGCTTCGACGCAGGCGTACAAAGCGATCCGGTCCGCTGATGTCCCGGTCTTGACTTCCGGGGCGCGGCGAGTAGGGTTCGCGCGAACTTTCGATTGGTGAGGATGAGATGGCAAAGCCCGTCACGCAAAAGATCAAGCTCGTGAGCAGCGCGGGCACCGGCTATTATTACGTAACGAAGAAAAATCCGCGGAACCAGACCGAGAAGCTTGTGTTCAAGAAGTACGATCCGGTCGCGCGCAAGCACGTCGAGTTCAAGGAAAGCAAGATCAAGTAAGGGCAAGAGCCCTGTCGCCAGCGGATATGTCCATCAACTGATGGAAAGCGGAGCGCTGCGTCGTGGAAGTGATGGCTCGACCACCAGCCAAGGGTCTATCCTTGGCAATAGGTGGTCGGCCGAAACGCGGCGCTAACGAGGAGGCCACTCAAACCGCGCTCCGGCCGACCGAACCCCACGGACCCAGGAGATGCGGCGGACCTGAGCATTCCGTAGGGTTATCTCTTCGATGATGTAGAGATGCACGCGTACGAGCCCCACGCGTGCAGTCCCCTCACCCCATATTTACCTCCGGCCCCAAATTCCTACCGGCGTCAAGTCAAGTAATAACCTAGCCGACAAATTGAGAAAATCAAACTCTATTGCGAGGCTAATGTGACGAAAACGCAACCAGTGTAAAGCCTTAACCCCAAGGCTTCAAGCGCTGCGTCAAGTCGAAAACCGAGCGCCAGCACCAAGAATCCGGCCTGATTCGGCGCGTTTCCACCCCCAAAGGTCAACTTCAGGCGGCATCGGCGACCACCCGGTTGCGTCCGTCCCGCTTCGCGCAATAGAGCGCCTGGTCCGCCCGCTTCAGAATCAACTCGGGCGTATCGCCGGAACGTTCGAGGGCCGCGACGCCGACGCTCGCCGTGACCAGCAGCGTACCCGCCTTGCCGCCAACCTCGAAGGGAGCGGCGGCAATGCACTGGCGTAGGCGCTCGCCGACCTGAACGGCCTTGTCGAGATCGCAGTCCGGCATGACCACCACGAACTCCTCGCCGCCCAGCCGGCAGGCAAGATCGATGCCACGTGTATTGCGCCTGATCCTGTCTGCGAACTCTCGCAGAACCACATCCCCGGCGCCGTGGCCGTGGTTGTCGTTGACAGTCTTGAAGTGGTCGATGTCGATGAGAAGGATCGACAGCGGCTTGCCGCGCTGCGACGCATCATCGAACAGCGTGGCGAGATGGCTCGCCAAATAGCGGCGGTTATGCAGTCCGGTGAGCGGATCGAGAATGGCCATCTCGACGCTGTGCTCGAGCCGCACGCGCAAATGATCGACATAACGCTTGCGCTTGACCTGCGTGCGCGCCCTTGCCAGCAGCTCATTGGCGTCGATCGGGCGCACGATATAGTCGTTGACCCCCATATCGAGGCCGCGCAGCAGCCGCGTATCGTCTCCGGGCTCGGCGAGGACAAGCAGCGGCAAATGCCGTGTCCGGTCGATGGAACGGACCTGCGAGCACAGCCGCAAACCGTCCGCATGCTTGAGGTCTAGGCTGACGATCATGAGATCGAAATCCTCAGCCGGAAGCCGCAGCAAGGCGCGCGCCGGGTCGGTCTCATGGGTCAACTCGAACTCGTTTTGCAGCGCTTTCTCGATGCGCTGCAAGGCGGAGTCCTGGTCCTCCACCACGAGAATCCGGCCCCTGCCGGCGCCGTGGTCGAAGGGCGTGAGCCAATCTCCGGCGAGGCCCATCTGCGCCTCGGTCGAGGAGCGCAGCAGCATCTCGTCGGTCAGCATCTTGAGCCGCGCCAGGTTCCTCACCCGCTTCACCAGCGCGATGTCGTCCACCGGCTTGGTAAGAAAGTCGTCGGCCCCCGCCTCGAGGCCTCTCACCCTGTCCGAGGGATGATCGAGCGCGGTGACCATGATCACCGGGATATGCTGGGTGCGCGGCTCGGATTTCAGCCGACGGCAGACCTCGAAGCCGTCCATGCCGGGCATCATCACATCGAGCAGCACCACATCGGCGCGTTCGTTGGCACAGATCTCAAGCGCCTCACGGCCGCTCCTGGCGGTGCGTACTTCGAGATACTCCGCGGTCAGCCGTGCCTCGAGCAATTTGACATTGGCGTCGACGTCGTCGACCACGAGGACGCGTGCGGTCATGGAACTGCTACCGGGCTTCGCCGATGAACTGCCTGACGGTGTCGAGGAACATCGACACCGAGATCGGCTTCGAGATGTAGGCCTCGCAGCCGCCCTCGCGGATGCGCTCCTCGTCCCCCTTCATGGCAAAGGCGGTCACCGCCACAACCGGGATCTTGCGAAGCTGATCGTCCTCTTTCAGCCATTTGGTCACTTCGAGGCCGGACACTTCGGGAAGCTGAATGTCCATGAGAATAAGATCGGGCCGATGCTCGCGCGCAAGGGAAAGCGCCTCCATGCCGTTACGCGTTTGCAGGGTCTTATAGCCGTGGGCGTCGAGCAGATCATGAAACAATTTCATGTTCAGCTCATTGTCCTCGACGATCAGAACGGTTTTGGCCATCGGCTGCGGCTCGGACGATTCGATCAGCGTATGATGGGCGATCTTGGGTCCATACGCCATGGCGCTGAGAGGGGCCCATCCTTGCCCTGCATGGAGGGCGCCCTGCCCACTTTGGTCGGGCACGGATTTCACCGCAAAAGCTCTAACCAAATGCTTCGGGAATGGCCAAAAATGGCGGGAATTGACGATTTTCTTTTAGGCCCGCGAGACCGAGCCTAGGGCGCCGCGCTATCGCTCGGTCGCGGGGGTACGGCATTCCGAGGGCTTTAGATATTCGAGCGAAGTCAGCGTGCCATGCACAGTAAAATCGCCATAGTCGATGAGGAGCTCGCGGCTCACCCCATTGGCATAGAGCCGGAAGTCGATTTGATAGCTCGGGGTCAGATCGCCGCCCTTGGACTCGAAATAGCCGATCGAAACCGGCCATGAGGTCATCCCGGCGAGCCCCTTTTCCTTGGCCGGAGCCTCGATCTTGTCCTCGGTCCCTGCCGCGACCGGCTTGCCGATAAAGGCTGTGGTCTCATAGACCTTCTGGCCCTTTTCCGAACCGTCATAAATCTGGGCCTGCAGCAGCCCCTCCCCATCCAGCGCCGCATTCATCAAGGCGATGCTGTGCTGGGTTGGAAACAGCACCTTGCCGGACAGGTTGAGCTCGGCGTGGCTCGGCTGGCTCAGTTTCACCTCGACCGCGGTGTCTGGGTTGCGTGTCGCACGCCCCATGGTCACGTCGCCGAGCTTGTCGTTCAGATACTGCGCCGACTGGAAGCGGAACTTCTGGCCATTGCCCTGCTCCCAGGTCGACGACCGGAGATCGGTCAGGTTGGTCTGGCCTTGCGAGTCGGTCATCTGCGTGACCATGCGCATGTTGAGTGTATAGCCGTTGCATTCCGAGCCCGAGAATTCGAACACCATGCGCCCGTCAATGCCGGTAATGCCTGAGGCCGAGCGGGCGTCGTCGAGCGTGACTTCATAGACGGCACGGTGCGGCGTGAGCTTGACCGGCTCCTTGCCCGCAAAGGCCTCAGCCGGCTGCGCCAGGGCGCCGCCGAGCATTGCCACTGACGCAATCGCAAGCACCCGTCTCCAAACCACACTCGCCATACCGCTCCTCGCATGATTGCCGAGGCGAACCGCCGCTTCGGCACGGGATTCTTGACACCAACCGGCGCGCACGACAAGGGTCCCGCGCCCAACTTGCGGAGGCCGAAATTTTGCCCGATGGTCGCTTGGCTCAAGCGCGAGCAATACAACCGGAGATAGGAGACGGCATGGCAGGCGAGATCGAAGCAAGGCTGAAGGCTCTGGACCTCGTCCTTCCCGAGGTTCCCCTCCCCGTCGCGGATTACGTTTCCTTTCTGCACCTTAACGGCCAGCTCTTTGTCGCGGGACAACTGCCCCTCAAGGACGGAAAGCTTGCCATGACCGGCACGCTCGGGGCCGGCGTCGATATCGCCCAGGGACAAGACGCTGCGCGTCTCTGCGCCCTTAATATTCTCGCACAGGCGAAGGCGGCGCTCGGCGATCTCGACCGCATCGTCCAGTGCCTGCGGCTGAACGGCTTTGTCAGCTCTGCGCCGGGCTTCATCGATCATCCCAAAGTGATCAACGGCGCCTCCGAGCTGATCGTGAAGGTACTCGGGCAAAAGGGCCGCCACACCCGCATCGCCGTCGGCTGCGCGAGCCTGCCGCTCGGCGCCCCCGTCGAGATCGACGCCATCTTCGCTGTGGAATAGCGCGGCGGTGGCCAGAGCCCATGACCCGTGATGCGCTCGATTGGTTGAAACGGCCGATTCGCCCATCGCGGATTGCATGGCGAGGCCGATGGCATCGTTGAGAACAGCGCTTCGGCGATCGAGGCGGCGATCGCCAGGGGCTACGCCATCGAGGTCGATCTGCAATGCGCCGCGCATGGCGTTCCAGTCGTGTTTCACGACCGGACCTTGGATCGGCTGACCGCCGAACGCGGACCCGTGGCCGACCGCGATGCCGCCGCGCTCTGCGCCATTCCCTTGCGCAACAGCGAGGACCGCATCCTGTCGCTCAACGGGCTGCTCGGCATCGTCGCCGGGCGCGTGCCGCTCCTCATCGAGGTGAAGAGCACGTGGAGCGACGACCACACTTACGAGCGCAATATCGCCGCGACGCTCGCGGCCTATCAGGGCGATGTGGCGGTGATGTCGTTCGATCCCGACTGCGTTGCGGCGTTCCGCGACCTGGCGCCCTCGCTGCCGCGTGGACTGGTCGGCAGAGCGCTTCGACGACATGCAACATTGGTCCGAGTTGTCGGCGCTCCGGCGTTTCGCCATGCGGCATCTGCTCACCGCCGCCATCGCGCGGCCCAACTTCATCGCCTACGATATCAGGGCGCTGCCTGCGCTCGCGCCAGGCATCGCGCGCGACGTCTTCCATTTGCCGCTGCTCACCTGGACCGTGCGCACCGAGGCAGACAAGGCCAACGCGCAGCTTTTCGCCGACGCCATGATCTTCGAAGGAATCGTACCTTAAGCGATGGGCGATATCGAACAGCGCCAACAGGGAGAAGAAGACGGCGCGGTCGTGCGCGTGGTGCCGCGCATCGCCGCGGTGCCTGCGGCAGAGTGGGACGCCTGCGCCCGCGGCGCGGATTCGACGCGGCAAGACTCGCCCGGCCAACCCGTTCATCTCCCATGCATTTCTACACGCGCTGGAAGAGAGCGGATCGGCGACGCGCGGAACCGGCTGGCTGCCGCAGCATCTGGTCCTCGAGGACGCCGCTGGCGGCGTCGCCGCCTGCATGCCCTGCTATCTGAAATCCCACTCCTATGGCGAATATGTCTTCGATCACGCCTGGGCCGACGCCTATGAGCGCGCCGGCGGCAGCTACTATCCAAAGCTGCAGGCCGCCGTGCCCTTCACCCCGGTCACCGGTCCGCGCCTGCTCGTGCGCGAGGGACCGGGCCGTCCAGAGCGCGAGGCGCTCCTGCTCCAGGCCGCGGCGACGCTGACCGACCGGCTCGACGCCTCCTCGCTCCACATCACCTTCCCGACGCGCGAGGAGTGGGAGCTTGCCGGCAAGCTCGGCTTCCTCCAGCGCAACGATCAGCAGTTCCACTGGCGGAACGATGGCTACGAGTGCTTCGAGGACTTTCTTGGCGCGCTAACGTCGCGCAAGCGGAAGGCCATTCGCGCCGAGCGCAAGCGGGCGATCGAGGGCGGCATCGACATCGAATGGGTGACTGGCAACGACCTCACCGAGGCCCATTGGGACGCGTTCTTCGACTTCTACATGGACACCGGTTCGCGCAAATGGGGCTCGCCCTATCTCACGCGGCAGTTCTTCAGCCTGATCGGCGAAACCATGCGCGATGAGATCCTGCTCGTGTTCGCCAAGCGCGACGGACGCACCATCGCCGGGGCGCTCAACTTCATCGGCGCCGATACGCTCTACGGCCGCTATTGGGGCGCGCTCGAGGAGCATCCCTGCCTGCATTTCGAGGTCTGCTACTACCAGGCCATCGACTTCGCCATCACCCATAGGCTCGCGCGCGTCGAGGCCGGCGCGCAAGGCGCGCACAAGCTCGCCCGCGGCTATCTGCCGGTGCCGACCTACAGCGCTCATTGGATCAGGGATCCCGGCTTGCGCCGCGCCGTCGCCGACTACTTGAGGCGGGAGCGTGCCGCCGTCGCCCGCGAGATCGCACTCCTCGGCGAGGAGTTGCCTTACCGGCGCAGCAATTCTGTAGGGTGGGCAGAGCGAAACGTGCTCACCAAAGCACATTCCGCGTGGGCAACGGCGATGCCGTTGCCCACCGCTACGATTCTTCGATTCTGGTTGACCTTGGCGCCGCAACGACTCGAAATGACTCGCGAAAATGCCAGCGAGGCTTCGTCAATGACCTACGACCCGAACAACGTCTTCGCCAAGGTGCTGCGCGGCGAGCTTCCCGCCCACAAGATCTACGAGGACGAGGACACGCTTGCTTTCCTCGACATCATGCCGCGCGCCGAAGGCCACGCACTGGTGATCACCAAGGAGAAGGCCCGCGACCTGTTCGACGTGTCGCCGCAGGCGCTGGCCAAGCTGATGGCAGTGGTGCAGAAGCTGCGCCCCAGATCAAGGAGGCGGTTGGCGCCGACGGCGTGCTGATCGCGCAGTTCAACGGCGCGGCTGCCGGACAGACCGTGTTCCACCTGCACGTCCACATCATCCCACGGAAAGAAGGCACGGAGCTGAAGCCCCACGCCGGCATCATGGCCGATCAGGCGCAACTCGCCGCCACCGCCGAGAAGATCCGGAAGAAGCTCGGGACGGCGCGAGCTGAATCTGTCAGGGTGGGCAAAGCGCAAGCGTGCCCAGCACCTCACCTGTCTGCGCAGAAGATACGGTGGGCACGGCCGCGTACGCGCCTGTTGCCCACCCTACGGCAGCCCTAAGAAATCAGCGAGAGCCGAGCGGCACCTTGGGCACGGAGCTTGAGCTCGCGCCGCGCCGCGCGCCTGGCCTGCGTGGGCCTGGGCGCCTCGGAGCGCGTTTGGCCTTGGACTTTGGCGCCCCTTTGCGTCCTTCGGTGTCGCTGGCGACGCCCTCGGGACCAGAGTCATCCGGGTCGAAATCCTCCGGCTCAAGTCCGTCAGGCCCGCGCGGCCTGATCGGCGCGTCGGCCTTGAGGTACTCGAAGCCGAGCTCCTTCTGGCCGTCCTTCTCCTGGACCAGAACGCGCACGATGCCGCCGTCCTTCAGCGCGCCGAACAGGATCTCCTCGGCGAGCGGCTTCTTGATGTGCTCCTGGATCACCCGCGCCAATGGACGGGCGCCGAACTTCTCGTCGTAGCCGCGCTCGGCGAGCCAGGCGTTAGCCTCAGGCGTCAGCTCGATGGTGATGTTGCGGTCGCCGAGCTGCGCCTCGAGCTGGAACACGAACTTCTCCACCACCTTGGAGATGACCTCCGGCGAGAGGTTGGCGAACGGGATGATGGCGTCGAGCCGGTTGCGGAACTCAGGGCTGAACAGCCGCGTGATCGCCTCCTCGTCGTCGCCTTCGCGCTTCGAGCGGTTGAAGCCGATCGCCGCCTTGGCGAGGTCCGAGGCGCCGGCATTCGTGGTCATGATCAGGATCACGTTCTGGAAATCGACCTTCTTGCCGTTATGGTCGGTCAGCTTGCCGTGATCCATGATCTGCAACAGGATGTTGAACAGGTCCGGATGCGCCTTCTCGATCTCGTCGAGCAAGAGCACGGAGTGCGGATGCTGGTCGATGCCGTCGGTGAGGAGACCGCCCTGGTCGAAGCCGACATAGCCGGGCGGCGCGCCGATGAGGCGCGACACCGTGTGGCGCTCCATATATTCGCTCATGTCGAAGCGGAGCAGCTCGACGCCGAGCAGCGTCGCGAGCTGGCGGGCGACCTCGGTCTTGCCGACGCCGGTCGGGCCGGAGAACATGTAGCAGCCGATCGGCTTCTCAGGCTCGCGCAGGCCCGCGCGCGACAGCTTGATCGCGGCGGCAAGCGCCTCGATGGCGCGGTCCTGGCCGAACACCACCCGCTTCAAATCCTGGTCGATGGCGCGCAGCACCTCGGAGTCGGACTTCGATATCGTCTTCGGCGGAATGCGCGCCATGGTGGCGATGGTCGACTCGACCTCCTTGACGCCGATGATCTTCCGCCGCTGGCGCTCAGGCAGCAGCATCTGCGAGGCGCCGGTCTCGTCGATCACGTCGATCGCCTTGTCCGGCAGCTTGCGGTCGTGGATGTACTTGGCCGACAGCTCGACCGCGGACTTGATCGCCTGGCGCGTGTAGCGCACCCGGTGGAAGTCCTCGAAATAGGGCTTGAGGCCTTTGAGGATCTCGATCGCGTCGGGGACGGACGGCTCGTTCACGTCGATCTTCTGGAACCTGCGCACCAGCGCCCGGTCCTTCTCGAAGTGCTGCCGGTATTCCTTGTAGGTGGTCGAGCCGATGCAGCGGAGCGTGCCTGACTGGAGCGCTGGCTTCAGCAAGTTCGAGGCATCCATGGCCCCGCCCGAGGTGGCGCCGGCGCCGATCACCGTGTGGATCTCGTCGATGAACATGATGGCGCCGGGATAATTCTCGATCTCGCGCATCACGGCCTTGAGCCGCTCCTCGAAATCGCCGCGATAGCGGGTGCCGGCCAGCAGCGCGCCCATGTCGAGCTGGAAGATGGTGGACTCGGCGAGCACCTCCGGCACGTCGCCCATGACGATGCGGCGGGCCAAGCCTTCGGCGATGGCCGTCTTGCCGACGCCGGGATCGCCGACGAATAGCGGGTTGTTCTTCTGCCGGCGGCACAGCACCTGGATGGTGCGCTGAATCTCGGAGGCCCGCCCGATCAGGGGATCGATCCTGCCGGCCCGCGCCTTCTGGTTCAGGTTGATGCAATAGACTTCGAGCGCATCGGCGCCGCGCTTCTTCTCATCGCCGCCTTCGACCGTCGCGGCATCCTCTTCCACGCCGCGCACGGTGCGCGGCTCGGACATGCCGGCGCGCTTGGCGATGCCGTGGCTGATGTAATTCACCGCATCGAAGCGGGTCATGTGCTGCTCTTGCAGGAAGAAGGCGGCGTGGCTCTCGCGCTCGGCGAAGATCGCCACCAGCACATTGGCGCCGGTCACCTCCTCGCGGCCGGAGGACTGCACATGAGCCACGGCGCGGTGGATGACGCGCTGGAAGCCGGCGGTCGGCTGGGCGTCGTTGTGCGAATCGAGCACGAGGCCGGCGAGCTCGTTGTCGAGATATCCGGTGAGCTTGTCCCGCAACAGGTCGATGTCGACGTCGCAGGCGCGCATTACCGCCGCGGCGTCGCGATCGTCGAGCAGCGACAGCAGGAGATGCTCGAGCGTCGCATATTCGTGGCTGCGCTCATTGGCATATTGCAGAGCGCGCCGGAGGGCCTGTTCCAGACTGGACGAAAAGGAAGCCACCTAGATCCTCACTCTTTCTCCATGGTGCATTGTAGCGGGTGCTCGTTCTGGCGAGCAAAGCTTGTCACCTGGGCTACTTTAGTCTCAGCCACCTCATATGTGTAAACTCCGCAGATGCCGACGCCCTTCTGATGGACATGCAGCATAATACGAGTCGCCTCTTCCGGCGGCTTATTGAAGAAGCGTTCGAGCACATACACGACGAAATCCATCGGCGTGTAATCGTCGTTGAGAAGCAGCACCTTGTACAGGCTCGGCCGCTTCGTCTTCGGACGCGTCTTGGTGATGATATGAGTGCCGGTGTCGCCGCCCCGGCGAGTGTCGCCGTTTCGCGCCATCGTCAACCCCTATGTGGCGTCTCGTTCTTCATCTGCCAAGGCGACCGAATGGTCCTTTGTGCTGATAGCTGCCGACCGGCATCCTGAGCCATTCTAACGGCATCGGGCAAGAAGCAGCAAATCGGCTCGTCCCCACCGTCCATAACATAGTGCCGATTGCGGACGGGAAAACGGCAAAAAAAAAGACCCGGGAGACAATCCCGGGTCTTTTCGATGGACCAGTGGAGTTTGGCAGGTGCGGTTAGGAGACCTTCTTGGTCAAAGCGGTCTCGACCGGCTTGTAGGCGTCGCGAGCGAGGCCGGCATACATCTCACCGATCTTGGACATCTCGGCGATGTAGGTGTCATAGGCCTTCTTCGCATACGTGGATTGAATCTCGACGGCCTGCTCTACCGACTTTGCGCCGATGAGCTGCTCGAAGGCGCGGGTGCCGTCCTCGAACGCCTTCTTGGAATAATCGGTGACCTCGGCAGCGATCGCCTGGAAGCCCTTGTTCATCTCGCCGAACGACTTCACGGCCGCATCGAAGCCGTCTTTACCCACTTTCTGAAACTCTTCGAAACCTTTGAGCATTGGAAGCCCTCTCTGGAAAAAACGATCCTAGCGTGGTGAACCTTATATATGCATTGCACAATAAACGGTCAACAAAAATTTTTGCACTGCACAATAAGTCAAACTTATCGGCCTTAACGCTTTGGCAATCGCCGGATTTTAGCCTTCTTCCGAACCAAGTCGCGCCAGCAAGATACGCCAAAGCTCGTGTTTCTTGGGTGCGTTGGGGATTCGAAAAGACGGGGGCGAGGCCGAACAGGCCTTCGGGGACGGGGTGAAGTTCCGAGAGCTCAAAAGTTTTTGTGGGCCGCGGCCGCGTGCATGGCTTGCGCTTTTGCTCGCACTTGCGATAGCGGCGCCGTCGAGTGCGGCGCTTGCCGCCTCGAAGAAGCGCTCCAGCGGCAGCGCCATCGCTGCGGCCATCGTGGTCGATATGAACTCAGGCCGCATCCTGCATGAGCAGGCCTCGATGACCCCTCGGGCCCCCGCCTCGCTCACCAAGATGATGACCCTCTACGTCCTCTTCTCCTATTTGCGCTCCGGCGCCGTGACCCCCGATACGGAATTCGTGGTGACGCCCTATGCGGCAAGCCAATCGCCGACCAAGCTCGGTCTGAAGCCGGGTGCGACCATTCGCGCAGCCGACGCCGTGAATGCCCTCGTCACGCTCTCCGCCAATGACGCCGCCGTGACCATCGCCGAGAACCTCGCAGGCACCGAAGGGAACTTCGCCAGGGTGATGACCAGGAAGGCGCAGGAGATCGGCATGATGTCCACGCTGTTCCGCAACGCCTCCGGCCTGCCGAACGACCAGCAGGTGACCACCGCGCGCGATATGGCCATCCTGGCGCAGCATCTGATTCGCGACTTCCCGGAATATTACGGCTGCTTCCAGACGAAATATTTCACCTATCGCGGCCACCGCTACCGCAACCACAACCGTCTCCTGTTCGGCTACAAGGGCACCGACGGCATCAAGACCGGCTACACCAGGGCGGCTGGCTTCAACCTCACTGCCTCGGTCAAGCGCGACGACAAGCACCTCGTGGCGGTCGTGCTCGGCGGCAGGACCGGCTCCCAGCGCGACGCCGCCATGCGGTCGCTGCTTGACAAATCTTTCCCCAAGGCCGTCGCCGGTAAGCCGAGACCTGTGGATACGGCGCCGCTGGTTGCGAGCCTCGAAACTGCCCCGCCGCCACCGCCGGTCGCCAAGAAGCGCGTGTTCGCCCTCGCCTCCGCCGGACCCGCGGAACCTGTGAGCTTCAGCAATACAGCCGCCAAACTCGCTCCAGCAGCAGTCGCAGCAGACCCAACGCCAACTGGCCCCACGACATCAGCGAAAGCAGCTGGCCCCTATCACGTGCAGGTCGGAGCGTTCACCTCCCAAGCCGAGGCCGAGAGCAGGCTCGGCGAGGTCCGAGGCCGCGCCACCACCATCCTCGATGGCCATCAGCCGGTCGCGGTCGTTTTCCAGAAGGACGACACGCAATGGTACCGCGCGCGCTTCGCCGGCTTCACGCAGGATCGCGCCAAGAGCACCTGCGCCGAGCTTAAGCGCATGTCCTTCGAATGCGTGGTGATGCGCGCCAATTAGCAGCTAGTTCCGCCCGACCAGGACGTCCTTCGCCTCGTTGATGCGCGCGGCAAGGTAGGTCGAGCCGCCCTGGTCCGGGTGAAGCTTCATCATCAGCTTGCGATGCGCGGCGCGAATTTCATCTTCGTTCGCCCCTTTGGCAAGCCCTAGCACCTCATAGGCCTCCTCCCGCGTCATGCGCCCGCGCCCGCCCGGAGGCTGCCGGGCCTCGGCCCTGGCGGCATCTTCGGGCGCCTCGCGCCAGCCTTGCGGCCGCCGGTCGATATAGGCCTCGATCAGGATTGCGCCCTGCTCGTCGGAACCGCGCAGCTCCTCGAGCAGAACGAGCAAGTCCTCGTCGCTCAGCGAGGAGAGGGTCCTGCCAGCGAACTGGCCCTTGAGGATTCGTCCCTCCATATGACCGCTGTCGTGATCGAGCGCCATTTCGAGTGCGTCGGTGCGCACCTCTGATTTCTGGCCCGGCGACTTGTCGGCGGAACCGAACGGTCCCCCTGCCCCGAACCACGACCCCGTCTTCATGCCGAGCAGCGCGAGGCCGAAAAAGGCGAGCGGGATGGCGAGCGGGAGCGCACCACGGGCAATCAGGAAGAGGGCGAGGAGCAAAAGCGCCACGCCGGCGCCCTTCCGCAGAACCAGGGCAAGCGTCTGCGGATTGGCCGTTGCGAGCAGACGCGCGCCAAATACGAGGATGAGAAGAGCCGCAAGACCGGCAAGAAACGCTGGCATTGGACGAGAATTTAGCCGAGCTGCTCGAGAAGCTGCACCGCGGCGGCACTCTTGGTCGCCGCCCCATGATCTTGCAGCGCCTTGCGGCCGCCTGTTGCGTACACCGCGACCGCCGCCAGAAGCTCACGAAGCTGCCGCGCCGAGCCGGCATCGAAATGGCAATAGGCGCCGCGCGTGAGCCGGGCGATCTCCTTGAAGGTCCGCTCGGCCTTCGGCTCGCGGCCTTCCTGGAACAGGAACATCGGCACGCCGAGCAGCGCAAGCTCGCCCGCCCGTGCGCAGAGGTCGTCGATATCCTCCTCCATGCAGTCGCCGACATAGACGACGGCATTGACCTTGGCCTGCTTACTTTCGCGGCGGGCGTGAGAAAGCACCTTGCGGATCTGCGTGTAGCCGCCCTGGCAGGAGACGCGCGTCATCAGCCGCGCCAGTGCCTCGGGGTCGCCGACCCATTTGCTCGCCCGGGTCTCGCCGAGCCCACGGAAATAGACGAGCTGCACGTCGAGCCCGCCAACCTCCTTCACGGCGCTGAACATGTCGCCTTGAAGCTTGAGCGCCATATCCCAGGTCGGCTGCCGGCTCATGGTCGCGTCCATGGCGAAGATCAGCCGGCCCCGGCCCGAGACGGTCGTCGGCGTCATGGACTTCACACGCGCGAGGAAGGCATCGACCTCGGCGCCGCTCGACCGCGCGGTCTCGACCGCGCCGCCACTCTCTGTCTTCACCGGCGTCTTTGATTGAGCCGCCATATCAAAGGCCTCCGATCGGCGCGCCCCCACCGCTAAGATGGACCCTCCCATGCCTCACGACAATGGTTTCGGCGAGCTAATCGTCGTCGCTTGCCGCGGCGAGCAGCGCGGCATTGCCACCCGAGGCGGTGAGGTCGGTGGTGCGCACCCGCTCGAGCGCAAAGCCCTTGAGATAATTCGGCCCTCCGGTCTTTGGCCCGGTCCCGGAGAGGCCCTCGCCGCCGAAGGGCTGCACGCCAACCACAGCGCCGATTTGGTTGCGGTTCACGTACAGGTTCCCGACCTTGACCCGCGCCGCCACGAAGTCGGCGGTGGCCTGCACGCGGGTGTGCAGCCCAAGCGTCAGCCCGTAGCCCGTGGCATTGATCGCCTCGCACACTTCGCCAAGCCGGTCTCCGGCGTAAGTGATCACATGCAGGATCGGTCCAAACACCTCGCGCGGCAGCAGCTTGAGCGAGGAGATTGTGTAGATCGCAGGCGAGACATAGGTGCCGTGCGCGCGAGGCGGAGGCAACGATAGATCGAGCAACTCGCGCGCCTCGTGCCGCATGCGCGCCTTGTGTTGCTCCAGCGCCTCTTTCGCCTCGGCGTCGATCACCGGCCCAACATCGGTCGCGTAATCGAGCGGATCGCCAATGACGAGCTCACGCGCCGCGCCAAGCAGCATGTCGATCATGCTCCCGGCCACGTCCTCCTGGAGGAAGAGCACACGGAGCGCCGAGCAGCGCTGGCCGGCGCTGTCGAAGGCCGACGCTAACGCGTCGTCGACCACCTGCTCAGGCAGCGCGGAGGAATCGACGATCATGCAATTCTGGCCGCCGGTCTCGGCAATGAGCCTGACAAGCGGCCCGTCGCGCGCGGCAAGCGCCCGGTTGATGGCGATGCCGGTATCGGTGCCGCCGGTGAAGGCGACGCCATCGATGCGCGGATCGCGGATCAGCGCGGCGCCGACCGTCTCGCCGGCTCCGGGAAGCAGATGCAGCACGTCCGGCGGCACGCCCGCGGCATAGAGATGCTTCACGGCGCGGAAGGCGGTGAGCGGCGTCTGCTCGGCGGGCTTCGCTACCACGGCATTGCCGGCAGCGAGCGCGCCCGCGAGCTGCCCGGTGAAAATGGCAAGCGGGAAGTTCCAGGGCGAGATGCAGGCGAACACGCCGCGCCCATGCAAGCTGAGCTCGTTGCGTTCGCCGGTCGGCCCCTTGAGCTCGCGCGGCGCGGCGAAGCTCCGGCGCGCCTCCGCCGCCGCGTAGCGAAGGTGATCCACCGCCTCGCGGAGATCGCCCTGCGCATTGCCGAGCGTCTTGCCTGCTTCCCGCACCATCAGCCCCATCAGCGTGGCGCGGTCTGCCTCGAACAGATCGGCGGCGCGGTCGAGGATGGCAGCGCGGGCCTCTCCGCCCAAGGCGTCCCAATCATGAGAGGCGGCCTTGGCCGCGGACAGTGCCCTGTCGATGGCCGGCGGATCGGCGGAGCGGCAGGTGCCGACGATCACCCTGCGGTCATGCGGCGAGGTGATGTCGACGCTCTCGACACCCTCTAACACTTCACCCGAGACGATGGGGCCTGCTTCCGCCGGCGTGGCCAGCGCTTGCTTGATGGAGGCGAGCAAGGGCTCGCGGACCTCGTCGTCCCACAGAGCCAGCCCCAGACTGTTCCGCCGCTCCGGCAGAAACAGATCCGGCGGGACCGGGATCAGCGGATTGGCCTTTGGCTCGAGCCTCGCCGCCTTCTCCACCGGATCGGCGACGATTGCCGCAATCGGCGCCTCGTCGTCGGCGAGCCGATTGACGAAGGAGGTGTTGGCGCCGTTCTCGAGCAGCCGGCGCACGAGATAGGCGAGCAGATCCTTGTGACCGCCGACCGGCGCGTAGATGCGGCATGGCTTGCCCAGCGCCTCAGGCCGCACCACCTCGCGATGCAGCGCCTCGCCCATGCCGTAGAGCCGCTGGAACTCGTAATCGCGGTTTCCCGCCAGCACGGCGATGGCCGCGATGGTATGCGCGTTGTGCGTGGCGAATTGCGGGAAGAATTGGTCAGGCCGCGCGAGCAGCGTCCGCGCCGCGGCAAGATAGGCGACGTCGGTATTCACCTTGCGGGTGAACACCGGATAGCCCCCGAGCCCTGCTTCCTGCGCCCATTTGATCTCGCTGTCCCAATAGGCGCCCTTGACCAGCCGCACCGGAATGCGCCGTCCCGTGGCCTCAGCCATCCCCGACAGCCAATCGATCAGCGGGAGCGTGCGCTTGCCATAAGCCTGAACGGCAAGCCCAAGCCCGTTCCAGCCGGCAAGCGCCGGATCGGTGAGCAGCGGCTCGACCAGGGCCAAGCTCAGCTCGAGCTTGTCCTGTTCCTCGGCGTCGATGGTCAGCGGCAGCCACGCCTCGCGCATGGCAAGCGCAAGCTCGCGCACCGCCGGAAGCAGTTCGTCCCGCAACCGCGCCTCTTGTGCAGGCTGATAGCGCGGATGCAGCGCCGACAGCTTCACCGACAGCCCGGGCCGCGTGTGCAGCTCTTGCTCGTCGCGCAAATGCGGCGATCCCGCCCACGCGGCGATGGCTTCCACCGCCTCGTGATAGCGCGCGGCATAGCGCTCCGCGTCGTCGGCGGTGCGCGCAGCCTCTCCCAGCATGTCGAAGGAGAAGCGATATCCTTGCTCCGCCTCGTCCTCGGCATTGGCGAGCGCCTCTTCGATGGTCTGGCCGAGGACGAACTGGCCGCCGAGAATGCGCATGGCCTGGCGGAGCGCCTGGCGGATCACAGGCTCGCCGCTTCGCCCGATCAGGCGCTGGATCATGCCGCCGGCGTGTTGCCCTCGCCCTCGCCCCAGTCGATGACGCGGCCGGTCAGCATCAGCCCGTAGGTCGAGGCGTTGACCAGCAGCGAGCTCGACTGGCCGAGATGCCGCCCCCAATCGCCGAGCCGATGGTGCCGGCGATCAGCCGGTCCGCAGTGGCGGCATCGGGGATGCGCAGCAATGCTTCGGCGAGGCAGAGCAGCAGCACGCCTTCGCGGCTCGACAGCCCATATTCATGCAGGAAGGAATCGACGCCGCCAGCCTCGTGCCGCCCTGCCCGCGCCGCGAGCACAAGCTGTTCGGCGAGCTGCGCGATCTCGCTCTGCTCCTCCTTGCTGCATCTCGCGCGCTCGATCAGGGAAGCGACAAGCTGGTCTTCATCAGCGAGCAGCGCATCGCGGAAGCCGGCACGGCGCGGTAAGGATAGGTTCTCGCCGATCTTGAGTTTTGGCTCTCCCATGGAGGAAATTCTAATCCTTGAGCCCTCCTCCTCCTATCTTGATCGACATCATTCCGGGTCGCCTCGGAATCCTCTATTAGACCTCCTCAAGATCAACTCGCCCATGGATGTAAGATGGCTTCCTCGATCGCGACTGTACGAACCGCAAAGGACTTGAGGGCGCAGGTCGCCAAATGGCGGCAAGCGGGAGAGACCGTGGCCCTGGTGCCGACCATGGGCGCGCTCCATGCCGGGCATCTGTCGCTGATCGCCGTCGCCAAGGGCCACGGCAAGCGCGTCGTCGCCTCGATCTTCGTCAACCCGTCTCAGTTCGGGCCAAAGGAGGATTTCAAGCGCTACCCGCGCGACGAGGCCGGCGACGTGAAGAAGCTCGCTGAAGCCGGCGTCGACCTCGTGTTCATCCCCAGCACGGACGAGATGTATCCAGCTGGCTTCGCCACCAAAGTGAGCCTACCGAGCCTCACCGAGGATCTGTGCGGCGCCGCGCGGCCCAATCATTTCGAGGGCGTGGCCACCGTCGTGACCAAGCTCCTGCTGCAATGCGGACCTGACGCGGCGGTGTTCGGCGAGAAGGACTTTCAGCAACTCCTCGTCATCAAGCGGCTGGTGCGCGATCTCAACATTCCGGTCGAGATCATAGGCGCCCCCATCGTGCGCGAAGAGGACGGGCTCGCGCTCTCATCGCGCAACGGCTATCTCTCCGCCGCCGAGCGCAAGACGGCGCCGATCCTCCATCAGGTTCTGGCCGAGACCGCCGCGAGCCTCGCCAACGGCGAAGGCTGCGACGCGGCGACCAGCGCCGGCCGCTTCAAGCTCGAGGGCAAAGGCTTCCGCGTCGACTATGTCGCGGTCCGCGATCCGGAGACGCTCGCGCCGCTGTTCGGTCCGATCAGGGGCCCTGCCCGCGTGATGGGCGCTGCTTTTCTTGGCACCACGCGGCTGATCGACAATTTACCGACCGCGCCTAAAAATCGATAAGGCGAAGCTCGCGCAAATCGGCGCGCATGGTCTTCGGCATGTCGCCCTCATCTTCGCCGACCACGCGGAGATCCGCCGGCGCGTCGGCGGCAGGCAGATAGCGCCACCCTTGGAACGCCCGCCGCGCCTGCGCGCGCGTGGCGACAAGCACCGCGATCGAGCACGATGCCGCAACAGGCGATGCCGTCATCCTTGGTGTCGGGCCTGAGGTCGATGATGCGCTGACGGACGAGGATCACGCCCCTGATCACCCAATAGAGCGAGCCGCCGTCGAGCACCTCCTCGCGCCGGCGCGGCGCCTGCAAGGTGCGATGGCAAAGCTCCGGCGTCTTGCCGGCGCGCTTGAGCTGCTTCAGCCTGTCGTCCTGCCAGTCCTTGAGGTCCTGGACCGTGTCACAGCCGACGCAGAGCTTGAGAAGATGGATCGTCATGTCCCCGCGGTCCCAGCAGCAGTCATCACGCGGCCATCCTATCCCGCCAGGATTGGTTACCCAACCGGGGCAGTCTCATTTCCTGCGGAAAAGTCACGGAAGACTGACGCAAGCGTGATCAGGAGTGACGCAAGACCGCAGCCAATTCCCGCTATAGCTCGTTTGGCGGCTCTCGCCGCCGCCAGTGCCACAAACGCAAAACTCATGCGAGAGGAGAGGAAGAATGAAGCTCACCAAGACATCGGGTGCTAGTATCGCCATGACCGCCGCCGCGCTGATCGTGTCGGGGGCAGCCCTGATCGCCACGGCCAATGCCGAGACCTTCAAGGGCCGCTGCTTCGGCGTGAATGGCTGTGCCGGCAAGGGCGCCTGCAAGACCGCCGCCAATGACTGCAAGGGCAAGAACGCCTGCAAGGGCAAAGGCTGGATCGAGATGCTCAACACCGAATGCGCCGACCAGGGCGGCACGTTCGAGAAGAGCTAAGACTTAAGCACCAGGCCAGAGCCGGCCGCGGCCGCGCGCCGGCTCCGACCTGGGACGCGAAGGAGGGTACGCGAGTGTCCGCAGCGAAACCGCCCTTCCTGGGCTTTGGCTTGGGGCTGAGGCCGCAGCATTATGCCGAGATCCTCAACGGCTCGCCTCAAGTCGACTGGTTCGAGGTCCTCTCCGAGAACTACATGGTCGAGGGCGGCCAGCCTTTGCGCATGCTCGACCGGATCTGCGAGCGCTATCCGGTGGTGATGCACGGCGTGTCGCTCTCCATCGCCTCCACCTCGCCGCTCGATTTCGACTATCTGACACGGCTGAAGGCGCTCGCCGCCCGCGTCAACCCGAAATGGATCTCGGATCATCTCTGCTGGACCGGGCGTGCATGGCGTGAACCTGCACGACCTCCTGCCCATCCCCTACACGCGCGAAGCGCTCGACCACGTCGTCGATCGCGTGAGTCAAGTGCAGGACTTCCTTGGCCGCAGGCTCACGCTCGAGAACGTATCGAGCTACGTCACCTTCGGCCAATCCGAGATGACCGAATGGGAGTTCGTGAGCGAGGTGGCTAACCGCGCCGATTGCTGGCTCCTGTTCGACGTCAACAATGTCTATGTCAGCGCCTACAATCACGGCTTCTCTGCTGACGACTTCCTCAACGGCGTGCCGCGCGACCGCGTGGTGCAGTTCCATGTCGCAGGGCACAGCCATGAGGAGAGCCACATCGTCGACACCCATGACCATCCGGTCTGCGACGAGGTGTGGGATGTGTATCGTGCCGCCGTCGCTCATTTCGGGCCGGTGTCCACCATGATCGAGCGCGACGACAACATTCCACCGCTTGCCGAGCTGGTCGACGAGCTCGACCACGCGCGGAGCATCGCCCGCGAGGTGCTGGGCGCCCCTCGCCTCGCCGCCGCGGAATGAGCAGCCTCAAAGACCTTCAGGAGAGCTTCCAGCGCGGCATCCTTGCCGGCGACGACACGATCCTTGCCGAGATCAGGGACAGCGCCAAGGAAGAGCGCAAAGCGCTGTTCGGCGTCTACCGCCACGCCTATGTCGCGCGCCTCGCCGAGGTTCTGGCCGACGACTACGAGCAGCTGCATGCTTATCTCGGCGATGCCGGTTTCGCCAAGTTCGCCAAATCCTATATCGCCGCCCACCCGTCTGACCGGAAGAGCGCGCGGGATTTCGGTCGCCACGTACCGGAATTTCTCAAAGCCGACGCCGGCTTCGCCAAGCACCCCGAGCTTGCCGAGATCGCGCGCCTGGAGAAGGCGCTGGCCGATGCCTTCGATGGGCCCGACGCCGAACCGCTGAAACTCGCAAAGCTCGCCGAGATCGCGCCCGAGCTCTGGGCCAAGCTCGTCTTCACGCCGCATCCCACGGCGATCCGCCTCACCTTCACGACCAACGCCGCAGATATCTGGTCCGCCTTGCGCGAGGACACTGCCCCGCCGCCCGCGCAGCTCCTCCCCGAGCCGCAAGCGATCCTCGTCTGGCGGCACGACGTGACGGCACGCTTCCGGCTGCTTGGCGCGGAAGAAGCGATGATGTGGGACGAGGCAGTCGCAGGCACGCGCTTCGGCGTGCTGTGCGAGATGGTTGCGACCTATGGCGGCGAAGAGGGCGCCGACTTCCGCGCCGCGACCTACCTCAAGGATTGGGTCGACATGGGGAGCTTGGCGGACTGCCGCCTTGCGTCGTAGCGAGGTCGCAGCCCAAGGCCGCCACCTTCGGCGCGGGAAATACCGAGTCGCTCCGCCCGGCGAGCCAATAGGCGAACAGCCCGACCCATTCCCGCGTGGCGACGTCGACCCGCCGCAATCCTTCCGAGACCTTGTCGAACGGCCGCGTGAGATCGGCACGCCCCCGCGTCCGGTAGTCCACCGGCCAAGGCTCGACATCGAAGCCCGCCTGGCGGAAGGAGGCCATGGCCCGCGGCATGTGGTAGGCGGAGGTGATCAGCACCCAGCGTTTGCCGGGCCCGAGCAGGTCGAGCCTGCCGAGCTCAGCCTTGAGATAGACCGCGTTCTCATAGGTATCGCGGGCATCCGACTCCAAGATCAGCCGGTCCGTCGCGACACCCATCTCGGTGAGCAGGCGCTGCGCGCCAGCCGCCTCGGTGCCTGACTTATAAAGAATGCCTGCATCGCCGCCGCTGAAGGCGATCTTTGCCTCGGGGAATTTGCGGGCGAGCATCACAGTCTCCACGATCCGCTCGCCGGCCTCGTTCAGCGTCGGAGCCTTGCGGGCTGTCCCAACCAGCCTGTCCTCTGCCCCGCCAAGCACGATGAAACCTGTCGGCGGAGGCGGCTGATCGAGATTGGTGCGCGGGAAGCGGTCCTCCAGCGGCAGGATCAACGCATTGCCGAGCGGCGACAGGCCGGCGATCAGCAGCAGGATGGCGCCGGCGCTGACGAAGCGCCGCCCCCAGCGCGCCCAGCCAGTCCAGATCAGGATCGAGCCATAGGCGATGAGCAGCGCGATGAGCGTGGACGGCTGGAGCAGGAACCACAGCACCTTGGCGAGATAGAAGAACATGCGTTGGCCTGGCCCCTACATCAGCCACAGCGCGGCAAGGCCGAGGAAGGCGAAGAAGCCGACGCAGTCCGTCATCATGGTGACGAACACGCCAGAGGCGATGGCAGGGTCGAGATCGAGCGCATGCAGCCCAAGCGGGATGAGGATGCCGGACAGCGCCGCCACCAGGAGATTGATCACCATGGCGGCGGCGATGACCATGCCGAGCTGCCCGCTGCCGAACCAGTAGAAGGCGATCAGCCCCATGATCAGCGCGAACACGAGCCCGTTGAGCAGGCCGACGATGGTCTCGCGGCCGATGACCCGGGCGGCGTTGACCGCGCCGAGGTCTTGCGTGGCGAGCGCGCGCACCGCCACCGTCATGGTCTGCGTCCCGGCATTGCCGCCCATGGACGCGACGATCGGCATGAGCACGGCGAGCGCCACCATCTGCTCGATGGTGGCGTCGAACAGGCTGATCACCCAGGAGGCGAGGATTGCCGTGCCGAGATTGACCAACAGCCAGATGAAGCGGTGCTTGGTGGTCTCCCAGACGGGATCCGACACGGACTTGCCGGCGACGCCGCCAAGGCGCAGAATATCCTCCGACGCCTCTTCCTGGATGACCTCGACCACGTCGTCGGCGGTGATGACGCCGAGCAGCCTCTGGTCGGGATCGACCACGGGCGCCGAAGTGAGATTGTAGCGCTCGAAGGTGCGCGCCACCTCCTCCTGGTCAGAGGCGACGGCAACAGGATGAATCTCGCTTTCGGTGATCTCCTCGATGTTGACCGGACGCTTTGACCGCAGCAGGCGGTCGAGCGCCACCGAGCCGATCAGATGAAAGGAGGGATCGACGACGAACACCTCATAGAAGCGGTCGGGCAGATCCTCGGCGTCGCGCATATAGTCGATGGTCTGCCCCACCGACCAGAACGGCGGCACGGCGATGAAATCGGTCTGCATGATGCGGCCGGCCGAGTCCTCGGGATATTCGAGGCTCCGCTCGATGGCCGCCCGCTCGAAGGACGGAAGCTTGGCGAGGATGTCGGTCTGGTCTTGCTTGTCCAGATCCTCGATGACGTAGACCGCTTCGTCAGAGTCGAGCTGCTGGAGCGCCTCGGCGACCGCCTCGTTCGGCATCTCCTCGAGCACCTGGTCGCGCACGCCCTCGTCGAGCTCGGAGAGCGCCGCGGCGTTGAAGTCGCGGCCGAGCGCGGCGATGAGAGGCTCGCGCTGGTCAGGGCGCAGCAGCTGGATGAGGTCGGCGAGGTCTGCCTCGTGCAGATCGAGCGTGAGCTCGCGTACGGTCTTGGTATCGCCGGCCTCAAGGGCGGCTTCGACCGCGTGCAGGAAGTCGGCGCGGAGCGCCCCCTCCTCGTCGCGCAAAGTGATCTCGTCTGCCGCGTCCTGCATCCCGCGCTTCCGATCGAGGTTTCCTACAGGGCTTCAAGCTGGAGCAAGGCCGCCGGTTCCGTAACCGACAATCGACGCGAGGGGGCGACGCTTTGCGAGATTGCCGTTTCCGGCCTGCAAAACAGGCACGGCGGATCCACGCCACTTAAGCCTTGTTAGGAGCGAATCTCCAGCCCAAAAATGGCCGCAGCGCACAGGGAACCTGCGGCAACGCGCCTAGAGCTGGGCTGCCAATTCGGCGAGCTTGGCGACGGTGTTCATGTTCCGCGCCGTTCCAAGCTTGGCGGCGGGTATCTTGAGCTTGGACGTGCCCATGCCCTCGCCGTAATGGACGTAGATCTCGCGCGTCCCGAGCGCGATCCGCTCATCTTTTCTGCCCGTCACATGATCGAGCGTATCGCGGGGCGGTGGCGCGTCGAGGAAGAAGGCCATGACCCTGTTGGACGGCGCATCGGCAAACGGGTTGTTCGCCGAGACGCCGGCCATCTCCGCCGCGGTCCTGACGAAGACGCCAATCTTCTTGCCAGCGTATTCGGCGAGGCTCGCCTCCAACACCGCTTTGACCTGCGTCTCGGACTTGCCGCAGGTGAAGACGACGTTGCCGCTCGCGATATAGGTCTGCACCTTGGCGAAGCCCGCGTCGGCACACAGCGACCGCAGATCTTCCATCGGCAGCTTGCCGGTGCCGCCGACATTCACCGCGCGCAAGAGAGCAACGAAACGCGTCATCGGCAGGGCCTCGGAAGCCTCCGCGAGTCAGTGTCAGTGAGATCGAGAGATCAGATAAGCGCCATCGAACTGCGTGACACCCGAGGCATGCATGTCGCCACCACTGAGCATAAATGTGCCCAAGAAGAAAACCATCGAGGCGACCACGAAATAGGCGATGACGATGTGTTCGAGGTTCATTTCAGCGTCTATACGTCGAGCACGACCCAGATCATGCACATCAAGACGATGATACCGAGCCAAGCCAGGAACATCTCATCGCCTCATGGTCGAGCCGACAGCGCCTCCAACCGCGCCTGCACCAGCACCGACAACTGCGCCAGGCGGGCCGGCGACGAGGAAACCACCAGCGCCGCCGAGGCCAGCTCCAGCCAGAACCGCGCAGCCGCCGATCGCCACAGAGGCGACAATAGCAAACACCAACTTCATGGGTGCTTCCCCCGAGAGGAAGACTATCGGCCGCAACCTCTAAAAGTTGGTGAATCGCGCCCTCAACGTCCTGCCGCGAAATTGGGAAGCTGGTGAATGCCGGCAGAACACCTCTACCCGCACCTGTTCATCCGGTGCGGGCAGCGGCGAACAATGCAAATGAGATCAACGCCGATTTTGGGGAGTGGTGCGGTCGAGAGGAATCGAACCTCCACGGGCTATGCCCACAGCGCCCTCAACGCTGCGCGTCTACCTATTCCGCCACGACCGCATGGGAATTCCCAAGGTTCCTACCCCGGGATATGGCTGTAAGTCCACCCCGCTGCAAGCCTGCTTCGCGGGGACTGGCTGCATTAGCAAACATGGCGTGTGGGTGCAAGGCGAGCCTGAAAGCGCTAGGTTTGGCTCCATCGCTTCTGAGGTTGCCCTTTGACCGGCTCCGCCACACTTTCCGTCGAAACCCCCGCTCCCGCCGCGGTTGAGTGGCACGTGAGCCCCGCGCCAGTGCCTTACGAGGCCGCGGTCGAGGCCATGGAGGCCCGCGTCGCGGCGATCCTTCAAGGCCGTATGCCCGAGGCTGTGTGGCTGCTCGAGCACCCTCCCCTCTACACCGCCGGCACCAGCGCAGCGCCGGAAGAGCTGCTCGATGCCTTCGCGCTTTCCCGTATTCAGGACCGGCCGCGGCGGCCGCTTCACCTATCATGGCCCAGGCCAGCGCGTGGCCTATGTGATGCTCGATCTATCGGCGCGCGGCCGCGACGTTCGCGCCTTCGTGCACGCGCTGGAGGACTGGCTCATCGCCACGCTCGCGCGCCTCGGTGTCGAAGGCGAGCGCCGCGAGGGGCAGATCGGGGTTTTTGTCGGCGAGGCCAAGATCGCCAGCATCGGCGTCCGCGTCCGCCATTGGGTGAGCTTTCACGGCGTGAGCCTCAATGTCGATCCGAACTTGGAGCATTTCGCTGGCATCGTACCCTGCGGCCTGACATCGCCAGTGACCAGCCTCGCCGCGCTAGGCGTCGATACCGACATGCAGCGCGCCGACGCCGCGCTTCGTTCCGCCTTCGAGGAGGTCTTCGGCGCGGTCAGCGCCAATGCGTGCCGATGACCTTGAAGCCGCGCGGCGCCGAGCCGCCTTCCTGGGTCACCGTCACCTTGGTGACGCGCGCGTCCGGCGGCCCGTCGGCGCAAAGCCGCAGCATCTCGGCGACCTTGTCGGCGGGACCTGAGAACACCGCCTCGACGCTGCCGTCATTGGCGTTGCGCACCGTGCCGTCGAGGCCAAGCTCCCGCGCGGTCCGGTCCGTCCAGGCGCGGTAATAGACGCCCTGCACGCGTCCTTCGATCCTGACACTAACGGTCCTTTTGGCGGCCTCGGCCATGCTCACGCAAATTCGAGGATCACGGCGTCGACATTGAGGCTGTCGCCTGGCTTGGCCAGCACCTTGGTCACCTTGCCGTCGCGCTCGGCTTTCAGCACGTTCTCCATCTTCATCGCCTCGACGACGCAGAGCGTGTCGCCTGCCCGCACGTCCTGCCCGACGTCGACTGCCAGCGACACGACCATGCCGGGCATCGGGCAGAGCAGGAACTTCGAGGTGTCGGCCTTCTCCTTGATCAACATCAGGGCGGCAAGCTCGGCTTCGCGCTCGGTCAGCACCCTGACCGCAACCTCGACGCCCTCATAGGTGATCTCGTAGCCGTTGAGGATCGGGCGGATCTGCACGAAGGCGGGCTTGCCGTCGATCGTCCCCTTCCACACCGGATCGCCGAACCACCAGGACGAGGCAAGGCTGATCGTCTTGCCGCCGCCCTCGAAGATGACGGTGAAGGGCCCCTCGACCTTGCCCGCGACGGTGACCCGCTCGGCGGCGGCGGCGATCTCGATGATGCGCACCTCGGCGAACTGTACCGGCTCGCCATGCATTTGCTGGGTGATGGCGCGGCGGCGCTGATTGCTCATATGGTCGATGGTGGCGGCGATGGCGACGATCGCGTCACGCTCGTCGCCGGTCGGCAGCGGCGGCTTGAATCCGCCGGGAAATTCCTCGGCGATGAACTTGGTGGAGAGCCGTCCCTCGCGCCAGCGCTTGTTGCGCATCAGCACGGAGAGGAAGGGAATGTTGTGGCGGAAGCCGTCGATGGCAAACGCGTCTAGCGCCTCGCCCATATGCTCGATGGCCTCTAGCCTCGTCGGCGCATGGGTGATCAGCTTGGCGATCATCGGGTCGTAATAGACCGAGATCTCGCCGCCCTCGACGACGCCGGAGTCGAGCCGCGTGGTCAGCCCGTCGACCGTGGTGCCCTCGCGCGGCGGCTTATAGCGGATCAGCCGCCCGGTCGAGGGCATGAAATTGCGCACGGGGTCCTCGGCATAGATGCGCACCTCGACGGCCGAGCCTTCGAGCTTCACGTCCTTCTGCTTGAGCTTGAGCTTCTCGCCTGCGGCAACGCGCAGCATCGCCTCGACGAGATCGAGCCCGGTGACGAGCTCGGTCACGGGATGCTCGACCTGCAACCGCGTGTTCATCTCGAGGAAATAGAAATTGCGGTCCTTGTCGACGATGAACTCGACGGTCCCCGCAGTGTCGTAGCCGACGGTCTTGGCGAGCGAGACAGCTTCGGCGCCCATGGCGGCGCGTGTCTCGGCATCGATGAACGGGCTCGGCGCCTCCTCGACCACCTTCTGATTGCGGCGCTGGATCGAGCATTCGCGCTCGCCGAGATGGATGACGTTGCCGTGCTTGTCGCCGAGCACCTGAATTTCGATGTGGCGCGGCTCCTCGATATATTTCTCGATGAACACGCGGTCGTCGCCGAAGCTCGACTTGGCTTCCGACTTCGACGAGTTGAAGCCCTCCTCCACCTCCTTGCGGCTATAGGCGATGCGCATGCCCTTGCCGCCGCCGCCGGCAGAGGCCTTGATCATCACCGGATAGCCGATCTCGTCGGCGATCTTCGTCGCCTCCTTGGCGTTCTCGATCACCCCGAGATGACCCGGAACCGTCGACACCTTTGCCTTGGCGGCAAGCTTCTTCGATTCGATCTTGTCGCCCATCGCCTCGATCGCCTTGACGTTCGGGCCGACGAAGGTGATGCGCGCCTTGGCGAGCGCGCGGGCGAAGGCCGCGTTCTCCGAGAGGAAGCCGTAGCCTGGATGGATGGCGTCGGCGCCGGTCTCCTTCGCCGCGGCAACGATCTTGGCGATGTCGAGATAGGATTGGCTCGCTGCGGCAGGGCCGATGCGCACCGCCTCGTCCGCCATCTCGACATGCAGCGCGTCGCGATCGGCATCGGAATAGACCGCGACCGTGGGGATGCCGAGCCGCCGCGCCGTCCTCATGATGCGGCAGGCGATTTCTCCACGATTGGCGATGAGTAGTTTGGCGAACATGGTCGGACCCCCGCGCTCTGCCCGGCTCTTCTAGAGGCTCACAGGAATTGAGTAAACCGGACTATTCGGCGGCAGGGGTGAGCGGTTTCGGCTTGGGAGGTTTCCGACGGCCCTTGCGGGGCTTCTCAGGCCCAGGCGAGGCCGCTGCCGCAGCCGAGCTGAAGGCAAGCACCTCGGCCGAATGGCCTTCCTCAGGCCGGCCCTCTCTCACCAGCGTGGCGAGTTCGCCGGCCTCGACCTCCCGGTCTGCCGCTTTTGCAGGCACATCGGCGCCGGCCAAGGCGGGAACTGGCTCATGCTCAGACGATGGCGCGCCCTCAGCCGCCCTCGCTCGCGCCTTCTGATAGTCCTTGGCGAGGAAGGTATAGACCGCGGGCGTCACGAACAGGGTGAAGATCGTGCCGATGGTCATGCCTGCCGCGATCACCACGCCGATATCGAAGCGGCTCGCGGCGCCGGCGCCCTTGGCGATCAGCAGCGGCACCATGGCCACGACCATGGCCGCCGTGGTCATCAGGATCGGCCTGAGCCTCACGGCGGCCGCCTCCTCGATGGCCGCGCGGCGGCTGAACCCCTTGTCAGCCTGGAGCTTGTTGGCGAAGTCCACCATCAGGATGCCGTGCTTGGAGATGAGGCCGATCAGGGTGACCATGCCGATCTGCGTGTAAATATTGATGCTGGCGAGCCCGGCATTGAGCGGAATCAGCGCTCCGAAGATCGAGGTCGGCAGCGCCACGAGAATGATGAACGGATCTCGGAAGCTCTCATATTGCGCGGCGAGCACCAGGAAGATCACCACCAGCGCAAAGATGAACGTGTAGACGAGCGTGTTGCCCTCCTGCACGAATTGCCGGCTCTCGCCCTGGAAGTCGTAGGAGAAGCCTTCGGGGAAGCTCTTCGCCTTGTCTTTCAGGAATTCGATCGCCTCTCCGACGGTGCGCCCGGGGAACGGCACCGCCGACAGCGTCGCCGAATTGAGCTGCTGGAAGTTGGTGAGCGCGTTCGGCTGCACCGTCCTTGTGATCGTCGCCACATTCGACAACGGCACGAGCGTGCCCGAAGCCGTGCGGATCTGGTAGCGCGTGAGCCAGCTTTCGTTGAGCCGGAAGTCGCGCGGCACCTGCGGGATCACGCGATAGCTGCGCCCGTAGAGGTCGAACAGATTGACGTAATTGCCGCCGAGCAGCGTCGCCAGCGAGCCGCCGATATCGGCCATCGAGATTCCGAGCCGGTTCGCCTTGTCGTGATCGATATGAAACTCGATCTGCGGCGTCTCGAAGCGAAGGTCGGAATCCGAGAAGATGAACATGCCGCTTTCGCGCGCCGACTTCTCGACATCGGCAAGCACGTCGGCGAGCTCGCGGGCGTCACGCGTCGTGGTGATGACGAACTGGATCGGCGGTCCGCCGACCGAGCCGGGGAGCGCCGGCGGCGAGAAGGCAATGGCCTGCGCCGTGGCGATGCTCGAGATGCGCGGCTCGAGCTCCGTCAGCACCTCCTTCTGGCTCCGCGTGCGCTCGCCCCAATTCTTGAGCAGGATGCCGGCGAAACCCTGATGCACGTCGCCCATGCCGTTGATGGTGAACACGTGCTCCTTCTCGGGCACCGTGGAGTAGACCTTGTAGAGTTGCTGGGTGGCATCCTCGAGATAATCGAGATTGGCGTATTGCGGCGTCTTCACCAGGGTGAACAGGATGCCCTGGTCCTCTTCCGGCGCGAGCTCCCTCTGCGAGGTCATATACATGAGCCCGGTCGCGGCGATGACGCCAACGAGCACGAGCAGCGTCACCGGCCGGTAGTTGAGCGTGCCGTGCAGCCTGCGCTGATAGCGCTTCTTCAGTCCGTCGAACATGCGATCGAGGAAGGCGGTAAAGCGGCCCCCTCCTCCGGCATTGTGCGCCTTCAACAGGCGCGAGCACATCATCGGCGAGAGCGTCAGCGCGATCACGCCGGACACCAGCACGGCGCCGGCGAGAGTAAAGGCGAATTCCTTGAACAGCGCGCCGGTGAGGCCCGACACGAAGCCGATCGGCGCGAACACCGCGGCGAGCGTGATGGTCATGGCGATGATCGGATAGACGATCTCGCGCGCGCCCAAGAGCGCGGCTTCCATCGGCTTTTTGCCTTCCTCGATGTGGCGGTAGATGTTCTCCACCACGACGATGGCGTCGTCGACCACGAGGCCGATGGCGAGCACGAGCGCGAGCAGCGTCATCAGATTGATGGAGTAGCCGAGCGCAAGCAGCAGCCCGAGCACGCCGATCAGAGACAGCGGGATGGTGACGATCGGGATGATGGTCGATCTGAGATTGCCGAGGAACAGGAAGATCACCACGACGACGATCAGCGCCGCCTCGCTCAAGGTCTTCACCACCTCCCACAGCGAGGCGCGGATGAAGTTGGTGGCGTCATAGGCGATGGTCGCTTCGAGCCCCACGGGAAGCTCGCGCTGGATCTCCGGCACGGCCTTGCGCACATTGGTGATCACCGTGAGCGGGTTCGCGGTCGGCGTGGCGTAGACGCCGATGAACACCGCTTTCAGCCCGTCGAACACGGAAGAGGAATCCGCGCTTTGCGGCCCGAGCTCGATCTCGGCGATGTCGGTCAGGCGGATCAGCGCGTCGCCGCGGTTCAGCACCACGAGGCGGCCGAAGGCCGCCGGATTGTCGAGCGAGGTCTTGGCGTCGATATTGGTCTGCACGAAATCGCCCTTCACCTGGCCAGGCGCCGAGGTGAAGTTGTTGTTGGCGAGCGCGGCGCGCACGTCGAGCGGCGTCACCCCGAGCGCCGCCATGCGGTCGGGGTCGAGCCAGATGCGCATGGCGAAGATCTGCCCGCCCAGAATCTCGGCATTGGCGACGCCGTCGATGGTCTGGAGCTTCGGCTGCACCACGCGGTTCAAATAGTCGCTGATCTGCGATGAGTTCATCACCTTGGAATTGAACGACAGGTACATCAGCGCGTACCCCTCGCCCGTCTTCTTGGTGACGACCGAGTCGTCGGCCTCGCGCGGCAGGATGCCCTTCACCTGCGCGACCTTGGACAAGCACGTCGGTCATGGCCCGGTCGGGGTCGGCGTCGAGCTTCAGATTGAGCGTGACCGTGCTCACATTCTGCGTCGAGGTCGCGACCAGCGTGTCGATGCCCTCCGTGCTCGCCACCGCCTGCTGGATCGGCACGGTGATGAATCCCTGGATGAGATCGGCGTTGGCGCCGGGGTAGACCGTGGTCACCGTGATGGTGGTGTTGGACAGCTCGGGGTACTGCCTGATCGGCAGCTTGAAGCCTGCCTGCGCGCCGATCAGCAAGATGAGCAGGCTCACCACACTGGCAAGCACCGGCCGCTTGATGAAGATATCGGTGAAGGACATGGCGGCTACTGCTTGGGCCGCTCCGCGGCGGGCGTCAGAGGCCGGGAATTGTCGATCTTGATGGCGGCGTCGGGATGGAGCTTGAGCTGGCCGCTGGTCACCACCTGCTCTCCGGCCTTCACGCCCTCGAGGATCGCCACCTGGTCGCCCTCGCTCGGTCCAACGCGCACGAAACGGCGCTCGACGGTGA
Source organism: uncultured Alphaproteobacteria bacterium (assembly GCA_963744945.1). Classification (GTDB taxonomy): domain Bacteria; phylum Pseudomonadota; class Alphaproteobacteria; order Rhizobiales; family Methyloligellaceae; genus Methyloceanibacter. The sequence goes on along the minus strand of CAVUVO010000022.1, from coordinate 16,122 downwards.
GCTTCGGCGCCGGCACGGCGACCTCGCCGACGCTTGCCGTCTTCTCCGGCTCCGGCGGGCCTTCCTTCACCACCCACACGCTGTCGCCATAGAGGCCGTAGGTGACCGCGGTACGTGGCACCGTCACCAGCTCCTTTGGCTTGCCCTCCAGCACGCCGACATTGGCGAACATGCCGGGAAGCAATTTGTGGTCGGCATTCTTGAGGCGCCCGCGCACCATGAGCGTGCGCGTGTCCTGCGCAATGCGGGCGTCGAAGGCTTCGATCTCGCCCTTGAACACCTGGCCGGGATAGGCGCTGACGGTCAGCTCGATCGGCGCGCCCATCTTCAACTTGCCGAGATCGCCTTCCGGAACCGGGAAGTCGATCCAGATCGGGTCGAGCGACTGGAGCCAGACGAGCGGATCGCCGGCCTTCACATACTGCCCCTTCTCCATGCGGCGAAGGCCGAGCCTGCCGGCAAAGGGTGCGGCGATATTCTTCTGCGCAATGAGAGCTTCCATGCGCTGCACCGAAGCCGCGGCCGTGTCGCGCTTCGACGTGGTCGTATCGACGACCGCCTGCGACACGAACTCCTTTTTGACGAGGCTCGCCTGCCGCTTGAGATCGGCATTCGCCTCGAGCAGAATTGCGCGGTTCCTGGCGAGATCGGCTTCCTCGACGGAGGTATCGAGCGCGACGAGCTTGGCGCCCGCCGGCACATCGTTGCCGCTCTCGAAGTAATACTCCTTGACGATGCCCGCGACCTCAGGCGCCACGTCGATGCCCTGGATGGCCATCAGCGTGCCGATCGACTTGACCCGGTCGACCCACTCCTTGGTGCCGGCGCGCTCGGCGGTGACCGTGGCGGCGGGCGGCGCCATCTTTCCCACGAACTCTTTGATCATCGCCGGCTTGAACACGAGGTTGAAATAGCCGACGCCCCCGAGAAACAGGGCGACGAGAATGCCGGCAATGAGAAAGCGCTTGATCATTGTTGTTTGCTGTTTTGGTGTCGCGTCTTTCGACGCACGCACCCCCCAACGCAGACCCTAGCCATTGGAGAGGGCAAAATTGCGCCCGCCAAATCGGGGAGAGAGGAAGGGGATAGCAGCCTCTTTGAGCTTTGCCTACGGGCTTGATTGTCATGTTTTCGCCGCGCGCCGCCCCTTAGCTTGCCGCCGGACCAATGTCATGTCTTGAGGCTCGGGGCGCGATGCAAAAACTGGCTTTGGCCGCGGCCTCTCTCGTCTTGTTGCTGCTTTCGGGGCACAAGCCCCGGCTCTCGCCGAAGAGCCGCTCGGCATTGGGCTTGAAGGCTTCGCCTACCCTTACCCGGTACACATGTTCGTGATCCCCGAGGGCGGCGAGCGGCTCAACATGGCCTATATGGACGTGGCGCCAGAGGGTGATTCGAATGGGCGCACCGCGCTCCTCCTGCATGGCCGCAACTTCCCCTCGAGCTATTGGCAGGCGACGATCAAGGCGCTCGCCGCCGACGGCTACCGCGTCGTCGTTCCCGACCAGATCGGCTTCGGCAAATCGTCGAAGCCGCTCACCGATCTTCATTTCGATGCGCTTGCCCGCAACACCGCGGCCCTGCTCGATTCGCTCGGTATCGAGACCGTCGATATCGTGGCTCACTCCATGGGCGGCATGCTCGCCACCCGCTTCGCCCGTACCTATCCGGCACGTGTCGAGCGCATGGTGCTTGCCGCGCCGATAGGGCTTGAGGACTACCGCCTCTATGTCCCGCCTGCGCAGAGCGAGAAGCTGATCGAGCAGGAAGCAAAGGTCACGCCTGAGTTTTACCGGCGCTGGCTGATGACCGCCTACGAGCTTACGCTGCCGCCCGAGGCGCTCGACCCTTATGTCGAGGCACGCACGCGCATCCGCGGTAGCGCCGACTTCCCGCGCTGGCTCGTGGCCTACGTCAATTCCTACCAGATGATCTGGCGCGAGCCGGTTGCCGCCGAAATACCGCTTCTCACCCAGCCAGTGCTGTTCCTCATGGGCGAGAACGACCACGTCGCGCCCGGCCGCGACATGGCCCCTGAAGCGCTGCGCGGCAAGATGGGCCACAATGTCGAGCTCGCGCGCGAGCTTGCCGCCAAGATGCCCAAGGGAAACGTCGAAGTTTTCGAGGGCACGGGCCACCTCATCCACCTCGAAGCCCCGCAAAGATTCAACGAGTCGGTGGTGAGCTTCTTGAATGAGGGCCGCTAACTAGGGACCAGAGGACACGCCATGACCATCACGCTCTACGAACTCCAGCCCTCGCCGCATGCGCGCAAAGTGCGGCTGCTCGCGGCCGAGCTCGGCATCCCGCTCAACAAGGTGCCGGTCGATCCGCGCATCGGGGAGACGCGCACCCGCGAATTCCTCGCCATGAATCCGAATGGCCGGGTGCCGACGCTGGAGGAGGATGGCTTCGTGCTGTGGGAGTCGCCCGCGATCCTCAAATATCTCTCGGCCAAGCGGCCGGAGCGCGGGCTGTGCGGGGGCGGCGATCCGAAGACCCAGGCGCTGATCGACCAGTGGATCTGCTGGTGGGTCGGCGGGGCGGAAGCAGCCATCGACACGCTCGCCTGGGAGATGCTGATCAAGCCTAAGGTGCTCAATCAGCCAGGCTTCGATCCCGGCATCATGGCCGACGCCCATGCGCGGCTTGCCCGCTTCCTGCCGGTGCTCGACAAGCAGCTCGAAGGCCGCGACTACGTGATCGGCCCGTTGAGCGTGGTCGACTTTCTCATCGGCCCGCGCTTCGATTCAGCACCTGCCCTGCTCGGCATCGACATCACTCCCTACAAGAACATCGATGCCTGGCTCGCGCGGCTCCGTGCGCGGCCCTACTGGCAGGACGCCTGAGAAGCGGGACGCGGTTCAGCGCACCCCCTTCCTCGACTTCTTCACCACGAGCTTGCCGTTCGCCGCCGCGGTCTTGGCCTTGACGGGGGGGACCGGGCGGGACGGCGCCCTCATTACTTTCTTCGGCACCGGCTTGACCGCTTGCTTGGCGGCGACGCTCGGTTGCTTCGCCTCGGCGGCAGGGGCTTTCGGCGCAGAGCTCACGAGTCTCGGCGCTGGAGGCGCGACCTTCGGAGCGGGTGCCGCCTTCGGAGCTGGAGCCGCCGGCTTGGTCATTTTCTTCGCAGGCTTGCGCACAGGCTCCTTGGCCTTGGCGGCGGCGGGCGCTGGCTTCGCCACCTTGGGCACCTCGACCGGCGGAATGGGCATCGGCGGGAACGTCACCTCGAGCGCGGGCTTGGGCAGGAGCCGCGGCGCAACCCCCCCAGCGCCGCCATTCAGCAGCGGCGCCACCCTCATATGATAGGGGAAGCCAGGATTGAGATGATGGCTCACCCCCGGCACGCGCTCATGCTTCACGCCGAGGCTCGAATTCGCCCCGCCGAACCAGTCATACGCGCCGAGATATTGCTTCACATGCTTGAACTCCGCCGGCACCCCGACCACGGCGCCGAGCGTGACGATATGCAGGCGCTTGAAGAGCGGGCTGTCGTCGCCCTCGAGATCGTCGACATAGCGCTGAAGCGCGTGGGCAACGATGAGCGAGCCCTTGCTGTGGGCGACGAGCGTGTCGAGCTTGGGCGGAGCGGCGAGCAGGATCTCCGACAGCGTTGCCGCGGCATCGCTTCCCGGCGTGACGCTATCGGCGAGCGCGGCCGGGCGCATGCGCGCGAAGGCGCGCTCCATGGTGTGCCTGATGCGGTCGGCGGCACCGAAGGCGAACCAGCCGCCAAGCGCCTCGCTCATCATGTCGGACAGGCCATAGCCGGTGACGATGCCGGCGACGTCGGCGTCGAGCGCATCGGCAATGCTCCGGGCAAGCGCCGCGGTGCCGAGCGCCGAGCTTCCGACGCCGGCAACAGCGATGGCGCGAATGGCAGGCCCCTCCTTGGTCATGAAGCGGAGCGCGCGGGTGTAATGGCGGATCTTGCGGTCCGAGTTGCTCGGCGGCACGACGATGATGCTGCCCTCGCGATCGGCGAGCGGCGTGAGCTTCGCCCTCTCTTCCAGCGTGAGCCGCGTGGTGTCGTAGAAGAAATTGTCGAGGACGGCGTTCCGCTGCTTGTAGCCGAGGAACGGCAGGCTGGTGGCAAACTCTGTTGAAGCGGACATTTTGCTCTCCCCGCTGGAGTGACTTGGCTTCAGCTTAGACCCTGAGCGCTGCCTGACAAGCCCGGCCTCTGCCCGTTTCATGGGCACGAAGACCAAACAGCGTGCAACTTCAGCGCCGTAGCGCGGCGCATCTCCGTGTTCGCTCGAAGGCAGAGGCGCGGGTTGCTGGAGTCCTTGCGCCGGAATGATGGTCTTTTGAGACTTGGCGCATCCCCTCCCCCAGGCCTAAAAAGATGGGGCTGCTTGTGTTCAGGCAACGACAACCACGGAGCCAAAGATGACCAACTACCTGCTTGTCTTGGGTATGACCTCGGCAATGACGCTTGCTGGAGTCCTGATGTGGAAGGCCGAAGCAACGCCGTTGGCGGGGGCCACCAACTCGCTCGCCGTGATCAAGAGCTATTCAGCGGTGCAAAAGGCGGGATGCATGTTCGGCACGCGCCGCTGCCCTGCCGGCACCAAATGGTCTTGCACTAAATATGCGGGGCCAATGGGTCCCCACAAAGCGTGCATTTGCCGGCCTTGCTAGCAGCAGGCAACGCGACAACCGAATTGCCGGACAATTTACGTTAGCCATGAGCCCCAGCGTTGTCTTTGACAGCGCTGGGGTCATTGCATGAGAGAGGGAGACAGCGGTGAACAGACTTCCATCAAAGGCCGCCATCGCCGAACGGGCGGAGACCGAGGCGAAGGAGCTCTTCTTCCTCACGCTCTATCTCTTCATCGTGTTCAGTGCGCTCGTGTTCCTGAAGTCGGCGATCATGGAAGCCGACGGCGTGCATTGGGGCTATTGGGGCTTTGCCGCGATCAAGGCCATCCTCGTCGCGAAGTTCATGCTGATCGGACGCGCGCTGCATATCGGCGAGGGCCTGCGGGACAGGCCGCTCATCTGGCAGACGCTGTACAAGGCCATCGCCTTCACCATCTTCGTCGCCATCCTCAGCGTGATCGAGGACGCGGTGATCGGCATGGGGGTGCACGGCAAGACTTTCTCTCAGTCGATCGCCGATCTTGGCGGCGGCACGGTGAAAGAGATGATCGCCACCGAGTTCATCGTGTTTTTGGTGTTTGTGCCGCTGTTCGCCTTCGGCGCGCTGTCCGAGGCGATGGAAGACAAGGCGCTGGTGCGCGCGTTCTTCGTGGAGCGGCTGAAATTCGCGACCGTGCGCTAGGATCCTTCGAGGCTCGGCGCGATGCGCCGAGCACCTCAGGATGACGATGCCATCTCAGGCGCGATGCGCCGAGCACCTGCAGGTATGACGATGACGCTGCTATCGCGCTCCGGCCGCGGGACGCGGCTTGGCCTTGGGCATCGGCAACAGGCCTTCACGCTGCGCGAGCTTGCGCGCCGCCTTCTTTCCCCTGCGGATGCCCTCCTGCTTCTCGCGCGCTTTCCGCTCTGAGGGCTTCTCATAGGCGCGGCGCCGCTTGATCTCGCGGAAAAGGCCTTCGCGCTGGAGCTTCTTCTTCAGGACTCTGAGAGCCTGTTCAACATTGTTGTCGCGAACGAAAACTTTCAGAGCGAGCCCCTTTCTTGTGGTCTTTGTCTGACGTACGGCGTTGCGCGCGGCTTAGGCGGCGCGGCGCTTGAGCGGATAGGCTGCGTCCTCGTAGAGGCGCTGGATGGCCCTGCTGTCGAACCTGTCCTCCTCGACCTCGAGATAGGCGCCGAGCAGAAGCTCAGGCGGCAGTTCCTCGACGGCGAAGCGGATGGCTTCGGCTGCCGACTTGAATCGCTTGTAGCCGACCAGGCCGCCCTTCAGGCTGCGGCGCCGCGAGGGAAAGAGCTCCGCCTCTGCCTTGTAGTCGATGTTGCTCATGGTGTTGCTCCTCTACTTGAATGCCGGCCGGGCCAAGCGCCTTTGAGAGGCGCTAACAGTGGCGTCCCCGCTATTCGCAAGGACGCCACGTAATTTTGCGAGCCTACCTGTCGCTCCGTGCCTGAGCACGAAGGCCGGCGTGGCAAGCTCGACTTCAACGGCTTGTTGCCGCGACCAACGCGCGCTCCTCGATCTCGAAGGAGACCGAAGTCGCCCTCTTTCAGACCTTAGGAATTTCGCGTTCGGGAAAGAGATGTGCCGGGTGCCGGCGCGATGTCTTGCCGTGGTCGAAGTCCGCGCCCATCCTTGGGCGCGCCGTAGAGCTGTTATATGGGCCTGAAGACAAGCATTTGCAAGCTCAGTCGTCGCCAAGAAGCGTCTAAAATAAAGTCTCAGGATCAATTTCGCATTATTGCCGAGGCGGTTGAGCCATAGACTGCTTCGGCGCGTGTTTTGCCACGCAAACGCAGTGAAAGTGTTGCCTGCAAGCGCGGAAACTATTTTCAACGTCGCTGCCACACGCCGACCGTTTTCTTCGCCTCACATGGGCGAGGTTGGTCCGGTTTTAGGTGTCAGCTCCTTGGGGTTACCCGGATCGGTTGGGAGACCGCGCACACCGCTTAGCGCGGGCGTCCTCGCGCCGGCTCTCGTGATGAAGTAGCGGAAAACGGAGCTGGCATGGCGGCGACGCTGAGGGTGCTTTACCATTCGAACGTCATCACTGCGCTCGGAAGTGCGTTCGCCGAGTTCTACATCCGCTTCGTCATTCGCACGAGCCGCGTGCTGCGCGACCCTCCCGACACCGAGGGCAAGCTCTTCTCCCAGCATCCGCAGATCTTCGCCATGTGGCATGGGCAATTCATGATGGTGCCGGCGATCAGGCCCGAAACAGACACCGACATCGCCATCATCGTGTCGCGCCACGGCGACGCCGAGATCCTCGCCAACACCATCCGGCGTTTCGGCATGCGCGTGGTGCGCGGCGCAGGCGCAGGCGGACGACGCAAGGACCGCGGCGGTGCTGCCGCGCTCAGAGGCGCGCTCCGCGCGCTGAAGGACGGCGCGACCTTCGCGCTGACGGCGGACGCCCCACCCGGCCCCGCGCGGAAAGCCGGTATCGGCATCGCGCTCCTTGCCAAGCTTTCCGGGCGCCCGATCGTGCCTTGCGCCATGGCGACCAACCGCTATTTCGCGCTCAACAGCTGGAGCGCGTTCACCCTCAACCTTCCCTTCTCCAAGCTCGCCATCGTCGTCGGCGATCCGATCGTGGTGCCCGACGGCGCAGGACCGGACGAATTGGAGGCGACGCGGGTCGCCGTCGAGCAGGGATTGAACAAGGTGACGCAGCGCGCCTATGGCCTGGCGGGCGGCAAGGATCCACTCGCCGTTTACACCGGCAAAGTTGATGATCGACTCGAGTGGTGAAAGAGCGCATGCTGTTCTTGCGTGCGTGAGTGACCCTCCTGAGAGCCGAGCTGCCGGATAAGCGGCCATCTCTTACGAGCATGGCTGCGTTCAGCGGCCCTCCCGGTGATGCGGAGCTCACGCACCACTTTACCCAAAAAACTTGATGAAGCGCTTTTCCTCTAGGCGGGCCTGCAAGGCGGCCTGGAAAGCGCACAAGCTCAACCCGCAGCCGCTGCCGCCGAAGGCTTGAGTGACGCGAACTGGGGCACGGCGCGGGCCGCGCCCCAGTCCCTGTCGCGCCAATTCATCAGAGCCGCGATTCAGCACCGAGCGGTGTCTCTGTTCGTGAGCATGCATTCAATGCGCGCGGCATCTCGTATGGGCGCGGCATGCTCCTGCATCTTGAGCGCCTGCTCCCGCGCGTCGGCTTTCTCCTGCTCCATCCTGGCGGCGCCAGTTGGCGAAATCGCCGGGACCGCCTCGGCCGTGGTGGCGATAATTGCGAACCCCGCCGCAAACAGAATGACGCGCGCGAGTGCGCTCGCGCATCGTGCGATGTTCGGCATCGTTGTGTCTCCTCTACAAGCACTCAAGACCATCTTGAGCGTGAGGAGACTGTGGCTCGTTTCATCAGGTCGCGATGTGGCGGATGCCACACCTTGCGTGTGAGGTTTCCCACACTCCATCGCGGACGCGATCAGCGCGGCGCTGATTGCTTCTTTCTCGGACGCTTGATGGTGCGCTTGATGAGCGGACCGGGAAGAGCGCGCTCCGCTTCTGCTTGAAGCTCTCTTTCATGCGAGCGCAGAAACAGCACCCAAGCGATCATCAAGCTGATGCCGGCAAGGCCCAAGGCGATGGCCGCCGGTTTGGTGAGATGCTCGACGTCTTCGCCGAGCGTGTAGGCGCCCAGGCCAAACACCGTCGCCCAGAGAATAGCGCCGGCAGCATTGGCGACGAAGAAGCGCGGCCACGGCATGCGATTGACGCCGGCCAAGAGCGCGGCGAGGACTCTGAGAAGGGCAACGAAGCGGCCGAAGAAGACGATTTTGCCGCCATGCTGCATGAAGAGATATTGCCCGACCTTGATGCGTTGCTCGGTCAGGCCGACGTAGCGCCCATAGCGAACGAGCAGCGGGAAGCCGATTTCCCGCCCGATCCAATACCCGATATTGTCCCCCACGATGGCGCCAACGGAAGCCGCGGCAATGACCTCGGCAATGCCGAGACCCCCTGTCTTGCCCGCATAGATGGCCGCGGCAATAAGTATCGCCTCGCCAGGCAAAGGCAGGCCCATGCTTTCCAGGCAAACCACCCCGGCTACCGCAAATGAGCCATACTTCGTGAGCAGGGTCGCCAGACCAAGCATAGGCTTCCTCTTCTTCGTTAACTGCGGTAGCTGAGGGCGCTCCCGGCAAGCTTGCCGCCGGGATTTGTCAAATGTAGATAGTGCCGCCAGCCGTCTTGAGGCGAAGCGCAAACTAGAACAGTCCGGGATGCAATCGAAGTCTTCCCGGCCAACAGGGTTGAGTAACGTGAAAACCAGATATTCTACTGCCGTCTACGCTGCAATTTCCGCGCTCTTTCTCATCTCGGTTCCAGCGTTGGCGGATGTTTCGGACCACGTGAAGTCGGCTTGCAAGGGGGACTATCAGCGCTATTGCAAGGCGTACAAGGTCGGCACAGAGGGACTGCGCGCCTGCATGTCGCGCTCCATCAAGCGCGTGTCGAACGTCTGCATTTCCGCCCTCGTGAAGAACGGCGACATGAGCCAGGCTCAAGCCGATCGGGTCAAGGCGCAGAAAGCGCAAGCGAAGCGTCCGACGACGAAGCGCACGACGACGAAGAAACGCACCACCAGAACCACGTCGCGCAAGAAGCGGTGAGTTCGACCGTCGAGCGGTGCACCGGGGATTGTCTGGACGAGTGGGTGAAGCTGCGCCGAGCCTTGTGGCCGCATGAGAGCGAGCAAGAACTGAGGCTCGAAGCGACAGCCATTCTCGAACGTCCTGACGATCAGATCGCCTTGATCGCACGCGGCCAGAACGCGGCGGTCATCGCCTTTGCCGAGGCGACCTTGCGCCGGGACTATGTGAACGGCTGTACCGCCTCCCCCGTCGGCTTCCTCGAAGGGCTTTATGTCGACCCGGAGTTCAGGCACCGCGGCATCGCGCGAAAGCTTTGCCGCGCCGTCGAGGATTGGGCGGCGAGCCTAGGCTGCTCTGAGTTCGCCTCGGACGTCCACCTCCACAATGAAGCGTCGCAGAAGGCGCATGAGGCGCTCGGCTTCGAGGAGACGGAGCGAGTGGTCTATTACCGCAAATCGCTCCGGAGCTGAACGCCGAAACACTCAGCGCGTGATGCGGCTGATCTTCGAGCCTTCCAGCGTCAGATTGTACATGAGCCCCGCCGGATCGAGGATGAAGCCGAGCACCGGGCTCGTCAGGCTCTCGGTGTCTATGGCGCCGCCGGCGCCGAGCGTCACGATGGCGATCGAGCCGTCGACGCCGGCCTTCCAGCCATAGGTGCTCGAGAAGCTCGCAAGCGCCGACTCCGTCATGAACATGATGATGACGGACCGCACCTGCACGCCGAGCTGAAAGCCGAAAGAGCCGGAGACGATATTGTAGTACCCGCCGGGTCTCCCCCGAATGATGAGGAGCCCCTCGCCGTATTCGCCGCCAAGCCCGATCCCTGCCTTCACGACGGAGGGAAACACCAAAATCCCCGCAGCCTTGCCGGCGAGGTCGCGGGCGCCGCCGATCTGGCGCTCGAAACTTTGCAGCGTCTTATAGACGTCGGCGTCGATCTCCGCGCCGGTCGCCGCCTCGCTGCGCTGAGGTGCTGCGGCCATCACGAGCATTGCGATCGCGACCGCCAAGAGCGCTCGGAACGTCATGTCTCCACCTCACAATCTCGGGGACACGGGCAACAACGCGAGGAAGGCTAGTCAGCAGGCGCGCCCGTGGCAACAACCGAAGCGGGTACGCCGTGGGCCAATCCTGGCCCCGAAACTGTGCTTTTTTCGGGGCGCAGGATCCGCTCTCCCACAGTTAACAACCCTTGCTGCTCTCGACACCTTTGACCGCGCTGATATTGGCGCGCTCGAAATCGTTGCGGGGCACGCGCGCAACGTCGTCATAGAGGCAGCCGGCATTGCCGAAGGCCTTGACCGCCTTTGCCGTGCCGAAGCAATAGCCGCGCTCCTTGAAGATCGTGTTGCGAACCTCCCAGAGGACCTGGCAGCTCGCCTGCTCCAGCTGGTGCACGGCGAAATATTCGCTGTCGGTGCAGCCGAAGTTTTCATAGCAATTCGCCTGCGCCGGGCTCGCCGTGACGACGGCTGAGAGGGCACTGAAGGCAACGGAAAGCAAAGCAAATTGGATGCGCATGGGGGATCTCCATTGTTGATCCCAGCGCTGTTATGCCGTGCCGGCTGAACCGCTGCTGAATGGTGCCGACAGCCGGCGTCAATCTTCGAAGAAGCCGCCGATCGAGCTCGCGATGCCGCCGCCTGACGCGGTCCGGCTGCCGTTGCTGCTCGTTGACCGCGTTACGCCGGTCTCGCTTGGCGGCGGCTTGCTCGTATCGGGCGGAGGCGGCGGAAAGCCGTTGGCATTGCCGAACAGCGCCGCGGCAAGCTTGCGGTCGAGGCCATAGACGTCGGCAAATGTGGAGACCTTGCCATTGTCGTCGGCGACCGCCGTGAAATAGACCATGTGCACCGGGATCGACCGCTCGATGGAGACGGCGCTGTTGTTGCCCTTGTCCCACAGCTCCTTGACCTGAGCTGCGCTCCATCCCTTGTCCTCGGCGAGTAGAACCTCGGCGAAGGATTGCGGCTTCTCCATGCGCACGCATTCGTGCCCGACCAGGCGCGATGCCGTGTTGAAGTATTTCTTCCGAACGGGAAGCGTGTCGTGCATGTAGACGGTGTGCCGGTTGGGATAGAGGAATTTGATCTTGCCGAGATTGTTGCCGGGGCCGGCCTTCTGCAGGAAGGTGTAGCTCAGCGGGTTGACGCGGTTCCAATCGACCCGCTCCGGATCGATGCGATTGCCGTTGTAGCTCACCTGGAGCTTATGCACGCGGAGGATCGAGTAGTTCCTCTCGCGCAAATGCGGCCAGACATTCTCCTTCACCACGGTCTCCGGCGCGATCCAATCAGGATTGAAGACGATGGTCTTCATGTCGGCGGTGAACACCGGCGTCGCGTAGTTGAGCGTGCCGACCAGGGTCTTGTCGGCGAAGATCGGCTTCCCGTCCTTCATCACATAGAGCATGAACTCGGGCGAATTATTCCACACATAGACGGCGCCGAGATTCTCCGGCATCCACCGCCAGCGCTCCATGTTGAGGACAAGCCGCTTGATGTCGCGTTCCTTGTCGGCCGGCGTCTTGGCGGCAGCCTTCTTGGCGCCGTCAGTCTTCTTGGCATCCTCGGCAGGCGCGGCGGTGTCGGCAGGCTTTGCGGTATCAGCAGGCGCAGGCCCCTCCTCGCTCTTGCCGCGTGCCTCGAGCAGAGCCTTGCGCAGGCGCTGGAACTGCTCGTGCTTGGGGTGCAGCGATTGGAGGTAGGCATCTGGCGCCTCGGCAGCTTCGACCTCGGCGAGCACGATCTTGGGATCGCGCAAAGACGGCGCTTGGTCGAAGAGCCCACTCACCTCCGGCGGGTTGAGGCGTCCTCCCTTCGCGAAGCGCGCATATTTCAGAATGGCGAGATCGAGCTTGATCTCGGCGATGGCCTGCTCTTCCGGGGTCCGTGGCAGCGCGTCTGCCGGCGGCAACTCGAAGGCGGCGGGGTCGAGGCCCCAATCCTCTGCCTCCCCGATCTCGAACAGGGCAGCTTGCGCTCTTGCCGAGAAGCCCATCTCCGTCACCCACAGGGCGCCGGGCCTTGTCGCGTAGAACGCTTCGAGAGCGGCGAGATCGGCGTTGTTGGCATCCTTGCGGATTGCAGGGTCGGAAAGCTTGGAGCGAATGCTGGCAACCACCGGATCAGCGGAGGCCGGAGCCTGTGCCGTCTCCGGCGGTTGGGGCTCGGCTGCTGCCGGTGCGCCGGATGGCATTTGGGCCGATGGCTGTGGTTCTGGACCAGGTGCCGCTGAGGGCTCAGGGACCGGTACTGGCGAGGACTGGGCAGCTGGCGCCGGCTGATCCTCGGCGCGCGCAAGGCCGACCGCCCCAAAAACACAAGCTTGGGCCGCACATAGAAGGATAATGACCAGGGTGTGCCCGCGCATCCCATCCCCTCCGCCGCCCTGAAATTAGCCCGAGACCGGGCCCTATAGCCACCCCGTTCTCATAGGCGTTATATGCAACAAAAAGGTTGCGTATAGGAAGCAATCCTATATGGTGACCAGCAACCAGGAGGTTGCGTATGACCAACATCATCGAGAAGCGCATTGAGCTTAAAGCGCCCGTGTCCCGCGTCTGGCGGGCGCTGACCGATCACCGCGAATTCGGCCAATGGTTCCGCGTCAAGCTCGACGGCCCCTTCAAGCCGGGCAAAGTCTCGCGGGGCCAGATCACCTATCCCGGCTATGAGCACATCAAGTGGGAAGCGATCGTGCAGACGATGGAGCCCGAGCGGCTGTTCTCCTTCACCTGGCACCCTTACGCCATCGATCCCAACGTCGATTATTCGGGCGAGCCCGCGACGCTCGTCGAGTTCAAGCTCGAGCCGAAAGGCGGCGGCACGCTCCTCACCGTGACCGAGACTGGCTTCGACGCCATTCCCAAGGATCGGCAATTCGAGGCCTACCGCATGAACGAAGCCGGCTGGACCGAGCAGCTCCAGAACATCGAACGCCATGTCAAGCGCGCGGCCTAGAGAGCGCGAGATCGAGCGTCGCGCCGTGGTCTTCGCGGCGCTCGGCGATGAAACGCGGCTGTCGCTCGTGGGCAAGCTGTCCAAGGGCACGCCGCAATCGATCTCCGAGCTGGCCAAAGGCTCGCCCCTGACGCGCCAGGCGATCACCAAGCATCTTCGCGTCCTGGAAGGCGCCCGCCTCGTCGGATCTGTCCGCGTCGGGCGCGAAAGCCTGTTCGAGCTCAGGCCGGAGCCGCTCAAGGAGATTCAATCATACCTCGAGCGCGTTTCCGAGCAGTGGGATCACGCCTTGGCCCGGTTGAAGTCGTTCGTGGAGGAGTGAGCGGCGCTCCCCTCACCTCACTTGGTGGCGCAGCCGGAATAGGTCTCCTTGCCGTCCTTGCCTTCGGTGACGAAGGCGGTGTCGCCCTTGTTCCAGAACACGAAGGTCTCGTCCTTGTTGGCGTAGCGCGCGCCGGAGGCCGACATGGCCTGCGGCACCGTCAGGTCCCGGCCGTCGCTGAGCTTGAGGTTGACGGAACTCGCATAGAAGGTCGCCTCGATCGACTTGCCGCCCTGGCACTTGAAGGTGGCGGTGGCGACCGGCGTCTCGGCGAGAGCGGGTGCCGCAAGCAGCGCGGCAATGGCAAGGACCGCGAATATTGTGATGCCTGACCGGCTCGTCATGCATCTTCTCTAGCACAAAATCTGGTCTCAGCCGATCCCGACGGAGGTCACGGCAGCGTCGCCGGCGATCGTTTGTTCACTATCCGATCGCCGGCGTATCGCTGACCAAAGAAAGCGCGCGCCCCTTCGCGGGACGACTACGCTGCAACCGACTTCAGGGCTTCCTTCGGCACCGAGTCATCGTCATCAGGATCTGCGAAGCGATCTGGTAGGGATCCCCTTGCGAGTTGGGACGCCGGTCTTCCAGATAGCCCTTGTAATCGTTCTTGACGAAGCTGTGCGGCACGCGAATCGAAGCGCCGCGGTCGGCCACACCGTAGGTGAAGTCGGTGATGGCGGCGGTCTCGTGCTTGCCGGTCAGCCGCATGTGGTTGTCCGGTCCGTAGACCGCGATGTGATCGTCCTTGGCGGCTTTGAACGCCGCCATCAACGCCTCGAAATAGGCTTTGCCGCCGGTCTCGCGCAGATAGGTCGTCGAGAAATTGGCGTGCATGCCTGAGCCGTTCCAGTCGGTGTCGCCAAGCGGCTTGCAATGATACTGGATGTCGACGCCATATTTTTCGGTCAGCCGCTCCAGCAGATAGCGGGCCATCCACATCTCATCGGCGGCTTTTTTCGAGCCCTTGCCGAAAATCTGGAATTCCCACTGGCCCTTCGCCACTTCGGCGTTGATGCCTTCGTGGTTGATTCCGGCAAAGAGGCAGAGGTCGAGGTGCTCTTCGACGATCTTGCGGGCGACGTCACCGACTTTGTTGTAACCGACGCCGGTGTAATAGGGGCCCTGCGGCGCCGGATAGCCGGTCGGCGGGAAGCCGAGCGGGCGGCCGTCCTTGTAGAAGAAATATTCCTGCTCGAAGCCGAACCACGCGCCCGGATCGTCGAGGATGGTTGCGCGCATGTTCGAGGGATGCGGGCTGCCGTCGGGCAACATGACTTCGCACAATACGAGCGCACCGTTGGTACGCGCGCCGTCCGGATAGACCGCCACCGGCTTGAGCACGCAATCGGAGCTATGCCCTTCGGCCTGCTGGGTAGAGCTGCCGTCAAAGCCCCAAAGCGGAAGCTGCTCGAGCGTCGGAAACGAGTCGTAGTCTTTGAGCTGAGTCTTGCCACGCAGGTTTGGCACAGGCTTGTAACCGTCGAGCCAAATGTACTCGAGCTTGTACTTTGTCATTTTCGGTTCTCTCTTGCTGATGACCCGGAAGGGCGAGACGCGCACGCCAGCGGTCAACGGCGCGCGGCCGCCAACTGCCGCCGTTTCCTAAGCATTAAATATGCCAAGGACCGCGCAAACGCCCCGCATGCCGCTTCGGGGTGAAAAATGCGAACGCCCGGCTCGCCTTACGTTCCATCCGCGTACGTACGAACAAAAACTGGCGCGGAAACGAGCGAAACGGAGAGTGCCTAAAGTACAGTCAAATCAGGAATTTATTTGAGGCAGACTGCATAAAGGGGGAGCAAAGGCGCGAGCCCTGCATTATATGCGGATCACGCGCAAGCGAATCGAATGACGTCAACAACGAGAAAAAAAGGAGCCGCACAATGACGACGAGTCATGATCGTGGATCGGCCGAAATCTACCAGTTCCCTCCGCGCGGCCGCTTTGCCGTCGCCGGCCGGCGTGACGAGTTTAAGTCCGCTGCGGCCATCGCCTTGTCGCGCCTGGCGACGACCGCGTTCAGCGGCAGCTGGTATCACGAAGAGGCAATTCAGGAAGCCGAGCGCGCCCGCAAGATCTAGCGTCGCCCGTTTCATCGCGTTCCTGCGTTTTCCCACAGCCGACCCCAAGCCCGCAACACGAAAGGGTGCTCCGTAAGGAGCGCCCTTTAATTGTGCGCGCCGCTATGGTCTTGCCGTACGCGAAGCCTGCGCGGCTCGGCACGAGACTTTCTTGTCTACCTGACGACGTAGACGATTCTCCTGGCGGCGGGCTCGACCAGGACTCTCTGGCCGTTGATGTAGGAATAGACGTAGGGCGATGCCGGGACTGGATAGACCGGCACGGCCGCGGGCAGGGTCGCCCCGACCATAACTTCTCCGTCGACGAAGACCTGTTGAATTGGCTGTCCCACCACGTAGGAGAGAACCTCCGGCGCTGGAATGACCGGCTCGACCATTGCGGCGGGCGGGACCGCGACCATGGCGCCAACCGGCGGCGTGGCGACGACGGCTGCGACGCCTGTCGGCACCACGATCGGAATGCCGAGCTGAGCGCCGGACACTTGCAGATTGGTCGGCTTGCCTCCGGCTTCGGTGACGAGATACGGGGCGGATGCCC